>NZ_JAKWFI010000039.1:0-611 GCF_029522175.1 Paenibacillus sp. P2(2022) | reverse complement strand
CATCCCCGGATCAAAGCTTGCTTACAGCTCCCCGAGGCCTTATCGTTGTTCGCCACGTCCTTCGTCGGCTCCTGGCGCCTAGGCATCCTCCGTGTGCTCTTTGTAGCTTAACCTAGACTTTTCTTTCACAGAAAGAAAATGTCGATGTTCAATAAAGAGTGATTTTTGCCAATGGCAAAATATCTTTCCTTATTTGCTACCTTTATTTCACTTGTTTACACAAGATCAGCTTAAAGGAATATTCTAAAACGCAATTTCGTTTCGGTATCCAGTTTTCAAGGTGCAAAGCTGTGTGATTATCAATCAACTCCTGAAGAGTTAATGATCTCCAAACAGTTATAGATGAAATTGTAATTGGTGGAGCCAAGCGGGATCGAACCGCTGACCTCCTGCGTGCAAGGCAGGCGCTCTCCCAGCTGAGCTATGGCCCCTCACAAGTTCCATCAAAACTGAACAAATGGAATGATGAATTATTGAAGCTTACGCTTCATATTTGAATGTTTCCATCGCAGGAAACGATTCTCCATAGAAAGGAGGTGATCCAGCCGCACCTTCCGATACGGCTACCTTGTTACGACTTCACCCCAATCATCTACCCCACCTTCGGCGGC
>NZ_JAKWFI010000038.1:0-616 GCF_029522175.1 Paenibacillus sp. P2(2022) | reverse complement strand
TGGGCGAGATCGAATCGCAGCTGCTGCAGGTGGAGTCCGTACAAGAAGCAGTCATCATGGCCCGCACGGACGAAACAGGTCAAACCCAGCTCGTGGCGTACTACGTGGCAAGTCAAGAGCTTGGAGCGGGTGAGCTGAGACAAAAGCTGGGACAAGCGCTGCCAAACTATATGGTGCCGTCGTATTTCATCTGGTTGGAGCAGATGCCGCTGACACCGAACGGCAAAATCGACCGCAAGTCCCTGCCAGCACCGGAAGGCAGTCTACACAGCGGTGCAGAGTATGCAGCGCCACGAATGGTAACGGAACGGACACTCGTAGCGATCTGGCAGTCCATCCTGGGCGTGCCCACTGTCGGGATTTTGGACAATTTCTTTGACCTGGGCGGCGATTCGATCAAGGCGATTCAAATCGTATCGCGTGCGTCCCAGGCAGGCTACAAGCTGGACATGAAAGATTTGTTCCGCTACCCAACCGTCGCAACACTGACACCGCATATGCACGAGGTAAGTCGTAGGGTAGATCAGGGAGAAGTGAGCGGGGAAACAACTTTGTCTCCCATCCAGCATTGGTTCTTTGCCCAGGAGCAAGTAGATGCGCATCACTTTAATCAGGC
>NZ_JAKWFI010000037.1:0-621 GCF_029522175.1 Paenibacillus sp. P2(2022) | reverse complement strand
CGGTGAGGTAACCGCAAGGAGCCAGCCGCCGAAGGTGGGGTAGATGATTGGGGTGAAGTCGTAACAAGGTAGCCGTATCGGAAGGTGCGGCTGGATCACCTCCTTTCTATGGAGAATCGTTTCCTGCAACGGAAACATTCAAATCAGCAGGTACATGTACCTGCGACCGGATATTCAATTCGGTTCATCACGTTCGTGTGAATGAAATGGATATCCTGAACTTACTCACTCGTTGCTCAGTTTTGAGAGTTCAAACTCTCAAGTTTCGACGAATGTTTCATTCACACATCGTGTGGAACCGAAATATTCATCAGGCTTCGCTTCGACGAAGCGAATTGCACCTTGAAAACTGGATACCGAAACGAAATTGCGTTTTAGAATATTCCTTTAAGCTGATCTTGTGTAAACAAGTGAAATAAAGGTAGCAGATAAGGAAAGATATTTTGCCTTTGGCAAAAATCACTCTTTATTGAACATCGACATTTTCTTTCTGCGAAAGAAAAGTCTAGGTTAAGCTACAAAGAGCACACGGAGGATGCCTAGGCGCCAGGAGCCGACGAAGGACGTGGCGAACAACGATAAAGCCTCGGGGAGCTGTAAGCAAGCTTTGATCCGGGGATG
>NZ_JAKWFI010000036.1:0-621 GCF_029522175.1 Paenibacillus sp. P2(2022) | reverse complement strand
CCTTAACGAGAGTTCTTCCGCGCGCCTTAGAATTCTCTTCTCGCCTACCTGTGTCGGTTTGCGGTACGGGCACCTTCTCCTGGCTAGAGGCTTTTCTTGGCAGTCTGAGATCATGACCTTCGCTACTATAATTTTCGCTCCCCATCACAGCCCAGCCTTACGATGTGCGGATTTGCCTACACATCAGCCTCACTGCTTAGACGGACATCCATCAGTCCGCGTCACTACCCTACTGCGTCACCCCATCGCTCATAGCGGATTACGGTGGTACAGGAATTTCTACCTGTTGTCCTTCGACTACGCCTATCGGCCTCGCCTTAGGTCCCGACTTACCCTGAGCGGACGAACCTTCCTCAGGAACCCTTAGGCTTTCGGCGGATCTGATTCTCACAGATCTTTTCGTTACTCATACCGGCATTCTCACTTGAATGCAGTCCAGCGCTCCTTCCGGTACACCTTCAACCCGCATTCAACGCTCCCCTACCCCTGATGCAAAGCATCAAGCCATAGCTTCGGTGGTGTGTTTAGCCCCGTTACATTTTCGGCGCAGAGTCACTCGACCAGTGAGCTATTACGCACTCTTTCAATGGTGGCTGCTTCTAAGCCAACATCCTGGTTGTC
>NZ_JAKWFI010000035.1:0-625 GCF_029522175.1 Paenibacillus sp. P2(2022) | reverse complement strand
AAGCATCAAGCCATAGCTTCGGTGGTGTGTTTAGCCCCGTTACATTTTCGGCGCAGAGTCACTCGACCAGTGAGCTATTACGCACTCTTTCAATGGTGGCTGCTTCTAAGCCAACATCCTGGTTGTCTGTGCAACTCCACATCCTTTCCCACTTAACACACACTTGGGGACCTTAGCTGATGGTCTGGGCTGTTTCCCTTTCGACAATGGATCTTAGCACTCACTGTCTGACTCCCGGAACTAAATCTATGGCATTCGGAGTTTGACTGAGCTTGGTAACCCTTGCGGGCCCCGCACCCAATCAGTGCTCTACCTCCACGATTCTTCTTTCCGAGGCTAGCCCTAAAGCTATTTCGGGGAGAACCAGCTATCTCCGGGTTCGATTGGAATTTCTCCGCTACCCCCACCTCATCCCCGCATTTTTCAACATGCGTGGGTTCGGGCCTCCAGTGCGTGTTACCGCACCTTCACCCTGGACAGGGGTAGATCACCCGGTTTCGGGTCTACGTCCACGTACTCATTCGCCCTATTCAGACTCGCTTTCGCTGCGGCTTCAGCTCTTCACCTTAACCTTGCACGGGAACGTAACTCGCCGGTTCATTCTACAAAAGGCACGCCATCACCC
>NZ_JAKWFI010000034.1:0-650 GCF_029522175.1 Paenibacillus sp. P2(2022) | reverse complement strand
CTGGTGACAAACGAAGTGTTTGCGAGTTATTTTGCGATTCTGGCTCATAAACAACCGGAACTGGCCCCTGTCACGCCGTACAGTCAATATATCGAATGGCTGGAACAGCAGGATCGTCAGGCCGCAACCAGCTACTGGAGCAAGGTTCTGGATGGATATGAGGAGCAGTCCCGTTTGCCACAGGCAAAAATCCAGGGCAAAACAGGGTATCAGGCAGAGCGTCTGGATTTTGATTTGGGAGCAGAGCTAACCGCTCGTATTCAGCACATAGCCAAGCGTTATCAGGTCACCATCAATACGTTGATGCAGACCGTTTGGGGCCTTTTGCTGCAAAAATATAATGGCACCGATGATGTCGTGTTTGGCGGCGTAGTATCTGGACGTCCGGCAGACATTCCGAATGTGGAGCATATCATTGGTCTGTTTATCAATACGATTCCAGTGCGCATCCGCAGTCATAAGGACAGTGTATTCTCTGACGTGATGAAGCACATCCAGGAGCAATCGATTGCTTCCCATGTGTACGATACGTATCCGTTGTATGAAATTCAGGGATTGTCAGAGCTTAAGCAGGATTTGATTAATCATATTCTTATTTTTGAGAACTATCCGGTCGAGGAACAAATCGAGCAATTAGGTAGCGGTGAGGC
>NZ_JAKWFI010000033.1:0-656 GCF_029522175.1 Paenibacillus sp. P2(2022) | reverse complement strand
GGAGGGGTTCCACACGTACCCATCCCGAACACGACCGTTAAGCCCTCCAGCGCCGATGGTACTTGGACCGCAGGGTCCTGGGAGAGTAGGACGCCGCCAAGCGCAACCACTAAAGAATAATTTTTTTTGGTGGTTTATTATGGGCCCTTAGCTCAGCTGGTTAGAGCGCACCCCTGATAAGGGTGAGGTCGGTGGTTCGAGTCCACTAGGGCCCACCATAAATTTTATATTTTCTTTTGGGGCCATAGCTCAGCTGGGAGAGCGCCTGCCTTGCACGCAGGAGGTCAGCGGTTCGATCCCGCTTGGCTCCACCAATAGTTTTATCATTGCACCTTGAAAACTGGATACCGAAACGAAATTGCGTTTTAGAATATTCCTTTAAGCTGATCTTGTGTAAACAAGTGAAATAAAGGTAGCATATATCGATATTTTCTTTTTAAGAAAGAAAAGTCTAGGTTAAGCTACAAAGAGCACACGGAGGATGCCTAGGCGCCAGGAGCCGACGAAGGACGTGGCGAACAACGATAAGGCCTCGGGGAGCTGTAAGCAAGCTTTGATCCGGGGATGTCCGAATGGGGAAACCCGGCTGTCTTCATCGACAGTCACTACTCATTGAATTCATAGGTGAGTGAGAGGCAGACCAGGGGAACTGAAAC
>NZ_JAKWFI010000032.1:0-666 GCF_029522175.1 Paenibacillus sp. P2(2022) | reverse complement strand
GGCTGGTGTGTGGCGTTGGTAACGGATGAGGTGTTTGAGGCTTATTTTGCAGCCGTAGAACATAGAGAACCAAAGCTCGCCCCGGTGACTCCATACAGTCAGTATATTGAGTGGCTTGAAGCCCAGGATGTAGAAGCAGCAGCCTCATACTGGAAAGATTATTTGCTGGGCTATGATCAACAAACGTCGATTCCAACCGGAAAAGTCGGCACGAAAGCGGACGGTGCACAATTTGAGCATGTGCTGTGCGATCTAGGTAAGGATTTGACAGGGCGCATGGAAATGGTAGCCAAGCAGTACCACGTGACCCCGAATACATTACTGCAAACAGCCTGGGGCTTACTGCTTCAAAAGTACAACGGTAGTGATGATGCCGTCTTTGGCGGTGTCGTGTCGGGTCGTCCAGCTGATATTCCGGGGATCGAAAATATGGTGGGCTTGTTCATTAACACCATTCCCATCCGAATCCGGAGCCAGGCTGAGGACACCTTTGCTGACCTGATCAGAGTGAATCAGCAGCAGGCGCTGGCTTCTCAAGATTATGAGACGTATCCGCTGTATGAAATTCAAGCCTTGACCGAGCAAAAGCAAGAGCTGATCAACCACATTATCGTGTTTGAAAACTATCCGGTGGAGGAGCAGGTCGAGCAGCTTGGCGAAGGTGCA
>NZ_JAKWFI010000031.1:0-674 GCF_029522175.1 Paenibacillus sp. P2(2022) | reverse complement strand
CACTCACCTATGAATTCAGTGAGTAGTGACTGTCGATGAAGACAGCCGGGTTTCCCCATTCGGACATCCCCGGATCAAAGCTTGCTTACAGCTCCCCGAGGCTTTATCGTTGTTCGCCACGTCCTTCTTCGGCTCCTGGCGCCTAGGCATCCTCCGTGTGCTCTTTGTAGCTTAACCTAGTATTTACATCGTAAATACGATTTGCTTTGAATTTCGGTTCAACACTCACGTGTGAATGAAATTCAAGGCAGCTACCTTTATTTCACTTGTTTACACAAGATCAGCTTAAAGGAATATTCTAAAACGCAATTTCGATTCGGTATCCAGTTTTCAAGGTGCAATTCGCTTCGTCGAAGCGAAGCCTGATGAATATTTCGTTTCCACACGATGTGTGAATGAAACATTCGTCCAAGCTTGAGAGTTTGAACTCTCAAAACTGAGCAACGAGTGAGTAAGTTCAGGATATCCATTTCATTCACACGAATGTGATGAACCGAATTGAATATCCGGTCGCAGGTACATGTACCTGCTGATTTGAATGTTTCCATTGCAGGAAACGATTCTCCATAGAAAGGAGGTGATCCAGCCGCACCTTCCGATACGGCTACCTTGTTACGACTTCACCCCAATCATCTACCCCACCTTCGGCGGCTGGCTCCTTGCGGTTACCTCAC
>NZ_JAKWFI010000030.1:0-689 GCF_029522175.1 Paenibacillus sp. P2(2022) | reverse complement strand
CAGGCGCTGGGTGAATTGATTGCTCATCATCATATTGAAATGCTGCAAATGACGCCGTCCCGGCTGCAAATGCTGCTGGGTCATGAAGCAGGTTCCCGCGCGCTGCAAGGCGTGAAGGCTATAATGGTGGGGGGCGAAGCCCTGCCGTCTAAGCTGCTTGCAGCACTGCAAGAAATCAACGGTCCCCGGATTTATAACATGTATGGACCTACAGAAACGACGGTTTGGTCGACCGTGCAGGAACTGACCCATGCTCAACATATTCATATTGGACGCCCTATCGCGAATACCCAAATATATATCATGAATGCGAATGGGGAATTGCAGCCCGTCGGTGTGCCAGGTGAGTTATGTATTGCAGGGGAAGGCTTGGCCCGTGGGTACTGGAAACGTAAAGAACTGACGGCCGAGAAATTTGTAAATCATCCGTTCGCTGGTGGTAAGGCAGGTCATGAGCGAATGTATCGTACAGGCGATTTGGCGAGATGGATGCCGGACGGCAACATTGAATATTTGGGCCGGATGGATCACCAGATTAAAATCCGGGGCTACCGGATCGAACTGGGCGAGATCGAATCGCAGCTGCTGCAGGTGGAGTCCGTACAAGAAGCAGTCATCATGGCCCGCACGGACGAAACAGGTCAAACCCAGCTCGTGGCGTACTACGTGGCAAGTCAAGAGCTTGGAGC
>NZ_JAKWFI010000002.1:0-997601 GCF_029522175.1 Paenibacillus sp. P2(2022) | reverse complement strand
AGCAAGCTTCTAACTAACCCCGCTCGACTTGCATGTATTAGGCACGCCGCCAGCGTTCGTCCTGAGCCAGGATCAAACTCTCCATTAAAGACGTTACAAAGTAACGTCAACCTGTTTCATCTTCATCTGCCCCAAGGAGAAGAACCGAAGATGAAACAATATAGAAAGAGCGATTAGCTCATGTTGAAACTGACGAGATAAAATATCTCTTTTTTGCTTCCATTTCATACAGCCAGATGGCATGTACTAAAATTTCAGCATTGGATTTTATAAATAAAATCCGTACTCACTCGTTGTTCAGTTTTCAAAGATCAAACACTTTCTCTTGATGTCAAATCAATCTCAACAGCAACTTTTATATATTATCACATTCGAACTAATTTTGCAATAACTTTTTTTTCGAGAAGTACTTCTTCCTTCAAATCCATTCTGCTTATTAGCTACCCGGCAAAACATCTTGTTTAATTGGCCGGAATAAGAATATATCACATAATGAAATCATTTAGCAAGTATTTTATCAAAAAAAAAATTAAGTTTAATTTAAAATCAAAAACAAACTCCAAAACCGATAATCGTTATGCACTTCTACTGCCTTTTAAGGAAGCACAAAGTAAGAGGATTAAAATCTGAAAAAATATAAGAAAAAAGCCGACGAAAAAATCGCCGGCTTCCCGTTAATTCCACAAAATGTTATGGAGTATGATGACTAAAATATTGGAGCGTTCCACTTGGATAAGAGTTCCACTCTCCCGGAAGGTTATAAGAGGAGGAACCGGACTTAATCCCCGATTTTCGGATAATAGTCCCGTTATTCGGCATAAATTGCGTTTTGCCGTCAGGATCACCTAAGACGTCGATCGTTACGCCGTTCTTTTTCAGAACATAGCCTGTCGTTACGTTTTTATCTGTCTCTAATAACATTATCTCATCATTATAGTATGTCGCAGGAATAATATCGAAAAAGTCATAAAAGATGGAATCGATATATATATAAGGCATACCTTTGTAAAACGAATTAATAGGCTGGCTCCACACTTTAGGAGTATTTGTAGCTAAATTGTATTGATGAATCTCAAGTGAGTATCCTGCATTTTCTATAGGCTTAGAAGTATCTCCTACCGGATTGTAAAACAGCTCAATGGCAGTACGGGTTTTATCCAAGGATAGATACTGAGAAAAATACAGTTCCTCCGGTCCTTGAGGGTTTGAGATCACTTGAAACACAGTAGAAGATCCGTTTGCTCCGATTACCCAGAAGTATTGAAAAACACCCCCGTTCCACGTCCAAACCGTCCCATTAAGAGGGGTTGGTCCAGTAAAGGTAGAATCTGCCGTACCCGAATAGACTTTAAATGAAGTTTCACCTGGGAACACTGTTGACATGTCATAAGTAATCGGATCTTTGACCCCTTGCTTAGTCCGGATTTGAATAATTCCATTCGTTGCAAGAGAGGCATTCGTTACCTGAAAATTATAGGTGGCTTTTCCGCCATGCCCATCATCCGCAGTAATCGTTACCTTGGTACTTCCTGCCTGATTACCAGGAGTAAGAGTCAGCGTTGATCCGTTAACCTCTGCATTTACCATACCGCTTGATTCAACAGTAGAAGTAAACGTCAGGACATCCCCGTCAGCATCACTGAACAATTGAGATAAGTCGTAGCTTCTTGCATTCGTAACTCCTGCAGTCAACACTTGTTCATAAATGACCGCATCTACTTGAGGCGGCTGATTAGAAGACGGGTTAGGCAAGCCGGATGATTGGACGCTGACCTGGAAGCTGGTTGAGGTTTCACCTCCACGACCATCCATAGCTGTGATTTCTATGCTCGTCGTTCCTGCACTTAGTGCCTGAATTTTCAATTGAGCTCCAGCGATTTCCGCCGAAGCAACGGACGGATCGGAAGAGGTTGCCTTAAAGGTCAACGTATCCCCATCAGGATCAGTAAAAACGGAACCTAAATCGAGTGAGTGAACCTCACCACCTATAGTAAGCGACTGGTCGGCAGGTTTAGTTTCTACTGGATTCTGATTCTCCGGAGTTCCAGCTGTGACGGTGGTTTTAAAAGTTTCGATCACTTGCCCTCCCCGGTCATCTGTTGCTTTGATCGATACTAATGTGCTACCGATCGTTAACGGTGTAAGAGTGAGCATATCCCCATAAACGTCAGCCGTCACAACAGTCGAGTCAGAAACACTAACATCGTAAGTTAAAATATCGCTATCAGGACTGGAGAAGAAATCGTTTAAGGACAATTGAATATCGCCTGTATTTATTTCTTTTATCTGGTCCGGAATCCCTGACGAAACTGGGGATTCATTGACAGTAACATCAAAATCAGTAGTGACCTCGCCCCCGCGACCATCTTCTGCTTTAAGCTGAATCGTTGCTGTTCCTGAAGAAATTGCATGGACGGTGACTTGGTTTCCGTTAACGGATACAGCAGCAACTGATGAATTCGACGATTCTACCGAAACATCCACAGGATCGCCATCGGGATCGTGAAATACAGAAGATAAATCCAGGATATAATCTGCATTGCCTAGAATCAGTGTCTGATTATCAGGCTTCTGATCTATAACCGGTTTTTGGTTAGGAACAGCGGTTACTTCCATTTGGAATGACTGGCTTGTGCTGCCTCCATGGACATCAGATGCTTTAACGGATACTGCTGTGCTGCCAATCTTTAATGGTGTAATGGTAAGCGTGTCCCCATTCAACACTGCAGTCGCAACCGAAGAATCGGAAATATCAATGCTGTATGATAACGTATCCTGCTCATGGTCGGTAAAGAAGTTGTTTAAAGATAATTGAATGTCGCCTGAATTGATTTGTTTCGTTTGATCCGGAATTCCCAAGGATGCCGGAGGTTCATTAACGGTAATATCAAAATTGGTCTTAACCTCGCCTCCAAGGCCATTTGCCGCTTTTAGCTGGATGTTTGCTGTTCCTGAGGAAACCGCATGAACCGTAGCCTGGTTTCCGTTAACAGAGACCGTTGCAATGGATGGATCCGAGGATTCTGCCGATATGGTTAGTGGATTGCTATCCGGATCAAGGAATACCGGGGATAAATCCAGGATGTAGTCCGCATCGCCAACAGTAAGCGTTTGGTTGCCTGGCTTCTGATTTACAACCGGATTTTGATTAGGTACTGCAGTTACCGCCAATTGAAACGACTGGCTTGCGCTGCCTTCACGACCATCGGATGCCTTGACGGTAACTTGGGCATGTCCTACAGTTGCCGGAGTTAATACCAATTGATCACCAGTCAGGGTAAAGGTGGCAATGGAAGAATCATCGATCGCAACCTCATAGGTCATGGGATCATTTTCAGAATCCGTAAAAAACGATCCCAAAGATAAGTTTACGTCGCCGCTCCCCAACTGCTTGCTTTGATCAGGGATACCCGATGAAACAGGAGATTCATTGACACGAACTTTGAAATTCGTTCCCGCTTTTTTCCCGGCCTGGTCATCGGCGGCAATCGTAATGGTTGCAGTCCCTTTGCCAACAGCCTTAATAAATAGATTTGTTCCCTCTACTCGAACTGTACTGATTTTTGCACTAGACGACACTGCCGTATATTTGAGCTCGGACTGCTCCTCGTCCGTAAAATGACCAAGCAAGTCAATTTGAAGTTCAGAATCGCCCACCGTTACGGCCTGATCGTCATATTTGGTCACTAACTTCGGCGCTGTATTGGTCACAACCGTAGAACGCGAGCTGCCAGAAGAAGTTGTAGTGACTCCTGATACCGTCGAAGAGGACACACCTGCTGCAAATGAAGTATTCGTGACTTGGCTGGAGGAGCTTACACTAATATTTGCTGCAGAGTTATTTACTTGTAAATTTGAAATGGTTCCAGCTACCTCCAGACTGACCGGGGTGGAACTGTTCACAGCCAATGTATTAATGGAGGCCTTGCCTGTCAGAGCTACGGACTGATCGCTGTTGACCGACATTTGCTGAATAGTCCCCTGCAACTCTACCTGCTGGGCACCGGCAAGAACATTCAACTGCAGTATCGTTGAGGATGAATCATTTTCAATCGTTGCATTGGAAGTCAATGTCATTTGATCCACCGTCGAATTTCCTTGAATGACAACGTGGACATCCTGTTTGGAGACCTCGACATCCTTCAGCTCAGATGCATCAAATAATACGGTGTTCTGGTCACCACCCTGAATATATGTTTTTCCTTGTACCGTAAATTTAGAGGCATAGAAATCATGTCCAAGGCTTGACGTAACTGTAAAGCTATTTTTGACATTCAAATTCATAACTGAAATGTAATCACCGTCAATAGTTAAGTCTCCGTCAATCGTAGAGTTATGACCATCTAATACAAGATTACCACTGAATTCGGAAGCTTGCCCTATCGGGGCTTGCCCGCTCGCATGGATGACTAGTTTGGTGATCGATTCAATGGTCCGCTGTGATGCTACAAATTGAATATCTGCTCCTTTGAGAATCTCCTGGTTAGAGGTTTGCAAGATTCCTTTAACTGAATCCGAAAGTTTATATTCAATCCCGTTAATCCAAGCCTTTCCATCCTCCACTTTTTGGAGTTGGACAACATGGTCCTTAGGGAAAAAGGTAGACATCATATACTGGGCTATATCTTGACGTTGAACAGACGATTTAGGTTTGAAAGCGGATTGATCCGTCTCCATGGAACCCGACTGTAAAGCCGTATTTACGTAAGGCCGTGCCCACGGGCTAACCCGATTCCAATCAGTAAGTTTAGCAGACTCCGTGGCGTCAGCTGCGATAGGAAGCCCGGCGGCCCGCATAAGCAGTACTGCCGCCTCCTCTCTGGTCACTACCGCTTTGGGTCTGAATTTGTTACCGTCGTCTCCATTCATGAGTCCTGCACGGTGTACAGCCTCAATATAGGGACTCGACCAACTTTTCGAGTCTACATCCGCAAAGCTGCTGGTTGCTGCTTTAGAAATAGAGAGTTGCAGAGCTTGAGTTAATAGAACCGCCATTTCTTGACGAGTCAACAAATCCGTTGGCCGATAAGATCCGGATGGGTCTCCACGCAGAAGCCCAGCTTCAATGGCTTGGAGGATGCTTGTCTTTTGCTTAGAAGCAACATTATTGATGTCTTTAAAAGGCAGGCTGGCCAGAGCTGCTCCGTTTGATGCATCACTGGCAGCAGATGCAATCGTCTGCAAGGCTGTTGGAGCAACAAGTGCAGCCAAAGCTAATGTAATCAGCCATTTATTAGGTTTAGAACTCATGATGTTCCCTCTATTCTTTTTATTCATTATGGCGCCTCGCTGCTAAAGATACCGATATTATCCGTATAATCGATTCCTTCATCAAACCATTCACTTTCCTCGTAGTGGCCTGCATTTCCATGGGTAACACCGGATTGTCTAGCTATAGTGGTATGAGGCTGAAACACCGCCGTATCAATCAACTGATTATCGTAATAGAGTGATAAAGTGACAGGTGCTGAATCATCGTTATAAAATTCCATACCCGTGGAGTAATCTATATACACATCACCAAAAAACATGGTTTCTCCTATCACAAAAGTAGCTCCACCTGGAATAAAAGCACCAGCGTCTTGACTTATCTCAATCGAATTTCCACCGTTACTGCGTTCAATTCTAATTTTTGAAGCATCCAATTCCTCAGAACCTGCATTATAGAGCTCAATAATCTGCATCATAGAGTCGCTCTCCCCCCATGCCAACTCAGAGAAGAAAAGTCCCTTTTTTTCTCCAACAGTGACTTGGAAGATCGTTTGAACGGTTCCCCCCTTCCCATCATCTGCGGTGACTGTTACTGTAGCACTTCCTAATGCAAGCGGAGTAATACTCAGTTGGTCACCGGTAACGGAAACCGTTGCTACGCCAGGGTTCGATGAATCAGCAGAATACGTTAGCAAGTCCAAATCTTCATCTGCAAAAGTTGAAGCAAGTCCGATAGTTGTGTCCATAGCACCCGCTTCTGTAGAAATATCATTAATCGCGCTTTGAACAACAGGAGCATGATTAACAGCGGGTGGAGGAGTCACCGTTAGAGTGAAATTCGTATCCACCGTGCCACCGTTTCCGTCATTTGCCGTTACCGTAATCGTGGCTGTACCCGCGTTCACTGGCGTTATTTTCAGATCGCCTCCGTTTACCGCTACCGTCACTACGCCCGTATCTGTTGTAGTTGCGGTGTATGTCAGTACGTCGCTGTCTTCATCTGCGAACACACCTGCAAGGCTCACCGTTTTGATGCCGTCTGCGACTCCTGTCGTTACATTGCTGATCGACGTTTCCACCGTCGGCGCATGGTTCACAGCTTCGGGAATCACCGGTGTGATCGTCACGTTGAACTGCGTATCCACTGTGCCGCCGTTTCCGTCATTTGCCGTTACCGTAATCGTGGCTGTACCCGCGTTCACTGGCGTTATTTTCAGATCGCTTCCGTTTACCGCTACTGTCGCCACGCCTGTATCTGTCGAAGTTGCAGTGTATGTCAGCGCATCGCTGTCTTCATCTGCGAACACACCTGCAAGGCTCACGGTCTTGATGCCGTCTGCGGCTCCTGTCGTTACATTGCTGATCGACGTTTCCACCGTCGGCGCATGGTTCACGGCTTCGGGAATCACCGGTGTGATCGTCACGTTGAACTGCGTATCCACTATGCCGCCGTTTCCGTCATCTGCCGTTACCGTAATCGTGGCTGTACCGGCGTTCACTGGCGTTATTTTCAGATCGCTTCCGTTTACCGCTACTGTCACTACGCCCGTATCTGTCGAGGTTGCGGTGAATGTCAGTACGTCGCTGTCTTCATCTGCGAACACACCTGCAAGACTCACCGTCTTAACTCCGTCTGCGGCTCCTGTCGTTACATTGCTGATCGACGTTTCCACCGTCGGGGCATGGTTCACGGCTTCGGGGATCACCGGTGTGATCGTCACGTTGAACTGTGTATCCACTGTGCCACCGTTTCCGTCATCTGCCGTTACCGTAATCGCGGCTGTTCCCGCGTTCACTGGCGTTATTTTCAGATCGCTTCCGTTTACCGCTACTGTCGCCACGCCCGCATTCGTCGAAGTTGCGGTGTATGTCAGCGCGTCGCTATCTTCATCTGCGAACACACTTGCAAGACTCACCGTCTTAACTCCGTCTGCGGCTCCTGTCGTTACATTGCTGATCGACGTTTCCACCGTCGGCGCATGGTTCACGGCTTCGGGGATCACCGGTGTGATTGTCACGTTGAACTGGCTGTTTATGGTCCCGCCCTTGCCGTCGTTCGCTGTAACCGTGACATTGGTTGTTCCTGCACTCACCGGTGTGAGAGTCAGCTGACTTCCGTTCACTGATACCCTCGCTACGTTCGTGGCAGAAGATTCTGCTGTGTAAGTCAGAGTGTCTCCATCAGCATCAGTAAAACTATTTGCCAGATTAATCTTTTTAGGCTCATCTGCTGTACTTAACGTAGTATCAGTAAACCCAGTAGTAACGCTTGGCGCATGGTTAGTCACTGAGTTTGTTGAAGTTCCACCTCCAGAGGAAAATGTCACGCTACTCGACGTAGCTGTAGTCGCTTCATGAACCGTCCCGTCAGCCGACTGAATTTTTCCAATCTGTTTTTGTACTTCGTTGTAATTTTGGATAACTTGTGAAACAGATACATCTTTAGGCAGCTGAATCATTTCAACTTTAAAATTCGGGTTCAATGTCACTTTAGCATTTGCGTTGGCAACTTTAAGCTCCCCAATTGTCCCTGTTCCTTTAATAGAAATACCATTGTTGGAATTCACAATAAGATGGTTTGCATTTCCATTCAGTTGGGTATTAGAGACACCGTCGTTAAGCTCGATTACTCCTTTGATATCTCCTTTAATCTGAACACCATCACCTGAAATTCGAAGCAGACTGCTTTCCGGTAGACCATTGGTGTTTAACACAACATCTTTTTGCACGATCTCCAATTGTTGCAGCCCGTCCACATTACGATTGCGCGAATTAAACTTTAATATAGCTCCTTTTAACGCATCTTTATTGGAGTTTCCGATCAACTCTTTCAACTTTCCTTCTATTAAATAAGGAACATTATCAATCGTTACAATGTCTCCATCAATGCTATTGATCGTAGCTGTTTGCTCTTGAGTTTTGAAAATATCCAAGAGAAAAGGAGCAATATCCTCCCTTTTTACTTCACCTGTGGGATTGAGCTTGCTGTCATGAATGTCAATTAAGCCCAGACGAAGTGCCGTATCTACCGATCCAGCCGCCCATTGGCTTACCAAGGACTGATCTTTGGGCAAAATGCTTGATCCGCCCTCTGCATTAACCCCTCCAACTGCACGAACAAACACGGCTGCCAGCTCTTCACGTGTAACAGGATCGTTCGGACGGAAATTCCCTAATCCATCCCCGGATAGAAATCCAGCTTTTTGTGCGGCCTCTATATATGGCGCAGCAAATTGTTTACTTTGCACATCTTTAAAAGTAGAAGAACTCGAAACAGGGTCCAATTTTAAAGCTCTGACCAATAATACTGCCAGTTCCTGACGAGTTAATGTTGCTGCAGGGCGAAAGGTTCCTTGAGGATCTCCCGATAAAAGCCCCTGGCGTACAGCTTCTTGGATGGCTGCCATTTTATCACTCGTCGTCACATAGGATGTATCTGAAAACAAATTATCGGCAGGCGTTGCAGCGTAAGCAGAAGTACCAAACGTCGCCTGAAGAGCAACAAGAGCGGCTGCCCACTTAAGTGAATAAACCTTCAATGGTTGTACCTCCTAATTTTACTTTTGAGTAAAACGATCCTATTCGATCTTCGAAATGTTTTTACATAATTCAAAATTAATAAAGCCTGTTCACTGAATTTATCGATAAATAATGCGTTTATATTAATTTTTATTCATATATTTGTCGAAAAAAAGTGATTTATGTCGTTTCAATTAATATATATGAAAGCTCTGAACCAATTCTGAACAAAAGTTATTATAATGATGCTAGTTGCATTAAGTCCCCAACTCTATTCTTCAAATAACTCATTTCCGCGTGTGATTTATCGAAATCCTCTCTTAACCGCGACTCTTTTTCTATAAAAAAATAATCGCAGGCTAGATACCTGCGATTATTTTTAAGTAAGACAATCTTATTCGAAGTATAGAATTACGTTATAAAATGATTAGTTTGCCAAGATTAGCATTGTCGACAATTGTGCGCGTTCATTTTACATTGGAAAGCAGCAGCTTCTCGTACCGTTCCGGGAAAACTGCTGCTTTCATGTTCTTATTACACTTTGGCACTTGCAAAATGAGCATGTTATCAAACAATCAGGATAAGCGGTACCGATTAACAGTGTTGGGATTGGAACAACGTGCAGTTTGAGCAAAAGGTGCGTGATGCGATCTACGGCTTTTTCCAGAGGAGAAGTGATCCACATGGCAATGACAAATCGGGTTACTTGATTAAGCTTACTTAAAGCTAGTAAAAGAGTGTTACATTTGAGGCGCAAAATACATTTGTTATTCGCATTGTTTTCGGACGTAACTAGTCCGTAGATAACAAAAAAGCTAGGTTTACGAATTATCAACATAATCCGTAAACCTAGCTTTCGAAGAGTCTTACTTAAGGTTGTATTTTTTGTTAAAGCGATCCACACGTCCACCGATATCCACGTTTCTTTGTTTACCAGTGAAGAACGGGTGGGAAGCGGAGCTAGTATCTACGCGGATAACTGGGTATGTGTTGCCATCTTCCCATTCCATCGTTTCTTGCGAATACTTAGTGGAAGCACTCAGGAAAGAGAATCCACAGCTAGGGTCTAAAAAGATAACTTTATTCAATGTTGGATGAATATCTTTTTTCATTTGTTTCACCTAATCTTTCATGTAGTTTTAGTTTCAAACTCAAACGTACTGCAGCAATGCTCCATCAGTTAGCAAAAAGAGCGGTTATGTCTCAGAAAAAAAGACGACAGATCGTAACAGTTGCGCTCAAGGTCGTAAACGACAAGCGAACGATGCCGTATATATCGCATCGCCCATTACACGAACGCTCCGTATCTTTCGTCAGCCTCCATCGTTATATAAGCATATTGTGAATGGTTCTCCGGCTCGTCCTGCATGCTGACATCAGCATAGGATAACTCGGTGGCCACGTGCTTTCGATTCAAAAGGCAAAGCGTGCCATGTAGCTTAGCATCTATCAAACAACCATGAAAAGAAGCCATCCTCTTAGGTGCTAGCTTTAACTTTGGACACTCTGTCCACTGGACTAATTCAAGTTTTCGCCGGTTCCATAACGCAGGCTTTATGCAAACTTAACAGGCTCCGCTCACGAAGCAGAATCATTCAGGTTGCTATGCAGCAAACCTCAAATTATCTAGTTTCACGATGAATCGTGTACTTTTTCAAACGCGGAGAGTATTTTCTCATTTCAATACGCTCCGGATGATTTCTTTTGTTCTTGGTTGTTGTATAGTTGCGATCACCGGATTCGGTGCATGCCAAGGTAACAATAACGCGCATTTGTTCTTCCTCCTCAATTGGAATACATGGTATACAATTACAATAGTAATTTTTACGATTAGTTCTATTCTATAATTCATGCTCCTCTTTGTCAACCTTGGAGTCGCGGTTTGTTGCTTCTTTTACCGTGTTCCAGCGATTACGGTACTGTACTAGCTTAGGATGAAGTTCCAAGGGTTCACTCGAAAGCACCAACCTGACGTTTCTAATCCATTCTCCAAAGGATACATAGGAAGCGCACAAATTAGCAGTTTCAGGACTCATATACAAAAAAAGCGGAGTTGCATACTTTTCCGCCAAAAAACGAATGGCTGCTTCAATCGGCGTATACTTTTTTCGCTTACCTTCCCAGTTCTCAATCACAACAGCACTCAAAGCCTGCTCTCGCTGCCACTCTCCCAGCTCGTCGACCCGCTTATAATACGAGCGTACTGGCTGCTTCCACATTCTTCTGACGGTTTCTTCATGTAGTGGATACAGCACCAACTTTGTAAAAGATAGTGCAGCCCCCGTTTCGGCAAAAAGCTCCAGCTCACTGGCTGTAGTCTGCTCAAACGTATCATAGTAGACCATAGTCCCTTTGTGCGTTTCGATTGGTGGTTCATAACCATAGGGTACATATTGAAGGTTTCTTGTCATGCTGGGCACTCCGTCCTTCCATAGAAAATTTCTCCTTCTATATTATACCCTTGTTATGGCATGAGCTTACATAAAATGTTTATCCTTATTCGACAGCAGGCCTATTGCCACGTGCCCCTCGCCGGAACTGCAACGCATAAAGCCCCATCGTCACAAGTGCAATCAGCGCAAGCACCGTAAATATATTGCTAAAATTGAACACCTGGACATTAGATACAACAGGATTCAAATGAAAGGACGAGGAACTATCTAACGTTTTGCCCAAAATACTTGTTGTGATCGCCCCGGCAATGAAATTCAACAGAGATAACAGCCCCATTCCAACACCAATCTGATCTTTCGACAAAGTACGAGAAATTGTGTTGGACATGGCAATCTGCATAAAGGTCTGACCTACATTCCCGAAAATAAGCAAAAACAAAATCAGATACGGAGACGCACCTACAAACGTGGACAAGCTGATAAAGCAGATAAATAATAGCGATACGGCTGTATACACCAGAACTGAATTCCCTTTGCTATCGGCCAAGCGCCCCCCTTTTTTTCCTAATAGAGCTGACGCAATAGCAGCGGGAAACATAATCAGTCCAATCGTTGCTGGTGTAAGCTGGTTGAGACTATTCAGAAACTGTGGTGCCAAGTAAGGCAATCCAAAGCTAATCCCCGTCCCTAAAAAAGCGATAAGAAGCCCATATGAATATTGCTTGTTACGGAACAGCTTCGGCTGGATGAACGGATCGTGGGCAGTATTAATGCGCCATATAAACAGTCCAAATAAAACCACACCGATCAGAAAAAATACCATATTGGCTTGTGAAATGGAAAGCAACAAGAAGGCCACTGTTCCACCCAGCAATAATCCACCCAGAAAATCAAACTTCTGATCCTCTCCTCGCTGATCGTCCAAGTATTTGCGAAAGAACGGCAAAGCGATCAGTGGCAGCATGGAAATGACGAACAGAAAACGCCAGCTCGCAAATCCTGTAATCAAACCAGAAATAATAGGAGCCAGTGCAGTGCCTAATGCTAAGCCGATTGCTGTGACGCCCAAAGCTCGCCCTCTTTTTTCAGCCGAGAAATAACGAACAGGAACAATCATAGCAGTTGCCGGAATAACAGCAGCCCCTGTGGCCTGAAGCAAACGAGCTACAATTAACATCCAAAATTGATTGGCCAACAGCCCAATAAGCGAGCCTAGTGCAAAAAAGATAATCCCAAATGTCAGCAAATCCTTGAGACGATACTTATCTGCCAGCTTACCGTAGGTCACCGAGCCAACCGCATACACGATCATATAACCCGTCAGCAGCCAGCTTACATCGGAGGCACTAATATGAAATTTCTCCCGGATCACAGGCATTACTACATTAAACATAAAAGCGTTCATCACTGAAAAAACAAGTGTGAAGGCCAAAACACGCATAAGCTTATCCGCATTGGGATAAGTTTGTTCTTTTATCATTTGGTTTCTCCCTCTCCTGTTAACACCTTATCTAGGTGACTTTTTATAGCTTATGGATTCCCCATCCGGGCACATTTTTCTATTTATCCGTTCAAACGCAGGTATTCGCAGGACGGTAATCGTGAAGAATTTTTTTGAGCAAACCGCGCAGCGCCTCTGACTCTCCGACAGATAACGTTTTGCCTACGGAGCTTTTAATTTGCTCAATGGTACGTTCGGCTACCTTGTGAATCTCCAAGCCTTCCTCGGTCAAATAGATTTGCTTCATTCGCGCATCTTCCGGATGACTTTGGCGTACTGCCCAGTTTTTCTTAACGATCCCGTTAACCAGGCTGGTAACACTTGATTTATCAATAAGCAATAGCTTTTCCAAATCCGTATTGGTGACTCCAGGCGACATCGCCAGTATATAGAGCGTCTGCGATTGTGGGGAGGTAAGCCCCAAAGGGCGCAGTGCTGTTTCAATCTCACGCCGGACGGTGGTGAAAATCCATTTAATTAAATACATCGTGCTCTCTTCCTCCCATGGAAGACAAACGGGGTACACCTCACTTCCCATTTTACTGCTAACCTCCATATCTATCGAATTTTAATAGTTTGAATTCCAACTAATTTTAATCAGCCGCCTATTTGGTGTCAATACCTTCGTAAAATGATCGTCTATTAAATACAGCCAGTTTCAAAATAACGAATACATTCTATATATACTTATACATAGCAAAAAAACAGGCCCTGAAAGGAACCCGTCTTTTTACTGTCTATAGTTGCTTAGTCCGCAGTTTTCACTTGAACTAGCGGATAATCTTTCCCATCAACGGTAACCGTGCTAGCATCATTTAGCTCTAGCCGTTGCCAAATGGTCAACAACGTACGATAAGGATACTTGTCGAGGTCATATTCCGTTATTCCTGTACCATTATCGGACGTGCTGGTCGTGGTTTTATCAGTTGCTATACCGCTACCCTCAGTTGATATCTCTGAAGTCGCGCCTCCATCTGTGTTGTCTGTCACTGCTCCAGTCTGATCAGCGGTTTTTCCGCTGGATGTACCGTTCAGATCTGTAGAACCACCACCTGTGGATTCTCTGTCTGCTGTCTTACTTTTGGTGGTAGCTCCCTCAGTGTTAACGTCACCGGACGAACCATTGTTAGCTTTACTGGCTGCTTCCTTATCATTCTGTTCAGCAAGCGTAAAATTTTCGTATGAGTGCTCCTGTTGATCCGCGCCGACAATGACGAGTTTTTTAGGCTTAAATTCTGCCTGCTCTGCCGATGTTTGAAACGCAAACAACAGCTTGACCATTTTCGTAGTGGACTTGGTATTAGGTACATGTGTCACTATTGCAGTAGGCTCCTCTTTTACCGGCACTATAGGCTCTACTGGCTGTTGTACAGGCTTTGGAGCAGCGGCAGGCGTTGGTGTGTCAACAGATCCGATTACCCCGGTTGCTTTCAGGCCGCCTAATGTACCTGCAATAATGATTAATACGATCCCGGAAATCACCCCGCCTTTGCGGAAACGACGAAGCGTTTTGACCAAAGGCGTATCTGTCTCACGCTTTGCTGCCAAATAGAAATTTTTAAACACAGGCTTAGCAGATTCAAAATATTGACGCCAAAGCGTCTTTTTATGCAGTCCCTCTCGTCCTTCCTTTTGGAAGAATAAAAGCAACGCACGCCGATAGGCTGGCTCAAAACCACCACGTGGAGTAGCAAACTCAGCGTGTTCCTCCGACCAGCGGATAAAGCGGTACATCGTATCGTTATCCTTCGCCCATTTGCGGATCGAACTGACCAGGCGAGCAAAATCCAGTATTCCCTCGCCAGTACCATCAGAACGATAGAAAGCTGGCAACAGACGGGCAAAATGGCCTTCTGCAAGCTGCTGGGGCAGCCAACCATAAGCCCAATCTTGCACCTTTTCTACTTCGCTTGGCTCCAGACCGTCTAGCACCGATGGTTCCGGGTCCTCCGTGTTAAACCAATCATAAGCCGCAATCAATCGCACGGCTTGTCCCTTGAGAGGAGCAGGCAACTTTCCAACCCACTGTACCAAATCGGGCCGTGTGAAAAACGGAATCTGTACGACCTGATCAGGTGAAATTTCTTTAAGCTCTACTTCAGTGAGCAAATACCGATCCGCTGCTTCCTGTAAGCGCTCTGTCAATCCAGATTGCTCCAGCGGGGACAGTGTGCCCACGGCAGAACTACTGTCCCATTGACGCAAGCGTTCGTGAATGGCAGCCACAGCCTCTACCGGCTTTCTCTCAGCACGTAGCTTGCCCATCAATGCAGATTCGGCCAAAAGCTGAAAGTCGGCATTCGCCGACACTTCGATATACCGACTGCCCCATTCATGCACCACGGCCAACAGGCCCTTTACATCAGGCGTTCTTTTCATCTGACTGTCCATGTAGGGAATGAACAGCATTTTGGTGAGTGCCGGATTACCCAGTACTTTCGTAAAATAGGCCTTGCCTAATGACGGATTCTCTTCAATCGTATGATAAATATATGTGACTGCTTCCGTATTCCTGGCAGTATAAGCATTGTTTAGCGAACGGATTAAATATTCCACCAGCCGATTTTCGCTGCTACGTGCATGAACTTTATAATAGTCCTTGAAGCAATCGACCAGCCCTACATCCGGAATATGCCCATCCTTCACCCGATCAAACTCATGATCAAAAAATGAAAGAAACAGATCATTCAGCCGCATTTTACGTGGTAGCGCATCAGATGGCGATAAATAATCAGTCAAGCTTCGTAATACAGCGATTCGCTGCTCGTTGTATAATGACCGCTCTCCCTGCTCAATTCTGTACAGCGTAATGAGCTCATGATAGCTGGAGGGCAATAGTTCACGTCCTGCCTCCATGCCTGCCAGCATTTGCTCGGCAAATTTGAGAAAATCGTCCGCAGCCCCGCCATTCAATAGCGTACGGACAATCCAGTCAAAATAAGGCTGTTTCACCTGTTCTGCATCCACATTCAGTATTCGACTATTGTTAGAGAGGTCAAATACAAAGTCCTTTTCTACATTCCGATCACCGGGACGCAAGCTGAAAGGCTCAACGAACATTAAGTGAATGCCTTTTCTGCTGTTCGGTTCCTGCGCATATGTAAGAAATCCGAGTCTGTTGCGAAATGCATAAGGCAGTGCCGCGTACAACACACCCAGCAGTTGCTTGGCTGAGGATGCTACCGCTTCTGCTGGCACATTCAGCGCTACATATACCTTTTTGCGACCCGCGGCTGACATCATGACTGCGTACAAGAGCTGCTTGAACACTTCTTCGCTCAGCTGCAATTGAGCCAGTACTGCAGACGGGTCAACAGCGGGAAATACACTACCACCTGGTAGACGCTCTAATTCCGGTAATTCCGTTCCCTGCTCAATATCATAGGTATCGACAAACGAAGTGTTCAGCCACTGCTTATAATCAGATGGAGACTCACCATGTCCGGCCGGAATCACATAGTTATGCGTAAAAAATGCGCTCCGCAGCCCAGTGAAATCCGCTGCTTTATAAATACTGCGTCCGAGCACTACATCCCCGGACTCTGTCCGTACCAGATGTAAAGCTTCTGGATAGACACTCTCCTGCTTCTCACCACGCGCTGTCAATGCCGCAGGCGCATCATACACACATAAAGGATGCAACACCTTTTTAATAAATGAAGTATCCAGTCCTTTGGAATTAGCCACGGTATCAAAGCCTTCGGTAGAACGGAAAATACCACGCCGTTCCCGTGTGTACATCTGCTGCTGTATCATACGAGAGGTAGGATAACTCACTGTGATTCTCTCCCCTCGATGTACTTCAACTTGTATAGCAGCCAAATGAATGGCTCATCTACACGGATCGGACTAACCAACCCTTGCAGCTTTTGCTCCACCGGATTGCTACCTAGAGCAGAAACCGCGAAATAGGCTGTATCTGTAAAATATACATCCATTGTGCCCTTGAACGGCTTATCCACCTTCTCGATAAAGCGCCGAACTTCGCCATCAATGTTCGAGAACTCATCCAAATCCATGTATTTGCGATGTTCCATTGGATTAAAAATATTGCTGTTCGTCTTGATATACGTGCCTTCTTCATCTGCCAGCGCAGTAAGCATGTCGCTTTTGGTCAGGACCACAGCGGTTGGAATGTCCGTCTTGCCTTTTTCCTGGTATGCGATAAAGTCACCGAACATCGTAAGTACGACATCACGCGGCTCATCATATTGCGAGACCCATTCACCAGGCTTATCGCCGAGATTAATCTTAATACGTTCCCGGATAGAACGGATTTGCAGTGGATCGACCATAAAAAGAATACCCGCAGAATTTTTAATATGCTGTCCATGCAGTCCCAGATAGTCCTGATCGACCATCCCCTCACCAGCTACATCAAAAAACACCAAAGTCAATGGTGGCTTTTCCTCATCTTTAAATACAAACTGGAAAATAAAAGGCTCTTGCATCTTTTCTTTTTGCGTCGATGTAAGCAGATCGCCTCGTTCAAACAGTGGTTCCTCATACATCGTGCGGAACTTGCGGCTGATCTCTGCATTGAGCGGCATGCAAGCCGCGTCAAAATGGTCGGCCGTCACATGCTGCAGCGTGTGAATCAGAGAGGTCATATATACAGATTTCCCCGCCTGTGAAGCTCCAATAATTGAAATAATATTGCTCGGCACCTTGCCTGCGGTTACAGGCAGCTCGTTATGGCAGTGTGGGCACAGTCGGTGACGCGTCAGCTCACCGTAACGGTCCGTTAGACCTGTCAGCACATGTTCTGAATACAAGCGATGCTCCTCAGGTACATCATAGGGATGAAGAATTGCCTCCATATCATGCACACTATCCAAGCCAAAACGCTCCCGATATTTGTTCAACAGCTCATCTTCACCCAAAGCGTAATCCTCATCATCTTCGCGGTGATGAGAAGCACGGAATACCACTTCCTCTGGTGAAAATTTACTAAAGCAATAAGGGCACACAATATCATAGAATAACGGCCGTGGCTCGGCCTGTGGCTTTCTTCTGAATAAATTGCTAAGAAAACTCATCGGTTGTGGCCTCCTTTCATTCAGGGACTAATTCATATATCGTGCCATACTTCTGACCGTCCGTAAAAAACAGCCGCACATACTCATCTCCCCCCACTTCAATAGCGGGTAAAACATTCCGTCCTGCGGCAAAGGGTGCCGTGAACGCATACAAGGTTCCATCGTCCCGGTCTGCCGGATAGCCACCGCGCTTTTTCACGTAGCAAAGCGCCTCCTGCGGAACAGGAACTTCGGCTGTCACCTGAATCTGGACTGTTTTGCGGCTGCGAAACCAGCTTTTCTTATGGTGAACCGCATATTTGATTTTAGCCCTACCTGTGCTCAACTCCAGTTGGTTGGCTCCGTCTTGCTGGCGGATTACAAAGGTTTCACCAGCCTCCCGAACAGCTGGATACACGGTATACCGCACACGTCCAATGCCTTCAATTCGGTCACGATAGCTGCCAGCGGCCTTATATTCCTCGCGTGTAAAAAGCTTCAGTCCAGAAGTCGGTGCTTCATTCTGTCCATTCGCACCTGTATCAGCTGATTGTTTGGCAATATAGACCACGGCTACGCCTTCAGGCCACTGCCAGCGTAACACAACCCGGTTGTCGTCAATTTTGTGGCTCAGCTCCGAAATCACAGGATCATCGGGCTGTGCATCCCTATACTGCATAAGTTCCCGCCTCCCGTTCTAAAACCCACTGTTACGTCGATTGCGCGTCGGGCCTTCTGGTGTCCCTCTCCGGTGGCCTGACGGTCCCCCCTGGCTCCCACCACCAGAAGATCGGCGAGTATTTTCCGCAATCGGCAGAACAAGCGAAAAGACAGCAATAAGGGCCGCCAGTACGAGCGCTGCCAGCAAACGAATCATCAAGTCACCTATAGGCGAGCCAGATAACCCTCTTTCCAAAATCAAGCCAGCGAGCAAGCCGGCTGGAACTCCACCAATTGCGAAATTCCTCGCGAGAAAACGGTTATCAAACATCAATCCAAGAGCCAACCCTAATAGAACCCCAATGATAACTAGAGCCGTTACGCGATAAATGGCAAAATACAGACTGTCGGCATACTCACCTGTCCGCTCCGTTACCAGCGTGCGATCACCAATTTTGTTATATATTTTACCGAACGCCTGAGTAAGTCCTTGGGCATTAGCTACATTAGAATAAGTTCCGCCCGTTAGGCTGGCAATATTTTGCAACAAAGCTATACCTTCCGATTCTGCCAGTTTCAGGCCGATCGTATTAATCGGAATCTGACGGGCAATGTAAGGCGCCAAGGCGGTTTGCGTATCCAGTTCGCTAAAGCCGTCAGAGAGCATAATAACGAGAGAACCTTTTTCCGCATTGCCTTGGGTTTCAATCTCCTTGATCGTCTCGTCCAAAGCAAGCCCGATCTCTGTACCGCCTGACATTATAGTCTGCATACTATCGATTTTGGAATATACCGCTTGCTTCTCTGCGTCTGTGCCAATAGGAGTAAACGGCTGTACCAACTGCGCAGTGGATTCAAAAGAAACAATGGCTACGCGCTTATCACCATCCATTTGCCCAATTAGACTCTTGGCAGCGGTTAGGCGCTCATTATCGGGATCTGTTTGCTGCATACTCCCGGAATTATCAATCACAAGCACGAGGTCCTGTACACTCTTGCGCCCTTCAGGGTTAACCTGATATCCCAGTTCCAATAGCAGACCTGCCACGAACAACATGACCAGCGTAGCAGGTACCAGTAATTTCCAAGATAATCCGGAGTATCGTTGTCGCCATGAATGTCCATTTAATTGTGGCGAAATCAGTTCGCCGATAAGGCAGCCTAGACCAATGCACAGCGCCATGATGCCAAAATATAGCCCGATCACAATGATATGCGGCCAGTGGCCTATTAATTTGTGAAGAATAAGCTCTCCCAAGATGAAGCCTACTACAGCGCCCAGCAAGCCAAACACCAATAGGAGAACGTTAAATTTACGTTGCTTCATAAGATTCGTTGCTTCCTTCCATCATTAAAGTAGGATAATTATGGCTACCGCAATTCCGGCAACCGGTCCACGTCGATTCCATGAAACACGAAACCATTCGCAGTATATGTCTCATAATACGTTTTGCCGTTGCGGTAAACCATCAGATCCTCCAGATGGAAGCCGCCCATCAAATGCAGTTTTTCCACCCCGCTGCTGCGACGCTCATGCACAAAACCCAGCTTGTAAATTCGCGAAGTAATGTCCACTTCCATCGCATAAGGAAGAAACTCGCCTTCGTAATCACCAAAGAAGTACTTTTCTTCATACCGATGCTCATGGGTGTAGTCGAGCAAACGTACATTAATTCCGCCATGCTCTTCTAACGTTTGATACAGTTTTTTAAACAGTTCATCCTTTGGAACGACCAGCCGATTTTCATATGCAGCAGCTACATTGGCACGACGTAATAATTCTTCTTCGAATGTCTGATTAAATGGCTGTGAGCTGAGAATCAAGGTACGGCAGGTCTGTGTAAGTCTATCCACCAGCGCGGATAAACCTCCATCCAGCAATCCAGATACAGGTCCCATATGCCGGGTGTCAAAGAATATAGATTTTCCCCGCTTGCTTTCTAGCTCACGCATGACATCCTCTGTCACACGCTCATAGTACTCGAACAGGTTTTGGCCTGTGTAACTGTCAGCCTGCCGAATACTGTCCGTTGCAGTTTGATGCAGGTCACGCTCTAGGTTGGCAAGCTGTACTGTAATATGCTTGGCCTGTGCATGCCATTTTTCCAATGCCAGCTCATAGCGGCGAAGTAGCTCCAAATCCACTTGAATCCGCAACATGTGCAATTTATGTCCGTAGACTGTCTCGGTCAGATAACGGATCAAGCTGCGCACATTATGTTTATCCATAAGTGGCAGTCGTTGAAAGGGCTGATCCTCCACTCGTCCGCTATACAGCGCATCCAGTTCGGCTGCACTAATCTGCAAATCATTGGACGTATCACGAATCAGTCCCCGAATAGCCGTAAGCACATTTCCTGTTTGATTTTCATCTGTCCAATCTGTCAGCTCGAAAAAGCCGATATGAGGATGTTCTTTAGCAGCTGTATTCACAGCCATCTGCAAACGCAAATCCGCCTGAAAATCTCCCAAGCGTTTATGTACGATCCGTTCGCAGTTGTCACGGAAAAAGGCTTCACAGCCCTGACCAAACAAGGCTTCCTCTGCTTCACGTAATGTCATTCGTTTCAACGAGCCGTAACTGGCTCCGCTGGTCATTAGTGCGCTCATGTCCATGATCGCCTCATTGTCAGGAACTAGATCATTTCGCGTGCGGCCACGCTCGGCAGCATCTAAACCAAAATAATTTAGCTTATCACGTATGTCCCACTCTTGCTCGGTTCTCATACGCTCTAACAACTTCACATAAAAGTGATACAACACCGTAAGGGCAATCGATTGATTAGGGCGGTTAACTCGGGAAAATCCAGCCGACACATAACCCTGCCGCCCGGATTCCGTCATGATGTTGTTCTTAAACGATGTATTATTGTAGCCCCCATCCTGTGACCGATAGGAATCTCCTGCCTGATAACGGTTTTTTAGAAGCTGAATGTGACAAATAATATCACAGCTCTCGCGCAGACTATTCGGTACCGTTACGCCGCGCTCATTCTTGTCTGACAGCACATAGACAAGATCAAACAACGGAGATGGAGCATGGGATACCGGGATGGTCAATTTGTCCTCGGTCATATGCAGCGGTGCGGTAAACGTATATGCTGGGCTCTGGATATAATCCAACTCCCGCATAAAAGCAACGGACGTTGCACTCCTGTAGCCGAATTGGGCAGTCTGATCGCTTTCGCTCACCAACACATACAGATCCATTTGTACTGATTTAAAAGATTGCGCAAAAATATACTCTGCCAACAGCGTAATTTCAGGAATTAATACGTTCATGGGATCATCCGCTGTTGTCAAGATCGACAAATGTACACGCTCGAACGAGGAATACAACCGTCCGTAATCGGCCAGATGTCCACTAGCACGGCGCAACGCGGTGTTAAGTTCAATTAACTTCGATTCATGGGTATAAAAAGCCTGGTGCAAGTCACGGCGTAGCGTTTGGTGGCTACTTTCTTCCGGTACTGCTATCGTATGAACGATGGCATCCACCGAGCGGTCTACAGCCGCATGCTCATCCTGTGAGCGAATCTGAATATAGGTTACCCCTGTGCTGTTATCCCACTTGGTCCGGTTGATATCTGCAATTGTGTTCATCACCGGGCTCATGCGATCGCCGATAAAAAGAAACACGGACGGGAAATGGATGCTGCTGCGTCCATCCCCGCTTCCGATTAATTGGTCCTCTGCGGCTGCATAGTCAGCCGCATAACGTAACAGCTGCTCTCTCATACTTACTTCAACTTTCTGCGGATGTCGTTTAATTTTCCAGCCATTTGAGCATAGAATGCATAAAGTTCCGCTCCATTAGCCAGCTCTACCTTTTCATATTCCAATTGATTGCGAGCCTCTGTGTAAGTTGCAGCCAATTCATCCAACTTCGCCAGCAGTGGTGTAATATCCTCAGATGAAGTCAATACAGCATCACGGCGATCCGCCTTGCGCATTAGAGCTGCAAATTTCTTCTCTTCCAAACCACGGAAGTTTGTGAAGATTTCAAACTCCACATAATTGCGGCTTTTCATGACGTTGGCAAACGGCTCCCACGCCTCTTCCTCTTCATCACGATCATAGACGTACAAAGCGCCTTTTTTCGTAATCGTGTCCGTATAGAGTGCCTGAATGAACTGATCCAGCCATTTTTCTTCATCCTGATATTTGCCCAGTAAAGCTTCCAGTTCGGCGGCTTTTGCTTCGATTTGTATATATTTCGCCAGCTCATCACGAACCACCTGCGTTAACTCTGGTGAACGGATCAGGTTTTCCTTCGCCATCTCTTCATTGATGCTGCCAAAGATGTCCTTGCTTCCGGCCTGTTCGAGCCCTTCAGCCAGTAGACGTTTCAGCTCGGACCATGCTCTTTTCACCTCACCCAAATTCGGCTTGGATTCCTGCAATCGCATATCGTAGGCTGCCAGTAGTGCATTCAGATCTAGCGCTTTTGAGCGAATTACAGTAAAGCGGCTGCTTGTATTTTGATCAACATCCTTCTCCCGAATTACGCCGAGTGACTTGGCACGGTCGAAGTCATTGCGAATGCGGGCGTTGTGGGCTTGCACACGGGAGTTGACGTAAGTTTCTCCCCATGACTTTTCAGGAATCGGCGACGGCAAATTCGTCCAGTTGTTCTGACCTGTCTGCACCAGATGTCGGCCAATACCTTCGCGGTCAAGAATGGTTTTCTCATAGCTCTCTTCATACACTTTGAGCGGCGTATATACAAACAGAGGAACACCATTACGCGTATTGAGCCAGAAAATCCGGTTACGGACTTCACTTTCTTTAATAGTAAAGTGCGATTTGCCAATTGCATTATTTTGATAATTGCGAACGCCCTTCAGGATATTAGGCGACTGTACAGGTACCGAAACGAATCCCCATGACGGGAAGTACAAATTGCCAGAACTATTGCTCAAATGGAAGACAGGTACAGCCTCCTCATCCAGCTTGCTTGCAATGTAACGCTCCACAAATTTTTCAATTGCTTCGTCCTGTCCGTATTTCATGACCAGGAAATCTTCCATGGAACGGGTAATGAGATCACCGAATTTGTCAGTCAAGAAATTAGAAATCGAGCTGATGATATCCATATCCTGATCTTTCACCCATTGATCTGAATTTTCCAGCAATTCTTGGGCAAAATCACGGATCAAATCGTCACCATTGCGATTATCCAGCAGCTTGGTCACAACTTCTGAGATATCCGGTACACTTACCAGATTCCAATAGTACGTCTTGTTTCCTTTGTGATCGGATTGTTCCTCGCCGTTAATCAGCAGATCGCCATTCTTCTCGAAAATGGCACTCAGTGCATTCAAAATTTCAGTAAATACATTATAAATGCGGTTATTTTCTTTATTTAGTAGGTCATACAGATCTTCATAAAATTCAATGAGCTGCTCTGTACGTTCCACATCAGCCCGCAACCAATATTCATTAATTTTTGCTTCAATATATGCATTTTTCTTCTTATCCTTGGATACAAACGCGCTCTTGGCATCACCCAGCTTCTCATTCGCTTGCTCACGCGCCCATTCAATGTCCGTTGGAATACGGTGCAGCGATTCACGCAGCGTTTCAACATAGGAAAGCAGCATTTTCAGCAAGCTAAATCCTTTTTCAGTATAAATCATGCGAGATACATAAAACGGTCCTTGCTCGGGATGCAGGAACATTCGGCGGATTTGGTCTGTAAACTGTCCTGTAATTTCACCGGGAAGTTGTTTCTTCGCTTTGATATACTCTTCGCGGGCACGCGTCAGGAACGTTTGCTCCAACTCAGTGTCCATATTGACTACTTGCATTTTAACAACATTGTTATAACTTAACCGTTCACTGTTCTCAAAACCCGGAAGCGGCTCAGGTACACGAGATTCAAAGTTTTTGATCATGCTATCCAGATCGACACCCAGCTTGCGGGCAAACTTCTCTACATCCTCCTGATTCGGCGCTTGCTCAAACATTTTGGACATTTTACCAAACATCCGGTAAGCCAGATATGTCGTCATTTCCTCCATGGGCAGCACTGCCGAAGAAGCTCCGATAATATTGTAATCGTAGTTTGCTGGATACGCCTTATTCATTTGCGCGATATTGGTACGAATGTTGCTGATATAGTCATGAATGGCGAACTCTTCGCCTGACTGTTTTTCCTCACTCGCCATAAAGTTGGTGATGTTCTCAGCGGTAACATTCATGCAGTAATCATAAGCATTTTCCAGCAGCTTGCCTTCCGTATTCGTAGCCGAAATAAGGTGACACAGATTAAATGGCGGCAGCGGCGAGTTTACAGTCAAAATGTTACCGTACTGTTGCTTAAAGCGTTCGCCACGACTGTCCACATTCATCCAGTAGTCCAGTTCTTTCAATGCAGCATAGCCGTTCTTTTTAATATATTCACGCGTATGCTCGCTCAGGCTTTTATTCGCCAGATTAATATCCGGCGTGAACAGATAACCCAGTGTGTTAACACGGTCTACACCAGCGGAACCATAATCGCGCTCAATGATGCCTCGGACGATATATGAGATATCGAGGAAAGTACCGCTCCCTGTACCGCCTGACAATCCAGACAGCAGGAATACCATAAGCTTCTTGTTGGTGCCTTCAGACAGGGTTTTGATTTTTTTGTCAATGCTTTGTACGACCTGATTGATTTTGGTGAACAATAACAACCGTCCAGCCTGACGCACCCCTGCCGCCCCGTTCATACCGTCGGTAATGCTCAGCTCAGGAGACAGCCAGTCAGTGATATATGGCTCTAGAATACTGCGGTTTTGCAGCAATCCACCGATTTCCGCATTGGATAGCAGTACAAACTCATTGATGGGGTCCAAACCAATCCCTTTGTATTTTTTGTTACGGTCTTGTTCATTCGTTTCAAAAGCGAGAAATTCTACATTATCCGGCTTCTCGCTCTTTTTCTTGGAAATCGGGTCTGCAGGCAGCTTGAATCTGCGGTTTATTTGATATTTCAAGCGGAGAAGGGCGTCAATCCCCGTTCCCCCAAGTCCGATAATTAAAATAGGATTATCAATGGTATCTACTCTGATCTTATCGCTTACGATCCCTCCGCCGAGTGATACGTCTAATTGTTGGATATGCTCTCTAACTACTGGTTTCATAGATATGACCTCCTAAGGGTTCGTTTAGCTGTTTACTGAAATAAACTCCAGTAAAATGGTTTTGTCCACACTAGCCAGCGGGATCGTCAGACGATCACCGTTTTTCAGTTCAAGACCGTTGCCTGTGTCTACAGCACGCCCGGATTTTTCAATCGTAATCTCCGGAGTGCTACGCACCACGATCCGATCCTGATTCGCTGGCGTGAACACGACCTTATCGGTTCCGGCAAATTCCGGCGCCAGTTGCAGCAACTGGTGTAAATTGAATTTGCCCCGGAAGGTGTTCAGCTTCTTATACTGCGGGTATGTCTTTTCGCCGGTATTTTCATCCCGGATTTCCAGTACGATCTGGCCGACAAAGCCACGATTAGCTTTTTTGACAGCCTTCCAGATGAAATATGCCGCTACCAGCAGAACGAGCAGTCCCACCCCTAAAAGAATGAGTGGCAGCAGCTTAGACTTCTCAGCAGGTGTAGTAGGCTGGGTTGTGCCAGTATTCGTACCACTCGCCGCCCCAGCTTTGGCGCTGATGGTTACAGGCTGCGTTTCACGGTAAAAGCTCTTCTCCTCTGCTCTGACGGTTAGTTCATAGTCATGCTCATCTGGAATCGTATAAGAGCCGGTAAAAGCATCCCCTGCGTTAGTTAGGGGCACTTCATTCGTTGTACCCGTATCAAGGTCTTTGACCTTCAGGACAGCATTCATATTCGCATACAATTCCTGATCCTGATACTGCTGGTTATTGCTCGTCAGATAGGAATGAATCTCTACCGTGTCACCTTTTTTGTATGATTTGGCAGGCGGCGCGTCCAGCTTCAACTCCAAATCATAGTTAAATACCAGATTAATATCAATCTTATCCTGCTGCACTCCCTTGACTTGAAGCTTCCAGTCGCCAGCCACAGGCTTGAGCAATTTAATCAGCGAGTAGCTTTTCGACTTGGACAGCAGTACATCACTCGAAGGAATCGGCTTCGTATTGCCCGACGGGTCTATTAATCTCGCGTCCACTGGTTTCGAGGACATAATTGAAATATTGGCTTCCAGCACGCTATCGTTTGGTACGGTTACCGTAACGTCCTGATAGTCGCCGTTGGCCGTAATGGACTGCAAAGGCACCACTTTCAATTTCAGATTGCTGGCGAAAATTTCACTCAAAATGTTCGGCAGATCGTCCGCCGAGCTTGTAATAAAGGACTTGCCGCCCGTTTGCTGCGCGATGTCGGCGAGTTTATTCTTATTTAGCTTTCCATCTGCATTCAAACCGATGGTATAGATCGGCACACCGCTTTTTTTAGCCTCGGCTACAGCCTGCGCCATATCCTGAGTGGATTGGCTTTCAGTTCGACCTGTCGTCTTATTAAAATCGTTGTTACCATCAGCTAACATAACGATCATAGGCGCATGTCCGGCTGTTTTGCCATCCTGCAAAATACGGATCGCTTCCTTGACACCTACGGAGGTGTCAGTATACGCTCCCCGGTTCAGCCCGTCAATAAATGTCTTCAGTTCCTGCTTATCCGCTTCGGATGAAATATTAAGCAAGGCTTTCTCGCGTTGTACGACATCCGTATACGCTACAATCCCAACCTTGTCATTTTGCGTTGACAACATATCAATAAACATTTTCATGGCTTCATTGCCAATCTTCCCAGGATCACTGGTGTTCATCGAATTACTTACATCGACTACCAACACCGCATCCACTTTAGAAGCTGAGGGTGAAGCGGCATTCGCCGTCTGTGGCTGCCAGGCCGAAATCGAAGTCATGATCATTGTACATATGATTCCGATGACCAAAAACCATTTTCTGTCTCTACTAAACATCGCTTGTACCCCTTTGCCGATTAATTCTCATTCTAAATTACAGTTGTACTCCACTACTATTAAATTATAATGAGTTTTACATGAGCGCTAGCTGAAAATCCTGCCCGAACGGCCTGAATGCGACCAAAAAGCCTATTATATCGCGAGATTTTACCAATATCCTGCAGTAATGATATAATTATACCCCAACAAGGGCAATCGGGCACCAGTCTTCTCCTTTATACGACAAAAATAACCCTAGCGAAACCCACTCATGTAAAACAGTAAAAATAAAAATCTAAGCAGAAAGAGGAAGTACACTATGATCTCATACGGATGTTTGGCGATTATGTTTCTTTTTGTCGCCATTAAATCACTAATTTACTATATACATAAAAAACGCGCCCCGTCGATTGCACAAATCGACACCGAGCTTCTTGCGCTGCTGAATCGGAGAAGTGAGCACAATGAATAGTTCCAAGCAGGCTGTGCAATTTCGCCCCTTTACCCGCACAGAGCATGCCTTCCAAAAGCTGAGAGTCTGCAAGCGTTGCGGACAATTCACCGCCCTTTGGGAAGAGAAATGTACAGCATGTGGTCGGGATACGCTGGTTCCTGTAGAGCAATATGCTAAACTCAGAGCCAAACGTTATTTTCATAAAGACCTTGCTGTCGGCATTGCGTTGCTGGCTGCTTCTATCTTTTTCGCTCACTCGTCACAGCAAATGCTACTGTGCGGTATCGTCGGTGCGTTTCTCCTCCTGCCCTTGGTCCTTCTACAGCACCGCATTGTTCTTTATGAACAGCGTAGGCAGCTTATACGCCTATTCAGAGGCCGTATAGGACAGATCCAGGAAGGATTGGGCGTGAATCATAAGAACGCAGTTGCCCTGCGGCAGCTTAGTGAGCGTGTCTGCTATGAAATGCTACGCGAGATTGCCGTACTCATTCACAATGATCGGATAAGGCTCCAGCAGGTCGCTTTGCTGCAATCTTTTGTTCTCCGCAAAGATATGGAATTAACGCTCGATCCTCTTCTGATCAAAAGCTTTGAACCCCTTATGGTCAGATACATTGGAGAGGTTGCCAGACTCAATCGTGAGCTGATTAAGGATCGGACATTCCGATATGTGGTTTTTTATGAGCGTCGTATTTTGGAAATGGCCGGGGGCGAAGATATTCTCGTTCGCGTAGCCAGCGCAGCAGTCCGTAAAAAACGCTACGTAGTCACCCATGCCGCTTTCATCTCCAGATATGTTCGGAAGCTACCAAAGGAACGAATCCAACGTTTATATCATATCATTCAGGAGAATCCGTTAGAACCCTTTGGAGATTTGGCCGATGAAGTGAAGATCATGTACCTGATGGAGCAGTATAAAAGCTGACTGCCATAATGCCCTTTTATATATGACGTATCCCAATCAATGAATCACTGCAATGAATCAGCAAAAAAAACGTCAGGATCGCCAAGGGGAACGGGACTGGCCCCATAACATCAGACAAATCAAAACACCTTCAAGAGAATCAAGCCATGTCGTAAGATATGGAGATAACCTTGGAGGTGTTTTTACGTTGGCAACGAGAGTGAGTTCCCCCTTAGAAATTAAAGATAAAAGCTATTGAAATGAGATTGGCAGGAGTTTCGGTAAGAGAGGTTATGGAGCAGTTGGGAATACGGAATAAGACACAGAAAAAAACATGTATGAGGCGGTATCGAACAGGCGAAGTGCATCGTCTGGAGCAGCAAAATGGACCTAGTAAAAAAGTACAAGGAACTGGAAAGGAGGTGGAACCAGAAGTTCCCGTTGCTTGGATCGAGTCCATTCGAGACGAAGTGACGGTGTCTGAGGCTTGTACATGGCTCGGGATCGCAAGAGCGACCTACTACCGCTGGAAAGCAGCCGTGGAGACAGAGCGCACGGAAGCTATGGCGGAGAAAATCAGTGAGCTTTGCATCCATTCCCCTCGCGCTTCGAGCTTGAACCAGCAACCACACCCCCGCGAGAAAAGCCACTCCGATAAAAAAGAACTTCAAATATTGCTCAATGATGCTGAACATATTTGGCCACTGCTCCTCGATAAAATAGCCGATAAACTGCCGGACTCCAGGAATGAAGAAGCTGACCAGCAGCAATGGGCCCCCGTATTTGTCATAGTAGCGGTGCGTTTTCTCGACCAACTCCTGCTTGAGGAAGAGCCAGTGGCCGTAACGCTCGATCACATGCATACCTGCCTTGTAACCAATCACATACGTGATGGTGACCTCCCGTCAGGGCCATCGCATTAGCCGACAACCCATGAAGCACATCTTTAGAGGCTAAGAAACCGGTATGGGTCAAGGTGCTGTTGCCCCACGGAACGGGGAGCGCCATGAAGTCCAGCGGCAAGCCGATGAGCAAGACCAGGTATCCATATTCGTGAAATAATTGTTCAACTACCCCGATCAGGTCCATGAGCCTTCTCCCTCTTGTGCTGCAAAGTCCCGCCAGCCGAGACAAGCTTGTTTTGCGGCAAAATCAAATAAAAAAGTGCAAGAACCGCCAGTAAAGCAGCGCTGAGGCTAATGGCAGCAGCATTCGTATACTGGCTGGCTATCCATCCCCCGATGACCGGGCCAATCATAATACCGAGCCCTTCAATCCCGGAGAGTACTCCCCACCCGGTCCCCTTCTGATCCTCCGGAACAAGGTATGACAGCACCGCATTCCAGGCCGGAAGCACGGCTGAGTAAGACAATCCCAACATAAAGGCAAACAGCATCGTTAATGCAGGCGGCGGCATGGATACGATTAACAGAGCCAATACGACCGTAAGCGATACGAAACCGGCGAATAACATTTGCTTGTGCCCCCATCGATCGGCCAGCTTCCCCATCGGGACAAGAAACAGCATCGCGCCGGCCCCGCCTAATATGAGCATTAGCGAATATTGCGGCTGGCTCAGACCGAGATGGTCAGCGGCAAAACCGGGCAGTATCGGCAGCAGCAGTCCCGCGGCGGTCATCTGCAGAACCATGCCTGGCAGCAGCCATTTCAGCTGAACGAGTCTTCTTCGCAGTCCTGCCGCTTGTTCGGCAAAGCTGACGTTCTGGAGACGCAAGGAGGTTGTTCTGTTAATCCCGAACGATGCGATGCAGCCGACGGCGAGCAGCGCAACCATCAGCCGGAAGGCAGGTTCGAAGCCATAATCGAAGGTGAGATTGATTGTGACCGGCCCCAGACCGATGCAGGCCAGCCACACAGTGTATATCGCCCCAATCTGGGCCGCCCGCTCCGTCAGCCGGATTTTCTCCAGACAAATCAGCCATATAGGCGACGCCCCCATCCCAAGCATCACGGAACCGACAACGAGCCCCCAGGCATACGGGCTAAAGAACACGACGGCTAGTCCGGACAGCATCAGGACGAAAGTGGTGGGCAGCAGCCAGCGCAGCGAAAACCTGTCCAGCAAATATCCAGCCACACATTTAATCAGCGTATCGGCTGTATAATGAAGTGAGACGGCAAGACCGACCAAAGCAACGGTTTGCCCCGACTCGTTGACGGCAAAGTTCGGCAGAAACGAGAACAAGAAAGCGCTTCGGACAAACTCTGTGCAAAAAAGCACCGTGAACAGCGTCAGAGTAGAAAGCTTGAACGCGCTCCTCCCGCTCATCATATTCCACCCCTTCTTAAGGGACTTGCCTCAGGAAACAAATGCCGGACAATATGGTCCGCAGACGTTTTCTGCCTTACTGCGAGCAGCCCGTTCATCATCGACTGCTTGATCGGCTCAGAGGAGATCATCGCTTGTATCTGCAACACCAGATCATGAATCGTAAAGGCCACGACTGCCGCTCCTTTGCGCTGCAAGTACAGGGCATTTTCCTTCTCCTGCCCCAGAAACGGATTTAGGATGAAAATCGGAACCCCGGCCTGAATCGTCTCGGATAGTGTAACGCCTCCCGCTTTCGTGATGACGCAGCAGGCGCTGCTCATTAGAACATGCAATTGATCGGTGAAGCCGAATACATCCACTCTTGCATCATCCTCCCAGCTCTCCGCAAGCCTCCGTCTCCATCCTTCCTGCCGGCCGCAAATCACTTGAATGCGGACGCCTGACAAGAGCAGCAGCTTCCCGATGAGCTTCGATAGCGAATGCAATGTGCCGCAGACGTTAGCCATAAGCAGAATCACATGCTCATCTATTTCTTTAACGGAGCCAGAACCGATCATTGCCGCATCATAAAATGACTCCTTGACCGGAATCCCGGTCACGGTAATACGACTCTCGGGGACGCCCTGCCTGACCATAGCCTCTTTCACGTCGCTGGTAGGGACAAAATAATGATCCGGCTTGGCGAACAGCCATCTTCGGTGAACGTCAAAGTCCGTTATGACAATCGCAGTCCGGGGACGGATCGCAGATAATGCCTCGCTGCTTGGCAAGCTGCCGAACGGGAATGTATAAATGATGACTTCCGGCTGGTACTGGAGGATGATTTTCTTGAGCCTGTCGCCGCCAAGACTGTTCATCCAGGCTGCGATCTTTCCCTTCATGGGAAGCTGGTTGGTCAGATGGTAGGTCCATCCGTAATAGGGAATGCCCAGGCTGGCTGCATACAGGCTTTGCCGGTACAGATAGCGGATTATTTTGTTCAGTACAGGATAAGCTTCCCGGAACAAGTCGACAACCGCCACCTGGCTATAACCATTGCGAATCAAGCTTTGCTGCAATACCTTGGACACCTGATGATGACCTTCTCCGTAATCGGCCGTTAAAATTAAAATTTGTGGTTCCTTTCCCACTAGTGTCACCTCATTTCACTTATCAAGCCATTTCATCTAGACGAACGAATTGCAAGTTGCGTCCCTGTAATTGATGCAGTACTTCCTCCAGAGCCCGAAGCATAAAATATGGCGCGTGACAGTCCGCTCCCGGCGTATCTCCGCTGTCATGCAGCAAAATAACAGATCCGTCCGTAATTCCGTTCAGTAGCGTTGCCTTCAACTTCTTGCGGCAGCTTCTGCTGCGCCAATCCCCCGCCTTCAAGGACCAGAGTACGATGCGGTACGATTTGGGATGAAAGAAATCGAAAGCGTTCATGAGCCCCCATGGCGGACGATAGTGATCCGGCCTTTTTCCAATTATGGATTCAATAATATCTGCGGTCCGTTTCATATGATCACGCCGCACCGTCCAGGGAAGCATCAGCCAATTAGAGATGTGATCATAATTGTAGATTCCAATCTGATGACCTTCACGATCCATTCTTCTGATCAGATCCGGGTGCAGTTCCGCCTGTGAGCCAAGCACGAAGAATGTGGCCTTCACTTGATAATCCTGCAATAAATCCAATAATTCCGGTGTATACCTCGGATGCGGCCCATCGTCGAACGTGAACGCTACCTGGTTCTTGGTGGTTCCCTTACGAAAGGCTCCAAATCTGATGATTCGCGGCAGAAAACTTGGAATTAACATATACAGACTGATGAAGCCTATGAGCCCAATCATCAAATATTTAACAAGCAACGTCTTTATCCCCCTTAGTGAAAATTAAGCTTAAGCATACTGCTGCAAGGAGCAAACCCATTTTTCTTCCTGTGTATCGTTCTGCATGCTCAGAATTTGCATGACCGCATGTCTGGCGGAATCCTGCTGTCTGCACAGCCCTGCTTTCTCCCTCATTTCTTCCAATAGGGAAGGCTGTTGAACCAGCCGCTGAAGCTGATCCTGCAAATTGTCAATCTGACATAGATAAGCTACTCCCGTTTGAATCAAATAATCGGCATTATCCTTTTCCTGCCCCAGCCGTGGCTCCAGCAGCAGCATGGGAAGCTGAAGCGCCAGCGCTTCGGAGGTCGTCAGTCCGCCCGGCTTGGTAATCAATACGTCTGCGGACGCCATCCATTCATGGATTCCCTCCAGGAAGCCTGTCAGCATGACGTTATCCCTGTCTCCCAACGCTTCATGCAGGCGGTACAGCAGCTTCACATTGCGTCCGCATACAATGACAAATTGCACGTTAGGGGGAAAAGAGTCAGATTGCATTTGCTCGATGAAGGATTTATCGATAATCCCGCAGCCGCCGCCCATCACCAGCACGACAAAGGCGTCAAGATCCAAGGCCAGCTTCTCGCGCAGCCGGTCTTTATTGTCATGCTGACTGTAGGATGGGCGAACAGGGATGCCCGTTACAGCGATTTTGTGGTCAGCAACGCCTTTTCTCTGCAGAGCTGCACGCACGCCTTCAGAACCAACCAGATACAGATCCGTAGACGGATGTATCCAATAGCTGTGATCGGAATGGTCGGTAATGACCGTTGCCGCAGGCAGATCCGTCATCCCTTTTTCCTTAAGCAAGGAAATGGCGGCTGATGCCAGCGGGAACGTGCTGACAATCAACGTCGGCTGTTCCTCATTCAGAAGTTTGAGCAGCCGCTGCAGGCTGGTCGTGAGAAAATGCTTCAGGAAGAAAGTAAGTGTACTGTCCGTCCGGGTCTTCTGATACATATATCCGTATGAGGAAGGAAAATGCTTCACCCATTGCAGGAAGCAATACCGTTCAACCACATGCATGCGGGGATGGATCCATTGCATGAAGTCGACCACCTCTACTCCCTGTTTGTACAGCACCGATGCCTCCAAAATCGCCTTGGCCGCCTGCATATGTCCATCCCCGAGCGCGCCGGACAGAATCAGTAGCTTTTCCCGTTTCATGCTATTCATCAACAATCGCCTCCCTCGTGAAATTTAACTATGCATGAACAAAACAACCAGCACCGCCGTTAGGAATCCGACCATCCCACCAGCCACACAATCGATCGGATAGTGATAGCCCCAATAAACCCGGGATATGGCCACCAACAAGGCCAGACCAATCAAGACAAGCATAATTGCCGGCGATGAGGCCAACATAAAAGGTGTAACCAAGGCGAAAATAGCGGTTGTATGGCCGGACGGGAAGGAATAATCCTTCAACGGGAATTTGCCTACCTTTACCTGCTCCAGCTTGCGGAAAGGCCGGTCTCTGCGCACCTTTTTCTTGATCAGGACAGCAACGATATGGCTAACGGCCAGTGCGATCAAGCTTTGTAGCCCGATTCTGCTGAACTCCCCCTCGGCGAACCATGCCAAGGACACTGCGCAAATGATGGTAAACAAAGCTCCGCCCAAATGGGTAATCCATCCGAACAATCGGTCCAGGGTCCGACTGCTCAGCCGATGGTTGCACCAGAAGAACATCGTTTGATCAATTCGCCTTATCCACTGCATCCTGCTTTTCACCTCCGTTCCCTGTTTTTTCGATTGACTGATGTTCATTCCTTATCTTCCTCCACTCAGACAGCTTCCGTATCAAGAACCATATTGCAGCAATCGCTACACCAACGCCCACCAGCGTAATCGTGAGAACTTGGTTCACCATATTCTCTGCCGCGCGGCCATATATATAGAAGAGAAAACCGACTACATAAAACTTCACCGCTCGGCCAATGGCCGCATAGCTGAGCAACTTCCATAACGGATAATTCATGCATCCGGATAAAATCGTAAATATTTTAAACGGGATCGGAGTGAACGATCCGATCAGGATTGCGGCCTCGCCGCGGCGGGCAAATAAGTCGCTTGCCGAATCCAGCCATTTTTTCTTCATTACACCGCCCATAACATGCTTTCCCGACACCTTGCCGATCCCATAACCGATCGGTGTCCCAAGCAGACTTCCTGCAAAGCCAACCGTAGCGAGCCATAAAGCCGACTCCGGTTGCACCGCGCTTAAAGAAAGCTGCAGGAAGAACGCCGGGATGGGGAAAATAATCGCATCAAGCATAGCGTGAATGAAAAGTCCCGTCGCTCCGAAGTTCTGTAAAAATTCCATAATTTTATCCATGAATGCCTATCCCGCCTTTGTTACAGAGCATGATGAAAAATAGGTTGCCTCCGGGCGGTATGGGTTTCCACTCGCTGTGTTCCAACTCCATACCGCCCTCCAAGAACTTACTCACCACGCTCTTAGTTTCTTTTGTTTTAATTAATTGGAGCATGGTTTGGGTAGACATAACTCCTTTGAAATGGACTGCCTCTTCACCGTCATAAATCGGTTCCTCAACGAGCTGCGGGAGTGAATCAGCATCATCGGTATCAATTTTTCGGTCTTGCGGCCAATCCGCTTCTTGCCTTCAGGGTGCATGACGGATAACAATAATCGTAGATAAGCCGTTGTAATGCGTTGGAGCAGATCGGACTTCATCGGTTGTTGTTCGAAACCAAGACCATGTATCAAACCACGATGAAGCAGCGTAATGCCGACTAACGCCTTCACCTCTCTGAACTCCGGCTGACTTGCGAATGCCTCGCTGATCTGCTGCATGGATTTCCGTGTAAGCCGGGCCGCCACGAGCGCCGCGCGGTCTGAGTCTTCGGATTTGATCAGCGTCAGAATCGTTTCATTATTGAGATGGAGTTCCCCGACCAGATCGCCTTTATCGATGATGGTGGAGTCCGCACAGACGATGCTCTCCCCTCGGTGTTTCTTAATCATGACTTTGCAAATTCCAAAGTGCGATGTATGCGAGCCGCGAAAGCGTGAAATCCACTCGAACCCTCTTTCCCACACCATCCAGGCCGCCTGCATTGAAGATTTGCGTAAACGAAGAAACATTGATCCAACCATCCCTCATTCTTATTTTAATTGACAAATTTTATTGAAATTGTCAAACTGAAATGATATTTCTATGTGAATCTTGTCGATATTGGCAGCTTTATCGATAGCTTGATAAGTTGCCGTCTGACCCTCTGCGTGGACAGTTCCATCAGCCAGTGTACCCGCCAATATAGCTATCAAAGTAAGTGCTACTCCTTTTCGAATGGTGAATGATTTCATAACGCAATCGCTCCAATATTTTAGAATGTTGTTCTGCTTTACCCCTTCACCTTATCTCCAATATTGTTAAATCGAACAGTGATAAAACCGCCAAGCTTTTGATGACATCGTACTTGGTCCTGTCACATATACCGCATGACAAACTGTAAATTGTCTTATATGACGTGCTTGCTAGGCTACGTTTTAACCGCTGTTAGCCCACCCTCTTTCGCTTGGCGGATTGGGAAGTTATATTGCATGATAGGTCTGAATCATTCGAAAATTGATTTGCAAAAAAATATAAAAAGGTGTGCGTAATTCGTGTTCTCGATAATGAAAAAAAGGTTCTGGTATGATTGGATACTTGTAGCCATACGCACGCTTTGGCTAGTCATTATCGCGAGCGCTGGTTTTGTAGATCCGTCATTGACCGTTGTGTCGCTTTGGGTTGTACTTTCTCTTGCTTTCGTCGTTTATCTCGTTCCATTAATCATCCTCTATAGGAAAGAAGACTGGTATCTCACAATCGAAGTCACAGTAATGGGCTTTTTTATCTTTATTTAGCCTACGCAGCCCCGGGATTGCTTTGGTCTTTTGTTTTACTCACGATAGCTATCGGCTTGACGAGCAGTCGAAGAACCTATGTGTGGACAGGTATCCTTAGCGGAATCGTATTCCGGTATTGAACGGTTGGATTGCTAATCGTCTCCCGTATGAGTTTATCGCTAGCTGATCTATACCGACAGATTGAGTTAAATTTTGGATTTAACATGCTGATTTTAACGTCGTTGATACAGCCGGGGACGGGCGCGAAGCATTAGAACATTGTGATCCCTCCCAACCAGATATCGTGCAATGGATATTCGTATGCAGGGAATGGATGGGATTGAAGCTTTACTTGAGATGAAACAACGCTGGCCTAATATGAAGGTTTATTCATGACAACATTTAAGGATTTCTTGCAGGCAGCGACTGCATTGGAACGCGGGGAAGAAGGCTACATGCTGAAGTCGATTCATTCGCGGGAGATGAAGGAAGCCTTGAAACTTATTTATAATGGAGGAACCTGGATCGACCAATCAGTCGCTACGCGAGTTTTCGAAGAGATGAAGTGTCAACGTGAGCAGTTGGAGAAAATCGGTTCAAGTCAGGGAAACTACCGTACGGGCTTACAAAACGCGAAATGGAGATTCTGAAGCATCTGTCGAGCGGGACTGAGCTACAAATCGATCGCCGTCAAGATATTTTTATCGGAGGGAACGATCCGCAATTACTGCTCGATTCTCTACTCGAAACTCGGCGTCAACAACCGCGAAGAAGCAATAGAAATGGCGCGAATGAAGAATATCGTGTAGCTGATGAATTTCCCGATGGTACTCACGATATAGGGGTCACATTCAGTTTTTGCTTCTTGTGCTTCCTGACTCCCTTGCTCTTCGACTTCTATGACTCGGCGGTAAAGAATCTGTTGGCGGGAGTTAACCATAGCAGAAACCGACATCCGCCCTCAAATAAAGGGCACGATGTCGGCTTTAAACTTAACGACCAAACTCCTTATCGATTATTTTATTGTGAGCCAGCTCCACTTCCTGGGCTACCGAGTTGATGCACGTTACCAAAATATGCTGCCCGCCTAAAGATCCGAAGGCTCTCGATTCAAATCCGAAAGTACCGCCGGCATGCCCCCAGTATGATTGCCCGTCAGCTGTTTTTATTTCATAAATCCCTAGTCCGACTTTACCTATAGGTGAATCTACTGTCGTGAACATCTGGTCCATTATCTCTTGATTTAGAAGCTTTCCGCCCAACAGCGAACTAAAGAAGGTGGTCAAATCTTTAGTTGTTGAGACTATATCTCCGGCTGCATTTGCCCATGATTGACTCATTTCTGTTAAATCATACAAATGACCCGATCTGTCCATATTATATCCTGTGGCATGCTTACCTGGAATATTGTGACTATTTTCCATTACAAATGTCCCTGTCATGCCGAGCGGTTCGATCAACCGTTTCCTGATCTGCTCCGCATACGTATCTCCTGTTACCTTCTGAATAATTTGACCGGCTAGTATAGTATTCATGTTCGAATAGTTCCAGCCCTTCCCTGGCGCATATACAGGCGGCTTCGCTAGTCCCATGCTGATAAGCTCGTCGGACGAATAGTAACGGAATGGATTTTGAGGCAAGGTAATATCTCGAAAATCAAGATCAGTATAGCTCGCGAGCCCGCTTGTATGGTTCAATAGCTGACGAATCGTAATTTTGTTGCCGTCATACCCATTACCCTTTATGACCCCTGGCAGCCATTTTTCGACCGAATCATCCAGGTTCAACTTTTTCTCCTGAGCCAACTGCAATACAACGGTAGCAGTGAATGTCTTCGTGATGCTTCCAATACGGAATGAAAAATCCGGCTCCACCGGGCGTGGTACTTCGAAACTGGCTGTACCCGTAGCGTAGGACCAGCGTTCCCCATCCTGTAGCCCGCCTGCCACGACACTTGGAACTCTTTTGTTAGTAACTACTTGATCCATGACGCGTTTGACTTCTTCCCGATGCTTTCTTTTCTTTTCTTTCTCGTTGAGTTCTTTTTTGGATTCTTTTGCGAACTCCGACGATAAAATATTGTCGGTGTTGGCAGCTTTATCAATAGCTTGATAAGTTGCCGTCTGACCCTCTGCGTGGACAGTTCCATCAGCCAGTGTACCCGCCAATATAGCTATCAAAGTAAGTGCTACTCCTTTTCGAATGGTGAATGATTTCATAACGCAATCGCTCCAATATTTTAGAATGTTGTTCTGCTTTACCCCCTCACCTTATCTCCAATATTGTTAAATCGAACAGTGATAAAACCGCCAAGCTTTTGATGACATCGTACTTGGACCTGTCACATATACCGCATGACAAACTGTAAACTGTCTTATATGACGTGCTTGCTGAGCTACGTTCTAACCGCTGTTAGCCCACCCTCTTTCGCTTGGCGGATTGAGAAGTTATATTGCATGATAGGTCTGAATCATTCGAAAATTCATTTGCAAAAAATATAAGAAGGTGTGCGTAATTCGTGTTCTCGATAATGAAAAAAAGAAATGAGATTGGCAGGAGTTCCAGTAAGAGAGGTTATGAAGCAGTTGGGAATACGGAATAAGACACAGAAAAAAACATGGATGAGGCGGTATCGAAAAGGGGAAGTGCATCGTCTGAAGCAGTAATTGGACCTGCTAAAAAAGTACAAGGAAGTGGAAAGGTGGAACCAGAAGTCGTCGTTGCCTGGATTGAATCCATTCGAGACGAAGTGACAGTGTCTGAGGCTTGTACATGGCTCGGGATCGCAAGGAGCGACCTACTACCGCTGGAAGCAGCCGTGGAGACAGAGCACACAGAAGCTGTGGCGGAGAAAATCAGTGAGCTTTGCATCCGTCATAAATTTCGGTATGGTACCGGAAAACCGCACTCCTTCGGGCAGAGCAAAAAATGAATCACAAACGGGTTCAGCGGATGATGCAGCGTGATGGACTACAGTGCCGCGTGAGGATGAAGAAACGAAAGGTCACTGGGCAGCCCGCTCATCCAGCAGAAAATCTACTAAAGCGGCAATTCCATGCCGAAGCGCCCCTGCAAAAGCTCGTCACGGACATCACCTATTTGAATACGTTGAATCAACTTCCAAAACTGACAAAAATGCTGCTTCATAGCGACCAGGGAAGCGTATATCCGTCACACCGCTTATCAAGCAGCAGTAATGAGAAAAGGCATGACCATGAGCATGTTCCGTAAAGGAACGCCCGCTGATCATGCCCCCATCGAATCGTTTCATTCCACCTTAAAATCTGAAACGTTCTACCTTGAAGATCTCATCTATACAACGACTGGAATCGTTGAATAGACCGTTCGAGACCACATCACCCTTTATAACTCAATTCGGATTCAAACGAAACTAAATAACCAGTCGCCCGTAGATTTCCGACGACTGGCTGCCTAAACTTGAAAGGTGTTTTGATCCCTGTCTCACAAACAGGGGTTAGTCCCAAGGTGCATCAAGACGTTTTTTATATGGATTATGATAACACACTTGAATCTTTCATTGGCCTTGTAGCTTATGCTGCGCATGCCTAATGGAAGTAAAGTTAAATGCTCGTACTCCCTTGCTATCATACACAATAATCTCTTTATTCAAATACGGGTGTAGACCATTAAAATATCCGGGCATAATCAGTCTGCGCATAAAAAGGTTTTTACCCAGCAGACGGGGTGAATTGGTCGCTACAACAAGCATCTGCTGGGTTGCTGACCATGGGCTAGGCTGAATATATGACAAACAGTACTCGCCTGTCGTAAAATCGTCACCCCATGTATACCCGTCCTCGGTACATGCAATTTGAAGATGCGCTTGATACTTCTGAAGCAACTCATGTCTGGACAAATCCGAAGTGATACAAATCACGTTGCTTTCAGCTAGCTCTTTCTCTGAAATATCATTAGAAGACACCACCGGATAATGAACACCGATATACGGATTCCAAGTCGCTGTTCGTGGGCTAGCCAAGGCGTTCGCCGTCCGTCTCACCGCCTGCTCCTCCTCCGGTGTAGCATAGCTGGATGGAAGGACAATGTGAAGTCGATCCATATAAACGTCAAGTACACCCATACCATGACTAGCACCATTTCTTCCCACGCTTTGCAAACCCGCAATACTCTTAGCTGCATCCGCATTTTTGGTGGAGTCCTCACTGCTCCCTCCCTCCCGTTCAGCAATCAAACGGTATTCGGGTGAGGGGCGTTTGTGCGAGTGTGTTTTAACAAAGCGAAAGCGGCTGTATTCTCGTAAATCCAACATGAAAATGCGGGCTCCAATACGAACCTGAGCGAGTTCAAAGGACATGTCCTCTTGCGAGAGATGAATCACAAATTCTTCTGCGTGAACAGCCTCAATATCCAATTCACCAGTGGAGCTCATTTCGCCATACAACTCCGCATATTCCTCGTTTTCATCCATGCGCGTCAGTTCCAGCCAGTAAGCTCGATTATGTCTGCCACGTTCCGTCCGATAGGCAATACGCTGAGGCACGACATCTCTTTTCCATTGCATAAGCCAACCCAGTATGCCGTCCAAAAGTCTTAACTCATGCGTATCCCAATGATTAGACTGCCGCTCTATCACACCTTTAAAATGGTTCGATGAAAGCTCTGTTACAGGAGCTGTGTATGCTTGGGCAAATAAATAATCCTGGTCACCACATACATCTAATATTGGCATATTGATCAAATTTTTCAGATGCTTGGGATGTGGCGTCCCTGAGATTACTGCAATAGCTGCAAACCGAGAAGGATAAGCCTGTGCCATCGCCCAGGCAGCATATGCGCCATTCGAGTAACCCGTCAGATAGATACGTTCTTCGTCCACTCGGTACGCTTGCAGTATGACATCTAGTCCCTCCAAAAAAGCTGCTTCTCCAATATAACTGCCCAGCGTAACGCCACGACACGAAAAAGTAACAAATATAGCTTCGTCTTCCCAGCCCTGCCCAAAACCTCTATTCTGAAAATCTGGTAGCCCCAGCTCATATCGCTTGCCAGGCATTAGAACGATCAGAGGATACCGTCGCTCAGCCGTGTAGTTGCTGGGAAGCTGGATTGTATACCGTTGTAAACTATTGTCCAAACGGGAGACAAAAAAACCTTCGCCAATGCCGTCAGCCGTCAAAAAAATATGTTCTTTCTGGAGCAGCGATGGGTGCTGTGACTGTTCGGTATGTCCATGCATAAAAATTTGTTTTAATAGCTTGATATATTCACGCACCACCCGTGAATCCCAAATTTCAAAAGGATCTTCCGGCAAATCCGTTAATCGTTTTAATTCCTCAAGCAGGCCCTCTATTTGTATTTTCTGCGCAGAATGAAGAACATCTTTGGCGCAGGCTTGAATGAAATGATCATACTCTTCCTGTAAGCACTCCACGACGACTGACAAAGGCCGCACAAGTACCGAATACACAAAATGATGTTCTACGGCCTCATGATCCCGATATGTAACGGTGAAGTGCAGCATTCCCGTCTTCCTGGCCTTCTCCTCATCCCAGGCGTAGCTTTGCTCCTGCTCCCAATGGGCTGTAAACCGATCCAGCTTCATACCCTCATCATTCGTTACCTCGACCCATAACGTTTGATCTGAGGGAAGAAGTATCCGATCCTTACGCAGCAAGTAAAATAGGATCGGGCTGTTTTCTCCTTCCCTGCCAGCACTTTGCTCAACTTCTAACCAAGCCATATGATTACGTATATTACGCTCTACGAATTCACGATGCAGTTCTATCACATCTGGTTCATCGCATACCTGATTTCCACTGATACGAATAGAACGAGCCTCATCAGGAATAAACGCAGCAATGATAACGACCGTGTGGTCACCTTCCTCCAGATATAAGCGAAAGGGTCCAGATTCTGCATATACCAATGTTCCATCTATCCAAATTTGTCCAGTTCCTTCAAACGGTCTGAAAATCACTTCCTGTGCTGTCATACAACGTAGATTTGAAACCAGCAAAAGTCTTTCTTGTTCAGCCAAAGGCGGAAAAACACCTAGATTCAGTTCAGAGGTCCGGGGATCAAGCTCGGTCAATAACCGGCATGCTGCCCTTCCCCCTGCTGAAAGCTCAATTCCATCTTCACTACAAGCCTTTTCCAAATTCCATTCCTCATGCGTAAAATGACTAGACCATTCCCTGCCCACACCACAATTTTCCGGAAGCTCGACTGGACCGACTGCATAAGCAGACGCCAGACGTACCGGATGATCCAACAGCACAGTAGTTGCCTTTTCCAGATGTGTGAACCTCATAACATTCCCCCTCCAGGTTTTTGTTTCCTCAGAGACGTAGCCGCGTTATATTCGGTTTAACCTTCAAATGAACTATATAAAACTATTCGTTGTCACCTCTATGTACTCCTTTGTGCTTTCCAAAAAAGAAGCTATTCTCACAACAAAAAAAGAGGCAGCTTCTGCCACCTCTCTGGATCATTATGCTTATTTTCTTACAATGCTGATTGCAAGTCTTCGATCAAATCCTCCAGATCTTCAATCCCAACCGAAATCCGTACCAAGCCCTCGGTAATACCTAGCTCTGCGCGACGTTCTGCGGGAATGGAGGCATGCGTCATACGTGCCGGAACGCTAATCAGACTTTCAACCGCTCCCAGGCTCTCAGCCAGTGTAAAATACTGCACTTTTTTCAGGAGGGCAACCGCGTTGGCATCGCTACCTACATCAAACGAAATGATGCCGCCAAAGCCTTCAGCTTGAGTTTTGGACAGCTCGTGCTGTGCATGGCTTTCCAACCCAGGGTAGTACACCTTACTAACCTTCGGATGCTTTTCCAAAAAGGCTGCAATTTCCTTTGCATTTTTCTCGATTGCTTCCATACGCAGACCCAAGGTTTTGATACCGCGGATCAATAACCAGGAATCCTGCGGGCCGAGAATACCGCCAATGGCGTTTTGTAGAAAATGAAGCTGCTCGCCCAGCTCTTCACTGTTGACTACAGCCAAACCGGCTACAACATCGCTGTGTCCACCCAAATATTTGGTTGCCGAGTGAACGACGATATCAGCCCCGAGTGTAATTGGCGTCTGCCAGTAAGGGGTAGCAAATGTATTGTCCACAATCAATAAAAGCTCATGCTTTTTCACCAGCTCTGAAACCGCGCGAATATCAGTAACTTTCAACAGCGGGTTGGTTGGTGTTTCGACATACAATGCCTTCGTATTGGGACGGATTGCTTGGGAAATAGCCTCCAGATCAGTTGTATCCACAAATGTGGACTCAATCCCGATCCGACTAAGCACCTTGCTTACAATACGATAAGTGCCCCCGTATACATCATCGGTTAACAAAATATGATCCCCTGCTTTAAACAAGGAAAATACTGCATGAATCGCTGCCATACCGGAACCGAAAGCAAAACCACGTTTGCCTTCCTCCAGTTCCTTGATCAGCTCTTCCAGTGCAAACCGAGTCGGGTTGCCTGTACGCGAATATTCGTATCCCTTATGAACGCCGATTTCCTCTTGCTCATAAGTACTTACCTGATAAATAGGAACGTTAACCGCACCAGTATGAGGATCGGTAGGGAGTCCACCGTGAATCAGTTTTGTTTTGCGTCTCATTTTAAATCCCGCCTTCATATATTTTTTTGCTCAGATAACGTTCACTGCTATCTGGGAAAATGGTGACAATATGTGCACCATCCGGTGCGCTCTCTGCTTCCAGTAAAGCAGCGTGCAGGGCTGAACCGGAGGAACTGCCGACGAGAATACCCTCACGTTCCGCCAGTTCCTTGACGCGGTTGAATGCGTCCACATCGCTAATGGTATGAATGGCATTAAAAAAGCCTTTGTCCACAAACTCAGGGATTAATTCCATGCCGATCCCTTCTGTTTTATGAGGGCCTGACTCGCCACCATTCAGAATGGACCCTTCAGGCTCTACGATGACCGTTTTAATGGCTGCATTCTGCTCCTTAAGATAACGCGAGGTTCCCATAAATGTGCCCCCCGAGCCTGCTCCTGCCACAAATACGTCCACTTTTCCGTCCAGATCTTTCCAAATTTCAGGTCCCATTGTCGTATAATAAGCCTCTGGATTATCAGGATTGCTAAATTGCTGTGGCAAGTATGCGTCTTTGATTTCAGCAGCCAATTGCTTTGTTTTTTCAATGGCTCCCTTCATCCCCTCACTTGTCGGGGTATGAACGATGCGTGCTCCCAATGCCTTCATCAGGTCCTGCTTCTCCTGGCTGAACTTCTCAGGCACAGCAAAAATAACCGAGATATCATAATGAAGCGCGGCCATCGCAAGACCAATACCTGCATTGCCTGCTGTTGCTTCTATTAAAGTCCCGCCCGGCTTCAACTGGCCTGTCTTTAACGCTTTTTCAATTAGAGCCTTTCCCACCCGGTCCTTCACGCTGCCGCCGGGATTCATAAACTCCAGCTTGGCGAACAGGCGAATTCCTCTGGATAGAGAATAGCTATTCAGCTCCACTAATGGCGTGCGCCCTATGAGTTCAAGGGTATTGCGATATACATTCATAATTTCAAGCTCCTTTTAATGGCGAATCCAAAATAAACCAACGGTCAAAAATTAGCGCCCATTGTCGGAGAAATTCGCTGTCTTCTCCAAAAACATAGTAATGCGGTAAGTATTGATGCAATAAGATTTTATGTGTATTTGAAGCTTTTGTCAAATGGACCAGTCACAACACCCACACCCTTGATATCCTGCCTCGATATGATGGAGAATAATCTCTCAAAATTCCCTTTTCTAACATAGGAGGATGCTAGCTATGGGTAAGCAATGCTTAAAGATAGCTGCCGTATATTTTGCCCTCGGTGCGCTGCTCAGTGCAATCATTGGCGTGTCGGGTGATTATAGCCTGTCCCCTATTCAGTCTCATATCCATTTCCTGGGTTGGACGACTCTTGGGATCATAGGTCTAATCTATGTGGCCTTTCCTGCACTTTCAGTTACGATTTTGGCACGTATCCATTTTTGGATACATAACATCAGTCTGCCAATGTTGATATTGGCGATTATAGGTAAAAATTACGCGATTGCAGAGGCTGGAGTGTGGGTCGTCATAGGATGGGTGTTACTCGCGGCGGGTATTATGCTGTTTATGGTGAATATGTGGGACAGACTGCGTTAGAGCACATAGGTTCACTTCACTGGTCATAGAAAAAAGGAGCCTGGTCATTGCCAAGGCTCCTTGATGTCCTCATTATAGGTTGCAATATATAGCTGTGCTAGCTATGTGCCCTTACTGTTAATTTACTGCTCCATCCTGTACATGTTCTTTACAGAAGTTTTCAACTGCTTGCAGCTCATCCTCTTCAAGTTCAAGCTCGATGTAACGATCCGTTGCTTTTTCAAATAATTCATACTTCAGCAGTCCTGTCTTTCCTTCGTCTACTAAATAAAGAGCACGGATATATATTCCGTTTTCAGTGTATAGCTCGTCGTCTTCCTCTACCTCTATCTCAATGATAAATTCATAACGCTGTCCACTCAAAATACCAAAAGCATCTTTAATTTGATCTACTGTATATGCTGTAAAATTCAACATGTTTTTATTCCCTCCGGTTTTCCTTCAATTACGGTGCATTCTACGCCCGCAGGCAGTAGTTGTTCAACTTGTGTGCGTACTTCTGGACGATTCAAATCGTGACCCATGATCGAGATCCAGCCCTGATCATTACGCGAGCGGATTAAACGCCCTATGCCCTGTCGGAGCCTAAGTGCCATGTGAGGCATATCTATCTCATTGAACGGATCTGCTGCATCCTTGCGCAAAGCCGTAAAAACCGGATCGTTCGGAGGAAATGGCAGCGACCAGATGATAACATGTGACAGGGATGGTCCAGGGATATCCAATCCTTCCCATAATGTAACAGCGCACAACACACTCTCCTCATCATTCTGAAAAGCGGAGATCAGATGGCTGATTTCAGCCGAACCTTCATACAGAAAACGATAGGCAGATGCCTCTGGGTAAGCAGCGAGTCCCCTTTGGAAGGCAGTCAGTTCCTCCTGAGAAGGAAACAGGATAAGCGCTCTTCCCTGCGATTTCTTCAGTAGCGTCAGCGCTCTCTGGATTGGATTATGTCCCGCTTGCAGCGGGTACAATGCAGCTTGCATCTGATCACTGTAGTCATAAGGTGAAGCGACGGAAAACGTTAACGGGTTTTCGATACCCAGACTCTGCGCCATATAGTCAAATGAACCCTCCACGGAAAGTGTAGCCGAAGAGAATACGATTGGAATATGCTGCGCAAATACTCGTTCTTTGAGAATCTCTTTTACCATCTTCGGCATAACCACAAGCGTTAATCCATCCTGGTCCTCCGTCACCCACGAGATGAGAAGTTCAGGACGCTTAAACAAAGCCAAAGCAGTTTGAATCATTTCCAAATGTTCTTCTACAATTTTGACTTGATACTCATCCAGAGAGAATAACCCGCTTTCAAACACAAGCTCTTCCTCGATCGTGCCGATCAGTTCACCAAAACGGTTCACCTCTCGAATCAACGATTCATTCAGGATAAACTCCTTGCGATTAGACCCCTGTACTGGCTGACTGTTCTTATTGAGCGCGGCGAACAATGCCTCGCTTTGGGAGATTGCATCTTCGATCGTCATAGCCAGAGATTCCCGCACTTCCCCCTCTAGCAGTCGGGTAATAATAGACTCAAATTGAGTGTGCTTAAGCTTGTAAGTAAGCGCATTTTGTGCTGCTGTCTCCAGCAAATGCCCTTCATCAAAAACAACAGAGCTGTGCTCTGGCAGCAACGGCAGCTGACCCTCGCGCTTTCTCGCTTCGTAGGTCCATACATGCTCCATGTAAAAGTCGTGAGAGCAGATGACCAGATCTGCCGCTTTGCGGTAATGATCACGAGACAACGTCTGTCCGCAACGATGGCGCTGATGACAAACGAGACAGTCTTGAAATACATCCCATCCCAGTCTGCTCCACTGTCCATCTGTTAGCTCGGGATACTCTTTCCGGTTCCCGTATGGAGTGAAGGACTGTAACGTATCTGGAAAATGAACAAAATCAGGCAGACCCTGATAAATATCGCGGAAAACATCTGCGTCCTCATCCAGTCCGCTTCGCCCCTCATCCAGCTTGTTCAGGCAAATATATTGATCCGGTGACTTCCCCAATCGAGCATCAATCGTCAAGCTTAAGTGCCGTGCCAGCTTGGCGATATCTCCTTCTGGCTTCACCAGTTGTTCAATCAATGATTCATCCGCACAGGCGATAATCGCCGGTTTTCTCATGTATCTGGCATATGCAATAGCGTACAGCAGGTATACCAGCGTTTTGCCAGTGCCTACACCTGCTTCTGCAAAAATGGTCTTTTTTTCCTTATAGGCACGTTCCAACTGGAATGCCATATAAATTTGTTCATCCCGAACCTCAAAGCCGACTTCAGGCAAAACTTCATAAAATACATCTGCAATCCAGTCACTTGCCTGCTCAATAAACGGCTTGGACGGATCAAAGGCAAAAGGGTAAGTAGTCAATCGGGCTGTGCCTCCAATTCGTTCATAATGTGCATCCTTTCATTATAACGCAAAACAAGCTAAAAAGAACATGTAAACTGTAAGAATAACTTACATTTTTTATTTTTCATGAAATTCTATAAAAGATAGGACGTCGAGGGGTTTGTTTGTGAGGACGTTACACTGCCATAATGAAAAAACAAAGAAACCAGCAAATGCTTTCAGGCACTGGCTGGTTCCTTGTTTACTTTTGCTTCATCAAATCTGGAATTTGTTCCAGCAATCGTTCTCTCGTAATGGCATCATCAAAATTCCACGAGCTGTCAAGCGTATATACCCGTTTATTCTGAACAGCAGGAATTGTTTTCCACACTTCACTACTCATCAGGTTTCTGGTCGTTGCAATTGTTTCTTCACTCTGATCCGACAGAATAAAGAGTTCATCCCCGATAAATGAAGGAAGTACCTCGTTAGAAATGGTAGCAAAGCGCTCTTTTTTATCAATCAAGTCTGTCTGTACCTTGGAAGCTGGTATAAAACCGAGCATATCATACAACGACACGGATATACCCTGATGTCCCATAACATACAGGTTATCCCCCATAACTAACAGCACTGTTGCTGTCTCTCCCGGATTAATATCAACATCCAGCTTGGCCTTCATTTGTTTGGCCTTCTCGTCATATAAGGTTTTAAACTGATCTGCCTCTTTAGTTTTTCCAAGAAGTTTACCTAGCTCCTGCATACGTTCAAAAGTTGCCAATTCGGAATTAAGAACCACGGTAGGTGCAATTTTAGCTAACGTATCAATCGTCTTTACATCCCAATTATCAAAAAGAATAAGGTCTGGTTTCAGCATCGTCAGCTTTTCCAGATTCACCGGGTAGCCTATATCGATAATATCCTTGGTAAGGTCTGCGTACACTATTTGTGACTGAATGACACTCAGACTCGCACCTGCTGGACGTACACCCAAGGCAAGCAAATCCCCTGGATCACTGCCTACATAAACAATTTTCTGCGGATTTACCGGAATCGTGACTTTACGTTTTTGAAAGTCTGTATATTCCCGGGTGGTCGGCGTTGTAGATGCCGTTTCCTTTTGCTCCGTGCTGTTTGTAGCCTGTCCTGCCGTAAGGGAAGTTTGGGCATCATTTTCTTGTGAGCTACAAGCTGAAAATACAATGGCTATAATGAGCATTACACTCGTCAGCACGGGGAATCGAGGCGATATTTTTATATGTTGCATATGATGTATCCTCCAAGTTATGTAGTTTCATAGAAAATGATAATCATTATCATTTAATTTATATTACATAATAGTCCCATCATCTGCAACGGCGATTTCCTTAATTCATTCTATTAGAAGCTACTGGAGGTAGGGACGATTGCTGCTCATGTCGCTGCAACTCTTTTTTATTTACAACTAAGGTGCTGGCACAAAGATCGTGGACTCCCTGTTTTTTCGCAGTAAAAGCGACCACAATGTAAATAAGACGTAAAATCACAAAAGAAATGGCTTTAATCCAATAACGCCCTGAGGCATGTAAGAATCCAAGACGCTTTCCTTCCTTATCTACAACAACTAAAGAGAACACGAGCTTACCTGGTGTTGCTCTTACCTTCGACGACTCCCATAATACACAGTACAGCCATGGCACCATGAGCCAAAAGATTAGCGGCCACCACATAAGCAGTACTTGTATGAACACCGTCTCCTTTATACCCAAAATATCTGGGATGATGTAAATTGCTCCCCCTATTGAAAGGATTATGGCAGTAAGGATGATCAGATCAATCACAAACGCTGCCGTTCTCACCCAAAATCCTCCGTAAATCTTTCTTACACTATCACTTGTTACTGTCATAATGATGCATAACTCCTTTGCATTCGTTAAAATCCATTTTATCCCTTTACCCAAAGAGATATCATAGGTTCACTTCCCTAATTTGTCAATTTAAGAAGAAACGCCATATACAAGTGAAAAGACCTATTTCCATGCATTAAAATGGACATTTTTATAGGATTTAAGAGCTTATATACCGTGATTTCACTCTGATTAGGCACGAAATAAGCGCTGCTACAGTCTCTTATCTACCTACACGTAGTACTTTGGCATCGAATTAAAATCAGCCTTTTCACGCATAAAAAACAGCGTATGTGTAAATGAGTTTACACATACGCTGCCTCACTAGTTATTATATCGATTTGACAAGCAACAACTCAGCTCGAATGAGCTTGTTCCTGACCATCTTACTCACTATATTTTTTGCCCTCCACACTAAACAAACCTTCCTCACCACGCAGCTTTGCCAATGCTTCGACAAAGAAATAATCGCCGTAGATGATGGGCACATTGATGTGTTTTTGCTCAGGATAATGTACGGTTCCGTTCATCAGCAATCCCTCATGTTCTTCGCCCCACGCCGTACACGTGTGATGTAAGCCCTGGAGGATGGACTCTGCAGCTTTGGTAAATGGCTCAGCACGTGTCGAATATTTTGCCAGTTCCAGCAAACCACTGGCGGCAATGGCCGCTGCCGACGAATCCCATGCTTGGCAGTGCCCTTCTACTGCTCTAAAGTCCCATACTGGCAGACAAGCATCGCCCAACTGGGACAGGAAAAAGTCAGCCGTGTTCTCGGCCACCTTTAAATAACGCGGATCGCGTGTGTATCCATACGAAAGCGTAAAACCGTACAAAGCCCAAGACGTGCCACGTGCCCAGGCGGAACCGGGAGCAAATCCCTGTCCGCCATGCTCAGCGACCTTTTTTCCAATCTCCGGATCGAACTCAACCACATGCGCAATGGAGCCGTCCGAACGAACGAACTCACGTGCCACGGTATCTGCATGCTGGACAGCGAGAGCCGCAAAGCGTGGATCTCCACTTTCCTCCGAGGCCCAATAGAGCAAGGGTAAATTCATCATACTGTCTATAATCGCAACACCCCGTGTATCCATATCCTTCGAGTGGAAGTTCCACGCGCGAATAAAGCGGCCATTTACGTTAAAACGGGCAGCCAGCAAATTAGCAGCCAATAACCCCCGTCTTCTGGACTCTGAATCTCCAGTCAACCGATGGGCGGCAACACCGCTGAGCAGCCAAATAAAACCGAGATCATGGTCTACAGCTTCGCTATTATAGAGTATTTTTTCCAACCGGGCCTCACACCGTTGTGCAATTTTGGCAGACTCCCAATCAGGACGTGCCCGATGGGCCAGCCATAGCAGTCCCGGATAAAAGCCTGCTGTCCACCACGCTTCCTCACGATTATCATAACGCCCACCCTCTGCAACATGTGGAAAGGCGTCCCCCAGTCTTGCCGCCAAGGCAAGCGTTTTATCCAATGCCAGCTCCCACGATTGCTCCAGCCACGCTTCTGATTTTGTCATTCCTTTTTCCCTCTCCCTTTCCACATGATTGAAGATAACTATGGCTCCCGAACTATCTATTCAGGTAACCGAATGATAAAGGAAATGCGACTGCCGCCACACTCTAGACGCGCTCCCTTAAGTAAACCATTTCGGCAGGCTACGGCAGTCAATTCATCCGGCCATACGACGTTTGTTCCTTCCGTCGTGGGAATGACTTCAAGACTTGCGCCTGCGTATTCTACACGAATGCTTTCGGTTTCTTCCCCGGCTGCCATCACATGATGAATCACACTTCGTTCCCGACCGTCATACGCTATCAATGGAATAAGTGCCCCCACATTCTGAATATTGCCCTGAAGCTCATACGACACTTCAATTTTGCCGGGCACCTGACGATAATGCGTTCGGATTTCCCTAACCCCCGGGAATGGACCTTCCCACAGCAGAGTGAAATCTGTCTCTCCATCAGACGCTGAGCTGCGCTCCATCTGTACGTTTCCTCCGCCATCCTGCGGATCAATCCCTCCATCACGATCGAATTCCAATGTACCGGGGATTCCTTCTGACAAGCTGTGCCATTTTCCGTCTTCGGTTTGCCAGGCTGGTGTATAGCTCAGCGGGAAAATATCTCCCTCCGCGAAACCCGTAAAGCCGCGATCTGCGTGTCCTGCTGAGGATGGGCCGATCAGAGACGGCAGCGCAGAACGTTGAATACGTACGATGCCCGGAATATTGTACGGATCGTTGATTGAGGTCTGAACAAGCATTTGCTGCCCGTCTACAGCTGCAATGACGGTCTGAAACCAGCCGTCCGTTGCCAACACCCGACTGCCGATCTCCGCCGGGATGGAGGTCGGAGGAATACGATCAATCTCCTTCCCATGTAGGAGGGTATGGGCCAGCACCGCTGCCGTCCACAGACTGTAGCAGGTATGATTCGAGTACACCTCAAAGCCATGGCGTGCCTCAGACGAATAATGGTTGCGAACGATATGCAGCTTGCCATCATCGGTCTGCCATCGGCTAATGGATTGCCAGCATAGATCTGCTGCCCGTCGAAATGCACCTGCAAGCCCATGCTCGCCTGCTGTATACGCCTGCTGAGCATGTGTTGTAAAAACAAAAGCCGCAGCCGCTTCGTTCCATTGGTGCTGCGCGCTTCTTCCACGCGGAGGAATTTCCCCATGTGGGGATAAAGTCAGCAATGAGCTAAGTGCTCCTCTGCGAAGGTAGTCACGCACTTCGAGAGCACAGCCGCCATTATATCCGCTCTCCAGCATCACGCCCAGATGAAACCGTGTGACAATATCGTAGGCGAATGGGCTATTGGGCCGATCCAGCGGACCATCTTGATACAGCCCCAAACCGGTAAAGCGAGGTAAATGGTAGTTGCGGATATACGTCTCCATCCACTCAGAATCGGCTGCAATCCCTTCAGTGGCACGCAAAAACTCGCCGGAAATCATGATCGCGTTCCAGTTGATCATCCGGTTTGGATTTTTCATTTTGCTCATCGTAAAAATGTAAGTCTGCTCAGGTTGAATCCTGCTCAACTGCTGCTTCCAAGCCGTGGCTTGCTCTGGCAGCAGATTTTTAAGGATACGATACGCCCCCATCATCATAATTGGAAAAAAGTCCGGGTGATGATCTGGCGCTTTTTCGTCCACTACACAGGCTATGCTATGCGTCAAGGCCGCAGCAGCAGATTCGAGTAAATCATGCCGGCCTTCTTTGACCAGCACAGCCGCAGCCAACGCATAGGATGGGGTGGAGTAATACCGTTCACTTTCAGAATGAGGGTCAATGATAGCTCCGTTTTCATCTTGATACAAGGCATATGCACGAACCAGCTTTTCCAGCACAGCCAGCTTACGCTCGTGTGTCCATCCATCATTTTCTCGGTTTGGTGCGCTTTCCACCTGTTGTATAAATCTCTCCAGTTCCGTCTGCCAAGGGTATACGCTGCCTGTTTGAAGCTTATTCATTCTGTATGCCTCCCATTCAACATGAAGATTGATGTATGGTAAAAAATAGTTTGCATTCGATACTTGTTGAGCCGCTCCAGCGATTGGAGTCCAGGTGCAGCGATGTCTTATAAAATACAAAGGGCACTCCGTCATGATCTATATGCTTCACGGCCTCCAGCCTCTGCCTCAGCACGCCAGCATCATAATTTAGCCTAACCACTGCATTCGTTCCCTTCCATTCCACGAAGCCTGCTCCTGTATTAGGCTGAATACGGCTGATCAAAAGCTCCTCCACATCCCACGGCTTCACGTTCATACCAGACGTTTCAAACTCAAAATGATCTGTGACAGTAAGCCTTGCTCCCTCGTTTCCCTCCAGTACACTCCAGGCAAAGGAACGGGTGAAAACTGCCATTTCATCAACAGCATAAGCAGATGTCAAGTCGAGCTTAAAGCTTGTGACTGTCTGTGCTCCCTCCTGCTCATCCATAGCAACATCCAGCACAACCGCCCTTGCCTTTGCTCCGGATTGCTGTGTGGTCCCATTGATGATAGGCACGGAATGGCCGCTGGAGGAAATATTGATAATCGACTCCCGTCCGGGCGAAAAATAGGCTTTCGTGTACAAGCCTGCTCCCAGATCACAGAGTAGATTTTCGCCGCCGCCATGAAGGACGAAATGTCCAAGATCATTATGATTGTGCGGCTCATTGTTATGCCCACCCTTGGCTGAAAAAGCAAGTACGGCATCTGAATGATCCTGCTGCCCCCCAGATCCATGATGACTAGATCTGAGGCTACGGCACATCAACCAGCCGAGTTGCGGCAAATAATCGATTACGGCTTCTCCGCATCCATACACCAAGGGGTTCGTCCAGACTAGGTTACGCAATACATGAGCCCAGCGGCGACACGGATCTTCCAACAAACCAGGTACGCGAAAAGGAAGTGTAGATGGGCGTCCTTGCAAAAAATTCACATAGGAGATGAGTCCGGAAGGTAACCGTTCAGTTTCACTACTATCTGAATAATTAGCGAAAATACCGTCCGACAAATGGATCCGTTCTGCGAAGGCTGCGATTTGCCTTACCTTTTCCGAGTTCAAAATATCCACAGCTCCCTCGGTAAACTCACGCAGCATATCGGCAAAATATATAAAGTACCCAAAGCCATACACCCAATAACCTACGCCTTCGGGACATCCCCCGTCCTCTCTGTAGCCTGCCAAAAAACAATCCAGTGCGCCCAGCATACGCTCGATGGCTACCGCTTTGGAAAAGTCGTCTTTTGCCAGCAGCAATGCAGCAATTCCGCAACCCGAAGCGCATACTGCCGACCAGTTATGCTCTGCCGTTTCCCAATCATAATGATGAGGCTGCCAAAAAACAGGTTCCAGTACACGGCGCTCAACCTCTTTGTACACCTGAACGACTACGTGATCAGCCAGCTTTTCTCCAAGCAGCAATAAAATTTCAACCAGCATTTGCGCTGTTTCGGACGCGAATAAATCCACCTGCTGCCAAGGCGGTGTTACAGTGTCCTCTTCGTTGACATGTGCAGGAAGCGCCCAAGTGTACTCGCTGCATATGTCCAGCAGTCCGCTTTCCACCTCTTTCATCTTCCGAGGCACCGGATCGGCAACAGCTGCCAGCACGATAGCAACTAGTCGTCCGCGCCGTTCGAAGTATACATCCTCATACGGCTTGCGCTCCCCTGTATTAGCAAATTGCCGGAACAGAGACAATGGTAGTTCAGGCCAAGGCGCTTCCCGAACATCATTGCAGATGCGTTCGATGTCCTTCCAAAGCTCGGCGAATGCCGGTTTATCGACAGTTGCCCGTAGCCTTTGGGTCCAATTGCTCCTTAACCGTTGTCTTGCTGAACCCTGCACTCCGCCAGCCAGCGCGTTGACGAGCCGCGAAGCAGGCCAAGCCTCCTTCAGAAGACTCATTCGCATTTCCTCCCCATGAGAAGCATTCGTTTCACCCTCTTTTTGTTAACGCTTTCATTGTATCTAACAATCAGCCTAAATTCAAAGGGGTAGGAATACAATTGGAAAAATATAAAAGAACCTCCACGCCACGTTGTCGTGGTCATGAAGGTTCTTATTTACATTCTTAAGCTCCGTCCAGTTTCGCTTTGGTCCGTTTTTCTAAGCTTTAGGCTTCTCTTGTTTCCAGTTTCTAATCCCGTCATCCTCTAGAATCCCCAATGCGGCATCTGAAATATTAGGATCACGCAGCAGAGCATCCTCGACTCTAAATTTGATATCATCAGCATCGGCCAGCGTCATGCCCGAAGTAAGCTCAATTACCCCTTCGACGTGATAGTAACGCCCCTCCTGCAAAATACGCATTTGAGAAATATCGGTCACATGTGTATCTGCCAGGATAATGGAAGCCACACGTTCTTCGATATCGGGAGGTGCTGATACACCAATCAAGCCCACCATGTTGTCATAACCGACCCGGAACGCTACACCGACCATCAGACAGCCGATGAGAATACTCGAAATTCCGTCCAGCAACTTAAAATCTGTCAGCGATGTGACCACTACAGCTAGCAGGGCGAGTACCCCACCTGTCGTTGCAACCAAATCCTCATAGAATACCAAACGGGTTGGTGGCGCAGCACGTCCCACATGACGAAAGGCAGAAGTAAAAATACTTAGCCCCTTCGCTTCCACTCTGGATTCATGCAGCACTTCTTTCATCGCTTTGCTCCATACAAATCCGTCAACCGCCAATGACAAAACCAGCACCACTACATTAATCCAAAATCCTTGTGCAGATTCAGCCGGATGCTGTAGCAAATGAATTCCTTCCAATGCAGTTTCGTAGGCCATAATCGTTACGACAATAACAGCAACCATACAAAAAAGATTAATTACCCGTCCAAAGCCAGTAGGAAACCGTTTCGTAGGTTTTTTCTCTGCCAATACACTGCCCGCAAATACAAACATTTGGTTCACTGCATCCGCAATGGAATGCATCATCGTAGCAAACATAGAGCCACTGCCTGTCAAGGCAAAAGCAATCCCCTTAATCAGGGCAATGCCGGTATTACCCAACGCTGCCGAGCCTGAAGATTTATTTCCTTTTTTGACCATACTCCAAAAGGAGTCCTCTCTCTGTTTCACTTCCATCTTGTAGCTCCTCCTGAGGTATACATAATCTGACATATCCACATTATGTAATCGCTTGTTATGTATTATTTTTAACCCGTCCATATTCTACCTAACCAACTGAGGAGAATCAATACAAATGATAATATATTCCTTCGAAAAAGAATGCTCCACGCCACCCTACTGGCATGAAGCATTCTCGTTACAACCTGCTATCAGATAAACATACAAACAATTAATCGGTTTCTAAATTACCAGCTAGATTTCGTAATACCTGGAATTTGGCCTTTATGGGCCAGCTCGCGGAACGCAATTCGGGACAGCTTGAATTTGCGCAGGTATCCTCTCGGTCTGCCTGTCAGCTCGCAACGGTTTTTCAAGCGGGTTGGGGATGAGTCCCGAGGAAGCTTTTGCAAAGCTTCATAGTCCCCTTTTGCTTTTAATTCACGTCTCAAATCCGTATATTTCGCTACAATTTCCTGACGTTTCTTCTCTTTTACGATTTTCGACTTCTTGGCCATGTAAAGCTCCTCCTTGTTATATATGCCAATCATAAAGGTTCCCCATCGCGATCGCGGGACGGAAGGACACAAATATGGACATGCTTTTGCGTTTTAATAGTAACCATTACGATTAATGTTTAATATACCTCTGCTTCAAGTAGATTGTCAACTCAAACATTTCAAAACACTATACAGCAAAAAGCCGTTGCTCTAGCAGAACCGTTTCATTGCGGTGAACGGTCTGCCGTGACAACGGCACAAAACTTGCTGAGTTAACTTCGTTCATTCAGCCAAATGGCAAGCCACCCAGTGATCTGGGCGAGCTTCACGATAGAATGGAATCTCTTGAGAACAGCGGTCGATTGCAAAGGGGCAGCGCGTATGAAACTTGCAGCCCGAAGGCGGATTCACCGGACTTGGAATATCCCCTTTGAGCAAAATACGTTCTCTTTTTAGCTTCGGCACTGGTATAGGCACAGCCGACAGCAACGCCTTCGTATACGGATGCAGCGGATTGCCAAATAACTCGTCACGCGAAGCTGTTTCGACCATAGAGCCTAGGTACATCACGCCAATACGAGAACATAAATGTTCAACTACGCTCAAATCGTGGGAGATGAACAAATATGTCAGACCCCGCTCGGCCTGCAATTTGGCAAAAAGGTTAATAATCTGCGCCTGTATGGACACATCCAGCGCTGACACCGGCTCATCAGCGATGATCAGATCCGGTTGAAGCGCCAGCGCGCGGGCAATGCCAATCCGTTGACGCTGACCTCCCGAAAATTCATGCGGGAAACGGTCGATATGATATTCCGACAATCCACACAGCTTAAGTACGTCCAGCACGATCTGCCGGACCTCCTCTTTGGTAGCTATACCGTGGTCGAGCAGCGCCTCACCAATGGCATCTCCGATCCGTACACGCGGATTCAGCGAGCTGTACGGGTCTTGAAAGATCAGCTGAATTTTAGGACGAAGTTCCTGCATCCCTTTGGCCGACAAGCTGTGGAGATCCACCCCTTTGTATTTTACGGTACCATCTGTTTTATCCGTCAATCTGACAATTGTGCGGCCCACCGTGCTTTTACCGCTCCCCGATTCCCCCACCAGACCGAAGGTTTCACCCTGACGGATCGTAAAGCTTATATCGTCTACTGCCCGCACGTGCCCTGTAGTACGATTCATAAAACCGGACTTCACCGGGAAGTATGTTTTTAAACGGTCTATTTCCAACAACGGCTCAGCCATAAACAACCGCCTCCTCATACAACCAGCAGGATGCTTTCTGCTGAGCTGAAACTTCTTTTAATGTAGGCTCCTTTACACGACAAATGTCCATGCAATGCCCGCAGCGGTCATGAAAATAACAGGAAGTCGTCAGCTCCAGTGGATTAGGTACCTGTCCGGGGATGGAATACAGCTCCTTTTGGCGCTGATTAAGCACCGGTTTGGACTTGAGCAACCCCTGTGTATAGGGATGCTTGGGGTGATTGAATAGCTGCACCACTTCGCCTTCCTCGACGATCTTGCCCGCATACATCACGATTACATAATCGGCCATCTCCGCAACAACACCCAGATCATGAGTGATTAGCATGAGCGACATATTGGATTGGGCTTTAAATTCACGCAGCATGTCGAGAATCTGTGCCTGAATTGTTACATCTAGTGCCGTGGTCGGCTCATCCGCAATAAGCAGCTTGGGTCCGCAAGAAACAGCAATAGCAATCATAATTCGCTGCAGCATCCCTCCGCTCAGTTCATGGGGGTAGCTTTTTAAAATCTGCTCCGGTCGGGATATGCCGACCTGTTCAATCAGCTCTAGCGCCCGCTTGCGAGCTTGCTTTCGGCCCATCTTTAAGTGCTCAATCAGTGGCTCAGACAGTTGTTCACCAATGGTCATCACCGGATTTAATGAAGACATCGGCTCCTGAAAAATCATGGAGATTTCATGTCCGCGAATCGTGCGCATCTCATTTCTACTAAGCTCTAGCAGATCGGTTTCCTCAAAACGGATACTTCCACCAGCCACTTTACCACCGGGACTCTGAATCAGGCCCATGATCGACATGGCGGTAATACTTTTGCCGCAGCCCGATTCACCGACAATGCATACCGTCTCCCCCGGCTTCACGCGAAAGCTGATATCATCCACCGCTTTGACCGTTCCTTCTTCTGTATAAAAATGAGTGCTTAAATGTTCAATGGAAAGTAAATTGTCCATGGTGCATGATCACCTACCTCTTATGTTTCGGGTCGAGTACATCCCGCAGCCCGTCACCAAAAATATTAATAGCGATGACTGTTGCAAAAATAGACAGGCCTGGTGGTATCCACAACCAAGGTCGTTGCTGAAAATCCAGTACATTGTTGGCGGCATCAATCATATTGCCCCAAGTCGGTGTCGTGGGTAACACGCCAAGACCAAAGAAGCTGAGTACAGATTCACTCAGGATGGCTCCGCCAATGTTCAATGTAGCGATAACGATCAACAATGGCAAAATATTCGGCAGCAGATGCTTAAAAAGCTTTCGGCGATTCGATAGTCCTAGTACCGTCGCTGCCTGCATAAATTCACGTTCTCGCAAACTAAGCATCTGACCTCTCACCATCCGTGCAATCCCCGGCCAGTTGACCAGACTCAGCATCAACATGACGATATACATCCGTTGATCAGGCGGAACCTTCCAGTCAGATAACAGCGCACCCATAATAAATAGCAATGGCAAACTGGGTATAGTCAGCAGCAAATCGGCAATGCGCATAATGATTTGATCCGCAATTCCGCGAAAATAGGCGGATATAACCCCCAGCGTTGCTCCTAAAAAGACAGACAACACCATAGAAGCCAAACCCACAGTAAGAGAAATTTGACCTGCCTGCATCACACGTGTCAGCACATCCCGTCCCAGCTTGTCTGTTCCTAGCCAGTGATGGATATTCGGCGCCTTGTTCATTATTAATATGTTCGTTTTGTTATCGGAATAAGGAGAAAATAACGGACCGATAAAACAGAGCAAAAACATAAATACCACGACGAGCAGCCCAGCCATAGCAAGCTTGTTTCTGAACAGCTGCCGGAGCGCTTGCTGCCACATTGAAGATTTGGCATTTAATCGCAGTCTGCCGTTGCTCTTGCTCAAATTACTGCTCACGGATGACATTCCATAGCCTCCTTCTTACACTTTTACACGCGGGTCAGCAATGCGATACAAAATATCGGATAACAGCGTCCCGATCACGCTCAATATGGCAATCAGCATCGTGAAGCCCATCAGCAGCGGATAATCCCTAAGCGAAAAGGATAGCATGTACAGCTGACCGATCCCGGGCCAGTTAAAAATCTTTTCAATAATCAGAGATCCGCCAAACAACGCAGGCAATTCAAAGCCAACGAGCGTAATGGCAGGCAATAATGCATTTCTCAATGCGTGTGTAAAAAGCACCTTTCTTTCCTTTAAGCCCTTTGCACGAGCTGTGCGGATATAATCCTGCTGGATCACGTCGATCATATTGCTACGGAAGTAGCGGGTCAGCGAACCCAAACCCAGTAGTGTCATCACGATCACCGGCAAGGTCATATGCTGGAGAACCTCCTTCACATACTCCATGCCTGTAGCGTTACTGCCCGTATTGAGCATCCCGCCCGGTGGCAGCCATTTCAGATCGACCGCCGCAATTTTGATCAGATACAGTCCGATAAAAAAAGAGGGAACAGACATCGCGGCAAAAATCACCACCATGACCAGCGTATCGAACCATGAATACTGCTTGTAAGCAGCAACCACACCAATAATGACTGCAATCAGCCAGGTCAGGAAGGTGGATACAATGGCCAACAAGAATGAATTCCAGATATATTCATTAAATAAGGTTAGCACCGGTTTCTGTTGAGCGAGCGAATAGCCGAAATTACCATGCAGCGCATTGCCTAGCCAGTTTCCGTAGCGCTCAAGAATAGGCTTATTCAACCCGTAAATTTCCCTCAGCTCCGCTTTTCTCTCCGGCGACAGCTTCAGATTACCGCTAATGAAATCTCCCGGTGTCATGGCATACAGAAAAAAAATCATCATCGAAGCGGCCAACAAAATAATAATCATATACGTCAGTCTTTTCGTTAAAAACGAGCTCATGACAGACTCCTTTCAATTCATGGTCGGGCTACTCATTACGCGTCCTCCATTTGGCAGACCCCTTGATCCGAACCTGAAGTTCTTCACAAGGGGCCCGCAAAGGTGGCTTATTTAAGGGACCACTCGAACAGATTACCAGACAAACCAATGAATGGGCTGACCTTTACATGTTCCATTCGACCATTGTAAGCATATACAGTCTTCTTGTAGTTGGTGAAAATAACGGGTAGTTCATCATTTAGCAGTACATATAATTCCTTATATATTTTCTTACGCTCTTCCATATTCGTCGTAGCCAAACCTTTTTCATAGAGCTCTTTGAGCTTCGGATTGTTATATCCCTTGATTTCACCATTGACGAATGGCTCGATTCCATCAGATGGGTCTGTCAGCATGGCTGTCGAGAAGGCGGCGAGATCATAATCTTTACCTTCCACTTTGGCGACCATTGCATTAAAGTCTGCAAAGATTTCCGGTTGCAAGTCAACGCCAATCGCTTTATAGTTTTCAGCCGCAAGCGCGATAAAGGTGTCTGTTTCTGGACGTTTGGAGGTCAGCAAGTGAATGGTCAGCTTCTGGCCGTTTTTCTCACGAATGCCATCACTGCCTTCTACCCAGCCCGCTTCATCCAGCAGCTTTTTCGCTTGCTCCGGGTCATAGTTGTATGGATTGATTCCATCGGTCGTGTATGACCAGAATATAGGAGAAGCTGGAATGTTGGCGACCGCCCCTGCTCCCTGTGCTGCGTCAACATAAATGCTTTTGCGATCCAATCCATAGGTCAACGCTTGACGAACCTTTTTATCCTTCAGCTTTTCATTTTCCAGATTGACTTGCAAATATCCATAGGTGCTCGGTGTATAAGGCAAAATATTCAAAAAGCCGAGTCCTTTCAGCTTGTCGATATTTTCTTGCGTTGCGGTAAAGGAAGCAAAATCGGTATCCCCTGTTTCGATGAATTGCCAAGCATCGCCTTCCGCTGTTTTATATATGAAGTGTTTCGTTTTCGGTTTGCCTTTAAAAAAGTGATCGTTTGCCTCCAGACGAACTTCTTGCCCTGGAATGAACTTTTCCAACTTATATGCCCCATTCCCCAGTGGGCTACCATGCAAATTTTTAAAATAATCCAGCTGTCCGAACTTATAATCCTTGCCGTAGTAAGCTTTGGACAATACATATTCACCGAGAATAGTCAGAGCCAGCGCGTTTGGCTTTTCCAATGTCACAGAAATAGTCTGTGGATCTATTACCTTAATTCCATCAATTTGTTGTGCCTTGCCTTCCGTATAGGCTTTGCCGCCTTTAATGTTCAGCTTTCGGATTTGGCTATCGCCCGGATAGGCTTTGTCATAGATTAACGTCCAGGTAAAAGCGACATCCTCTGCTGTCAAAGGTGAGCCATCGCTGAATTGGGTATTGGGAACCAGATGAAACGTATATGTTAAATTATCCTTGGAAATATCCCAGCTCTTCGCCAGATTGGGCAGCGGAAGTCCCTTCTCATCTACCGTAACCAGCGGAGTCCATAACTGCGAAATGACGTTGCCGTCATAGCCGCTTTGGTTAAAATACGGCGTGAATACTCCGGCCGGGTCAGTCAGGCCTACAATAATGGTGTCGTTTCTTTTTTTGGACACTTCCGGCAATTTGGACATATCAGAAGCCTTTACCAGACTTGTTAATGGCTGCGCTGTAGCAGTTGTCTGTGTGTCCCCATTATTTTGGGCAGTAGTATTGTTGTTGCTTTCCGATCCACCGTTAGAGCAAGCTGCCAGCAAGGTAGAGCTCGCCAGAAGTAGACTGCTAAGTAAAATAATACCCTTTTTCAACATAATCCCCCCGAGTTAAATGATTAAATTCCGATAGAACAAGTTGTGATTAAGAAGATAAACCTCATTATAGGAATTTATTAGGGTTCTGTAAAGGGAGAACTGCATTTTTTTATATAAAAACTCTGCTCATCAATATCTATCCAAATTCTTTTACAAATTAAATAAAACCTCTCAATCCCTAATAGTAGATTGAGAGGCTGTCTCTTATTTATTGTTATATTATTTTTTTATAGCATGGATATAATGAATCGTTTCGAATGCGGACAAATAATCTGCCCTCTCACCAAAGAAAAGGCTATTTATTGTATCCGGGGATAGATGTTCATAAATTAGTAAATCTGAAGCTTCTAACATTCCCTCAATTTCATCATAAGCAAAGCATGATTTCATGGGTTCTCCACTTACTGAAGCCATTTTTACCATATTTTCAACTCGATTAGACATGCCTTTCTCTTTAAAAAGGTTTTCATCTGCATAGTCAAAAACGATCGAACTCCCCGATGGGACCTTGGTAAACAAATGATTTATTAATCTTGAAATTTCCTCCTTAGTTAAATAATAAGAAACACCCAGAAGGCTAAAGAATGTTTTTTTATTAGCAAACCCTTCATCCAATAGATTGGAATACGAAAATGGATGGGCAAAGTCCATAGAAACCAGATGAAGATTGCTCGGTATTTTTAAATTTGCATGAGCTAACCTTTTCTTTTTAGATTCCTGTGTTGCTGGATGATCCATTTCAAATATTTCTAAGCTATTTTTCAATTCTGGATGTCGGAAACAAAACGTATCTAACCCGGCCCCTAGTATGACATACTGCTGTAATCCTAACCTAACTTCATTAAGTAATACTTTTTCACAATATGCAGCACGTGCTAAGGTCGTTGGAGAAAGTTGAACTTGTGTAATCCATTTTAAAATTTCATCCGGATCATCTTGGAACCTTTGCGCAATATCTTTATTGAAAAACGCTATTCCTTTAATCATATTCTCTCTGATATCTGAAAACTCATTTTGGGAAATTATATCTTTAGCCATAAAATCATCAAAAATTTTGGGTGTGTCATGTTGACTATGATATGCTCGGCCAAAAGCTGATATTAAGGAAGTTAAACTAGACTCATTTGGCTTCATACATTGATCCTCCCATAAAAACAAAAATAAGATTCCCCTGGCCAGGAGAACCTTATTATAATATCAATATAATTAATTGTAAATTATAGCACAAATAAATAATTTTGTCAATGATTAATATTGCGACCTACCTTCGCTCCATATAACCAAGGATACTCCCATGCATCTCATCCACAGCCGTAAGCCGTGCACTGTAGCCAAGCAATGTTTCGCCATCAAAATGTGCATGAATAAAGCCAGCGGCACGGAGCTTAAATATATGATCATGCGTGATTCCCTTGGATAGCTTGAGATGACGGACAATCTCAATAAAGGTTCGCGGAGACTGGCTTTGGTACAAATATTTTAAAATCTTGAGCCTGCTCTTCTCCCCTAAACTTCGAATCATTCGGTATTCCTGTGGTGATAAAAAATCATCCTCCTGAACATATACTCCTGCGGAATAATGACATAACAAAAGTGACCCAAATCGATAAATAATATTCATCGGCTGAAAATGATATTGCGGTACCAGCAACACCTGCGTCAGTCCAGCGGAAGGCTCGAATCGGAAGCCATTAGTTATACGATCCACCCGCTCCATAGAGCTATATGCGTTCTCCTCCCGTTTTCTGCATTCAGCTTCCAGTTCCAGGCCGCTAAGGATACTTGTATCCACGTGACGAAAATACTCCTCGTTCCAGCCGGATAGCAGTTGCAAAGCAAGTTTACGGAGGTTCTCCATGTCGTCAGACAGCGGAATCCCATAGGCTGATGCCTGTTGCTTTAGTTCCTGTAAAGACTGGCTTTCCAAACGATCCACGACCTCTTCAACGCCCCCCTGATCAGAAAGCATACATACAAGTCCATAAATAATTTTCCAGTCTGCATTGATTTCCATGGACTCCAGTAACGCGGACAGCCTCGGAGACAGCGTTCCACGCACTTGGTCCGCCCATCTGGATGCTATTAAATCTGTCTTCTTATACGCTTTACGACAAATAAAAGTGTGTAAGCTGCTGAGCAGCTCAAACACTGGTCCATATGCTACATGTACATCATAAGGAGCATTCACGTCGTGACTCATCGCTTTCTGTCCTCTTTTCTTTCATATCTGATGTCCATTATACATACTATCGTACATCCGTTCATTCTTAGTGATTCATTCATACGAAAATGAAGGCACAATACTGATGCAAAGCCAAAGTCAGTCCCATCCGAGTCAAACTGTTTATCTATAAAATAAAAAAGGTTGTCTCCCACCAAAAATCGCAGGAGACAACCTTTGAATACATACATTTTCTTTTAACGGGTGGGAAAACGAGAGGTGTCCTTCTTGACCTGGCTCCAGGTATAACGCAACATCCAGGTATCCCACTCCGTAATTTTAGGAGAATTTCCGGCCCACATAATCGTAGGCACAGGGAACCCGCCAGGTGGACGCTCGTGCTCTTCATAGAAATCAGGCAAGCCGAATCCATGCCCCATCTCATGCTCTGTGATCTGAACTTCATCCGAATTCAAGGTGCTCAGGATATAATCATCAGGCATACGTTGTCCCCAGTCACCACCGGCTCCACCCTGAAAATTAGACGTTCCCCATAAGTACATATCAAATCGCTTGTCCAGTCCCCCCGGATACGTATAGTTAGGGTCCATAAAATGTTCAAATCTCGACAGTGCATTAGGAGCAACCGGAAGTTTTGCCGGAATATTGGGGTCTGTTTTACTCAAGTCATCGGTAATCGTATCCGTGTAAACGATTTCATTCGATTGTTTGTTAAGGATCTGCGACGGATTTGCAACGGCCCAGCCTACTATTTTTACAGTAATATAATCATACGGCCAGCCGTCATATCCTTTTAGCTGCTTATTCCAGTTATTTATTTGGCGACTTAGCATGGAAGCCATATCTTTACGTTGCTGAAGAGTGATATTTTTAGAGGATTGCCAGCGCACTACATAATTTATCGTTCCTTTTCCCGCATAAATTTGATCAAAAATCAAATTTTTACGGTTGGTCGAGCCTTCTTTGACTATCCTATTCTTCCAAACCCATTCTACCGAAGGCTTAAATCTAGCAGGTATTTCAGCGGCATCCAAGCTATTATTCGTTATTTCTATATTCGAGGTGCTTTCATAATCTGAGGCTGCTGAACCGACATTAGCTCCGCCAACCAGTAAAGAAGCAGCCATTACCAATGAAAAAGAAGCCATGATCATTCCTTTTTTCTTCGGCATTTTTTCAACCTCCGTACCTGTTATTTTTACGAGCACATTCAAAATAACAAACGTTTATCTCTCACCTACACCCACTCTCAATTTTGAATTAAATAACAATTTTATATTATCATTGGAATAATATACCGTCAAACAAAAAGATCCCCTCTTCATAGAGAGGGGATCAGCATCCATAGAGTAGCGTTGTGTTCCTACTCTATGGATTTCAACGCCGATTCAGCCAGTGAAGCTAGCAGCTTCGCTGTTCCCGGCAGCGCGCGTTCGTCCAGATCAAAGGCAGGATGATGCCATTCCTGGCTTCCCGCAGTGCCGACAAAGACAAACACACCTGGGACGTTCTTCTGATAAAATCCAAAGTCCTCGCTTGCCGAGGAAGGTATGGGGCGAACGACCTCCAGACCAACCGCTTCGGCCGCCTGCACCGCGATTACAGCCAACTTACCGTCGTTCAGTACAGGTGGCGGACCCTCGATCCAGCGAATGGTCGCTTTCGTGCCAAAAGCATCGGCTACGCCCTTGACGACCTGCTCGAAGCGTTCAGCCACCTGGGCTCGAACATTCTCGTCAAATGTGCGGATGGTTCCGTCCAAATGAGCGCGGTCTGGGATGATGTTCCAAGCATTGCCACTGTGCAGCTTCGTGACACTGATGACCGCGCTATCGAGCGGGTTAACGCTCCTGCTCACAATCGATTGCAGTGCCGTAATGATATGCGACGATACCACAATGGGGTCAATCCCTGCATGCGGAACTGCCGCATGTGTGCTCAAGCCCTCCACCTCAATGTAAAATCCGTCTGCCGCTGCCATTAGCGGTCCTTCTTTGATACCGACCGTGCCTACGGGCAGGTCTGGTTTGTTATGCAGGCCGAAGATGGCCTGCACCCCTGCCAGCGCACCGCTGTCCAGCACTTGAGCAGCGCCTTTGGCTTTCTCCTCGGCTGGCTGGAACACCAGTCGAACCGTCCCTTTCAGCTTGTGCTCCCGCTGCTTCAGCAATGCGGCTGCACCTAACAGGGATGCCGTATGAAAATCATGCCCACAGGCATGCATCTTGCCAGGATGTAGCGAAGCATAGGGCAATCCCGTCTCCTCCTGGATGGGCAGTGCATCAATGTCTGCACGAAGCGCAACCGTTGGACCTTCCTGCTGTCCGCCGATTTCCGCTACCAATCCGGTACGCAGCGGCACATCCAAGATCGTTATATCCTGTTCTTTGAGCAGGCGGCGAATATAGGCGGTAGTTTCAACCTCCTCGTTAGACAGCTCGGGATAACGGTGCAGATGACGGCGAATCTCCACCAATTTCTGCTCCAAAACCTGCTCCTTCGTCCCGGTTGATCCACTCATCCCTATTCCTCCTTCGTGGATCCATATTGGTTACAATTTTTATGTCAATAGTATCTAGGACTGCACAGGCAACCCGGCAAAAGCTTCATGCAACAACTCGAATGAGCGCACACGCTTGCCGATATCCCGTATGCCTGTCGTTACAATCAGCTCATCTGCCTGATACTTCGCTTGTATTTCCGTCAGCGCAGTATAGATTTCATCTTTATTTCCTTTGTTAATTTGTGCTTGTGTGACTTCAATTGTATATTTTTCACCCGATTGCTTACCGAATTCCTCTGCACTTTCCAGCGCCCCCACTGTAGCCGTTTTGCCACTGGCCAGATGAATCTTGTACAGCTTCTGCTCACCTGCCAACTCCGCTGCTTCCTCGGAAGTGTCTGCCACAATAACCGATAGCGCAAAAAGTGCCTTTGGTTCACGCCCATAACTGTAATCGAAAGACTCCCGATACGTACGGAATGAATCCAGTGCAACCTGCTCACTACTGTTAATAAATTGCGAAAAAACATAGGGCAACCCCAAACGCGCGGCAATGCCAGCGCTGTCTGTACTTGTACCCAAAACATAAATCTCTGCTGGGATTTCTGGAATCGGATTCGCCTGTAATCCGGCCAGCGGTCCTTCTTCAATCGGGATATTATGAATATAGCGGCTTACTTCATCAATTTTCTCTTCAAGAGAAGGCGCATCATGCACGTTACGTTGTAACGCCTGTGTAGATTTCGGCAACCCGCCTGGCGCACGTCCGATACCCAAATCTACACGCCCCGGTGCAAGAGAGGCTAGCACATTAAAGTTTTCAGCCACTTTATATGGACTGTAATGCTGAAGCATTACCCCGCCAGACCCGATGGTAATACGCTCGGTACGTGCTAATAGATGGGAAATAAGCACCTCTGGTGATGAGCCTGCAACCTGCTCGGAATCATGATGTTCTGATACCCAAAAGCGTGTGAATCCCAGCTCTTCTACACGCTGCGCCAGCTTAATTGTGTTGCGAAGGGCCTGTGCCGCCGTTTCACCTTCGTGTATAGGGCTTTGATCCAATACTCCGATTTTTATGCTCATGTCTCCCTCTCCCGTCAAATGGAATAGTTATATTCTGGTGTAATTCGCTTCAGAAATTGTTGGGTACGCTCCTCTTTGGGGTGGTTAAAAATGGCGTCCGGTGTGCCTTCCTCAATAATATGGCCGCCATCCATAAATACCACATGATTAGAAACATCACGCGCAAAGCCCATTTCATGTGTCACGACAATCATCGTTATGCCTTCCTTCGCAATCTTGCGGATCACCGACAGCACCTCACCCACCAGTTCAGGGTCCAGCGCCGAAGTCGGCTCATCAAATAAAATCACCTCTGGGTTCAGCGCCAAAGCACGCGCGATGCCGACACGCTGCTGCTGCCCACCGGATAGCTGGCTCGGATAATGATTCAGTTTTTCGCCGAGACCAACCTTTTCCAGCACTTCAATACTAATTTTTTTCGCTTCCTCTTGCTTAACCTTACGGACAACGACAAGTCCCTCCATGACATTTTCCAGCGCGGTTTTATGCTTGAACAAATGATATTGCTGGAACACCATAGCCGTCTTTTTACGCAAGGCCAAGACATCCTTCTTCGCAGGTCGCTTGCAGTTCACGGTAAAATCGCCAATGCTGACTTCTCCGTCATTCGGCTTTTCCAGATAATTAATGCAGCGTAGCAAGGTTGTTTTTCCTGAACCGCTTGGTCCTAAGATAACAACGACCTCGCCTTTGTTTACCGTCAAATCAATGCCTTTGAGCACTTCATGTTTGCCGAACGACTTTGTAATATTTTGCAGACGGATCATGATGCTCGACCTCCATTAAACACATTGATTTTTTTCTCTACCAAACCGGATATTCGCTCAATCAATACCGTCAAGCCCCAAAATAGCAGTGCTGCCGCAATATACACCTCTAAATATTTCCAGTTGGTGGATGCCAGAATTTCAGCCTGTGCCTGGATTTCTGTGACCGAAACCGTGAAGGCCAAGGTAGAGCCATGCAGCATCCCAATAACCGAATTCGTCAGGTTCGGCAAACTCACCACAAACGCCTGTGGAAATACGATGCGTCTCAATACTTGCCATGTCGTCATACCAACCGCATAAGCCGCCTCAATTTGGCCCTTGTTGACCGACTGGATTCCGGAACGGACGACCTCAGACATATAGGCGCCACTGGTAATGGAGAACGAAATGAGTGCAAATACCATATAAGGAACGTCTTTGGATTGCAGTGACCAACCGAAATGCTTCGCTCCTGCATCAATCAACAAGGGCAAACTGAAATAAATAAGCAGCAGATGCATCAGCATCGGTGTACCTCGGATAAAAGTAACGTAAGCGTGAGAGATTTGCGACAACACAGGAACGTTATAAATTCGTGCCAACGCCGTTATAATCCCGATGACCAACCCTGCCAGCACGGAAACCACTGTAATGATTAAAGTGTTGGGCAACGCCGAGAACAATCCCAAAAAGGCGGTGTATACAAATCCAAAGTCCAGACTCATATGCCTTTACCTCCTTTACTCAGACGAGGACTTCTCAGGTAACGCACCACAAAACCTTTTCGTTTTGCGGGCTCTTTCTGTACTGAATCTCTATGCTCATGCCGGAGAAGCGTATTTTCCAGCACCTTGAATAATTTTTGTACAATCAGACTGATCACCAGATAGATAAGAGACAATGCGATATACGTTTCAACAAAATGCTGGGTAGCCGAGCCTAATGTTTGCGATTTTCCTGTCATCTCCATCGCACCGATGGTAAACGCCAGCGAAGTATCCTTCAAATTACCAATGACCAGATTGGAAAATACGGGAACCACCACAGCCAGCGCTTGTGGCAAGATGATACGTGTAAAAGTCTGATAGCCTGACATGCCGACTGACTGTGCAGCCTCGATTTGTCCCCGATCTACAGCTCCTACACCAGACCTGATAATTTCAGAAATAAAGGCTCCACTGTTGAGCGCATAGGTCGCTACAGCAAACCACAGCACATCCCACCTGGAGGAATTGATATCCACCAGCTTTAGTAACTCTGGCAGGCCGTAATACACCAGAAACAATTGAATTAGAATAGGGGTTCCACGGAAAAAAGAAACATACACCTGAGAAACACGTTTGAGAAATGGAATGTTATACATGCGAGGCAGCGCAACCAACAGACCAATGATCAGTCCCAACACAAGCGAGCTTGCCACAATAAACAAGGTGATGTGCAAATAGGACAGCATTTTCGGGATAAAGCTAAAAACATAATCAATATTGAACTCTCTGCTCATATGCCTGCCTCCTTTCTATACATCAGCGGTCAGAATACATAAAGTACCCTGACCGCTGAAATGTCCAAGTCTGTCCTTACTTCTTACTGCTGGAACCTTCTTTTTTCACATCCTCCAGGGACTTTGTGAAGTCCTCTCCAAGCCATTTGATGCTCAGCTTCGACAACGTGCCGTCGTCCTTCACTTCCTGAATGGCTTTGTCCAGGTCATCCGCCAATCCTTGCTCATTTTTGTTCAGTACATACAGCACATCCGATTGAGTCAAAGGATCACCGACGGTTTTCAGAGCTACTTCTCCTTTTTCATCGGTGTTAAAACGGTTCGCAAAGTCTGTCGTAATGGTCGCATCTATACGGCCGCTCGTAATTTGTTGCACCGTATCATTGGCTGCACCAGACGTATATACGATATTCAGAGCATCCCCGTGGGTTTTGTTATACTCTTTCAGCACATACGCCGCATTACTGGTTGGACTGGTAAGTACCTTTTTCCCTTTTAAATCATCAATGGAATGAATGCTATTATTATCCTTCGCTACAGCCACTCTGTTCAGAAAAATGCTATACGGATTTTTGTTGAACAGATACTTGGCTTCGCGTTCCGGGTTTTTCTCCATTTGATGCGATACCAGATCAATCTTGCCGGCATCGAGACTGAGCAGCAGATTTCCAAAATCCATCGTTTTGAATTCAAACTCGTATTGAGGCAGGCGCTTGTCCAGCTCCTTAATCAGCTCCACATCAAAGCCTGTTAAATTTCCATTTTCGTCAATAAAGCATACATTTTTAAATTGAGTACCTGTGCCTACGATAATTTTCTTCACGTCTCCGCTTGATCCTGACGCACTAGACGTGTCATCTGAGGAACCGCAGCCTGCCAACACCAGAATGATTGCCATAACAGACAATATTGCAAACCACTTTTTCATATGAATCCCCCTCATCTCTTTGCATATCAGCAGTTTGCGACATACATGGTAGCTATAACATTTGATATTTTATAATTCCTATAAACTTAATCGGTTTTAGGATGTGATTAATTTAACACTTGGAAATCAATACGTCAATCCACCAACCTATAGAACTTTTCTATAACAAAACAGCCTCCCTGAAGCCTTCTGTCAGTGCATCTGCAAAATCCGAGGTCACTGCGCAGTCTTCTTTGGCCGCGATTATGCTAATCTGCATAGATACCCCAGCCACCTCTGGAACATGAATGCGGAACAGCCTCTGATCCTTCACTTCACGGTTCACACAGACATCCGGTAAAAAGGCAATGCCCGCCTCTTGCAATACCAGCTTTTTGGCCGTGACCACATTGTCTACCTGAAAAGCTATATCCGGTGGTTGCTCCAGTGATTCAAAAGATCGATGAATCCTCATCCAATCTAATGATCCGCACTCAAAAAACACCAGTGTTTCACGTTGGATATCCTGTATGCTAGCCTTACCTGTCTTCGTAAACGGATGGCCTTCATAAACATACAGGGAAATCGGGTCTTCATAAAATGCAAGCGTACGAATAGCCGGATGCATCACTTTACGGACAAAACTAATGTCTACCTCACGGTTCAATAGCTTATGTACCAGTTGATCCGTCGTAGCCGTCACAATTTTGTAGTTGATTTCCGGATACCGAGCACGAAGCTGCTTTAATATTTCAGGAATAATGTAGTTCGACACCGATATCGTGCAGCCGATTCGAATTTGCTGAGGGGCTTTCTTGCGCTGTTGAAGCTTTTGCTTCCCTTTTTGCAGCACTTGGAGCATCTGCTCCGCATAAGGAAGGAACTTTCGTCCATCCTCCGTTAGAATCGTTTGTTTGCTTTGACGGTCGAATAACTTACACTCAAGCTCGCGTTCCAGCGTCTGAATCCGGGCTGTGACAGAGGGCTGTGACAAGAACAACGCTTCTGCCGCCTTATTAAAACTTCCATAATGATTCACGTATACAAAGGCTTCCATATTCTCGATATTCATACGCAAGTCCCCCAGTAAGTTTTATATACATTTATCCAATGAGTTAACTTGGTTTTTTGTATCATAAAACTCACTGAACGACCTGTCAATGGAAATATTGAAAATATCTATAACTTTAACAGTTCATTTAGTTCTTTAACCGAACGGTCCAATCGTACAACCAACTCTTCGGACAATCCATATGCTCCACCCGGCAGGCGCTCGACCCACTGATCCACCGCATACACCCCACCAAGAATATGTCTTCCCCCCAGCGCGTTGAGCACCGGCTTCAGGGCGTAGTCAATGACCAGCAGATGGGCCAGTGTACCGCCGATAAATAAAGGCAAGACAGGCTTCTCTCTCAGACCTTCCTGCGGAACCAGATCCAGAAATATTTTCAATAGCCCTGAATAGGCGGCTTTATATACTGGCGAAGCCACAATGACGGCATCTGCGTCTGCAAGCAACGCAAGCGATGCTGTGACGTCGGGACTATTAAAGTTAGCTTTGATCAAATCCTCAGCTGGCAAGTCGACCACATTCAGTAATGTAACCTCTGCTCCAGCCTCCCGTAACTGCTCAGTTGCATAGTGAATCAGGCCGTACAAACGGGATTGTGTAGATGGACTGCCTGATAGGATGACAACCTTGGACATCTCATTCCCTCCTTCTGTTATGCGTCAACTTTCACTTTGGATCTGGCTGCTGTATAACGATTCTCAGGAATCGGTACGCCCAGGTTTTCACGCAATGTGCTAAATTCATAATCCTGACGGTAAATACCGCGCTCCTGCAAAATAGGCACAACTAGATTTACGAAATCATGTAGGCCCGTTGGCACGTCGGAACCGATAATGAATCCGTCTGCGCCTTTTCCTTCAAACCACTCTTGCACTCGATCCGCCACCTGCTCAGCAGTCCCAATAAAAGAGGTTCTCGGCGTAGCTGAACGTAATGCAACCTCACGCAGGGTCAAATTCTGCTCTTTGGCTGTTCGTTTGATTTTATCTGTACCACTGCGAAATGAATTACTGCCAATACCCTCAAGCTCAGGGAATGGCTCATCCAGCGGATATTGTGAGAAATCATGATGATCGAAGAATCGCCCCAAATATTTTAACGCAGCCTCGATCGTTACTAGATTGGTAATCTCCTCATACTTGCGTTCCGCTTCCTCTGGCGTACTGCCAATAATCGGCGAAATGCCTGGCAAAATGACAATATCCTCTTCTGATCTGCCATAGCGCACCGCACGTTCCTTCACATCACGGTAAAACTGCTGCGCTTCCTCCAAGGTTTCATGTCCTGTAAATACAGCATCCGCTTCCTTGGCAGCCAGGTTTTTGCCATCTTCTGAGGAACCCGCCTGGAAAATGACCGGCTGTCCCTGCTTGGATCGTCCAATGTTAAGCGGACCCTGCACAGAGAAAAACTCACCTTTGTGGTTCAGTGTATGCAGCTTGTCGGGATCAAAGAATACGCCGGCTTCCTTATCACGAACGAACGCATCCTCTTCCCACGAGTCCCATAGTCCTTTGGTCACCTGCAAATATTCATCGGCAATTTTATAGCGCTGTGGATGCGATGGATGCTCCCCTTTGTTAAAGTTAAGAGCAGAACCTTCCAGCGGGGAAGTCACTACATTCCAGCCTGCACGACCTCCACTAATATGATCAATGGAAGAAAACTGGCGTGCTACCGTGAACGGTTCGCTATAGGAAGTCGACAATGTGCCGACCAGTCCGATATGCTTCGTCACCCCAGCCAAAGCAGACAAAATCGTAATTGGCTCAAAACGGTTCAGAAAGTGAGGAATGGATTTTTCGTTAATAAACAAACCGTCTGCGATAAATACGAGATCAAACTTCCCTTCCTCTGCCTTTTGCGCCTGCGTTTTATAAAATTCAAAATTAACACTGGCATCCGCCGGTACATCAGGGTGGCGCCAAGTCGTCATGCTTCCCCCAACACCATGAATTATCGCACCCAATTTAATCTGTCTATTCTTAGCCATGGCTCTTCCACCTCTCTTGAATATAATTGTTATACCGCTTGATTATAACTTTCCAGCACTTTACCCAGCTCTTCCAGATCCGGGTTAAGAAGTGCTTCATATTTGTTATCTCCGCCTACCTCTACGACAGGAACATAGCGAATACCATATTTGGTCTCCAACACATCACGCAGTGCATCATTACCGTCCACTTGGATATTTTCATACGGCTGATTTTGGGATTCTAGGTACGATTTGATCTCTCCACAAAAATGACAGCCGGTTTTGCTCCACACTACAACTTTAGGTTTGGATGACATATACATACCTCCGCGAGTTTAATGTTTATAATCCCGATTGATTAAATATGAATTATATCTATAATGTATCCTGCTCCCTTCTTTCCGTCAATCGCTTGACTAATAGACAATGGTAATTGAACGATAGAAAATTTTAATTTTATATTGCATTGAATCGGATAGGTGACAGCCTGTTATTTAAATTTGGGTAGATTAGAGTTTAAATGGGACTTGGCGCGGACATCCTTGGAATAGTAGCGCCCTTATGGCGAAATGAAATGAGGTTGGACAAATGCAGGAATGGACCATTGTAGCTTTACGTACGTTATTAGCCATCGTTATTCTTTTTGTGATTACCAAGATTCTCGGAAAACGTCAGGTATCACAGCTTTCCTTGTTCGAATATATAACTGGAATCACCATCGGTAACTTGGCTGCTTCTATCCCTTTGGAACGCGAATCCTCCTGGTACTTGGGTACTGTATCGTTAGCCGTATGGGTACTGACAACACTTGGCATCGAATTTTTGCAAATTAAAAGCAAGAAAGTCAGGGATTTATCAGATGGAAAGACGACAGTCCTAATCAAAGACGGCAAAATTTTAGAGGATAATCTGAGAAAAGAGCGACTCACCCTGGATGAACTCATGGAACAGCTTCGAAGCAAGAATGTATTCAAAGTAGCTGATGTAGAATTTGCTCTTATGGAAACTAGTGGCGAAGTTAATGTGCTGTTAACCAAAGACAAGCAGCCTGTGACGCTTAAGGATCTGAATATGCTGCAGCTACCGGAGAAGGAACCTACAGCAGTCATTATGGATGGACAACTTATGGAGCAACAAATGGCATACATGGGGATTACTCAGCAATGGCTGGATGCCAAGCTAAAGGAAAAGAGTCTAACGGTCAAAGATGTGTTTTTTGCCCAGGTGGACACACAAGGAGAACTATATATTGACCAATATAGCGATAATGTACAACAATCCAAGGTACAGGACTCTAATCAAGCCGTGCTGACTCTATTAGAACAGTGCACTACTGAATTGCAAAAGCTCGCATCTGGCTCCAGTGAGCAGCAAAGAAAACAACTATACGAACAATGCTCACAAAGTTTGAAAGAAGCTATACAGGAGATGAAGCCGGTAAATACATCTAACTCCTGAGCATATACACATAGCCCGTAAGAGTATAAGCATAGGAACAAAAAAAGGAGCGTCCTGCCAGCCGTTTATGGCTTGGAAGACGCTCCTTTTGTAATTACAGGGCCAGTGCGCATTTCATGTTTACACTGTAAAAAAATAATCTCGCTCTACCTTGCTCACTCTTAAACCGAATGCTGTATACCACTCGGATTTCCCTTTCTCCTGTGCTACCTTGTGCAGCTCGTTATCCTTCCAATGTTTTATAGCGTCCAAAGACTCCCAATAGGACACTGTGATGCCCACTCCGTTTTGGTCACGAACACTTTCCACACCTAGAAAGCCAGGCTGCTTGGCAGCCAGTTCCACCATTTTGTCCCCCATCTTTCCGTATCCACCATCCCCTTCCGAACGTTCAGAAGTAAAAATAGCTGCATAATAAGGGGGCTGTGGTGTCTTTGCAATTGAACTCATAGGTACCTCCCAGAAATTAATGATTAATCGGCATTTTTCTCAAGTTCGATTATAACCACAGAGCTGAGATAAAAAAAATGAATATATATGATACTATGTATGAATATATTTCATTCTAAGTTGGAGGACATATGAATTTGTTTAAATATAAGGTCTTTCTTAGCGTAATAGAAGCAGGAAGCTTTACCAAAGCAGGAGAACTTCTCAATCTTACACAATCCGCTATTAGCCATGCCGTTTCCGCTTTGGAGCAGGAATTGGGCCTGACTCTTTTAATTAGAGGACGTTCAGGCATCCAATTGACCAGCAACGGAGAACGTCTGATGAAGCATTTCAGAGAAATCATACAAATGAATGAAAAGCTGTATCAAGAGGTCGCCCTCATCAAAGGATTGGAAACCGGAACTGTAAAGATAGGCACATTCTCAAGTGTATCCATCCATTGGTTGCCTGGGATTATCCAAAAGTTTAACGAGCAGTTTCCATTTATTGAACTAAAGTTGCTTGACGGGAACTACCATGACATTGAAAATTGGATAGCCAGCGGAGAAGCTGATTTTGGCTTCGTTAATTTGCCTACTCTCGATGGACTGGAAGTATTACCGTTAAAAAAAGAAAGAATGCTGTGCGTACTTCCATCTAATCATGTGCTTCGGGAGCAAACAAGCATACGTGTGGATCAGCTTCTCCATGAGCCCTTCATTATGCCGGCTTCAGGCTGTGACACAGATGTACAGAGAATTTTTTCCCAGCATAAGCTTGTTCCGAAAATCAAATATGAATTAGAAGATGATCATGCCATTATGGCTATGGTGCAAAATGGCCTGGGCGTAAGTATCCTGCCCGAAATGATTTTAGTTCAAAACCCTTATGAAATTTGTATTCTGCCCTTGGATGGACCATATTTCCGTTCCGTTGGTATCGCTACTGTCTCCTTAAAGAACCTGGCTCCAGCCGCCAAAAAGTGTATGGAGTTTATTACTGAATGGATCAACTAGTTTCTTCCTGTTGGCCAAGGCAACGGATTCTCAAAGCTGGACCAGTCCATTTCCATTTCGCTATCGTTCAGCAGACATTCATCTAGCTCTTCTTCCAAGTTCAGCCGATTCATTCCGATACCGATCATAACGATTTCGTTCAAGCGGTCTCCCCATTGCTCATCCCAATGGTCCAGAACCTCAGGGTTGGCCGCGACGATTTCCTGCTGTTCTTCTTCTGGCAACGCCGCAAGCCAGCTTCCCGCTGGACCAAATTGAATAGATGGACCTGCCTGGCTGATACTCGCTGCCCAATCCTGGGGGGCTGCAATCCAGGCCAAACCCTTGGCGCGAACGATTTCCTCCGGCCAGTAGCTCATAAATTCTGCCAATCTTGCAGGATGGAACGGTCTTCTGCGGCGATAAACAAAGGAGTTGATTCCATATTCGTCCGTCTCCGGTGTGTGGCTTTCCAGCTCCAGCTCGCGAATCCATCCAGCGGATTGACTAGCTTTGTCAAAGTTGAACAGCCCCGTATTTAAAATGTCCGTAGGCGTGACCTTTCCCTTGGAGGTGCGAATGATTCGGGCTTCAGGCTGCAATCTCCGCAGCACACCCTCCAGCTTGTCCAGCTCTGCGGGCTGAACCAGATCGCACTTATTCAGAATCAATACATCACAAGTTTCAATCTGGTCAATTAGCAAGTCCGAGATATCACGTGTGTCATCTTCTCCAGTAGCCTGCTTGCGATCCAGCAGCGTTTCTCCTGATTCAAAGTCATGCCAGAAACGGTTCGCATCGACTACAGTCACCATACAATCCAGTTTTGCCAGCGAAGCTAAATCAATGCCTGTTCCTTCATCAGCGTATGTGAAGGTTTGAGCGATGGGTACGGGTTCACTGATGCCTGTAGATTCGATTAATATATAATCAAACTCACCTTGTTCCGCCAGCTTCTTGACCTCAAGTAATAAATCTTCACGCAATGTACAGCAAATACAGCCATTAGACAACTCGACGAGTTTTTCTTCTGTTCGGGACAAGCCGCCCTCTTTTTTAACCAGCTCGGCATCTATATTCACTTCACTCATGTCATTAACGATGACTGCTACTTTCATTCCGTCTCGATTGTTTAATACATGATTCAGAATCGTCGTTTTTCCTGCACCCAAATACCCGCTCAACACGGTTACCGGGATTGGTTTCTTATTCATTGCTGGTGCACTCCCTTTAATATTGGTTTATTATTGTTTTTAATCGTAATTATTACTATTAAATCAGCATTCAGAAATATACATTATTCCTTTTGCTTTGTCAACTGTAAAGAAACTCTTGAAATGAATGATCTTGAGTCATTAATATGAGAAATAACGACACTTAAAGAATTAGGAGAATGCTATGCGCTCAATCTGGTTAGGTGTGTTTGCAGCTTTCTTTTTTGCTTTTACATTTGTTCTCAATCGGTCTATGGAGCTGTCTGGAGGAAGCTGGATCTGGAGTGCTTCGTTACGTTATCTGTTTATGGTTCCTATGCTGTTTGTCATTGTCATGGCCCAGCATAAGCTTAAGCCTCTGTGGAAAGTTATGAAGGAACAACCGGGAAGGTGGCTGTGGTGGAGCTTCATCGGATTTGGTTTATTTTATGCTCCGTTATGCTTCGCATCGGCATATTCACCAGGTTGGTTGATCGCAGGAACTTGGCAAATAACCATTATTTCCGGTTCTTTGCTTGTTCCTTTATTTGCTGAGGTTGTCCATACGGAGAACGGACCTGTCAAAGTACGAGAAAAAATCCCTATCCAAGGACTATTGATGTCTCTGATTATTTTAATCGGAATTATTGTGATGCAGGTCGAACAGTCGCAATCTATTTCTACTCAAGATTTTTTATTCGGTATATTGCCTGTCATACTGGCTTCTTTCGCATACCCTTTAGGTAATCGTAAAATGATGGAAGTTTGTGCGGGGCGGTTAGATGCCTATCAACGTGTGCTCGGAATGACTATAGCCAGCCTGCCTTTTTGGTTATTGCTTTCGTTATACGGGGTTTTTAGCACAGGATTGCCAAGCAAGGATCAGACCATACAGTCTGCTCTGGTGGCCGTGTTCTCAGGGGTCATTGCTACGGTTTTATTTTTTAAAGCTACAGATCAGGTACGTGGAAATATGCAAAAGCTGGCCACAGTAGAAGCCACACAATCGCTGGAAGTGCTTTTTGCACTAATGGGGGAATTAATCTTTTTGTCTATCCCCATCCCATCTGCTTGGTCATGGCTGGGAATGTTCATCGTTATCCTTGGTATAAGTCTGCATAGCTATGTATCACATCAAAAAACGACTGTTCAGCAAATACGATCTAAAAAGGCAGATTCCGTTTAGTGCAAAAGCAGCAGATCATAGAAGAGGCTTCTGATCTGCTGCTTTTTGCCGATTTATGATCAATCCATATTACCAAGCGTAGGCTTCTGGTGCAGGTTTTCCCGGACCCGGGAAAATCTCATCTAGCTTGGCAAGCACATCTTCACTTAATTTAACCTCAGGTACCCGCAGCGCATCCTCTAACTGTTCTAATGTACGTGGTCCGATAATTGGAGCCGTCACGGCCGGATGAGATAGCACCCAAGCCAGGGCAATAACGTCTTCCTTTTCGCCCAGCTCGCGGGACAACGCTGCAAATTGCTCCAGCTTCGCACGATTCTGCTCTACCTTTTCCTTGGCACGTGCGCTGCGGGAACCAGTACCTGCTAATGCATTGCGTCCCAGCAGTCCGCCCGCCAACGGACTCCATGGAATCACACCCAGACCCAGCTCTTGAGCTGCCGGTAATACTTCAAGCTCAGCTGAGCGTTCGTTCAGGTTGTACAAATGCTGCTCCGATACCAGTCCCAGAAAACGCCGTGCCTTCGCTTCGGCCTGCGCCACCGCAATGTGCCAACCCGCAAAATTACTGGAACCGATATAGCCAACTTGTCCCCGATCCACCACGGACTCAAATACGCCCCATAGCTCATCCCATGACACGTTGCGGTCAATGTGATGCATTTGATATAGCTCTATATGGTCTGTTTGCAGACGTTTCAGCGACGCATCCAAATGACGGCGAATTTTGTATGCAGATAAGCCCGACCCTGCATTGGGTCCGTCATTTTCATTTTTCATGTCTCCATATACCTTGGTCGCCAATACGACCTTCTCGCGTCTTCCACCACCCTGTTGGAACCATCGTCCGATAATTTCTTCTGTCCAGCCTTTACGGTCATGGCCATATACATTAGCCGTATCAAAGAAATTAATGCCCGCATCCAGCGCGGCATCCATAATTTTAAAAGCATCCTTTTCTTCAGTTTCCGGTCCGAAATTCATTGTGCCTAGACATAACCGACTAACCTTCAAGCCTGACTTTCCTAAGTATGAATATTCCATACTATCTCCCGCCTTTGCTTAAGGATTTTTTGAAAATTCCGAAAAATTGCATAAAAAAAAGACCATACCTACTTCATTCACCAGAATAACCCCCCTTTGAAACACCCCAAAATGCATTTAAAAAGGTAGATAGCGCATGCAAAAAAGCCTCCGCACCATGCCGAAGCATTACATGCGGAGGCCACCCCTACATACTACACGCCGAATGTTAAGAAAGTGACTTTACGGCGGAGCCGCTCACCTCAGCCACCGTAACTCACTCTCTTTTTAACAATCAAGGAATTAATTTTGTTTCTTTCGCTCGCTCTGCCATTTTCTTCGTATGCTTGCTAAGCGGCTTCTTAAGTACTAATCCAAACAAGAAGCAAATTCCGATAAACACAAACAGCATCACTACATCTCGTGTTACCGTTGACGGCAACATTCCTCCTACCGTTTCCCGTAGTAGACTAACCGCATAGGTGAACGGTACGAACGGATTCAGGGTCTGAAAAAAAGCTGTACTCGTCGCAATAGGAAATGTGCCCCCTGAACTGGAGAATTGGAGCACCAGCAGGATGACTGCCAGACCCTTCCCGATATTGCCGAACACCGAAACCAAAGTATAGGTCATGGCCGTAAACACTAGACTGATCAGCATAGAGGAGAGTACAAATGCTACTTTGGCATCCACATATGTTCCCAGCAGGAACAAATCACCGAGAGATACGCTCAGCGCCTGAAAAATACCAATTGTAGAAAACGTCATGAGCCGTCCAAAATACACCTGGTAGCTTTTATATTGACCTTCCGGGTCATCCACATCTACCCTGAACATGGAGACCAGCAGCATCGCACCTACCCAAATCGATAATGTAGTGTAAAAAGGTGACATCGCAGAACCATAGTTAGGAATCGGGTATATCCGCTCCTGCTTCAGTGATACCGGACTACCGAGGAAATCACTTTCCTTTTTTACATCTCCCTTAAGCAACGCAATAGCTCTTCCGAGGGCATTTTCGCCCTTAAGCTTACGGATCGTGTCTGCTGCCTGACGTATGGAATCCTCGGCAGCAGGAAGATCGGTTCTGACAAAATTGGCTACCTGGTGTACCGCTTTTTCAGCCTCAGGAAACTTGTTTTCAATCAAGTCTGCCATTTTAACAAACTGTTGTTCCGCTTTCGGCAAATCATTGCGTACAAAGTCTGCCGCTTGATGAATTTTACTTTTAACCGTTGGCAAATCGTGCTTCACGAAGTCTGCCGCTTTGTTCACAGCATTCGTAAACTCGCCCATGCGTCCCTGAATCGTCGTAGCGGCTTCATGCAGCTTTTGACGATATTGTGGCAAGTCCTGCTGGAGACGTGTTAGCTCTTGCTGCCCGAATTCGGCTGCGACCTGTGCATCATTTAATAGCTTATCAATATTCGGGAGCTGCTCTTGAGCTGTGGTCAACACATTGGCAGAATTGCGGGCAACAGATTTGATTTGATCCAGCGCCTTTTGAATGGCAGGAGCATATGCCGTATCATAATTGTCCAAAATGCTGTCAATTCCGCTACTGATTTCTCCTGCAAGGCGGTCAGCATCATCCAGCAGATTTTGGGCAGGCTTCTCACCACGCTGAATAGCATCCCCAATGCTAGTGACCGTGCTATTCAATCGGCGGAAGCGATCCTCTACCCCGTTTACCCGGGAAATAAGTGAATTCAGTGGCTGGCTAGGCAAATATCCGTTCACACGGTTCAGCAGTTGAGAAATATGGTCCAGCACACCTACGGCAGTCGTGAGCCTACCGCTAATCCGATTCGCCCCAGCTTGTGCTGCTTTAGGATCAAAATCCACACCACGAATGATGCCTGTAATCTGTGAAACTTCATTCGCAATTTGTTGCACCAGCTGTAAATCTTCTTTAACTATGGTTCCGATCGAATCAAGCGCACCTTCGTTTTTATCCAGAAAGTCAAGTATACCAGTTGTAAAATCCTTGCCTGTATCGGCTATTTTCTGTACTTCCGGCAGTGCTGTCCGGGCAGCATGAATGACCTTAAGGGCCGTTTGCGTATCCTCCAAGGCGGTAGCGAGTGCACTTTCTACCTTACTGAAATTCTGATCCAGCTCAACAATTCGATCACCGGCTTTTTGAATATCGGGCAGTTTTTTTTGTATATCCAAAATAACTGCGGCCACCTTGTCCAGCTCAGGCAGGTTTTTGTCAATTTTAAGCACCAGGTCGCCAGCACGGTTGATTTCAGGAATTTTTTCCTTCAATGCAATGATCTTTTGGCCCTGAGCCTTAATTTTCGGTAAATTCTGCTCCAGCTCTAATGCCTGCTTACCCAACCGATCGATATCAGGCAACCGATTATTCAGCTCCAACACCCGATTTTCAATGTTGCGAATCGTCGGCAACTCCTCTTCCAGCTTTACTCCGGCTTCCTTTAATTTCGTCAAAACCGCCTGGCTGGCCGTTTCAATAAAGTTTTGGCTAATTTGGTTTGTCAGAGAGGTTGCCCCTGAAGAAGTAATTTTCGGAGCGACCGCGTTGATTTTTTCATTCACAGCATAATCAATCTCCGGCTTCTGCGGATTTTCTGTAAGCACACTCGTAATTTTCTCTGAAAAATCTTTTGGGATCAGCAGGCTGGCATAATAATCACCGTTCAGTACCCCTTTTCGCGCTTCCGCTTCATTGACAAAAGTCCAACCCAGCTTCTTGTTATTTTGAAGGCTATGTATAACCTCGTCGCCGATATTAATCTTTTTACCATTTACCTCAGCACCCTGATCTTGGCTGGTTACTGCAATTTTAATACCTGATGTATTCGCATATGGGTCCCACATTGCTTTCAAATTCACCCATGCGTAGACGGAAGGCAAAAGAATGATGCCAATGACTAATAAAGTCCCGGTCGATACTTTGAATACATTTTTCCAGTCTGTTAAGTAGATTTGCCATATCTTCCGCAACTTCACCACTCCTCATATGTACATTAACCTATCGTCCAGTGTTGTATGCACACGTATTGTAAACGATTTGAGCGGCTGAAGCGAATGTAATAAACGAACTCCATTTGCAGGCATAGCCTCCATCAAATAAAAAGCACCCTATTTATTGATTTGGGGACTCCCCCCCCATTTGTGAGACAGGGATCAAAACATTGGTTCTTCGCCATTTCGATACCACCTCATTCATGTTTGTAGCTGTGCCTTATTCTTTATTCCCAGTTGCTCCATAACCTCTCTTATCGAAACTCTTGCCAATCTCATTTCAATAGCTTTCATCTTTATTTCTAAGGATAACTCACTCTCGTTGCTAACGTAAAAACACCTCCAAGGTTATCTTCATATCTTACGACATGGCTTGATTCTCTTGAAGGTGTTTTGATTTGTCTCACGTTATGAGGGCTGTTCCTCTTAAGCTGAAGGCAGTTCTTTCTTTAGTTTGCGTCTTAGTTTATATTTTGCCAGAAACATATAAAGAGACGGTACCACAAATAAAGTAAGGAGTGTAGAAAACAGCAAACTGCCAGTTACCGCGATTGGAATCATGCAGCCGACCACGTTGATCGGTTGCCTTTTAAGTTTCATTGAGTTATCGTCTCCCGTTAGCTTAATAATGCATTGCTATCGATTTGATACAATATGCTGATCATTTTGATGCGCATCTTCATTAAAGTAATGTTCAAACTGTTTTTCCATTTTATCGGCTACCAAGTTTGTGTGGCGTGAATGCACAATTGCTGTAATGACAAAATAAAGGGAAACTATTGTTAGAAAAAAATAAAGTATATTCATCGAAAAACCCCTCTCAGAAGGTAGATGATCGAAGATTGTATGGTTCCATTTGACTTTATGTGAGCTGCATTTTTATTTTATAAAACTATTGGTCACTTTTTCTTACCATTCAACTTGATCAAAACGCATGTCTTTATAGTAGAACTCCCTATCATGATCCGTAATCTCACGAAGAACTCTGCATGGATTTCCAACAGCTATTACATTCGCAGGGATATCCTTGGTTACCACACTACCAGCACCAATTACACTCCCTTTGCCAATCGTGACTCCTGGAACAATAATCGCTCCGCTCCCGATCCATGCCCCATCCTCAATGACCACTGGTAATGCAAACATCCCGCCTTCTTTGCGCTTTTCTGGATGTACAGGATGATTCGTTACAGCAATCGTTACATTCGGGCCAAACATGACATCATTCCCAATCGTAACTTTATAGTCGTCAACCACGGTTAGATTGAAATTGATATATACATTATTTCCTACGGTCGTATTTGAACCATAAGACATGCGAATTGGCGGCTCCATCCATACATTTTCTCCAATGCTTGCAAAGAGTTGTTTCATTAACGTTTTGCGCATTTCAACATCATCCGGATGCAAATTATTAATTTCATAGCATATTGCCTTACCACGCTGGCGTGCTTTCGCCAACTCTGCAGCCTCTTTCGGATAATTAGCATCGTGATCTGTAAATAATTGTTTGCTAGCCATTCGTTCTTGGATATTCATGCAACATTCTCCCTTATAAATGCTTGTATTTATTAGAGTAAATTGCATAACCCTTAGTTATGATCAGGTTTATGCAAAGTTTCTAGTTATGTTGTTAAGCCACTTAAACTGTCGATATCGAATAAAAGCAATGGGTAATTTAATCATCTCGTCTAAGCTGATGACGATATACAAAAAGATAGGCGGCACTTGCCAAACAAAAGCACATAGGTAACTAAGCGGCAGAATAATAAGCCACATGACAACAGTGTCGCACCAAAATCCAAATTTGGAATCCCCACCAGCCGTAAATATACCCGCTATAGTTGTGGAGTTTAAGGATTTAGCCATACAATAATACGCACTAATGTAAAGCATCCCATCTAGGTAACTTTGAGCAATTGAATTCAAATTGACGATGGAGTATACCAATGGTTTAATGAACAGAATCGTGCAGCCTGCAATAACTCCAAATATCAAAGCATAAAAACACATTTTGTTGCCCGCATGCTTTGCCTTCTCGATGTCACCCTGTCCCAAATACTTTCCAACAAGTACAGAGCCTCCAGTAGCTATGCCTCCACAGAGAACAACTGCTAGGTTTTTAACTACAGACGCTATCGAGTTAGCTGCTACCATATCGGAGTTCACATGGCCAATAATTGCAGCCGTAGCGGTAAGAGCTCCTCCCCATACAATATAATTCCCCTGTACAGGCAGAGTATATTTTAAGAAATCTTTTAATAAATTTCGTTGAATGCCATCACGTACAGGCAAACGAAAACGAATGCCCCCCTTGGTTACGGAGTGAATCATACAACATACTAGTTCAATAATCCGTGCTAAAACCGTGGCAAGAGCTACTGCGGAAATGGCCAGTTCGGGTCTTGATGGGAATAAAATAAAAATGCAAAAGGCATTGAACAAAATGTTTAAGATCAAACATAAGGAGCTAATCCACGCACTGAGTTTTGCATTTTCCATACTTCTAATCACACTGAGATACATCTGCGATATTCCCATCACGAGATAAGAAAAGGAATTCATTTGTAAAAACTTAGAGCCATATTGAATCAGTTCAGTATCATTGGTGAATAAATACATAAGTGCCTCTGGAAGAAAGAAGGAAGTCAAAAAAAACAAAATGGAGATACAAAAGGAGAACATGCAAGCAATACTAAGAATGCGCTGTATGGTTGGTAAATCCTCCCTTCCCCAGTATTGCGCAGTCAGGATACTTGCCCCCGCTGACATCCCCATGTAAAACAATGTTAATGCAAAAGTAATTTGCCCTGCGAGTGATACGGCTGACATTGCAGATTGACTAATCATACCCAGCATAAATACATCAACGGATATCACGGTTGCTGATATTAAATTTTGTAATGCAATGGGAATGACGAGCATCATTAACTCTCGATTAAAATCACGACTGCCAGATCCTCTAAATTGTATACGGTTTCTCACCTATACCCTGTCCTCTCGTTGATTTCCACAATATAAGAATAGGATAGTATCATTGTTATTTCCATTAAAATTGGCTATAATTTTATAAAAATCGTATATATTCAAAGGATGATTTTGTTGATGACAAATTTAGAGGTGTTTTCTGATTTATCAGAACGTTTAAATTATAATATTCCTGATTTACCACTTTACGTCAGAAAGGGAAGCCTTCATCAATTTAACAATCATACAGCAGTAGCGCATTGGCATGTGGACGTGGAGTTTATCTACGTATTAAAAGGAGCGATGGATTTCTCTGTTAATGGAACTATCACTCGATTGCAGCAGGGAGATGGACTTTTTGTGAATAGCCAACGTTTGCATTTCGGTTATTCTCTTGCAGACCACAACGATTGTTTATTCCTTGTCATCGTCATTCATCCGTCTATCCTTGGTGTGAAGCCTTCATTTGTTCAAACATACTGGGGGGATAAGTTTAGTTTAATGATGGATGATTTTGTCGTGCTTACAAATCAGATTGATTGGCAGCAAAGAATATTACTTTCCATTCAAGAAATCTATCAGGAAATGCACAAGGACCATACTCCTCCCAATCCGCTTCGTCTGGCATCACAAGCTTTATCTTTGTGTGCTACTATAGGGGATCATTTGCAACCCATTTCTGGGCAATCTGGAGTATTGACACATGTTCAGGAAATGACTCGTTTCATTCATCAAAACTATGATCAAAAAATAACTCTTGAGGAGATCGCATCTGCAGGAGCTGTTTGCAGAAGCCGTTGCTGTACATTATTTAACAAATATGTGGGCCAGACGCCCAACAACTATGTCACTCAATATCGCCTTCAAAAAAGTTGCGAAATGTTAAGAGAAACACGAAGATCCATTAGTGAAATCGCACTTGCCTGCGGTTTTCAAAGTGCTAGCTATTTTTCGTCCATTTTCCGTAAACAGATGGGTGTAGTTCCGCAAAATTATCGAAAACAAGTTTCGAATAACGATTCAACTTGAATGGAAGTAATACAAGCTGTTTTGGAATAATATGGATTACAACAGTCTTTCAACTCAAATATTATTTTGTCAAAAGCGTAATATAGAAATTCAAACAATAAGGAGTACGGGCACTGCAACTCAAATAATAAAGAGCGGGGCAATCACACCATTGCCCCGCTCTTTTACAGAATGCAATACCATTTGACAGACAAGGGTCACTGCAAATCCAGTATTTTTTGAATCGTGAGAAGAACACCATTTTCTTCGTTTGACTTAGTAATGAAGTTTGCTGCCTTTTTAGTATTTTCACAAGCATTACTCACTGCAAAGCTGTATTTCGCGATTGCCATGAGTTCCACATCATTCTCGCCGTCACCAAATGACATTGTTTCCTCGTATGTGACGCCCAACATTTCTTGCAGTTTCTTTACTGTCTCACCTTTATGCGTATGCAATGCCGTGATATCCAGCCATCTAGCTTCAGAATCAACAATATAAATTTGTCCACCCAACGTATTCTCAACATGTGCTCTTAATGCTGTACTTCGCCCCTCCGTGTCGAAGACCGTGATTTTGATAAAACGGCTATCTATGTTTGCAAAAGAGTCTGTTTTTAATACACGTTCATAGGAGCCTTTAACAACTTTATACATATCTTCTGAAATGGAAGAATGAACGTACGCAGCATCACTTGCACATACAATAAGCGTCATATTGTTGTCGAAGTCTTGAATTTGATCAATCGCCTGTAGAGCTAGATTCCGATCAATACTAAACTCTTTAACCACTTGGCCATCTTTTTTAATTCGAGCAGCACTGTCACCCAGTATCCAAACTCCCTTGCCATGTTCGTCAAACAATTTTTCAACACGTTCACATTGTTTACCTGTACATGCGACAAATGTAACTCCTTTTTGCTGCATCTCTGCATAAACTTTTTTGAAAAGTTCGACATCGTACTGACTTTTATTGTTCAGAAATGTTCCGTCTAGATCCGTGACTACAAGTTTAATCATACTTATGCCCTCCAGTTTTTTGCTTGTCTTTTTTGTCCTTTTGATTAAAATGATCTACATGTTTCACTTGCATGTTTTCCACAAGAATTTGAATTTTTTTGCGAATATACAATTGCGCTGATGATAAAATACGAACCTATCAAAATGCATGTGGTCAATATAATTCCCACTAATATTCCCATGAGTATTCGCTTCCTGTGAAGTTCATAAAGGTCTTTTTTTATATACTTTATAATGAATGTTTAAAAAGTATCTAAAAAAATTCAAAACGAGTTGGTAACATGCTTATCTATGATCTCTCGCTACAAAACAAGATTAAAATATGTAACTGGTTTCATGTCAATAAATTAATTTCAGTACATCAGACTTTAGCGTGGAATGAAACGATTCGATAGGGGCATAATCAGCAGGTGTTCCTTTACGGGACATGCTCATGGTCATGCCTTTTCCCTTTACTACAGCTTGATAAGCCTGTGACGTATATACGCTTCCCTGAACGCTGTGGAGCAGCATGCTTGTCTATTTTGGAAGTTGATTCAGCGTACCCACAACCAAGGACGTATCTTGCTTGTCCGCTATACTGTAAGCCATAATCTCCCCGTTGTACAGGTCTAGAATGCTAGAGAAGTACAATATCTTTCCGCCAAACGGTAAATTTTTCCCACAACAGTAGTCGTGCCTTTTTTAAGAATGTATATTCGTTTTTCTATATTTTCACGGTATATCCATCCAGGTTAATCCCAAAAAGAAACATACACATAATCCTTAGACGTGGCATAAAAGTAAAGATTTGCTTAACCCAAAAGAAGCCCCTCAAGGCCTAAACGATAGGCTCAAGGAGCTTCTGATGTACAACATTATCCATTCTTCAGCAATCTGGTCGGCGAAAATCCTGCGCCATGACGCAGTTTCCGCTTTTCCAACCGTTTGTGCAGCGAACGGTTATACAGAACCTGAATGACAAAATACGAAATTATGCCCAGCACCACACCGAAAATAGACATGCCGATCAGGATGTGGAGGCCTCCGTGCAGTAAGTCTCTGAATACAGACCAGTTGCCGTGAAAAAGCTCCATAAAAGAATGCTCGTGAAGTCGACCGCCCCTGACATGTACCGGATAATGTGATGGATAAATCCAAGCTCCCAGTTGCTTGGCGAATGGCATCAGTACAATCGGCAAAAAGGTCAGCTTGCCGACAACGTTACCCACAATGGCGGCAGGCAGCGAACCACCGGACAGCCGAACAATCGGGTAAAACACGAGGTATACGAGAGAGGCCGTGGAAATTACGATCATCTCCAGACCAAAGCCAATGGCGAAGCCCAAAGAGATCTTTTTAACTCCACCAGGGGCGCGCAACAGCTTAATAAAATTCAGACGAATCGCCCGCCATATATTTTGAAACACATTGTATTTCTTCCTTGATTTATGAGGTTTGAGCCTTTTCGGATTGAACTTTATCAATAGGAGGACTCCTTCAACAGTACAATTTCAAGTTTAGGAATGAGTTCAAATAACTCCCCATCCTTACTTAGTCTATACTGTCATTATAACCCTCAGCGTTCGAAAAGCAATGCTATTCCGCCTGTTTCGCTATTTTAGAACACAATTCGCTTATTGACATCGCTGGATAGAGGTACAAGGTCCCAAATCTCAGCCGCGTATTGCTGGATTGTACAATCACTGGAGAATTTCCCGGAATGGGCCATATTTACAATAGCACGTCGTGTCCACTCCGAAGGATTGCGATACACCTGTTCAATATGAACCTGCGTATCTACATAGGCTGCAAAATCCTTAAGCACAAAGTATTCATCATTATGATCAATCAGAGATTGATAAATGGCCTCAAATTCCCGTTCATGCCGCGTAAAAGGTGCATCGTTTACCAGTTGATCCAGCACTTCACGCAATCTTTCATCACTGTTGGCTGTTTTGCGTGCCGAATACTGTCCATTCCGATAATACTCTTCAATCTGATCTACCTTCAATCCAAAAATGAACATGTTGGCATCGCCTACCATTGCATGCATTTCAACATTAGCTCCGTCCAATGTACCCAGTGTGAGCGCGCCGTTCATCATAAATTTCATGTTCCCTGTGCCTGATGCTTCCTTGCCTGCCGTAGAAATCTGTTCACTGACATCCGCCGCAGGAATAATCAGCTCCGCCAGCGAGACCGAATAATTTTCAAGGAAAACGACTTTCAGCTTGTCCTTAACATCTACATCCCGATTGATCGTGTCCGCCACATTATTTATGAGCTTAATCGTCTGTTTAGCGAGAAAATAACCGGGGGCTGCTTTCGCGCCAAAAATAAATGTGCGTGGCGTAACATCCAGCGCAGGATTACTTTTGAGCTGGTTATATAGATGCATCACATGCAAAATATTGAGCAGTTGTCGCTTATATCCGTGCAACCGTTTGACCTGTACATCAAAAATGGAGGATGTATCCAGTCGTACGCCCTGTTTTGCAAACACATGCTCAGCAAGCCTGACCTTATTATTTCGCTTAATCACCTGAATCCGTTCTTGGAACGATTCGTCCCCACTGTAGCGAAGCAGGTCAATGAGTTCGCGTGGACGGGTTCTCCAGCGTGTACCGATAGTCTCATCATACAAGCTTGCCAGCTCCGGGTTGGCATGCATCAGCCAGCGTCTATGGGCAATTCCGTTTGTTTTATTATTAAACCGGTCAGGATACAATTCATGAAAGGACTTCATCTCTCGTTCCTTCAAGATTTGCGTATGCAGTGCAGCTACCCCATTCACACTGTAGCTGCCGACGATGGCCAAATGAGCCATACGAATTTGTTCACCATGAATAATCGCCATTTCACCAATTTTGATGTCCTGACCCGGATAACGCCCTAATAGCATAGCACAATAACGTTTGTTCATTTCTTCAATGATCAAGTAAATCCGAGGAAGCAGTTCTCTCACCATGTTGACGGGCCATTGTTCCAGCGCCTCACTTAATATCGTATGATTCGTATATGAAACGGTCCGTGTCGTAATATCCCATGCTTCGTCCCACCCCAAGCCTTTCACGTCCATCAAAATACGCATCAGTTCCGGTATAACCAGTGTCGGATGGGTATCGTTAATGTGCAATGCTATTTTATCAGGCAATTGACTGTAAGGTAAACGAAGCTTCTCAAACGTACGCAAAATGCTCTGTAATCCGGCCGAGCAGAGGAAATACTGCTGCTTCAAGCGAAGCAGCTTACCCTCATAATTGGAATCATCCGGATAGAGAAATGCCGAGATGGACTCTACCGATCGATTGTAATCGAGAAAGCGGTAATATCCGCCCTCGCCTCGAATCGGTCCTCGAACGGGATCAAGCGCGGATTCCGCACTCCAAATCCGTAGCGTATTCACCTGCGCATGACCATAGCCCACCAGCGGAATATCGTAAGGGACGGCCCAGACCGTCTCGGCATCCTGTGTCTCGAACACAAGACGCCCCTCCTGTTCACGAGTCTCCACACGTCCCCAAAAATGAACCTCGACCTTTTTGTCAGGACGACGTTCCTCCCATACATTCCCTTTCTGTAGCCAGTAATCCGGCAGTTCCACCTGATTTCCGTCTACAATACGCTGCTCAAACAGGCCATATTTATATCGAATCCCGCAGCCATGCCCTGCATAGCCAAGGGATGCTAATGAGTCCATGAAGCAAGCCGCCAGACGGCCGAGACCCCCATTGCCTAGCCCTGCGTCTGCTTCCTGTTCCTCGATTTCCTCCAGATTCCATCCCAATTCCCCCAATGCCTGCCGAACCATATCCAATACGCCCAAATTCAGCAAATTACTGCCCAATAGACGACCTATTAAAAATTCCAATGAAAAATAATAAATCTGCTTCACTTGTCCTTCTTTGTAGGCTTGGTTCGTTTCTGCCCAATTCTTGCCGACTTGTTCACGAATCATGCCACCCAAAACCTTATATACGTCTTCCGACTGAGCCTCCTGCATCGGTTTACCCAGTCTTCCGACTAGTTGCTCTCGAAAGGCCTGCTTAAATGCTTCTTTATTGCTGAACAAAGTGGTACCTCCTGTTAATTCCGTTTTAATGGCTAAGTATGATCTTTTAAATCACGCTATTCTTGGCAATCACATAGGGAACTTTAATGTCTCCAATCAGAGTTCGATCTGGTGAAAGCTGTACATCCTTATCCAAAACCACATTCTGCACAACTGCGCCTTTACGGATGATGCATTTTTGCATAATAATCGAGTTGCTTACCCGCGCGCCTTCCTCTACTTGCACGCCACGAAAAAGAATGCTGTTCTCGACCTTCCCCCCAATGGTGCAGCCATTGGCAACAAGGGAATGATCCACCTCGGCGCTGTACGTATAACGCGTCGGAGCTTCATACTTGATTTTGGTATGCACCGGCTGATTCTGGAACAGGGCTTGATATTGCTCCTGATCCAGCAGTTTCATGCTATTTTTATAATAGCTCTCGATAGAATTAATAACTGCATGATAACCATCATAGCGATACGCGTAGATGCGCAGGCCACTTGGATTTTTCTGAATCGCATCGCGAAAGAAATGATTATCCTGATGAGCAATGCAATGCTTTACCTGATCCAGATACAAGCTTTTGTCCATCACAAACATTTCTAGATAAATATTATGATGATCCTGCTCCTGATGAATACCGGTCACTCGTCCGCTGTCGTCAATCTCCAGCCGTACACACGGTGCATGCTCAGTTTCGAGCTGGTGAATGGGTTTATATACGAGGGTGACATCCGCATTCTTTTCCAGATGATATCGGTATACATCCTCTAAATCAACCTTGTTGATATGCTGAGTTCCTGCATGTACAATGGTTTGCCCCGATGAGCGATGGAAAAAATCCAGATTATTGTGCACATGCTGCAAGTCCCCACGTGATGTGTCCGTCGGATCGTTCCAGTCCGGTGGCAAAATAAACAACCCACCCCTTCTGCGGTCTAAATCCCATGGCCGACCTTCACCCAAATGATCCAGCAGCGAACGGTATTTGCGACGGATAAACAGTGCAATATCCTGCATCCCTGCATGCATCATATTGGATAAGGTGAAATCAATGAGCCGATATCGACTAGCAAAGGGTACTGCTGCCCCGCACCGGAAATAAGTCAACTCCTTCAATTGATCCAATTCGTGATCCAGGTTGATCACTCCAATGAGCCGGCTCATAGCGGACACCGTCCTTATCCGAGTTATATTCGTGCGTGAAGCTGGCTTTCCTGATCGAACAAAATAATCTCATCTAGGCTATCTTCAGGTCCAATGGCTGCGTTGTCTTCAATAACCATGTTCTCATTCACGATGGCCCGGTGAATACGTACATTGCGTCCGATTTTTACATTCGGCATGATGACAGAATCGGTAATAACGCTCCCCTCACCGACTTCAACCCCATAAAACAGTACGGAGTGTCTTACTTCTCCATCCACCATGCAGCCTTCATTTACGATGCTGTTTTTCAGGATCGCCCGCTGGGTGATGTACTGGGCAGGTTGATTGGGGCTGCGGGTATAGATGCGCCAGAACGGGTCATTCAGATCTAGCGGCGGGTCCTGAACCAGAAGATCCATATTAGACTCCCACAAGCTCTGAATGGTGCCCACATCCTTCCAGTACCCAGCAAACGGGTATGCATACAGCGACCGGCCATGCTGAAGCAATAGCGGAATGATGTCTTTACCAAAATCATGTGAAGATTCAGAATCACTTGCGCTTTCCAGTAAGTAGTGACGCAACACATCCCATTTGAATAAATAAATACCCATAGAGGCCAATGTGCTTTTCGGCTGTTCAGGCTTCTCCTCAAAGTCGTATATCTTCAGGTCCTCATCGGCGTTCAGTATCCCAAATCGTTGGGCCTCCTGAATCGTGACATTGATAACAGAAATGGTGCAATCGGCTCCCTTTTCCTTGTGATAGTGGAGCATTCGACTGTAATCCATTTTATAAATGTGATCCCCTGACAGAATGAGCACATGCTCCGGGTCATACTGATCCAGGAAATGCAGGTTCCGATAAATCGCATCCGCTGTTCCACGGTACCAATTATTCCCATTCTCTTTCTCGTGCGGTGGTAAAACGAAAACTCCTCCATCCAGGCGATCCAAATCCCAGTCGCTGCCTACGCCGATATAGGAATGAAGCACCAACGGCTCATATTGGGTCAATACGCCCACGGTGTCTATTCCCGAATGAGAGCAATTGCTGAGAGGGAAATCAATAATACGATAAGTTCCTCCAAAAAATACTGCCGGTTTGGCCAGTGTGCGGGTTAGTCCTTTGAGTCTTTTGCCTTGTCCGCCGGCGAGCAGCATGGCAACCACTTCCTTCTTTCTCATAACAAAGACCTCCCTGTCATGTGCGTCTGAAGCAATTGTGGCAGGATATTTGATAATATCCATTAAACGTGAAAAGACAGTCGTAATCGTTTCATTACCAATGGAACGGGTAAGATGTGATGGAAAGGGTAAATCATAGTTATGCGGAACGAGTGCAAGGAATCACTAAATCGTAAAATCCCGTTCATCATTTCACATTTTGGATGCTTTTTAGGCATTAGCGTATGACAACATGATCATAAGGAGGCGTTATTGATGAAGAATAAAAAATGGGTAGTAGCAGCATTGGGAATGGGTGTTACGTATCTGATGAAAAATAAAGGAGCGCGTGATAAAGTGTTGAATAAGGTACAGACGATGGTCAACCGTGCAAAAACATCTGCAAAATCTTAATCGTAAATTTTAAAGCCAGAAACAAACGAGCCTCTCTGAAAAATTGTTCAGAGAGGCTCTGCTCTGACGCTACTCAGCAACCACGAACAATGCACAACACATCGGTTCGAGGCTGAATCATTAGACGTTCAGGCATTCTCCTTTTGCTCTTCTACTTCCATGATATGTTCGATGGTAAAGGTTCGATGCGTGCATTCGGAGGAACGGTACGCTTCTAGAAGACCCGAGGTACGAATGTTCTCTTTACTCACCTTCTTGAAGGTATGAGTAATCTCTACTTTACCCTTGAAAGGGAAAAAGGACAGACCTACTGTCTGGTCCGATAACCACTCAGCCCGAACCCGTCCGCTTTCATGACGAACAGCCGGGAAGCTCAAACCTTCAGCAAACCATTCATAATCTGCTGTAGGGGTACCCGGCTCTCGGCTGCATAAAAACAGACTCAATTCGTCGCAAAACAACATTCTCCGTACATCCGTCCGCACTTGATGTTCGAAGGTTACACCGCATGCCAACTCCTGTCTGAGCCTCTGGCGACGCTGTTCCTCCGCCTCTTGATAAGCATGCGTAATCTGCTTGTCCTGAGCTTTTTCATGCTCGGTCCGTCCGACGAGCTCCTTGTACATCAAGCTGCACAGCAACGCCGCATACGCATTCTCTTGCTCGACTTCATCAATCCCGAGACGATAAAAAACAAAACGTGGACTAAGCGGAAAATCAATAAACGTATAAGGTGCTGACACATAATCATTCCAGAAAGGAGCAGCGTCCAGCCTAATCCAACCCCGGTCATGCTCCCTCGCTGCATATATAAAATCCTGTTTATGACGTCTATTTTTAAAGGCACTGTCTTCCCATTGTGAAGCCAACTCACCTGAAATACGGGCATGGTCATGCTGCGTCGTCATGATATAAGCTTGATCCGTTTCATAAATAACCATATGCTATCCCCTTCCGTTAGGCGTCTATCTGATATGTGTACAAACTTTCTGATCGAAGGCCATGGTTATGTTTACCTTCATTCATTATATCAGCATAAGGGTAAAAAGGCAGTGAAGTTTTCTCCATCCTTACTTTCAATTACCCCTTAGATTCTTCAGCCGAAACTGCTGCGGAGTCATCCCTTCCATTTCACGGAACACCTTGTTAAAATGCTTGGCATTGTCAAAGCCCACAGTAGCCGCAATTTCATAAATCTTGCCCTCTTGACGCCCTAGCAGCTTTTTGGCTTCTGCAATGCGCAGCCTTTTTAAATATTGAACAAAACTAAGACCTGTATAGGCTTTGAACGCCTGACTAAAATACGTATAATTCAAGGATACTACATTAGATACTACCGCCATGTTCAAATCCTCGCTGAAATGAGCATGGATGTACTGGATTGCTCTCGTCAAGCTGCCGCTTCTATCGGCAATCGCACTAGCAACGTTCGTTCTTCCAGTCAGTCTATCTATCTCCCCGCTATTCACACAATCGTTTATTAGAGAGTTCCTTTGCTGTAATTCTTCGTTCAAAACTGCTAACGCACTGAACAGTTCCTCTCTCACGATCGGCTTCAGCAAATACTCCCGCGCTCCACAACGAATCGCTTCGCGCGCATATTGGAACTCGTCATATCCACTGAGAATGATTACTAAAGGTCTGTCTCTTGGCTCCAGCTTGCGAATATGCTGCATCAGCATAATTCCATCCATAACAGGCATACGGATATCTGTTATCACCAACTCGGGTGAAAACTCCTTTACATGCTGCCAGGCTTCGCCTCCGTCCTTGACCAGCACGCATTCATAGAGATCGGAATACTCCCGTTCGATCATAGCTTGTAGCCCCATTCGAATGTTCTTCTCGTCATCTGCAATCAACAGCTTAGTCGTCATGGTTCGCCCCCCTCGTGATGTGACGTCTAGGCAAAATCAGGGTTACTGTCGTCGATTGTCCAGGAATGCTGGCCAGTTTTATGCCAAACCCTAGGCCATACTGCATACTCAAACGGCGATGCACATTATACAAACCGATCCCCCTATTTACCCCGGGCTCGTGGGAACCCATATCCGTCTGTTCCAGACCAGCCATGATGGCGTTTTTTCTTTCTTCAGACATTCCCACTCCGTTATCCTGTATACGCAGTTCAACGATATCTTGCTTGGAGAAGGCTTCAATGGTGATGCGCAGCGGGCTTTGTAATGCACTCCAACCGTGCTTTATCGCATTTTCGACTACAGGCTGCAGCGACATTTTCAGTATTTCCAGTTCCATAAACGTCGACGACAGGCGAATGTCCAGTGCAATTTGGTTATCATGGCGGATGTTCATAATGGCTACATAATGCTGAATATGACGGATTTCATCCCGCAAAGAAACACACGGCCCAGACCATTGGAGATTATAGCGCATCATCGAACCAAGGGAGGTGAGCGCATCCGACAACGGATACTGTCGCTCGATCTCCGCCATCATTTTTAGATTTTCCAATGTATTATATAGAAAATGGGAATCAATCTGATGTTTGAGTCCTTGTAGCTCGGCCTCCTGAGCAGCGGCCTGCTTCTGTACAGCCTCAGCAATGAGCACGTTAATCCGACTTAGCAAACTGCGAAAATATAGTGCCAGCTCCGCGACTTCTCCCCGCCCATATACGGGGATTGTAAGCTGAAAGTCGCCCTCCTGCTGTACTTTTTTCATAGATTCACGCAGTGTATGCAGCTGCTTGAGAATAAGGGCGTGCAAGGTATAAGAAATGACGGACATTAGCAATATCAATATACAAATAATGAGCAGCATGGCATTGCGTTTTTGACGAAGGTCACCCAGCGGACCGTCCAGCGCCACTACATTTAGCAGATAGGCATCTAGTCCTTCTATATAACGGTACAAACCGAGATAGGGCTTATTTCCATAGGTAAAGTCAAAAGCACCACCCTGTCCCTGAATGCGGGACTGTAACAGATGGTGCACATGGGACAGAGGGATCGGAATGGGATCAGGTTGAAAGGAAGCTGTAGCTATATCGGTAGAAGACACTGATTTTCCACCGTTCAGGATGAACATTTGCCATGCATAATCACGTGGTGCGGTTCCGAATACTCTAGGTGAAAAGAGCTCCAGCCTCATGTTGGTTTCCACCAAGCCTGCGTGTTTTCCCCCGCTAGCCTGAATTTCACGCAGCAATGCTATATACCGTACCGCTTCACTTTCCTGCCCTGCTTGCCCCAGCAATAAGCTCTTAGGTCCCTTGTATATATCCCACCATATTTTTCCTTGCTGATGTTGAGCCGTTGTCAGCCAGGAAGCCTTGGGCAGGCGTGATTCATTGAAAATCATGGGCCATATCTCATGTGCCTGGGGATTACTCGTATATAGCCGGATATTCTCTACGTTGGGATTGCTGTATAGCAAGTGCTGTAAATTGGGAAACACATTTAAGTTGAATTGAACCAGTTCATCGCTGCTTATTTCACGTTCCTCGGTTAGATAACGAAGTACGTTGCGATCTGAAATCGCAAGCTGTGCGGTCCGCTCCATAATTTCCATATTGCTGTGAATCTGGGCCAGCTCTGTATCCAGTACATACTGATTTTGTACGGTAATGTCATGCATGGTGTTCTCGTACAATTGATGAAAGGTATATAGCGAGAACAATACCACCGGGATTAAAATGACGCCGATATAAGCGACAATGAGCTTGACTTGAAGGGAGCAACCGCCTAGCCGATCGACCGTATCCGTCAGCCACTGCCATATATGGCGGCGCAGCAGGCTCTTCAGCTGTGAACGTACACGGCCTGACATGAAATCACATCCTTAACATTCAATAGATAAATGATTGAGCGAGATCATTTTGTGAACTGTTTCATTTTTTTGAGGTTTTCCTCATAGGCTTTTTGTTGATAAGCCATTACTTTGTCATAGCCTGCTTTTCTGCGGTCTTCCAAAAAGCGGGCAAACAGCTGATCGAACTCCTCATCCGAGGAAGCTAGCAGCAGCTTCGGTAATGCCTTGCCCCAAATTTTGTCTATCTGGCCTGAAGCAATGCCTTCTGCCGAGGTTCCGGTCGGTTTGATATTTTCATATTGGGAGAAGCTGTGGGTCTTGCCTTTCGTCCAATCTTCCGGCTGCTTATACGGCTCGACGCTGGGCGGCGCCCACTGCAAATTCATATTCGTATCCATCAGCATCCAGAAAGTGAAGGAGGCGCCATACTTTTTGTCAAAAGCAGAGCGATCCTTGTTCAGCAGTTCCAGTACCTCCGGCTTGAAGGCTGGCTTACCGTTAACCGTGTCCCACAGCTTTCCTTGCTCCCCTAGATATAGATCACGGTTCCCTTCCTCGCTAATCAGATAAGTCAGAAATTCAATAGCCCGCTCCTTGTCTTTGACATCCTTCGAAATGAGCGTCACCGTCCAACCGGAAATGCCCGGACCGGCCAGCGTCGGCGGGTCCAGCTTACTGTTGGAGGGTCCATCCACCGCAATGTAGACGGAGTTCGGGTCCTTCGCATGTAACATCACCTGTTGTGTAGCAAAGTCGGAACGCTGATATAGCATGGCAAAATATCGGCCTTGTGCCACCTTTTCCTCCATTTGCGGACGTTTGTCGATAAAAACGTCCTTGGCGATCAGACCCTGCTCATTTGCTTGACGGAATGTTTTGAGCCAGCGAATGTATTCTTCGTCTGAACGACGGTCGTACAGCTTTCCATCCTTTTCATGCGGAATGGCTAGAAAATTGAGTAAATAGTCTTCAAAAGAATAATTCCCGTTATCCGTAAATTCGTGGAACCCTATCGGGATCAACGGCTGACCGTTCACCTCTGGAAATTTCTCTTTCGCTTTTTGAAGCGCTTTCAAAAATCCTTCCGGTGTTCTCATATCCGGCTTGCCAATCGCCTCATACATATCCTTCCGAACCATAAACGTCTGATTGGAGACAAAATTTTGGCCGTATTTTTGGTAGTCCTGCGGTGAAGAGGACGCGTTGGGATACCCATATACATTCCCGTCTGTTTGACGATACCAGGACATTTTGGCCGGGTCAGCCATTTTAATCAGATACGGATCGTATTTCTCGGCCAGCTTGTTAAGTGGGAGAACCATCTTGCCCTCGATCATTTTTTTGACCGCATCTTCCCCCCAACCAAGCGTGACAAAATCAGGCAGCTTACCGGAGGCGAGCATGGTATTCAGCTTTTCATTTTCATTCCCAGCAGGTACGATAAAATTGACACTGACTCCAGTCTTTTGCGTCACATATTTCGAAGTCATATCCGTCCCCCACTTGTTCGGGAACCAGGAAAAATTTAAATACCAGTCAAACGTAATCGGCTCTGTATCGGCCTTCCATCCTGGCGCATCTGCCGAAGCCTTAGTCTTCTCGTCCTTCAATTCCGTGACAGCGCCACTTCCACCGGATGTACATCCCACGAGCGTTCCTACCAGTAGAACAACAGCCAACAGCCCCTTCTGCCATTTGCGAATGTTCATCATAAATCTCCCCCTTGGATGATATGCTAGCCCTTAACCGAGCCGATCATTAGCCCTTTGACAAAATATTTTTGCAGAAATGGATATACAAGTACAATCGGCAACGTTGTTATGACCATCGTCGCCAGCTTGATGGACTGCGAAGTAACGGACTGGGCGACAATCCCGGGTGCGGCAGACATCATTTGATTAGAGCTGGATTGGGCAACAACCCGGTACAAATACGTCTGAATCGGCTGAAGATCCGTATTATTGATATAGATCATTCCTGTAAAATAATCGTTCCACTGGTACACCCCATGAAACAACGAAATGGTCGCTACTACAGGCATCGATACAGGAAATACAATCCGGCAGAAGATGCTGAAGTCGTTAGCACCGTCTATTTTCGCCGCCTCCTCCAACGCATCCGGCAGCTCCCGGAAAAAAGCCATAAAAATAATAAGGTCAAAAAAGCTGAACATTGCAGGAATGATGTACACCCAAAAGCTGTCCAGCAGCCCAAGATCACGGATCAGCAAATACGTAGGAATCAAACCTCCACCGAAAAATAGGGTAATGGTGCCGATCAGCATATACAGCTTACGCCCGATCAGCTCTCTACGGGAATATGCATATGCAATCATTGCGGTAAAAAACACATGTACAATCGTACCAATTAGCGTCTTGGCAACCGTTACCCCCATCGCAGTCATGATGCCGCTGTTGGCAAAAACAGCCTGATAGCTATCCAGACTAAAGATTCTCGGCCACCAGTAAATGCCGCCTCGCATTGCGTCAGCTCCTTCGTTAAAGGAGTTCACCAGCACATACCACACGGGATATAAGGTCACAAAACAAATAACCAGCATGAAGATGTTGTTGAAGAAATCGAATATCGCTTCGCCTGCTGTTCTGCGTCGCAATAACTGCATACATCCGTCCTCCTTCAAAATAGAGAGGTATTATTCATCCGTTTGGTCACCGAATTGGCTATCAGCAGCAAAATGAGAGCAAGAACTGATTTTAGCAATCCCACCGCAGTAGAATACGAGAAGCGTCCCTGCTGAATGCCCACCTGATATACATAAATATCAACTACATTACTTGCACTTTCATTTAGCGAGTTACGCAGGACAAGAATTTGATCAAAGTTGGAGTTCAATATGCCGCTGACCGCTAAAATAAACAAAATGGATATTGTGCCCTTGATGGCGGGAAGTGTGACGTACCACATTTTCTGAAACCGTCCCGCTCCGTCAATGGTGGCTGCTTCGTACATGTCTGTAGATACGCCCGCCATGGCTGCCAAATAAATAATAGCTGACCATCCAAGCTCCTTCCAAATATCCGAGCTGACGACGATAGTCCAAAAATAGCCTGGCTCCGCTAAATAACTAATTGGCTGGTCGATCCAGCCCCAAGCCAGCAACAGTTGATTGATCATCCCGGTATCTGCCAGCCATGTGGTTAAAATTCCGCCAAGAATGACCCATGATAGAAAGTGAGGAAGGTACGAAATGGTCTGAATGGATTTTTTAAACCGCGTAGACCGGATTTCATTTAGAAACAGAGCAAATACAATAGGTAACGGGAACCCGATTGCCAGCTTGAGCAGGCTAATGCCCAGTGTATTTTTGACAATATACCAGAAGTTATCATCCTCTAAGAAGGCATGAAAATGTTCTAACCCCGCCCATGGTGCGCTTGATATAGTACCAATAATGTCAAAATGTTTGAAAGCAATCAAAATGCCGTACATCGGAATGTAATGGAAAATAATCATCCATACCACTCCAAGCAGTGCCATGGTCTGCAAATGTTTTTGCCCCCTCCATCTGCGGGCTAGTGACGTCCATCTCCCCGATCGGATCGGCGGCTGCGGCTGTGGCTGTGGACTCTTCCATCCTGTACTCATACAGAAGACCTCCCTTCTCCATAATGTAAGCACTTACATTAATTATTTTAGGGGCTTCTGCTTTTAATGAGTAGTACTGGATTTTTTGATTTTGGTGTCTAAAGTTCAGGTGAAGATAGGATAATACGCAAAAAAATTATCCCAGCCCTTGGATTTTCTATTTCTATTAATTTACGAAAAAGACTATCAGATGGTACGATAAGACTATATAGAATTCCAATCATTACCTATGTACCTAGATCAGGAGGATTAAGAATGGAAGAATTAGTTCGTTCGATTCAGAAACAGGTTCGGATTAAAAGGTTTGCCTGCTGGGCAGGGTTCTTCATGTTTGGCCTGTGTACTTTAGTCGGCGTGGCAGCTCAGGAATGGTTTATGACCCTCCTGGGGCTCGGGATGACAGTCCTATCGATTTATGGATTGACCATGCTACGCGGTATGACAAAGTTAAGTAAAGAGTATCAGCCAGGAAAGGGCTATGGTTATTATCGCCGTACGGCACAACAAAAGCTGCGTTATTTGACTTGGGGACAGTGGTTACTCGGCGGCTTTATCGTTTTGATGTTCTTTATATACCACGTCCGCCTTAGTGCTTTTCTTATAGCTATCTTGGGGATCTTGACCATTCAATTCAGTATCAAAAAACGAATTAAAAATCATCAGGAGCCCGACGTCACAGAGTTGGATGAGTTTGTACGGATGGGGATTGTCTCTCCGCATGAGCAAACTATTGGAGTGTATAAAGATTTCCTACACCTTAGCCATACGTTTCAGGGTAACCAAATTGTTATCGTTACTGACAAACGGCTGATATCTGTGTTTGTAGAGGAACAAGGACGTGCGTTGAAAACAGAAATACTACTTTCAGGTATAAACAAAGTACGCGCCATCGGTACGGGTTTTCAGGGTCAAGGTTTATTACTGTCTGTAAGCAACCGTGACCATAACGAGCTTCACATTCATATGGTCGGGAAAAACATTTACTTTTCGCCAGAGCAATTCGTGGGCTGCTTGCTACGAGCACTGGACGCAGCATTAAAAATTGGATCATACAGTACAGAAGAAACATTCCCCGCTTACCAACAGACAAGGATTTCATTGCATCCATTAGAACAAGGTTTGTTGCACAAGCCTACAACCGCTTAAATATTCCTCATAAAAAAAGCTAAATAGCAAGTAAGCTCTGATCTTCATGAGCTTACTTGCTATTTGGTTAATCAAAACATCCTACTTTTTACCATTCTCACTTATTAATGATTGGCTCCATGATAAAACACGGTGATGAGATCATGACTAGTAACAAACACCAGCAAACTAAACAGACTGAGCGACAACGGGCGTGAAATCAATTTTTTCATCCTTTAACACTCCTTTTAGAATAGTTATATATTGGTCTTGCTGTGTTGCCGTAGCTTGGGATCTGAAAATCTCAAATATAGCAGTACATTTCCTAAACTCATGCTCATGTTCCATACCCAGAGTATCGGACAGCTTGAGAGATTGCAGGATATAGCCCAACGCAACCCTAAACTGCCGCAGTTTTATATAATAAAGAGCCAACTGATAGCAGAAGCGAAAATAATATGAAACATTCACAGGCTCTTCAAAATATTTAAAATCCTCAATTTGTTCGGCAAATGATTCAAGCACGCGCTCCAAAGGATAGTCGTGTCTGGTCGCTCCCTCAACAATGGAAAGAAGTCCTGGTAACAGCTCTTCCGGATTGTCACGAAGAAATTGAACGTATTCCTGCAACATTTCGGAACGACCTGACAAAATATCAAGAGCATATAAATTAGCTCTCGCAGCATGGCGATAATAATCCACTTCTGCTTCTCCATATGGATCGAGACCATTAAACCAGCCTAACTCTGCATATTTTTCAATGCAGTCTCGGGCGGCCTCATACTTGCCCTGTTTTTGGAAGGCCATGCCTTTCATAAGATGACTGTAGCCGTAATAGTAGACTAACGGCCGTTTGGTATGTATCGGTTGTATAGGTTTCTTGAATGCTTTGTAGAGCTGCCACTCTTGATACTTCTGGTTGACGTGGTAATACAGCTGATCGCATAAAGCGATCATATGGGTACCATCCATAAACGAAAAGGACAGCTTAATCATGTTAACAAGTGTGTCTAGATCTGTGATGTCGGAGTGAACAAGATCATCCACCCTCCCCACCTCCTTGTCCGACTTTTGTACTCATCAAACAAACCATGATCTATATCCCAATCAAAAATAACTTAATTACGTATTTATAACGTAATTAAGTTATATCATGAAATCAAACATATGACAAGGAAAATTATAAAATATTCCAGTTTTCAAAATGTAGATCCTATAGAGCATTCATTTGTTCAGTTCCATATGAAGCAACGGAAATGCCCGGCCTGATCCATCCAGCGCAGATCGTCCTGTTTGTTTAAAGCCATAATGTCTATAGAAAGCATGCGCCTTCTCGTTTTGCTCATTCACATCTACTTTGAGGTGCGTCCCTTTTATTTTTTCAGCATGCTTGATAAGTCGGCTGCCTGTGCCCTGTCCATGCCGTTCTGGGTCGACAAACAGCATCTCTATTTTCCGCCCGTCCAGCCCGATAAAACCCGTGGGCTCCTGAAGTTCAGTACATTCTACCCAAACCTCAAGTTCTCTAAAAGCGCCGTTACTTACGATGTGATGGTAAAATTGAATGTCCTCTTCAGACAAAAATGTGTGCGTTTGGCGTACTGCCCGAAGCCAAATATCTACGAGTTGATCATGATTTTCTTCTCGATAAGCAATAATGTCATGTGGCACTGTATTTCCCCCTTATGCGAATATCCGTATAGTATGGTTTGCAGTAAGTCTAACATGTGTATTTAGCAGCATTCAAACACAAAAAGGAGGCGGATTCTTCCGCCTCCTTTAGGTTACAACCCTTTACAATGTAACACCATTTTTGAAGATAGCAAGCTCCCTGAAATTGTTTTTCTCATTATTCACCCAGGTTCCACTGGCTACGTCAATAATGTAATCTACAAAGTTGCGTAGCGCATCTTCCATACTGACATCCTCCACCAGTGAACCAGCGTTATAGTCGATCCAGTGAGGTTTAGCCTTATATAGCGGCGAGTTGGTCGACACCTTCATCGTCGGAACGAACGAGCCAAAAGGCGTGCCTCGCCCGGTTGTGAATATGACGAGCTGACAGCCCGCTGCAGCAAGCGCCGAAGAAGCAACCAGATCGTTCCCCGGCGCGCTGAGCAGATTAAGTCCCTTGGTCTTGAGACGCTCCCCGTACTGAATAACATCGGTGACCGTGGAGGACCCGGATTTTTGCGTACAGCCCAGTGATTTATCCTCCAGTGTCGTGATGCCGCCTGCTTTATTGCCTGGTGACGGATTTTCGTATACTGGCTGCTTATAATCCAGAAAATATTGTTTGAAATCGTTAATCAAATGTACGATCTTATCGAATACTTGCTCATCGGCAGCGCGCTCCATTAAAATCGTCTCCGCGCCGAACATTTCGGGTACCTCCGTCAGTACGGTCGTTCCACCCTGTGCTGCCATATAATCCGACAATCGTCCAAGCAGTGGATTGGCAGTAATACCCGACAGACCGTCAGATCCACCGCATTTCAAGCCGATGTTCAGCTCAGACAAAGGTACAGGCTCCCGTCGATCTTCTTGCACAGCTGCAAAAATTTCATGGAGCAGCTTTACCCCTTCCTCCACTTCATCCGACACCTCCTGGGAAAGTAAAAACTTCACCCGCTCCGCGTCATATTCCCCGATGGCTTCTTTAAATTCTTTCATTTCATTGTTCTCACAACCCAAACCAAGTACTAGTACGCCACCTGCATTCGCGTGTTTCACTGCATCAATCAAAATCGTGCGCGTATGTGCATGGTCGTCGCCCAACTGAGAACATCCATAGTTATGCTTGAGCACAAGTGCATTTTCAAAAGGTGAGATATCTCCCACTTCCTGCTTGAAGCGGTTTAAAATGAGTTCGGCAATTCCGTTCACACAGCCTACCGTCGGCACAATCCACAACTCATTGCGAATCCCTACACGACCATCCTTGCGCCGAAATCCTTGAAACGTCCGACTCTCCTGTTCATAAATATGAGGAGCTGGCTTAGGCTTGTAAGTATATTCCTCCACACCTGTCAGATTCGTTTTCGTATTATGCGTATGCACATGTTGACCTGCCTGAATGGGCTGAATGGCATGACCGATGGGATATCCGTATTTCAGAACATGCCCACCTTCAGGGATGTCCTGCAACGCAATTTTGTGCCCACGCGCTACATCCTCCGCCAGCTCCACGCATTGTTCTTGTTGTGCTCCCCATGCCAGCGTCTCTCCCTGCTTGTAATCACGCAAAGCGACAGCCACGTTATCTTGATCATGAATTTGAATGAATTCCAGCATTCCAGTCTCCTCCTTGCTTATGCTCCGGGTACGCTGTTCCCGGTTAGAGAATCGAGCGTCTCCTTCATTCCTCTGCTTGTAATTTCATACACGTGCTGCGCCGTTTGTTCAGCCAGCCCTTCGATCTGATTCAGATCTTGACCCCACCATGTCTGTTTGCTGAGTACCTGCTCGGTCAATTGCTTCGCTCCAGCGAGAGATCCGTCATACGTACTCCACAGTTCGCCAAACGTGCTCAATACTTCCGCTTCGTCGGCCAATGCAATCGACTCGCCATTTCTGTCTCCCCGGTAAAATACGAGTAAGGATGCTAGCGAAAATACGATTTTGGCAGGCAACGCCTTACGCTGTGCCACATACTGTAGCAAGGATGGCAAGTTCCGTGTCTTGAACTTGGATACCGAATTCAATGCGATGCTCATGACATAATGACTTACATAGGGATTACGGAACCGTTCAATCACATCGTCGGCATATACATTCAATTCCGCTGCTGGCGAGTCCAGTGTCGGAATAATTTCTTCTCGAATCAACGACTGGATATATTCGCCCATAACCTTATGCTCGACCGCTTGCCCCACTGTATCCAGGCCATATAGATAGGCTACTGGGGTAAGCGCCGTATGTGCTCCATTCAAAATGCGCACCTTCCGTGTACGATATGGCGCCATATCGTCGACAATCAGTACATTCAATCCAGCCAAATGAGCAGGTAATTCTTCTTTAAGCCACTGTGGCCCTTCAATAACCCATAAATGATACTGCTCGCCCACAACAACCAAATCGTCCTTGTAACCCAATTCCGCTTGGATTTCATGAATCCGGTCTTTGGGATAACCAGGTACAATCCGATCCACCAAACTGTTGCAGAACGTATTCGCTTTCTCTAGCCATGCAATAAATTCGGCCCCAAGCTCCCATTGGTTCGCATATTTTAGCACGATTTCCTTGAGAGCGTCTCCATTACGGTCGATGAGTTCGCACGGAATAATGACCAGTCCCTTGCTTTGATCGCCCTTGAAAAATTGAAAGCGCTTGTACAGAAAGGCGGTCAGCTTGCCTGGAAAGCTTTTTTGCGGGCGATCTTCCAATTGATCCTCAGGTGTATAAGCGATCCCTGCCTCCGTTGTGTTTGAAACAATAAAGCGCAGCTCTGGCTTTTGGGATAATGCTTCATACTCCATGAATTCCGGGCCGTATGGATTAATACCACGAGTGACGCACTCCACAACGGTATGCTCTTTCATGGCTTTCCCGTCCTTAATTCCTTCAAGGATAACCGTATAGAGACCATCCTGTACGTTAAGCTTCTCCACAAGGCCTCCTGGCTGCGGTTGTACAATCACAACCCCTGTATTCCATTCTGCCAGCTTATTCATTTTGTCAATTTGCCAGTCTACAAAAGCACGCAGGAAGTTCCCTTCCCCGAATTGCAGTACCCTCTCGGGATGTGGTTCTGTAATGATAAAGCTTTTTCTGTTTAATTGGTCTAATTCATCTACATGTTTCATCTGGAGTAGCCTCCCACTAGTACCATAATGATTTCACCGTTATTTTATCACAATGCACACGTTAACAAAATAGTTTTATCAACATTTTTAGTTTAAAAAAATAATAATGACAATAATATGAACACGTTAACATATACGTTTATATAAAAATATGCAAGTATATTGTCCTTCTTGCGTTGTTTCGCACCTGTTCCAAGACGGTTAAGGCTAACTATTACCCTATCCCGAGACCTTGTTCATATATACATTTCAGCAGAATAGACGCAAGAAAGCACGGGCAGGATAACACTACTTACTAGGCAGGAGGAGCATCTATGAAGACAATCGCAGATACTATTGTACAAGTTTTAGTTAATGCAGGGGTCAAGCGGATCTATGGCATCGTTGGAGATTCATTAAATAATATAGTGGATTCCATTCGCAGCAATGGTCAAATTGAATGGATTCATGTAAGGCACGAAGAAGTGGCTGCCTTTGCAGCTGGAGCAGATGCTGATCTTAGTGGCAGCATTGCCGTATGTGCCGGTAGTAGCGGCCCCGGGAATCTGCATCTGATTAACGGTTTATATGATTGCCACCGCAATCGAGTGCCTGTACTTGCTATTGCGGCTCATATTCCAAGTGATGAAATCGGAAGTGAATATTTTCAGGCTACACACCCTGAGCATCTTTTTGGAGAATGCAGTCACTTTTGTGAGGTAATTACGACACCGCGTCAAATTCCAAGAACAGTGACCATGGCTATTCAGGAGGCAGTTTCACGTTCAGGTGTTTCCGTCATTGTTCTTCCCGGTGACGTAGCAGCTTTGGAAGCGGAAAAGGTGCCCACTCCTGAACATGTCTATCACCCCACAGCACCTGTCGTCCATCCGTCCGCTTCTGAAATTTCCCGGCTGGCCGAATATTTAAATAACGGTAAACGAATTACGCTGCTTTGTGGCGCTGGTTGTGCTCACTCTCACGACTTGCTTATGCAGCTGTGCGACAAGCTAAAGTCTCCCATGGTATCCGCTCTGCGAGGCAAGGAATATCTGGAATATAACAACCCTTATTATGCTGGATTGACGGGGCTGATCGGGTATTCTTCCGGGTACCATGCCTTGATGGATTGTGACGTCCTGCTCATGCTCGGAACAGACTTTCCTTACAGACAATTTTATCCTGAAGATGCGATTGTCCTACAGGTAGATATAGATCCTTCCCATCTCGGCAGACGAACTCCGTTGACGTATGGTTTATGCGGGGATGTAAGGGCAACGTTGGAAATGCTGCTTCCTCATTTAACGTCGAAGCATGATACCAAGCATCTGGAAAAAACCGTCTCCCATTATGCCAAGGTACGCCAGGAGCTGGACGATCTGGCGGTTGGTAAGCCAGGTCATATGCCGATCCATCCGCAATATCTCGCCAAGGTTATCAGTGATGCCGCCCAGGAAAATGCTATTTTCACTTGTGATGTCGGTACTCCCACAGTATGGGCAGCACGTTATTTGCAAATGAACGGTCAGCGCCGACTTCTCGGTTCCTTCAATCATGGTACGATGGCAAATGCACTGCCGCAGGCGATCGGTGCGCAAGCCACTGAGCCTGACCGACAGGTGATTGCCCTCTCAGGCGATGGTGGACTCACGATGCTGATGGGCGACCTGCTCACCCTAAAACAGCATCAACTGCCTGTAAAAGTTATTGTTTTCAACAATGGCGCTCTCGGCTTTGTCGAGTTGGAAATGAAAGCAGCCGGATTCTTGGAAAACGGGACTGAACTGGTTAACCCTGATTTTGGTGCTGTAGCACAAGCCATGGGACTTAAGGGCATTCGGGTTGAAGATCCGACCATGCTGGAGGATGCCATTCAGCAAGCATTGACTCATGACGGCCCTGTTGTGGTAGATGTGGTGGTGAACCGTCAGGAACTATCCATGCCACCTAAAATTAATCTTAAGCAAGCAGAGGGCTTTACACTGTGGATGATGAAAGCCGTGCTGAACGGACGCGGGGACGAGATTGTTGAACTGGCAAAAACCAATCTCTTTCGTTAAATACATGACGAAGCAGTGCTCATTTCAACAAAAAAGGGGCAGGAACAGTGCTTGAACATTGTTCCTGCCCCTTTGGGGCTTGCCTCTTTTACATAACAAAACTCAGCGTAGTCTGTCTGCCGTCGATTTCCGCTTCATGAGCGCGGTTTCCATAAATATAAGCTCGCCCTCATTGGACGGTGACTGAATTCGTTCCAGAATGCAAGCGGCTCCGCGCTCGCTAATCTGCTCAATCGGTCTTTTGACCGTCGTTAACGGTGGAGTCGTATACATTGAGAAGCCGATATCGTCAAACCCAATGATAGAGATATCCTCCGGTACTTTCAAGCCATTTTCAAATACCGCATTCATCGCACCAATAGCCATATCATCGTTAGAGCAAAACACTGCTGTCGGTGGTTCTTCCAAGGCAAGCAGTTGCTTCATTGCCAGACTTCCGCTTTCCGTATCATAGTGACCCTGCACAATATATTCGTGTCGGATCGGCTTACCACGATCAATTAATGCATTCATGAAACCCTCGCGGCGTTGCTGGGTCGACTTGAAGCCTTCTACCCCCTCGATAATCGCAATGCGTTCATGCCCGCTTTCAATGAGAAAGGAAACAGCTTCATAGGAGCCTTCCTTATCATTAGAAATCACATTTACAATCCCAGCCCCAGACACCTGCCGGTTCAGTACAACTAGCGGAATGCCTTGACCTAGCACATGATAAATAAAAGGGTTGTCCGCTTCGCTTTGGCTCATCAGAATGATGCCATCAAAACGCTTGCGATGAATAGCAGAAAAATCAGCGTAATCGTCAATTCCTCGCACAAACAGATTGTAATCCACCCCAATGACGTTGTTAACTCCACGGATGGTATCCGCAAAAAAGCTGGAGCTGGTGCCTTCTGAAATACTGGTGAAAAACAGGCCTATCGTATGCGAGCGCTGGAGAACCAGGCTTTTAGCATTGTAATTTGGAATGTAATTGAGCTGCTCTGCCAACTCCATAATTTTGCGTTTCGTATCTTCTTTAATCAGCGGGCTGTTATTGAGCGCCCGGGAGACGGTTGTATGGGAAACATTAGCCAGTTTGGCAATGTCTTTAATAGTAGCTGCCATATACGTATCCTTTCCTTAGTAAGGCTCTAAAAAATTATATACTCACCATACCACAGGAGCCGCCCGGAAAAGAAGACCTTCACAAATTATACGCGGTTGTCCGCATGTCGACGCTGTAATTCTTGAACCATTTCTGCATGTCTGCTGTCCGTCAGTTTGTACATTTTACCGATTACTAGCATGGCCAATGCCAAGGCAACAGCCGGATAAAGACAAAGCAAGGCTTTGATTCCAAGCAGCGTTCCAGAGGATTGAATCACATTCGGTACATATCCTACAAGCGCCAGTCCAATACCCGATAGAAAGCCGGACAAGGATTGAGCCAATTTACGTGAAAAGTTAAATAGTGAGTAGGTAATCCCTTCCTTGCGCTCCCCGGATGACCATTCGCCGTAATCAATGATATCGGACACAAATGCCCAGGTAACCCCGTTGGGAATACTAATACCAATGAACGAAATACTCGCCAGAATTGTGAAAATATATACGTTGGAAGGCATCAAAAAGTTAATCGAATCGGCAATAACGCTAACTAGCATCCCTAAGATTGCTGTTTTTCGTTTACCAAAACGCCGTACCAGTTTGGGCAGGAACAATACACCCAGCAGTGACGAACCGATAATAATAAAATTCATATACGCCATTAATTCTACATGTCCCAAATTATATTCGGCAAAATAGATCAACAGTGCGGACTTGATATTGTAAGCGGAAATGGTGAAAATCGTCATTAAAACGAGCACCAGCAAGGGTTTATTATTCGTAAAGGTGTGCACAATCACGCCTAAAGATAGCTTCTCTTTTGGCCCGGACTGGCTAATAATACGTTCTTTCGTTCCTCGGTAACATATGATGAAAGCGATCACACCAATGAATGACATGATCCCCATGACCACCGGATAGCCAACATGATGGTTAGGAAACAATAAAATAAGCGGCATGACCACGACACTGGTTACGAATAATGCACCTAGTGATCCCGCCTGACGGAAAGATGACAACGAAGCACGTTGCTGAGTATCCTGCGTAATGGCAGCACCCAACGAGCCGTATGGAATGTTTACAATAGAGTAACCAATCCCCCAGATCATATAGGACGCGTAGGCGTAAATGAGTTTGCCTGTGGGTGAAATATTCGGCGAAATAAAGGTAAGAACCGTAAGAATTGCTAGGATAACGCTTCCAACGACAAGAAAAGGTCTAAATTTTCCGCGTGTACCGATATGTTTGCGATAATCAACAAAGGACCCTACAATGGGATCACAGACGGCGGCAAACAGCTTGCTGACCAAGAAAATGCCTGCGGCGGCTCCTGCAGAAACCCCTGCTACATCCGTAAAAAATTTCAGCAAATACAACTGCCCCAAATCAAACATGAATCCGTTTCCAAAGTCACCTATACCATACGAAATCTTTTCTTTCAGGCTAATATGCTCACCTGTCTTGTTGTCAGTTTGGACGCTCTCCTGCACGATAGGCACTCCCATACCTACACACTCCTCTACACTTGTAATTATTTTCACATACTCATTGATATCTATTTTGGTTTTTAATTGCTCTTGCCGGGAGTTGGGTACAAGCTCCTAGCAAGAGCTCCTTTTCTCTGAAGTTAGTGAGTCCTCACTTTAGAATGTAGCGTCACTTACTATGAACAACCGTTGGGAAGTTAAAATATTGCTCGGCGTTATTGTAGCAAATATTTTGTACCATGGCTCCGAGCAGTTCCAGATCCTCAGGGGCCTTGCCCTCCTGAACCCACGTTCCGATTAAATCGCAAAGGATACGGCGGAAATATTCATGACGTGTGTAAGATAGAAAGCTGCGCGAATCCGTCAGCATGCCAATAAAGCGGGATAGCACTCCGTAATTAGCCAGCAGCTTCATCTGCTCCTGCATGCCTTCGATATGGTCATTAAACCACCAAGCGGTACCAAACTGGATTTTCCCTACTGTACCACCGGATTGGAAACTGCCTGCGAGACTTGCCAATACTGGATAGTCAACCGAATTAAGCGAATACAAAATGGTTCTTGGCAATCCTCCTGCCAGTTCCTGTGCGTCCAGTAATGCTGCCAGTGGACGGGCGAGGGAACCATCATTAACAGCATCGTAGCCTGTATCCGGTCCCAAACGACGGAACATCGCAGTGTTGTTGTTACGCAGCGCGTGAATATGGTACTGCATCGCCCAGCCGTGTTCTGCATACTGTTTGCCAAGGAAGACCAGCACGTACGACTTATATTTCGCCTCTTCCAAAGGAGTCACACGGCCTTCCTCCAGCCCCTTGCTGAATATGGCTGCTGCTTCCTCCGGTGTTGTTTCTTCAAAAACTACAGTATCCAGCGCATGATCAGATACCCGACCTCCGGCAGCATGAAAATGGCGCACCCGGCTTGCCAGCGCATTCAAAAATCCTTCAAACCCGGAAACGTCCAATCCGCTGACTTCACCCATTCGAGCCACCCATGGCTGGAAGGTTTCACGATTAATTTCCAAAGCTTTGTCGGGGCGGAAGCTTGGCAACACAGCTACTGGGAAATCGGTCAGCTTGCTGATTTGTTTGTGGTATTCGAGATGGTCGGTCGGATCATCCGTGGTGCACACGACAGTTACCTTCGAGTTCACAATCAGATCACGTGCCCCATAGCCCGGACCCTGCAGCTTTTGGTTTACCTTTTCCCAAATCACAGGTGCGTTCTGTTCATTCAGCAACTCGTAGACACCAAAAAAGCGTTGAAGCTCCAAATGTGTCCAATGGTACAACGGGTTGCCGATCAATGTAGGTACAGTTTTGGCCCAGGCCAGAAACTTGTCATAATCTTCACCATCACCCGTGATCAATCGCTCCTCGACCCCATTGGCCCGCATAAGTCTCCACTTGTAATGATCACCGTACAACCAAGCTTCCGTAATATTCTTGAATTTTTTATTTTCATAAATTTCTTGTGGACTTAAATGACAATGATAGTCAATAATCGGCATATCCTTGGCATATTGATGATACAAGGTTTCAGCCGTTGGATTGCTCAACAAAAAGTTTTCGTCTAAAAACGTTTTGGTCATTACTTTCTCATCCCTTCTATAATCGTGTTTCTTAATTAATTGTTAACGTTAACAAAAATATTTGAGCTCTACTTACCTTTTAACAATTACATTCTCCATAACATAGAAATCCACGTGGTTATACAGGATGAAAAAGCTATAATATGATTCCTGTACATCCTATCACGCTGGATTACTTCACCTTAAATTTAATGTTTACGTTAACAACAATTACATTGTAACCGCTATCCTTTGTGGAGGAAAGTGATTTTTATCATGTGAGCGGATAAAAATGATCTGCCCCATTTGAGGAGAACTGTTCTAAACCTTCTCGATGACCGAGACCATAAGAAAATTCCACAAATTTTAATTTCCGCGATAAATCAAACTTTGAAAACGTTTTATACGATTTTCTCTTTTTTTCTGAAAATTTCTTTCTTGAAAATACCAGTTATTGTATTATAATTGCAATATACATCCATTGATTTACATTGAAAGTATTTCATTAGTTTATTTCACACACGAAGAAGAAGAGGTGGTAGCATTGAGTACAAAAGTGCAAGCTGTTCAAACTAAAACTAAAACCAAATCCGATACAAAAGGAGCCGACCTTGTTGTCGACTGTTTGATTAAGCAAGGGGTTACGCATATTTTTGGCATTCCAGGTGCCAAAATCGATTCTGTTTTTGATGTTCTTCAAGATCGGGGTCCAGAATTGATCGTATGCCGCCATGAACAAAATGCCGCCTTTATGGCAGCAGCGGTCGGTCGATTAACTGGTAAGCCGGGTGTATGCATTGTTACCTCGGGTCCAGGCGCGTCTAACTTGGCGACAGGACTTGTCACCGCGAATGCAGAAAGTGATCCTGTCGTCGCCATTGCAGGTGCAGTCCCAAGATCGGAACGCCTGAAACGCACACATCAATCTATGGATAATGCCGGACTATTCGAACCTATCACTAAATACAGTGTAGAAGTAGAACACCCTGATAATGTACCGGAAGCCATTGCTAATGCATTTCGGATTGCGACCTCAGCCCAGCCTGGAGCCACATTCGTCAGCCTGCCGCAGGACGTGTTGACTTCGTCATCCGAAGTAACAGTCATTGAGAAGGTTTCCCTTCCCCAGCTTGGGACTGCACCCGCCGAGCTCATCAAACAAGTCGCAGACCAAATCAGAAAAGCCAAACTGCCCGTACTTCTTCTCGGTATGAAAGCCAGCACGCCTGAAGCCACCGCAGCTATCCGTGCTCTTATTCGAGATACAGATCTGCCTGTTGTCGAAACCTTCCAGGCCGCTGGAGCCATCTCCCGTGAACTGGAAGACCACTATTTTGGAAGAGTGGGGCTGTTCCAAAATCAACCGGGTGATATGCTGCTTGGAGCCGCAGATTTGGTACTGACGATTGGCTATGATCCTATCGAATACGACCCAAAAAACTGGAACATCCCAGCAAATCGAACACTCATTCATCTGGATGACCATCAAGCCGATATTGATCATGATTATCAACCGGACTACGAGTTAATCGGGAACATAGGTCTGATTGTGAGTGGCCTCGCAGAAGAGTTGCCTACCTTAAAGCTACCTAAATCCTCCTGCGACCAATTGAATCGTCTACGCCATGATCTGAACGAGCAAGCAGCTGTTCCAGCCCACAAGCATGATTTTCTGATTCATCCATTACAATTTATTCGCACACTTCGCAGTCTGATTGATGATAACGTCACAGTCACCTGTGATGTCGGTTCACACTACATTTGGATGGCACGGTATTTCCGTTCGTATGAACCGCGACGCCTGCTATTCAGCAACGGAATGCAGACGTTGGGCGTAGCACTGCCTTGGGGGATTGCCGCTACACTCGTCAACCCCGGTCAAAAAGTCGTGTCTATTTCTGGAGACGGAGGATTTCTGTTTTCATCCATGGAGCTCGAAACCGCTGTACGTCTTAACTCACCGCTAGTGCATATTGTATGGAGAGATGGTACCTATGACATGGTCGCCTTTCAACAACAGATTAAATACGGCAGAACGTCTGGTGTAAAATTTGGAGATGTGGATGTTGTGAAATATGCGGAAAGTTTTGGGGCCACCGGATTACGCGTCCACTCTCCTGAAGAACTGGAAAACGTATTGCAGCAAGCTCTTCATACGGATGGCCCTGTGGTCGTTGATATTCCGATTGATTATCAAGATAATATCCAGTTGGGACGCAAACTGCTACCAAATCAATTAAACTAACTTTTACCGAGACTCTCTCGTGACGGTTTCGTGACAATTAAAGAGCAACACGTTATTTTTTATAATTTTTTTGAGCTATTTGTGTTATTTACTGAAACATTACGTTTATTATTGAAAAAGAAAGAAAATGAATGCATACAATTACAAAAGGAAGTGTATTACCATGACCGTTGCAGGACTGGAAACCAAGCAAGAAACTGATCATGATATTTACCAAACGTCCACTATGCTTGCTCTATTAGATGGTCTTTATGATGGAGTTGTTGCCTTTGAGGAGCTGCAAAAGCACGGGGATTTCGGAATTGGTACCTTTGATCAACTGAATGGCGAGATGATCGCGTTCGATGGTGAATTTTATCACTTGCTTCCAGACGGTACGGCCCATCGCGTAAAACCGGAAGAAACTACTCCGTTTTCCACCGTCACCTTTTTCCGCGAAGATTTCACATATACTATTGACCATCCCATGCATCGTGAAGAGCTGGAAGCTTTGCTGCTAAAACTATTTCCAAGCCGTAATCTGTTCTATGCCTTCCGTATGGATGGCACTTTTCGTGAAGTAAAGACACGTACTGTGCCTCATCAAGTGAAGCCTTACAAACCATTTATCGAAGCAACCAAGTCACAGCCTACCTTTACTTTTAATGACGCTTCCGGCGTGATCACAGGCTTTTGGACACCTGCTTATGCACAAGGGATTGGAGTAGCCGGATTTCATCTCCATTTTATTAATGATGAACGCACTGGAGGGGGGCATGTTTTTGATTTTGTTGTCGACAAGTGCACAATCCGTATTTGTCAAAAATCCAATCTACATCTTGTGCTGCCCGATACACCAGATTACTTGAAGGCTAATTTGTCCAGAGTAGACTTGGAGAAAGAAATCGCTGTTACTGAAGGTGCACAATAATTACGCATATAGCTTATCAAGGTACGGTCCCTTAGCTAGACAATAAAAAAGCAAAAGATCACAGTCAGAAAATGAGGCTACTGCTCTCTGACTGTGATCTTTTTATGTAGGCAACATATATACACAATGCCGCTTATGCTCTCACTCCGGCCTACTTATTCCTCGATCTGGTCTAACTTATCAGCATAATATTGAATGGCACGGGAGTACTCCTGTAATGTTATGTCTGCGGTCGTTTCAGCCAACTCCATGAGCAACCCCTCCATGGCCTTCCCGTGTTCCCCCAGATTATATAACACCATAGCGTAGAATACCCGAAACGGTCTGTAATCCGGAAATTCGTTCATTCCTGTGTCCAACCACGCTTTCGCCTTGGCGTAATCCCCTATTACACGATATGTACTGCTTAATCCTAGGATGGCTCCTCTCCTGGAATCTGCGGCTAATGCCATACCTAGGCTTTTTTCATAAAAGGGAACCGCCTCCCTTTCCATGCCCAATACGTCGTGCGTCCAGGCTGTCTGATACCATAACTCCGCTTCTTTCGGCTCCTGCTCAAGGGCCTTTAATAAAAGCTCACGTGCTTCCATTGCCTGTCCTGTACGTCTTAGATCGCTGACTTTTGCAATCATTTGTTCCATGCTAATTCCCCACTTTTTTCTTGACTATTTCCTTGAGATACATGTTACCCGACATTTGAATACGATGTAAATGGAGATTCTCAAATATAATGAAGCGCACAAAAAGACTCTCCGCTTAGGAGAGTCGTTATAGTCCGTTGTTACGACTTATTTAACCTTCAACGATGCTGTACTCAATATTCCCGCTACACGTTGCGTGTCGAAAATACAGGAAAGCTCCTCCACTGCTGTCAAGTACAGCAGGCCGTTGCCCTCCAGCTTAGGAGAATTGCCGAGTGGAATTGTGCGTTTGATGAGTTGGGCGTATAATTCCGGTTCGGTGAGATCACGCTCAAAGCTCGCATTCGCCAGCTGCTTAATCAACGCCAATGCACCTGCTACGTGCGGAGTAGCCATCGATGTTCCGCTAAAGGTCGCATATTTCCCGCCCGGAACTGTGGACAAAATATCTTCTCCTGGTGCAACCAAATCCACCTCATTATTAGAATTACTGAACTCTGAGGCGTGTCTGTCAAAGTTGATAGCACCTACGCTGATCACTTCATTATAGCAGCCAGGGTAGCCGAGCTCGTCCGTTCTGTCGTCACCGTCTCCCTCATTTCCAGCTGCACAGATGACCAGGATTTGGCTGGCTACAGCCTTTTTTACTGCTTCATGAAGCTCAGGCACATCCTCAGGGCCACCAAGCGACATTGAGATGATGTCTGCCTTTTGCTCAATCGCATAATAGATACCTTGGATGATCCAGTCATATTGACCGGAGCCCTGCTTGTTTAGCACTTTGATGATGAGCAGATCTGCCTCTGGGGCGACACCTACGACACCATTCTCATTTTCCGCTGCCGCAATGGTTCCTGCCACATGTGTACCGTGACCGTTGTAATCCTTGAAATTTTCCGGATCACCTTCATCATCATCCGTGAAATTGCGGCCACCAATAATGCGTGCCTTCAGATCCGGATGGTCCGCATCACAGCCCGTGTCCAGTACCGCCACCTTTACTCCTCGGCCTCGAGTCTGGTTCCATACCGCAGGTGCCTGGATCATCTCCACCCCTCGCGGTATTTCATTCACTTGTTGCTCCTGCTTGATCACTTGGTAAGGAATGATATGCACTTTACGTTCCATCTTATTCCCTCCTTCATGGATTCAATTGGAAACCATCCGTCTTTGAAACTTTGAAAACCTCTACTGCATTCGAGGTTACTATATTCTAGCAATTTTTGAAAAGTTTGAACATCCCAATTTGCTTATTTTTGCAAAAAAAACAGACATCAACCAAATCAATTGGGAAATGTCTGCCTCTATGAGCCTTAGATTGATTCCGCTTGTAGCTCAGCCTTAGATAGCAGCGATTTGTGCTGCCATTTCCGGCCTTTCCAGCGTAAATAGTGAAAAATACCTCGTACCCATTCATCGCATGCATGTGCAATCCACACACCCAGCACACCATATCCCATATGAATGCCTAGCACATATGCTAGCGGGATTTTGATCCCCCACATTGAAATAATGGCCATCATTAAGGGGAACTGAACATCTCCTGCTGCTCGCAGGGAGTTAATGACCACGTGATTGAACACACGGCCCGGCTCCAGCAATATACAGAACAACAAAATCGCTGCCCCTAATTGAATGATCGCTGGCTCGTCCGTAAAGATCGCCATCACTTCATATCGGAAAAAGGATACAGCCACGATCACAGCAATCGTAATGACTAGTGACCATTTCAGGCTTCGTAAAAGTTGATGATATGCTTTTTCCTTATCTCCAGCTCCAATCAGGCGAGCCACAATAATTTCGGTTCCCTCGCCGACGGCCATTCCAAATACCATAAAAAAATACACAATCGTATTCGTATAGAAATGAGTTGCAATCGCTGTTGTACCCATAAAGCTGACAAATCGGGTCACCATCATTTGGCTAAGCTGATAAGACAGCCACTCCAGCCCGGCAGGAATACCAATTTTCAGGATCGCCACCAGCTTGCTCCATTGAAGCTGTACATAATATTGGATACGAATCGGCGCACTTACACGTTTGTACAGCAGGATAAAAATCCACACACATGCGACGACGCGGCTAATAACCGTTGAAATCGCTGCTCCCGCCACTCCCATTTGCGGCAGACCAAACCAGCCGTATATGAGCAATGCATTTCCCACAACATGCAATATATTCATACCAATGCCTACGATCATCGTATCTTTGGTAAAACCATGCGAGCGAATGACCGGCCCTGCGGTTAGCATAAGGGCTTCCAGAAACAGCGAACCCCCTGCCAGCATCATATAGATTTCTGCATTTTCCTTAATGGTCGGAGTAATATGATAGAAGGATAGTAAAAAATCCCGGCTCACGATAAACATCAAACTCAGCGCCAGGCCAAATACCAGATTAAAGGTTAGTGCCGATGCGGTAACACGGCTTGCGTCCACATGCTTTCGCGCACCTAATAACTGAGCAATGATCACACCTACTCCAAGACCAAGCAGATTGAAGAGTATAATCGTAAATTCAATTAACTGTCTGGATACACCGACAGCCGATACAACCTCATCTGAAACATGGCTAAGCATGAACGTATCCACGCTACCCATTAAAATATGAAATAGCATTTCTATGAAGATCGGCCAAGTAATCGCGAAAACCGTCATCGTTTTAACGGCCTGCGCTTGCTTGGAGCCACTTTCCTGCGACAATGACATACTTCTGTATTCCTCCCGCTTCTGTATGTAAATCCAAATTTACTCATACATTTTTTGATAACGCTTACTTATTCGTAAAAAGTCATATGTTTTTTATCATTTTTATAGTATTCCAAGCGGTCCTGCAATTGTCCTGTGTGGAATTCGAACTTGTGTCCGTCTGGATCTGTAAAATAGACTGATCTTTTATCCTGTTCATTTCGCTCCCGTCCGGGCAGAATGGGGAGATTAAGAGTTTTCAGCTTGTTTAGCATACTTTCAAAATCCGCTTCCGCTACTGAAAATGCAATATGCGTGTAGGAATGATGGATTTCATTTCTCGGAATATCCTCTTCCACATTGAGAGCCAACCACATTCCCAGGCAATCCAGATAAGCCAGCTTGCGTCCTTTAACGAGCAGTTTTCCATCTAGTACATTTTGATAGAATTGTATAGACTTCTCCAAATTAGACACCGAAAAGCAAATGTGATTCCATCCTTGTATGCTCATGCTTCCTATTCCTTTCAGCGAACCCTGTTCAGCCAGTAGTTCCATGCTTCTGTATATTGGTCTAGATCTTCCGGATGATGGCGAATGCAGGTAGCTATACGAAAGTATAATCCCTGCAGCACTTCCCTGTTCAGCTCATATTCCCCTATCATCTCTGGACTAAGCTTCTCTACCGCCGGCAAAATGGTATCGATGGTCAGCCTATCCGGTGAAGAACAAAAGGCATATATCAAATCATACAGAGGTTCTCCCACCACTGGATCAGGGTCAATAATACCTGTCAATGTACCATTTTCGGCAAACACAAAATTATGTACTCCGAAATCGCCATGAAGCAAATATTTAATATTCCGTTGCGGTGATCCGGCCACAAGAGTATGGATGAACCGATGATTTTCTGAGGGTAAGACGTCTTGTATAATCTTTTCGGATTCTTTTGTTCTGTGGAGCAAAAAATCTCTCCATTCCACAAACGGATGATCCGAATAACCATACTTGCGTTCCTCTCGAAGGGATTTGTAGTGTGCAATGACCTCTGTCGCCAGACTGAGCAGCAAATCACCCTTATTTCTTTCACTATATTGCCTAGTGAACCCTGGCTTGAACGCATATACCAAATAACGATGTAGGGAATCTACATAAATCACTCGAGATAGCTTCTCAATCTGTGCATAGGTAAGCAAAAATTCTGCCTCGGCTTTTACAATCGCGGGATCATTTTGCTTAATGACATATCGTGGCCTGGTACCGTCCATGACAACAACCACTTCACTCGAAGTTCCGCCAGTCAGCGGTTTGAGATTTTGCATATGGCTTTCAAGCACGCCTGCTTCATACAGCTCATTCAGGATAAATTGAATGTCCATGTAAAACCTCCCTATGCATCTGATCCATAAATAATACGACAAATAATGCGGCTGGCGCTTCGGATTGCTAATCTAGCCCACCTGTTCGCCAGCCATTCTTTTCTTACAAATATATTTTTTCATGCTCCGCATAGATTTCAAGCGCCCGCTCCATCTTATGGACATAGGCCTTATCCTGACTGGTACATAGAAAAGTGACATGTCCCTCCTGCAATTGGCCCGTTGTCAACGGAGCTGCCAGTAAATTACGCTCGGACAGCACCTGTTTCAAGCGTTTGACCGTTCCCTGGCTCCCATCAATGAGCTGAATATGAGAAGGCAGCAGTTCTCTCAAAATTTCCTTATAAAATGGATAATGTGTACATCCCAATACGACCGTACCATAGACGTCTAAGTTAAACGAAGACAGCTTATGGTTAAAATAATTGAACAATTCCGTACGGTCAAAATTCAACTGTTCGCAATATTGTACGAGCTCCGGCAAAGGCAATGAGTCCACACTTCCGTGATCGTCAACTCTGGATACTAGTGCCGCATAACCGGATTGTTTTAATGTCAACGGTGTCGCCAGCACCAGAACTCTTTTACCATTGGCTCGGTTCATCTCGACTGCTGGCTTCACGGCTGGTTCCATTCCGATAATCGGAAATTTATATTCCTTCCTTAGCTCCGCCACCGCGATACTTGTAGCCGTATTGCAGGCAATCACCAATGCCTTAATATCCTCTTTTAGAATCGTTTGCACCGAAGCCTTGACATAACCAAGCACCTCTTGGGGTGTTTTCGTTCCATAAGGAACATGAAGCGTATCCGCCATGTAAACAAAATTTTCGTTTGGCAAACGTCTTAGCGCCTCAGACAATACTGTAATTCCACCCAATCCCGAATCAAAAAAACCTATCTTCAAGCTACTCACCTTTTTTCGTTCAACTATGGTGTTAAATCTTGATGGCACCATGTTCATTTCCTTCCTCGCCTATCCAAGCACACTCTTCATTAGACTTTACATTTAAATTTTACCGCAAAACTGATATTTTGCAAAAGAAACACGTAAATTTCACAGTGTAAAAAATAAAGCAGCTTTTCAAAGTAAATTTAATATAGAAGTGTTGACAGATATTATCTTTATATTGTAATATTACGTGGTAACTTACTAACTAAACTTACTTATTCAACTTACTTAGGGGGAAATAAATCATGTCTAAAGTATTATTTGTCAAAGCTAATGATCGTACAGCTGAAGAATCTGCAACAGTTAAATTGTATAACGCATTCGTGGAAAGCTACAAGTCTTCCCACCCATCTGATGAAATCACTGAACTGGACCTGTTCTCCGTCGAGCTTCCTTATCTGAACGCTAACATGATCAACGGCACGTTCAAATCCGCAAGAGGCATGGAGTTGAACGCAGAAGAAGCTCGCCTGGCAAACATCGCTAATGGTTACCTGGATCAATTCTTGGCAGCAGACAAAGTCGTATTTGCTTTCCCGCTCTGGAATATGACGATTCCAGCTGTACTGCACACATACATTGACTACCTGAACCAAGCAGGTAAAACATTCAAATACACTGCTGAAGGTCCTGTAGGTCTTGTAACTGACACTAAAGTAGCCCTGTTGAATGCAAGAGGCGGCGTTTATTCCGAAGGGCCTGCTGCTGCTGCTGAGATGTCTTTGAACTTCATGAGCAACATCTTAACCTTCTTCGGTGTTAAAGACATTGTGAAGGTTGTACTGGAAGGACATAACCAAGCTCCTGACCAAGCACAAGAGATCGTTGCTTCTGCCGTACAACGTGCAGTAGACGCAGCAAAATCGTTCTAATTATATATATGAAAAAAAGAGGATGTCCGCACCCTTTACGGGATGGAAATCCTCTTTTTTTTGATACAAAATACAAAAACACGTGCTCCCCTGATCTGTGATCAAGTAAGAAGCACGTGTCTGTATGAGCTTACCTCTATTTAAGGAATGAACTGCTGCACGATTTTTACAACCCTACCGTCACGAAGCGTAACATGGTATGGAAATTGGCTGAGGTCCAGAACATCCTTTTTAGCAAAATCCTTCTCAAACTGTGCCAAAGGAATGGATTCGTTCCATTGCACGTCTGTGTCTTCTATATTCCCTGTGTGGTCATAAATCTGCACCTCTACCGTAGCATCTGGTGCAACCTGATACACGTCATTTTGTACGGAATTGTTTACGATGTAGTAGCCATCCGGCGCTCCATCCAATCCTGTATTTCCTTCATGCTCCACAAATGCTTTGTCTGCTGCTGCGCCTTCGTACCATTCAATCGGGTCTGCTGACAAATAAATTTGTCCATCGCGAATGTCCATTTGGTTTATATATACGGTCTCCTGATTTTCAGCAGCTGCTACAGGTGTGTAGCCTTGCGCTGTTGCCCCTGCCGTCGTAATCAGCATCATCATCAAAGTCAATACGGTCCATTTCGAAGCTAATTTCATCATGTCTGATCTCTCCTTGCCGTTTGGGTATGTACACGGTGTCTGTAAGCTTCATTACCCTTGTGTACCTATCATAAACTTTGAACGGTTAAAAAGTGTATCAGATACATAAAAAATAAGTTACGATTTTTTAAGACTTGGTCTTAAAACTTGATGACATGTCCTAATTTACCTTTGTTATTTTAGTAATCCCACCTGACGTGCCTGTTCCTCGGTGAGAATAAACTCTTCATTTTGCCATACCTCGTCCTCTTTGGTTACAGCAAACATCCCCATAATCTCTGTCCAGATTCCTTTGTCGGCGGCTTCCTTTTGTGTAATGATTATTTTCATATGAATCCCATCCTCCTTAAGAATGCGTGCAATGTGTAGCCCACTGCGCAAACAGATGGTTTCTCCGATCGCTACTCCAAATCCAACTGCCCGCTTCGTTACTCAGCTTATCCTTGCCATTCTCATCTTTCATGAATTTGTCCAAAACAACAACGATCTAACAAACTGATACCAATACTCAGACTAAAATATATCTTTTCGTTTCAAAGCTCCAACCCTTATATATGGGAGCCACAGTGCTTGTCCTAAATTGCAAAAGGGATAACTGTTCCGCTTATAACATATGTACCCTTTTCCCACCGAGATTATTCGTATTTTATTTATGATCTTAAAACTTTATATTACTTCCGTGGGTAATGATCTATTTGGAACGACTGGGTATAAAATAAAAACGGCTGCAGTTATCCTACAAGCCGTTTCTACTAATAAATTTTTATGTTTGGTCCGTTCTCGTAGCGGTCACAAGCCGCATACCGTTACTTCAATAATTCTGATGTTTTTGCCCTATTTTTACACGGAAAAGTAAAATGGCTGTACGCATACAGGCTTGGACACAGTTACTTGTTGTCCAGTATAGGTCAAGCGGCCGCTTGCCTTGTCCACTTTGAAGGTAACAATATTGTTGGTGTCGCGGTTAGCCACGAGCATATAATCACCATTAGGTGTCAAAGCAAAATGACGCGGATGCTCGCCTTCAGCAGATACATGCTCCACTAGACTCAGCTTGCCTGTTGCAGCGTCTACAGCGTACACTACGATGCTATCATGTCCACGGTTGGAACCGTACAGATAAGCTCCATCCTGTGAGATCGCAATTTCTGCAGTTGTGTTTTCGCCAGTAAAGTCAGACGGCAATGTCGGTACACTCTCCAACTCAGTAAGCTTACCAGCTTCTGCATCATATGCGAAAGAAGTAATGGAAGAATCCACTTCGTTAATAACAAAAGCAAATTTACTGTTCGGGTGGAACGTCAAGTGACGTGGACCTGCACCTGCATGGGTTTTTGTTTCACCGTGCAGCACCAGTTGCCCTTTGCTGTCATCAATGGTATAAATACGGATCAGATCCAGTCCAAGATCTTGTACGAACAGGAAGCGGCCGTCCGGGCTAAAGAAGCTGGAATGTGGATGTGGACGATCCTGACGCTCAGGATGCGCTCCTTTGCCCTCGTGCTGTTTAACATCCAGCAACTCACCGATACGTCCGTCCTCAGTCAGAGAGACCAGCCCTACCATACCTCCGTGGTAGCTGACCACAATCAGGTAACGATCGGATGGATCACGCTGAATATGACAAGTTGTGGAGCCTACGTTTTCCGCACGATTTAGCAATGTAAATGTGCCTTTAACCGGGTCAATTTCAAAAGCAGAGGCTTCGCCTACCTTCGCTCCTGCAGCGGAAGTTGTCTCGCCAATAGAATACAGCTTCCGATTTTTAACGTCCACATTTAGGAATGTAGGATTTTTTAAGCCGGAGAACTCATCCTGTAGTGTCAGGGCTCCTGTCTGTTCATTAAAAGTATACGAATAAACTCCGTTACCTTCCAATTCGGCGTAAGAGCCTGCGAATACGAGCAATTTTTGTTGTGCTGTCATGGTTGTGTCCTCCTTGGATTAAAAAAATGATGGGCAATTGGAATGATTGCTCCTGTTACAGATATTGCTTTAAGAGGCGCGCTCCACCACAGGCTCTGTAGACAATGCTACATTTCCTGCTACGGCACGCGAGATCATGCATGAGGTTTCAGCCTGCTCTGCAAGGCGCAATGCTTGTTCGATTTGTGATTCTGCTGCATCGACGGACAATAGAACTCGCGGACGATGCACGATTCGGCGATATGTAAAAATGTTGTTCGTTACATCGACGATCCCTTCCGATTCCAGTGCCAGTGATACCACCGGGAGACTGGCACGCTCCATCATCGCCGCCAAAGTAATCAGATAGCAGGTAGCAGCTGCACCGAGCAGCATTTCATCCGGATTGGTGCCCACACCAGGGCCTCCCATCTCAGCCGGAATCGAAATCGCTGTTTGCAACTGTCCGGCCTCAATACGCCCGTCGCTGTTGCGCCCCCCGTTCCAGTCTGCCTTGAGCAGAAAGGTATGCTCCATTTCAGGTCACTCCTCTCTCTTGTATTATGAATCTTTACACAGGTGAATGTAAAGGTTAGTCAATCTCCTGATTTTTAGTTTCGGTACCCAGCAACCATACAGCAACTGCTCCGATCAGGATCGCTACGAAGAAAATCGCAAAGATAGATGGTAACGCTATGCCTTGTCCTACGAGTATACCAACCACAAAAGGCCCGATTACGCCCCCAATACGGCCAAATGCAGCTGCCATACCCACACCGGTAGAACGGGCAGACGTTGGGTATAGCTCCGGGGTATAAGCATACATGGCGCCCCATGCACCGAGATTAAAGAAGGACAAGCAGATACCAGCAGCCAGCAGCATCCCTGCCGTTTCCGAAGTTCCAAACCAAATAGCGGACACTGCTGTGAGCAACAAGTAGATAATTAGTACAAATTTGCGACCCAGCTTTTCAATCAGATAGGCAGCGGTAAAATAACCTGGTAATTGTGCAAGTGTCATGATTAGGACATACTCAAAGCTTTTAACCAGCTCAAACCCTTTCATAAACATTATGCTTGGCAGCCACAGGAACATGCCATAGTATGAAAATACAACTGTAAACCATAAAATCCACAGCATTAGCGTAGACTTGCGATGGGGTCCTGACCAAATCGCAGCCAAGCGTGCACGTAACGGAAGTTTGACGCTTTGCTGTTTGTATCGCGGTGAATCCTCAATAGCTCTGCGCAAATAAAGAGCGTACAGGGCAGGTACTGCGCCGAGAATAAAGGCAAGCTGCCAACCATATTTCGGAATAACAAAATAGGCAATAAGAGCCGAAAGAATCCAACCTGCCGCCCAGAAGCTTTCCAGCAGCACAACCGCTCTCCCTCGTTCTTTCACAGGCACTGATTCTGACACCAGTGTCGAAGCAACAGGCAATTCTCCACCTAAGCCTGCGCCAGCAATAAAACGCAGCACCAGCAGCATACCGAGGCCTGTAGCCAAAGCAGACAAGCCACTGGCAATGGAAAAGATCAACAGGGTCCACACTAATATAGCGCGTCTGCCGTAACGATCTGCCAAAATCCCTGCCAAAGCAGCCCCAAATACCATTCCTATCGAATTCATTGCAGTCAGCAGACCAATCTGCTCTGATCCGAGATGCCACTCCTTAGCCAATGCTGCAACTATAAATGAGAGCAGCCCCACATCCATAGCATCAAACAGCCAGCTAAGTCCTGCACTAAACAGCAATTTCCTTTTTTTGGCTGGTGGTAATGAAGTTAATTCACTCATGATCCGCTCTCCCTTAAAAATGCATCGTATGTAGACGTATATTCAGGTGTCTTGTCACCTGTAGTCCAGACTCTATTGTACCGCAAGCTTCCTCAATCCGCGAGCATTTTAACGCAGAAAAAAACGGAAGATTGCCTACGGCAATTCTCCCGCCTTCTGGAACCTGCCACTTACCGGTTTTGGACCAGACCGATGATCGTCACCATGAGCACCAGCAGCTGGATGAGTGTATCGTTACTCATTCCAATCGCCTCCATCCCATATGAGATACTCCTTCGGCCGTTTCCCCTCTCCCCGGATTATGACGCTTGTTCCCCACTACATACCTATGCAGGTGGCGGGAAGCTTATGATCAATATTAGACACAAATCTTCAAACATACATTTAAGGTTTAATCCAGGACCACTGCAAATCCATTTCCTGAATGCATTCACGACTATCATGTTCATCATTAGCCACCAGCGGGGTCACCGGATAGATGCTCATATCACCTTGCTCATACGTGCGCAATAAAGGCAGCAACTCATCAATGTTCTGGAGCGACGGATCTAGCCATGAATCTATTTGGTCTACTTCCAAAATAGCGGGCATACGGCTGTCAAATTCACGTATATCCGTATTAGCTTGAACCGTCATCATCGTACAGGTGCGTAACGGTTCCTTTCGGCTATCCTGCCATATCTCATATAGCCCCGCGACCGCAAACATTTTCTGTTCCGGCAATACCACTCGGACGGCACACATGCGTTTTCCTAATTTTCGCCAATAATAAAATCCATTGCACGGAATAATACAGCGACGGGTTTCCGCCATCTTGCGATAACTGGGATTTACCCGAACGGTATTCAGGTCTGCATTGACACAATCCTTGCCCCAATAGGGAATAAATCCCCAGCGAAATTCATCAAGCACCCGTTCTCCATCCTGATGCAGCACGATTGGAACATGCTGGGTGGGACTCATGTTATAACGTGTTTTATAATAATACATGACACGTTGTATACCAAAATGATCCCTGACCTCATCCAAATCTGCCGATAACGAAAATCTTTTGCACATATGCAATTCATCCCTCCGCCTTTTTTTACCTATTGTGCGGATATACAAGGAAAAATATGCATAAGGAAGAATTTTACAAAAATCTGATACTCAAAAACATATAGCAATATCCCCGCAGTCATGAAGCTACGGGGATAGATACTAACTTATATCGTTATTACTTCTTCTCTACAGCGTGGCCGCCAAATTCATTGCGCAGTGCAGCAACTACTTTTCCGTTGAATGTATCGGCATCCAGCGAACGGTAGCGCATCAGCAAGGACAAGGCAATGACCGGAGTTGCTGCCTGAAGATCCAGTGCTTCCTCAACTGTCCATTTACCTTCGCCGGAAGAGTGCATAACCCCACGGATTTCGTCCAGGTTTGCATCTTTGGAAAATGCGCGTTCTGTCAAGCCCATCAGCCAAGAGCGGATAACGGAACCGTTGTTCCACACACGCGCTACTTGTTCGTAATCAAAGTCAAAGTTACTTTTCTCCAGCACTTCAAAGCCTTCACCGATGGATGCCATCATGCCGTATTCCACACCATTGTGAACCATTTTCAGAAAATGTCCGCTACCGGATTTACCTGCATACAGATATCCATTTTCCACCGCTGTATCGCGGAAAATAGGCTCAACAACTGCCCAAGCTTCTGGATCGCCACCGATCATATAACAAGCACCGTTGCGCGCGCCTTCCATACCGCCAGAAGTTCCTGCATCCATGAAGCTAATACCATATTCTTTCAGACGGGCATGGCGAGCAATGGACTCTTTGTAATGAGAGTTTCCGCCTTCGATAATGATATCTCCTTTGGACAACATCGGTTGAAGCTGATCCAGTACAGAATCAACAATTTGGTGAGGAACCATAATCCACAGCACTCTAGGGGATTGAGTTGCTTGCACAAGCTCTTCCAAAGTAGAAGCACCCTTAGCTCCATATTCCTTCATTTCTTGGATTGCAGTTGCGTTGACGTCATAAGCCACAACTTCATGCTTATGATCGATCAGGTTTTTTCCAAGATTCAAGCCCATTTTTCCCAAACCAATTAATCCTACTTGCATTATAAAGGCCTCCTGCCGTAGCAAATATATATTTTGTATACACTTTTTTTATGTTGGGTTAAGCACGAACGACTGTTTTTTCAGAGCTTTCGGACTTTTCGTCCAACCACCATGTAAAGCCTTGTTCTTCCAACAATTGATCTGAAGCTTCTGGACCGTAAGAGCCTGCCGCATACGTGTGAAGCGGAACTTCACCACGGGCAAAAGCTTCCAGTACTGGTTGAACCCACACCCATGAAAGCTCCACTTCGTTCCAATGAGCAAAAAAGGTGGAATCACCGCGCAGCGCATCATAGATGAGGCGTTCATAGGCTTCTGGAACATCCTTGGCCTCGGAATGATAATTCATCAGAACCGTCTCCAGCTGGCCATTGTTCAGCGGATCTCTACTGTTCAAACGAAGTGTTACTTTTTCATCCGGGTTAACATGGATGATCAGCAAGTTCGGGTCTGTAGGCTGCCCTTGAGCAGCATAAGGATCTGTGTTGTCCTTTTTAAATTCCACGACGATACGAGTGGATTTTTCTTTCATGCGTTTGCCAGTACGAATATAGAACGGCACACCCGACCATTGTTCATTATCAATCCAAAGACGAGCTGAAATGAACGTATCATTTTGCGAATCAGGTCCGATGTCCGGCTCTTCTTTATAGGATGGAACTGCTTTTCCGTTGATTTCACCTTCGGTATATTGTCCTCTAACTACGTTGGATTTAATATCGGAAGGATCGAGGGCACGAAGCGCGTCCATCACCTTACTTTTCTCGTCCCGCACCTGGTCAGCTGTGATATGTCCCGGTTTGTCCATCGCCGTCATCATCAGCACCTGCAGCATGTGATTTTGTACCATATCACGAATAGCACCGGAGTGATCGTAGTATCCTGCTCGCTCCTCTACACCTACAGTCTCAGATGCGGTAATTTGCACATTGGCAATGTACTGGTTGTTCCATATCCCTTGAAGCAATGGATTAGCAAATTTCAAGGCTTCCAGGTTTTGAACCATGGGCTTACCTAAGTAATGGTCAATACGATAAATCTCATCCTCAGCAAAGGTTCTGCTCAGGCGATCATTCAGCTCACGTGCCGATTCCAAATCATGCCCAAATGGTTTTTCAATAATGAGTCGTTTCCAACCCTTCGTTTCAGCCAAACCACTTTCCCGAATGTTGTGGGCAATCACATCAAAAAATTCCGGTGCCACCGATAAATAAAACATGCGGTTCCCCGGAATTCCCAAGTCATTTTCACGTTGCTCAGCAAGCTGTAGCAGCTTTTTATAATCTTCCGGGTGGTTAACGTTCAATGCGCTGTAACGGAAAGCACTTAAGAACTGATCCATCTGTGCACGGTCTTCATTCACATGTCTGGAAAAATCCTTAATGGATTGCTCTACATTACTTTGAAATTTCTCGTCTGCCACTTCACGACGCCCCATCCCAATTACAGAAAAGGAAGCCGGAATTTTACCTTCTACAAACAAATTATACAAGGCAGGGTAAATTTTGCGTTTGGCCAAATCCCCTGTCGCTCCAAATAAGACAAATGTCATTGAATCCATGAAATATTCCTTCTTCCCATTATAAAAGATGAGGTTATTAAAAGTTACCTGAGGAATTAACGTAACCCATAATACACCCAAAATAAGGGGCAAGTCAATCAAATTTTAGCGAAATCGTGAACATTCGATATATCCTGTAATGATAACGTTTTCTGTGGTATGATTGACGTTAGGAAAGAGAAAAAACTGTTAAAATTGTCACAGTTGATACAATGCATTATAGTTACTATTGGTATACAGAGTTACTTTTAGTATACTGTTTAAAACAACAATGAAATTGAGGGGATTCAGATGAGCGACGACAGGCAGCCTAAGCTTTTGTGCGGTAAGGTGGAACAGTCCTTTCAGATCATCAGCAAAAAATGGACCGCTCTCATCATTCATACTTTGATGGAACATCCCAAACGATTTAGTGAAATTCAAGTCTCCATACCTGATCTTAGCAAACGCATGCTCAACGAGCGCATCAAGGAACTAGAGCTTTCCGGCCTAATCCTTCGCAATGTCATCACAGAGCGGCCTGTGCGTACCGAATATTCGCTGACACGTAAGGGTAAAGAGCTAGGTGATGCATTGAATGGTGTGGAGAGCTGGGCCGAAAGATGGCTCTAACCGCTAACAGGAGATCGCCAAACACGCTCTCCTGTTATTGTGTTACTCCATGTGGATCATAATACAAGCAATAGGACGAAAATAATGGGACAACCACGCAATAGCTCATGATTTCAGTAATGAGCCAGGAAAGGATGAGACCGATGGCATTTGGCATCACCCGACAGGAACTACTGACCTGGAAAAGAGAGGTCAGCCGTGGCGAGATTGCTTTTCTAACGCATTATTGGCTGGATGACCGCTTTCCAGGCATTACAACTGTCACCAAGGTGGGCTGTTCTGACTTGAATAAGCTACGCTCATGGTGCAAGCTCAACGGATTGGACCCCCAGTATATACATCAGCGTCAGCCCTATCCTCATTTTGATCTCACCGGTAACAAACAGACGGAAATTTTACGCAAGTATGGCATGAGCGATCAACTAAGACGCTTCGAGCCTCATCTTCAACCAAGTACACGCCCATCGTTCTAGACCGCAGCTCTCAGAGTTGCGGTATTTTTGTTTTCATACCAGATAATACCTTGTGTATCCAGATCGCTGACATAGCTCCTTCTCCCATTGCAACCGTCGCTTGCTCGGCATGAGCCCCTAAGTCTCCGGCCACCCAAACATTTTCCACGTTTGTCATTTTGCTGCGGGGATGCGTCTCAATATGCTTGTTATGCAGCAGATGCACACCCAGTTGCTCCGCAAGCTCTGAATGAACATGGTTGCTTCCAAAGGCTAAGAAGCCCCGCTCTGCTCGAACCACTTGTCCATCAGCCAGCCGCACTCCTTCAAAACAGCCCGGTTGTCCCGTGATAATCTCAGAAATGGTTGCTTCCTTATATTCAATCCCTTTTTCCCGCAGCTTCACGATCAGCTCGTCCGGTACTTCTGAACGCTCATGATTGACATAGACAAGGTGATCGGTACGTGCCGACAAAATCAAGGCCATGGAAGCTCCCGCTTTGCCCGCCCCCATGACGACTGTACTGCGTTCCTGGACCTCATACCCGTCACAGTCCGGGCACACATATACACTGTTGCCCAAGCAGGCTTGTAGCCCTTCCAGCTTTGGAAAACGGTCCGTCAGCCCTGTGGCCAATAACAGCGTTTTTGATGTATAAACTGACCCTGCCTCCACTTCAATATCAAAAAGCTCATCTCTCTTGGTCGCTTTTATCGCCTTACCATCAACAAATTCAGTGCCTAGCCTCGTGGCTTCACTACGTCCAAGCCGTCGTAGCTCTTCACCAGAAATCCCATCAGGAAAGCCCAAAATATTATGATACTGATGGCACAGCGTAGATCGACCATAGCCCGAATCGATCACCAGCACCCGATGACTGCTGTATCTACCCAATTGAATGGCTGCTTGCAATCCGGCAATTCCCCCACCGACAATAATGCAATCGTAGTTCATGTCCTAATTCCTCCTTCAAATACGCGCAAATGCTAAACATCTGCCAAAAAAAGCAATCACACTTATGTAAACTTCTCATCCAATTTCAAACATAATATCACCCACTTACGGATGAATTAACCTCGTGCTCTATGTATTCCAAAGGTCACAAGTTCAAAAAATGAAATGACAAATAGCACTGCGGATTATCCGCAGCGCTATATTCAGGTCAACCCAAGATCATACTATTATGAGCATTATTTAAATGTTTTTACGCGTTCCTCAATTGGTTGGAATTCCTTATCACCTGGTTGGAATGTCGGTTTACCAAATGGCATTTCAGCAATCAGTTTCCAATGCTCAGGAATGTTCCATTCATTTTTCACTTTTTCGTCGATCAAAGGATTATAGTGCTGAAGAGATGCGCCCAATCCTTCTTGCTCCAGAGCCGTCCATACAACCAGTTGCAGCATACCGTTAGATTGATTGGCCCAGATTGGGAAATTGTCCGCATACGCTTCAAATTGTTGTTGCAGACCAGCTACCACGTTGTTGTCTTCAAAGAACAAGACCGTTCCGTAACCGCTGCGGAAACCGTTCATTTTCTCAGCAGTAGATTTGAATTGTTCTTCATTGCCTACCACTTCCCGCAAAATATCTTCTGTAATATTCCACAGTTTGTCATGATGCTCTCCGAGCAACACTACAGCGCGTGAAGTTTGGGAATTGAAAGAGGTAGGTGTGTACTTCACAGCTTCCTCTACGATCTCTTGAATCCGTTGGTCAGAAATTACTTGTTCTTTGCTAATGCCATAATAGGAGCGTCTGTCTTTCAGAGCTGTGAAGAAGTCTTTAGTCATTTTGTTACCTCCTGAGAAAAATTAATTACTTTTCGTAACTTAATATACATCGTATATATCTTAAAGTCAAGAGATTTCTTTTTAAATATTACCAGTTAGTCGAAAATTATACGCCGCCATTATATTTTTTCTCACTAGAAGAGGTGTGCTTGGTTACATCCTTGTCTCTCTCCTCTTGTCTTTCCATCTTTAAATCCTCAACGGGAATGGCATCTACCGTCTGCTCGATTTCAAAACGGTCGAACAAGCTTTCCTGATCTGTCGGATACTGCTCTGCATGATCACGATTAATCGGCTGTTCCTGATGTTTAGATTCCGTTGTCTCTTTCCCCGTCTGGCTTTTTTGCTCATTCTCACCGTGTAGCTTATCTTCAAATGGGTTCATCTTTCTTCCCTCCCTATCGGATTGGTATCCACAGTATACTTTTACCTTTCAGGTTGGGGATTAAACGCAAAAAAGAGAAAATCTCCGAAAGATTTTCTCTACTCATGCTCTTATAGATCGTTGACTGGGTTATTCCGAGCTGGATTTACGTGTACACTCATGAAAAAGATGAGGTTCCAGCTTCTCTCCCGCTACGAGCTTCTGCACCAGCTCTGTACCTGAGGCGGGGGTCATTTGACCATACCAGTCCCCTTGCGGATATACGATCACAACCGCAGCATCATGACAGCGCCCATTACAACGAGTTCTGGTCGTATGAATATAGGCTTCTGCATGTTGTTTACGAATTTCATCCCGAATTGCTTGTGTAACTTCTTCGCCTTCATGTCGCATACATGTGCCTCCATTGCAGATCAACACATGATGCTTCATCGGTTCTAAATCAAAAATAGCCATAGCTTCCCCTTTAATCAACAGTTGTTGGTTTTATATCAATGTTTATCTGGATAAAGAACAAGCTGTGCTTCTAACTGCCCGTCTTCAATCGTCAGCACAATAAATGAATATTCGTCTTCACCGCGCTTGTCCGTCGGAGACCCCGGATTAAGGACAAGCAGATCATCTATCTTTTTGACCACAGGAATATGCGAATGTCCATAAATCAGGCAATCCAATGTTTCTCCCTTAAATGTATTCAGTGCGATATTCTCTGTCGAGCCGCGCCAGCCGTGACCATGAACCATGCCGATCCGCTTGCCTTGGACTTCAACGATTCGTTGATAGCCTAGACGCTCCACGATGTCGGTTCCATCATTGTTTCCGGCAATGCCCTTCACAGGGGCAAATTCAGCTAGACGTTCATATACGAACCAATCCGTCCAGTCTCCGGCATGGAGAATGAGGTCACTGCCTTTTAACTCCTGCACAAGCCGACTAGGCAGTGTTTTGCTTCTGTGTGGCATATGAGTGTCTGAAAGTACGATGATTTTCATATCAATTTCTCCTTACCGGCGTCTTTACACGGATGAACTTTGTTGCCCAACCCGCTGTTGGAGCGCCTGCTCCAGATCTCGCAACGTAACGGTCTCGAAAAACGCCTGGATTTTCTGCTCTGCCACGGTGTATAAACCATCCAACAAAGCGTCTATGTTCCTGCCAACCTCGCAATTGTGATTGCTGTCAGTATGAATGGCAAACAACGGACCTTCATCCTTGGTCGCTTCATAGATCATTTTCAGATTAATGTTTGAACTCGACATGCTTAGACGAAAGCCGCGCGCTCCTGGTGACGAATCCACCAGACCCGCTTGCTTAAGTCGGCTCATAATTCTTCTTACAACTACCGGGTTGGTATTGATGCTGGAAGCAATAAGTGACGAAGTCATTCGCTCGGGTGCCCCTTCGGCAAGAAGAAGCAGACAATGGATACTAACGGAAAAATGGGTACTCATGTTAACCACCTTTATATGTGTGCCTCATTAAATGTTTGGTAAAATGCATGTTTCCATCATACCACAATAGAGGCAACGACACAGTGCTAACTATTCCTTACTCCGGAAAATAGTCATTTTCAGGGCGTACTCTCACTTTTAATTGGCGCACACTATATTCCAACTGCTTAATGATATCCTCCAGTTGACGTCGGTCAAGTGCATTAAAGTCGGTGGCAGGCTTGGGTGCACTTTTCAAATCACGTATGGTTGCCTGCTGCTCCTGCCACTTGTCCATCAGGTCGGCTATATTCGCATAAAAGCGTTCATAATCCTTGATTACTTCATCCAGAAAGGCATCCACCTCATCCGGATCATAGCCGCGCATTTTATTTTTGAACTGTTTCTCATGAATGGAGAGCGCGTCCAGCTGAATGCCCAGTTGTTTAAACAACTGCTTTTGCTTATCCAGACGACGCTTCATATGTTCATCCATCGGTTTTCCCTCCTTAACACACTATTCTTTTTATATCACATTCTAGGCTGGGAATAAAAGTCTCTGCTGATTGCTAGGGTCTATGAACGGGTATAAAAGAGCATACACGCCACTCATACAGACCATGAAGGGGAGAGATGATCATGAACCATTTGAACGATTCGCAGCTTGCAGAGCTGAAACATATGTTATTGGAGCAGAAAAAGGATTTAGAAAAACATTTTAAACAAAATGGTCAGGAAAATACGAAATTGGGAGAAACACTGACAGATTCCACAGGGGAACTCTCATCCTATGATAACCACCCTGCTGATATAGGGACGGAAACCTTTGAACGATCCCGTGACCTGGCGATTAACGAGTCGCTGGAAAACGAACTGGAGCAGGTTAATGCAGCCCTGCAACGGATGGAAGATGGGACGTATGGAAGATGTGTGGAGAGCGGCGAAGAAATTCCTTTTGAACGGTTACAAGCCATTCCATATACAGCCTATACCGTCGAGCACACGCCAACACGGGAATTATCGAATGACCGTCCAATCGAGGAACAGGTTATGACTCCGCCGCCCAAAGGTGCAGGTGAGGTTCGCCAACGGAATGCAGGACGATTTGACGATGCGGGCGCATGGGACGCAGTAGAAAAATACGGCACATCGAATTCGCCTGCGACAGCCGCCAAGCGTGATGTCACAGATTATGATGAAAATATGTAATGCTCGAATGTGCAAAGACTCATTAAAAATACCTATGTATTGGTTCATCTAAAAAAGCAGCTTGTCCTTGGGACAGGCTGCCTTTTTATGCCTTCTGGGAATACGGTAATCCTGCTTATCCAATCTCTATCCGTTTACGACTGCGAGCTGATTCAATACAGGCGTCGATCACTTTCATATTACTAACCGCATCTTCTGGCTCATATGGCAAAGGAATACCGTCAAGCACGGCTTTGGCAAAAGCATCAGCTTGCAGTTCAAAAGAATTAAAACCCTTTAGACGTTCCTCACGCGTAACCGAACCAACGTGAACGAAAATTTGCGGTACGACAGACGTTCTTTCCCAACCGAACATTTTGGGCATCGCAATCGTACCCTTGCTGCCGAGAATTTCCATGTTGGAACGGTTGGCTGCCCACATGCCACAATCGAAAGTAAGGTTGACTCCACCCGGAAATTCCAGCAGACCGGAGGCCATCATATCAACGTTGTCATGCTCCGGGGAAAATAAAGCATGTACCGTCACTGCCTCCGGCTCCCGATCCAAATACATACGAGCGGCTGATATCGGATATACGCCCACATCATACAACGAGCCACCGCCCATGCTTTTATTAAAGCGCACATTATCTGCCTGATCGGTATTGTTAAATGTAAACGTGCAATGAATGCCGCGAATGTCACCAATTTCTCCACTATTGATGATTTCCTTAATTCTTCGATGTTTGGGATGATAGCGATACATAAAAGCTTCTGCAAAAGTCACTCCTGCACGGCGACATGCTTCAATCATACGGCTTGTCCCGGCCGAGCTAAGAGAAGATGGTTTTTCACACAAAACATGCTTGCCGGCCTCCGCTGCTTTTATGGTCCATTCTTCATGCAGATGGTTCGGCAACGGTATATACACTGCTCCGATTTCGGGATCGGCCAACAGCTCGTCATAGCTTCCATAACTTCTCGGAATATCGAACTCCCGGGCGGCCTCAGTGGCTTTATCCGCATTACGACTAGCAATTCCAAGTACTTCTCCGCGTTCGGATTGCTGAATCGCCGGAATTACAGCGATTTTGGCGATCTCCGCCGTGCCTAAAATTCCCCATTTCAGCTTTCTACCCATCATTCTCATCCTTTCGTCGTCAGGAATAGTTGTCTTGTTCCGCTTTATGCAGCATACCTAAGCAACGGTCCAGGTCGGCTTTGACCTGCTTTTTGTACAGCCGAGCTTTCTCCTCTCCATCGTCTGTGAAATGATAGAGCACAATCTCCTGGAAATCTACACGCGGGTCTGTTCCTTTTAATCGTTTGGTACGGTAAAAAACGCCTTCCTGAACCAGTTCATGCAGTGCCCGGTAGACCTCGCTTTGAGGCGGAACATATCCGAAACCACTAAACTCATCTTTCATCGATTCGAGCATCTGATATCCATATCCGCGATGCCTCTCTACCATTGTGATCAGATAAATTTTGATAAAAGCCCGCTGGGATATCATAAACGCCATTTCACAACCTCCTCTACACCTTATTCAAGTCTCTTATCTTCCATTATAAACCACTCTGCGTCCATAGACTATTTCCTTTCATAAATATGAGAGCTTACGAGAATTCTCCCTCCCTTGTGACCGGTGTTAAGATGACGAGAGCTATGGAATGAAGCATTCTAGGGTAGTGTGCGTAGCGCTGAGGGGTGATTTTATGATTTTCTATTGTGAATTTTTCATGTATTGTAATAGCATAATAACATTTAAAAAAGTATCCCTCGGCCTTCTTCTGAGGGCTTCGGGATACTTTTTGTGAAATAATGTAACTTGATCGCTGAATCAAGCTTGCTTTTGTATGGCTGGCGGACTTCCTGCCGGACGAGGACGAATCCGAAGACCCACAATCCATTTACCCAAAGGCAAATGTGCCAGCACCCATGTTCCAGCAATGGAAAAGATCATACAAAGAACAAATGAAGCCAATGTACGAAGAACGTGACTCCAATCGGCAAACAACGCACTATCAAAATAGTAGGTTGCGCGCAACATAAAGGCATGCATCAGATACGCTCCATAGGACAATGTTCCGATGGCCGTTAGCACCCTCGCCGCACGTCCTCCCTTGTGAGCAATCCACGTTGCTATCCGATAAGCTACAAAAATAGACGTGATGCAATATACAGCCATGACCGGACGTAGCAGAGACAAGTAATTAAAGGAAAGAACCGTACCTTGCGGCGTCTGGAACTGACCAATCATCTCATACAGCAAGTACCCTGTAATCACGATAAACAACGGCCAGTATACCAACTGTGCCTTGATGACCCAAGCATTCCAACGCTTGATGTTCATTCCGGCTGCCGCTCCTAATATAAAATAAAAGAAAAAATAGATCACATTCCGGTCAGCATATATGGTAAACCAAGAAGAAATGACGGGAAGCTGGAGCTGATCCATCACTTGATATACGGGTCCAACCGCGAACATAAGCAAAATATAGAGTACGCCGAATCCAGCCAATGCGGTGGGTCGCCATGTTGAAGGCAGTAGCGCAGACAAACGACGTACAGCATAACGAAACACGGGAAATAGCACATAACATTGAATAATCATAACGATATACCACAGATGATAGCTGCTTTTCCCGTTCAACAGCTTCTGGACAAAATCTAACGGGTGAATTAACTCTCCACCTTGCGCAAGCTGATTCCCCAACTCGTATAAAAGAGACCATATAATATAAGGAACAATGATGTCCATGAATCGTTTACGTAAAAACGTTCCATACTTTAAGGCTCCATCATAATTGTAAAATAGCACCATTCCAGTAATAAACACAAACACAGGCACTGCAAATTTGGCACACAGTAGTAATAGTGTCATCACAACTCCGTCCTGGATGCGCGCCCCCTGCGCAACCGCATAGTGTGCGACGGAATGCTGAAGAACAACGGCTGCAAAAGCCAGTCCTCTCAGCAAAGCAACTTCGGAAATTCTCTCTTTTTGACTCATGTCACTCTCCTGTTGCATCTAGCAATTTATAATCCAGGATTTTTGTAAAATCCCCAAATCTATTATAACGACAATTCTATAAAAATATATAGGAGGATAAACGTGCCAATGCAAGCCAAGCATCATCTGACTTAAGTGGTTTCAATAAGTAGTTAACACATAAAAGCAGCAGTCTTCCCTCTCGGGGAGACTGCTGCTGTAGAAATACTCTGTATACAAAGGAGATAGAAAAGCCTGTTAAATCACGTCCTCAAGTAGCCGTTCGGTGTTTACAGGTTCCTTCTAGTATCTGTGTACGCACCTGTCCGCGAATCCGCCACCGTATCATCATATGTTCTGTAACGATCCGCATTCAGAGAACGATTGGTGCGGAAAATATCATAAACATCCCTGTGATGATCAGCGGAATCCACCAGCACTAAAATCTTGCCCTGATCGACGTATGTCTCGTATTGACGGGCATCATCTTCTGGAATGCCTAGTCCGACCAGCCCACCGACCAAGCCACCTGCTCCCGCTCCGACAGCTGCCCCGGTAAGGGTAGCCGCAATAGGTCCAGCTGCAAGAATAGGTCCGATACCTGGAATCGCCAAGGCACCAATGCCTGCCAGCAATCCAGCGACACCGCCTACAACACCACCAGTAGCCGCTCCTGTAGCCACACCCTCCGGTGCTTTGGTGCCTGTCTCTTCACTAATCGTCCTTAAGTCGTCACGGTCACGTGTGATCACAGAAATTTCACTGCTTGGGATGCCTTTGCTCTGCAATTGTCCAATTGCACGAGATGCTTCCTGCTCGGTATCAAAAACACCAACAATTTTCTTTTCATTATAATCGTTTAAGTTATTAGCCATGATAGTTACCTCCCAATATGTTGTTGTTGAGTGGTTCGTTTTTTTATTACCCCACTATCCTGACGTTTAAACGATTTTACAAAATTCGCGGTGATGTCTATTCCAGGTTCGATTGCCGATTATCGCTTGGGCTTTGCTCTATTAGTCGCCACAGCTTCTAGTGGATCATCTGGCCAATAATGCTTGGGGTATCTTCCTTTTAGGTCCTTTTTGACTTCAAAATATGCCTCGCTCCAGAAGCTGGACAGGTCGGATGTCACTTGCACAGGTCGCTGGGCTGGTGACAGGAGGTGCAGCACAATCGGAACTCGTCCGCGTCCAATACGGGGCGTATCCTTCATGCCGAACAGTTCTTGTAGTCTCACGGCCAGTGAAGGTGCCTCAGGTTGCGAATAATCGACAGGAATACGAGAACCACTGGCTACACGTATATGCGTCGGTGCTTCCTGTTCGAGCTGCTGTCGCTGTTCCCAATTCAATCTGCCAAGCAGCAATTCACTACCGTCCAGTCGTTGCAGATCAGCTAAATTTTTGGCACCAACTGCAAATGGCAGCAGCCACGATTCCAGTGAATCCAGCAGCGCGGATTCCGAGCTGTCAGGCCAATCCTCGGGCGCAGAGAAGTGCATAAAAATCAGACGCGCCTGCAACTGAAGGGTTTGCCGATTCCAGGACAGCAGTTTGAGACCACGTTCCCGGACACCCTGCATTAAGGCAGCAGCGATTTCCTCTGCCGGAGGTCGCTCATAGGACGCTTCCTTTAGGATAAGCGAGCCCAGCCGAAGTACCTTGCGAGCTCTCACGGCTGAAGCGGAGCTATCCCAGTATACGTTGGCTTCTTCCAGCAGCAAATCGCTGCAATGCTGGATCAGCTCTTGCAGTTCAATCGGTGCCGCCAACTGAATGGCACCATCTGCTCCCTCGTCGTCCACTTCGGCGGCGACGAGATAGGGTGAACGCGACATCCACTCCACTTGTCGGAGTCGCGCCCCCCGGCCGCCGCTAAGCAAAAAGCGGCCATCCCCTCGGACCTGCGCGATCCGATCCGGATACGCAAAGGCCAGCAGTAGCCCGCAGGCCGCGGAGCCGTCAGGCTCGTCCTGCAATGCGGCTGTGGTCGGCAGCGTGGCTAGCAGCTGCCGACTCTCCTGCACGATACGACGAATCACCGTATCGTCTGCCGCTCCCAGCAGGCTGTGCGTGCTGCGGGCGTGAGCCGCCTCGCGCAAGGCATCCAGCCGCGGGCGCAAATCCGTTCCGCCATGAGCACGGAACGGGTCCCGCTCTTGCAGCAGCACCGCCAGACGGCTGGCGGTTGGGGCCAGGCCGAGAGCTGCTGCGCGCAGCAGCATGTGTCCTAAGCGCGGGTGCGTACCCAAGGCGGATACCTCGCGCCCATGCGCGGTGATGCCGCCTGCTGTGCCATCGGCTGCGACTTCCAGGCAGCCAAGCTGACGCAGTAGACCTGTTGCCTGGAGGTACGCCGCCTCAGGTGGAGCATCCAGCCAGGCCAGCTCGGCAGGCTCGCGCACGCCCCAGGCCGCCAGCTCCAGCGCGAGCGGGGCCAGATCCGCCGCCGCGATTTCCGGGCGGCTGGCATCAGGGAGCGCGGCATGCTCCTGCGCACTCCATAGCCGATAGCATACGCCCGGCTGGAGACGACCCGCCCGCCCGCGCCGCTGGTCGGCAGAGGCCTTGGACACCTTAACGGTGGTCAAACGGCTCATGCCGGTTCGCGCGGAAAACACTGATTCGCGTGACAGTCCGCTATCGATCACCACCGTAATCCCGGCGATGGTCAAGCTGGACTCGGCAATCGAGGTGGCTAATACCACTTTACGGCTGCCCGGAGCCGACGGGCGTATTGCCTCATCTTGCTGCTCCAGCTTCATGCTGCCGTACAGCGGAATGATTTTGACGTAGTCTGGTAAATTTCTGGACATCAGTTCTCGTTCTGTTCTATGAATTTCTCTAGCCCCTGGTAAAAACACCAGTAAATCGCCTTCATGGACATAAAGCGCCTTTTCTACCGTCTCAGCCGTAAAAGACTCTAATGAGGTTGACGAAGGCTTGGACATATGCAAGGTTTCTACCGGAAATACGGTGCCTGGGCACTCCAGTAAGGGTGCATCCCCTAGCAGTCTACATACAGGCTCTGCCTCTAGGGTGGCAGACATGATTAATATTTTCAAATCCGGTCGCAGCAGCGCCTGGCTTTGCAGGGCAAGTGCCAAGCCCAAGTCTGCATGCAAGCTGCGTTCGTGAAACTCATCAAAAATAATCAGCCCGACTCCCTCCAAAGCCTGATCAAGTTGCAACATCCGGGTCAGTACGCCCTCCGTAACCACTTCAATCCGCGTGCTTGGTCCTACCTTTGTATCCATACGAACCCGGTAACCTACGGTCTTCCCAGTTGACTCGCCTAGCGCCCTTGCCATTTGCGCTGCTGCCGCACGTGCTGCCAAGCGTCGCGGCTCCAGCATAATTATCTTTTGCTCCGCCAGCCACGGCTCATGCAGCAGTTCTAATGGTGTTACTGTTGTTTTCCCCGCTCCCGGCTGTGCAATCAGGACCGCCGCTGAATGGGATAGCAAGGCATGCTTAAGCTCGGGGATGACTTGCGTAATAGGCAATTGTTTATCTGTCAATGAAATCTCTCCAATGATACGCTTGAGGCGTAGAATCTAAGTTTTGAATTCTTTTTCTATTGTGAATTTTTCACTACCTGTAATTATTGAAAAGCGAATAAAAAATGTTAAACTGGTCCACAGCAAAGGGATTTCATCTCATCTGTCGTGCATGATTCTTCTAAATCTATTATACAGATATTTAAATTTGCCGTCTGGTCCTCGCAGGTATGCACACTTTCCCGTGCCAGTTCCTATACTTGTCGGGATGCACTCGCGGCAAGATCGTTTTATAATATGGTTGATATGGATTGCTAAAGGACGGATTGTAGAAACACGGAATACAGAATCGAGGTAACTTCGTATGGAATTACAAACCCAACCCATTAGAGGACGATTCGCCCCAACACCATCGGGAAGGATACACTTAGGAAACGCTCGCACCGCCTTATTATCCTGGCTGCATGTTCGTTCCCTAGGCGGAACCTATATTTTGCGCATGGAAGATATTGATATGACACGAGCTTGCAGCGCATTGGCGCAAGGAATTATGGAGGATTTGCGCTGGATCGGGCTGGATTGGGACGAAGGACCCGACATTGGCGGTCCCTATGGTCCTTACACTCAGAGCCAGCGACTGGAACGCTTCCAATCTGCATTGGAGAAACTCCAGGGGCAAGATTTACTGTATCCTTGTTTTTGCAGTCGGGCAGACATTATGGCTGCCGCCCATGCTCCGCACGGACTGTCGGGTGAAGGACCTGCATATTCAGGGACATGTCGTAACCTTAGCTCTTCAGAAGCTCTAGCTAAAGCACAGCATAAACTCCCTTCACTTCGTTTTAAAGTACCGCAGCATTCAGATGATATTATTTCTTTTCATGATCAGGTAGCTGGTCATGTATCCTTCCGTGCGTCGGAGGGGGGCGATTTTATCATCAAACGGGCGGATGGCATGTTTTCATATCAACTTGCCGTCGTCGTCGATGATGCGAATATGCATATGACCGATGTGCTGCGCGGATATGATCTTCTCGATTCGACTCCCCGTCAGCTATTGTTATACCAAGCACTGGGCTTAGTGCCGCCACGTTTCGCACACGTCCCCCTTGTCCTGGGTCCGGATGGACGTAGACTGGCCAAACGACATGGTGGCGTAGCACTCCGAGCCATGCGTCGGCAAGGAATTACACCGGAAGCCGTCATTGGCTGGCTCGCCTATTTTTCCGGGCTGTTGGATTCTCCTGAGCCTGTGAAGGCTATGGATTTAATCGATGGCTTTCATTTGGACAAGCTGCCTCGGGAGCCAGTCATCCTGACCAAGCAATGCCTCACGAAATTATCTGCACTGCAACGGTAATGAGATAAAACACGGAAAGAAAGTGTATGGGCAAGGGCATTCCGCCCTTTGCTCCTCTCGCTGTTATTCCTCCAGTCGCTGACGCACAGCAGACTCATATTCATAAAATACAGACGACATATTCAGCCCTCTTTCCTCCAGCAGCATACGAAGACGAAGTGATTTCTCAGTCAGCCTGCGACTGATCCGCTGTTGCTCTCCTGCCTCATGGCAAGCGTGAAGCAAATCACGTAACTGGACACATTCCTTTTGCAGCTGTAGCTCTTCCGGTAAAATACCTGCATTTTTCAACAGCTTGTACGACATCCGCAGCTCTTCTGGAACATGTGACAAATCCTCAATCACCAGTGGCTTGCCCTCTCCCGGCAAATGATCAAACTCACCTTTGGCCATCGCCTCGGCAATCTTCTGCTCTGCCATTCTAGAGAACATTCTCATCACTCCTTGTAATAAGCGTCCTATGTACAATCTATATTAAATAAACCGGGAGTCCTTTGCCACTGTTGCTTACATATAATGAGGTTGTCCTGTATTCCTGTAGGAGAAAACCGATTATTCTTCGATCCCAAGCACATATATGAGACATGACATGTTGGACGAGCGACATCCTAAAATGATTGGATTGATCCAAGTAAAGTATCCATAGTGTTGACAATGACTGAATTCATTTCTCTATGTGCATTCTCACCAGTAAAAGATATAGAAATTCCATTCAGAAACTCTATTCGATCTTTTAGTAACATGAAAAATCCCCTGATGTGGATGCAATCAAGGGATACATGGGTTTATTTCTCTCGCTTTGATAATACAAAGTTGATTATTAATCCAATCACAATTCCTGTGAAAATTGCAAAGAAGCCCATAGCGCTCATCTTATATCCCAAAGCGTAAAATAATCCTATAACTATTGCGTAGCTCAGCAAAATCGATGCATAACGCTTTAGAAACTTACTCATGAAACTTCTCATAAGCAACTCCTATCTTAAGTTATACTTCAACCATAGCAATGTTAGTTAATTATTGCACAAAAGTAAGGGGGAATTTGTTGAATAAGGAATCCGTTAAAAAGGAATTTGTACTATTTACTGCTGGGCGGGTCACAATACGAGACTTCTTTTTTCATGTCATCCATGCACGTACACGAAGTGAGGGGTATCACTAACATTCCCGACCAAACCCACTCTAAGACGATAAGAAATGAAGATTAGAACCATACAAGAACATACTCAGTTTTTTACATATGCAACGCCGATTGTTGCATGACCAATATTTTTAGGTAGAAACAGTACTTCAATTGCTGGGAATATCATCAATAGACCAAGAAACACAAAACCTAGTTCATATGCGATAGTAATTGGGAAGAAGATTTGTAATAAACCCACAACAACTGTCATAAGTGATATTCCCATCCCTTGAGCTAATGTTGAAACGACAGCATTCAAAGTATTGGCACTATTTCGATCTTTAGTGTCTACTTCAGAAAAACTCAGTCCACTGTAAGCAGTTAAGGCTAGTGATCGTCCTACACCTGAGACTAATGCAAGAAACATGATCATGATAGGAAAAGTATTAATTTGAATGAAAGCTAAAGCAATTGATGTAATAAATATCATCACAAATGATGACAATAATGCTCCACGATAGCCTAATTTACGAATAATTGCATTGGTAAAAGGTTTGATTCCAATATTTCCAATAAAAATAAATAACACATAACTACCTGCTTTTACTGCTGACCAGTGAAAGACCGTTTGTAAAAAAATTGTGAGGATATATGGCAATGCCCCAACACATAGCCACAAAACAGAACCACTTGTCTGGCAGATTCTAAAAGAAGTTATTTTTAATGCATCAAGTGAAAATAGTGGATTGTCTACTTTTTTCAAGTGCTTGAATACTATAAATCCTAGTATCACGCCTAAGATAATTAATCCTATTGCACTAAGCCAATAATTTTTTCCGTGAGTGGCTAGCTCTGCTCCAACTAGAATTATACTGGATGAAAAGGTAATTTCTAAAAATCCCAAAAGATCAAAAGTTGTTGTTTTATTTATCTTATCAGCATCGATTAATTTTATACCGATTAATACGATAATTAAACCTATTGGCACATTGATCAGAAAAATCCACTGCCAGCTCCAGTAAGTAACAATAAATCCGCCAATCAATGGTGCTATTGCGGGTGCTACAAGAGCAGGCCAAATGAGATAACTAAACATTTTCAATAGCTGTGAGGGCGGTGTCTTTTCTAATACAATCAGTCTTGCTGTAGGTGTCAATAAAGCACCAGAAATTCCTTGTATAATTCTCATTATTAAAAGGAAAGTGAAGCTTGGTGCTACTGCACTACCTAATGAGCTAAGGGTAAAAATAATAACAGCAATAATCCAAATCTTCTTTTTCCCGAATCGATTAGCCATCCATCCACTCAAAGGGATAAAAACGGCAACTGTAATCAAATACACACTGATGAGTAAAGCAATTGTTGCCGAACCTGTATGAAAATATTGAGCCATTTTAGGTAGTGCGGTAGTTACAATTGTTCCATCTAAAATCTCCATAAAGAGACTCGCAGCCATTAACAAGGCTATTTTTATTTCTTTTGTCATTCTGTTTACCACCCTCCTTTCTTTAATTCGTGTTTAAATTTCTCAATCCATTCAATTGCCACATTTGCTTGCTGTAGTCGTAACTCAAACCTCTTACTTGCATACCAGTGATCTTTTGAATCTTCCTCAGCTAATTCTTGTAGTGCGTCTTGCGTATCTTCTACGATATCTTTTTGTTCCTGATAGAATTGATCTAATAGTTGTATTTGTTCATCTAGAGCAAGATGCTGCATCACATCAAGCTTTATTAAATAGATATCAGCATTGTGAGCCCCACTTGGAACAGGCATTTTCATTAGTTCAAAAAAACGTTCCTTTCCTTTATCTGTAATAGTAGCAACCTTTTTATTTTTTCCGTCTGATTCTACATTAGTTATTTGTACAAAACCTTTGTTCTCTAATTTTTCAAGTAGGGGATAAATCACGCCATAGCTAATTTTTCTATGACGTCCTAAAGTGGCTTGTAATGCATTACGTAAACTATAACCACTTTGAGGTTCTTCCATTAATTCACCTAAAATAAAAAATTCGTTCATCATTTTAATCCCCCAATATATCTTTTAGATACATCAATTATATATCTTTTAGATATATAATGCGAATTATTTGTATAACAAATTTAAAAGCTATGTTGCAAAGCATCCTACCGACCGCGAATGGTAGCGATATGATGACTCCAATCCCACGCGTATAGAGTGCGACAACAAAAATGCAGGAATTAATACCCTAATGGTATCAATTCCTGCATTTTCGAAAAACACGATGCTTAAAAAGCTTGAATCCACTATTGACTTCTAACGATAAAAGTGAATATGAATTTATTTCTACAAATTCCGAGGTGCGAAGGATCTGTTTTTTATGTGAGCTTCACATTCGCACCGTAACCAATATAGTACACTTAAGATACCACAAAACATTTCTCTGTCCCAGAGAATACTCCATTTTCTAAAACAATAACGACTCTGCCCCATCAATCACAATTTGTGCGCCAGTGATGTGACGCGAATGATCAGAGGCCAAGAATGTTACCAAATCAGCAACCTGTTCGGGCTGTCCCGGTCCATCTGCTAACGGCTGATCTCCCTCGGGAAATTGCACAGGGATGGTAATCTGCTTCAACCCTTCCGATTTCTCCGTGGTTTCATCAATATTTGTCGAAATGGCCCCTGGATAAATGACATTGACACGAATACGGAACTTGGCCAGCTCTAGGGCTGCCATTTTTGCAAAACCGGTTTGACCTGCCTTCGATGTGCTATAGGCTGACATCCCAAAACTGGTAAAGCGCTGATTTCCATTAATCGAGCTGGTAATGATAATGCTGCCGCCACCGTTCTTTTTCAAATGTGGTATTGTATACTTCACCGTCAGGAAGGTGCCATCCAGATTCGTTGACAAGGTTTGCCGCCAATCCTCAATACTCAGCTCCTCGATTGGTCCGACGACCCCGTTAATCCCCGCATTGGCAAAGATGATATGCAGCCCGCCAAACAATTCAACCGCTTCAAGCACTGCTTTTTCCACACGCACCGGATCGGCAATGTCCACGTCAAAAGCCCGGGCTGACCCTTCACGTATGGCATTAATTTCTCTTTCCGTCTCCAAAATGCGATCATTACTTACGTCAAAAAGAGCGACATTTGCCCCTTCTCTAGCCATTTGAATAGCCGTTGCCTTGCCAATGCCAGAACCAGCCCCCGTAATTAGAGCAGTTTTGCCTTCAAAGCGCGCGCCTCCTGCATATGTATAGCTCATACGTATCGCTCCCTTTCAATAATCTGTATAATCACAAGATTACCCAAAAGGGTATACTTTATAATCACCATTTTTGCGCATTTTTTGCTGTTCCTTTGCGATATTCAGGAAAAGATTGAATATTTCGTGCATTAGTGCATCTTTTCTTCTTCTCTCTCGTTACATTCCGTAAATATCTTACCTATTCGCAGTTTTCTATGTATCTATCAAAAAAGGACGTTCTACAACCATCGATATGGATGCATACGTCCTTTGGCTTATTCATTTACCACTGTAGCTCAATAAATGCCGCATCATCATCAAGTCCCCCGGTATGAGACGCATCAAGTAATACCTGTATCTGCTCATCAGGGACAGGCTCGCGAATAGGATCTAAATCGGACAAACCGTCCGTGTATACCTGTAATCTCATTGGCATATCTGCGGGTATGCTTCTTTCGTACCAATGCGGCTTCCCTCCAATCGGTCCACGGCTTGTAGACCAGCGTTCCGCAGTAGAGAAGGTATGATTAAATAGTTCGCTGATTTCTTCCGTACCGTTCCACAATCGCAAACGTGAATCCCCTTGCCAGGCAAGTCGGAGACGACCACGGGTACCTCGTTTCGGCAGTTCGATTTTACCGCAAATATACATGGACTGGCTTCCCTGTCGACGTTTATCTTCCAATACTGAACGCATTAAGCCTGATTCGTGATCCAGAGGCTGCCGATCCAGTTCCTCAGTAGCTGCACCTGCCAGACGCTCAAGATACTCCCTTAATTGATTAGCAGACAGATCCTGTCTCTGTTCCATCCAATCCAGTAAAGAAGAACCCAGATAGCGAGCTGCAAAATCTCCTCGGTAACTGAGCCCGACACCATCACACAAGACAAAACAACAGACAGATTTATGAATACGTACTGCGGCAAAATCCTGTCCGCTTTCTCCCATACTGGCAGATTCAGCAGACCTTCCATAGCCATAACGACACATAAAACGACTGTGATGAGATGATAAAGGCTGATCGCCTGTCTGAGAGCTTATGTAAGCAAATTGCTGAGTCAGCCTTGCATTCAATCCCTTTTTTTTGCTCGTGGGGAGCAGGGACAGCAGTGGATTCATGCTTTTACCTCCTTACCGTACAGGCGTTGCAGCTGACATTTGAAAACCAATGGACACCAGTTCCGCACAGGTTCCAGGCAGCATCATTATGGCTCCTTCACCTAACTGATAATCTGCCTCAAACAGCATTTCCCGATAGCTTTCAGGAAGTACAGAAGACATATTACGTAATTTCACAGCATGCTCATCCTGCAACGGCGTATTATGCGTCAGACCTTTCCAGCGACGGGGGTCCTGAATAGGCGTTTCCAGCAACCTGTCGGATAAAAATATATTTTCCACCAGCACATTGCCATCTGGTACACTCATATTCATAATGCGCTTCGCAATCGGTTCCGGATCATCGCCTGTGGAAACACCATCTGTCATATGGCAGACCAAAGGTGCAGGACAATCCTGCATCCCTGGTAATTCCGCCTGCAAAATACGTTCAGCTTGCAAGAAGGCCTTTGCTGAATCTGAGAATCGTTTGGGTGTCAAATCAGGCAACGATCCAATAGCCGCGATTTCATCAATTCCCTTGACACCATTCAGCAGGTCATATACGTCGTCACTATAAGCCAAAATTGCAATCCGATAGCGCGCAGTCAACCGATTTCCCTTGGTCGATCGGAAAACCATCTGTCGGATCGCCAGCGATATAGCTTCATATACAACGTCAATACGTCGCCGCCCTTCCATCAGCATGTTCATCGACGCGCTGATGTCAATTAGGTAAATGATCAGGGCGGGAGTACGTTGTGAAGCCTGTATTGTATAATTCATGGTTTGTACATGCTCCCCTCAGTTACCTTCGATCTGTATCTGTTTCCTAATCTATCATTCCGCCATTATATAAACATATGAAACATCAAATTTTAGGCAGTCTAAAATTCGTATCTCCTAAAAAGTTATAAATAGAGGAAGCCCGATAGCCCACTTCACCTACTGAACGATAATAAGAAGGATTGCTATCATATAATGCTCTAAAACGTTTGGCAAAGCTCTTGGCCTTCGCGGTGCTTCCACCTTCCTGAGAAGCATACGCCTTGTTATAGAGGGAAATAAGCTGGAGAACATTCTCCTTGTTACGTGCCTGTACAGCATCTTTTCGCTTTTGTTCCGCCTCAGCTGCTGCTTTACGAGCTGCTTCTTCCTTGGCGGCACGAGCTTCCTGCTCCTTTTTCAAGGCCAGGTATTTTTCATACTTTTCCTGTTGATCATATGCTTTTTGCTTCGCCAACTTGGCAGCAGCCTGCTTGTTTTGTTCCTTTTGGGCGAGATAAGCTTCATATTTAACCTGTTGAGCGATCAGGGCTTGTTGTTTCTTCTGCTCTTCCTGTTGCTTTTGAGCAGCAAGAGCCTGTTGTTTAGCCTGCTGTTCAGCTTCCTGACGTTGTTTCTCCGTTAGCGATTTTTGAGCGGCCTCCTGCTCAGCTACCAACTTTTCCTCGGCTGCTTTTGCAGCCTTCACTGCTTCTTCTTGCTTTGCAGCCTCGATTTGTCGCTGATTAGACTGATCCGCAAGAATACTCACAGTTGGAATTCCAGCTGCCAACAGAACGACTGCGGCCGATGCTGTCACGATAAACATTTTGGAGCGATACCAGGCTTTCGATTTCTCAGGTTGCTCTGGCATCTTGGGGTTCAGCTGCTCCTCCAGTCCTGTGATCGCAGCCGACACTTCTACATGCAGAGGACTGCCATCTTCTACAAAGTGATACAACGAACGATATACTTCCAGCGCTGCAGCAGGTTTGTTCTGCTGCTCCAGTTCACGTGCCTGTCGAAACAGCTTGTCCGTTACTCCACGCTCTCCCTGCTCTAGGGCAGCCTGATTTAACATTTCAGCCTGTTCAGCTTTGAGCGGGGCAGGTGTTGCCAACGAGGATACCGCTTCACTGGAAGCGCCGCTCACAGCAGCCACACCGACTGTATCTGTCGCAGCTGGCTCCGTTTCTGTATCCTCCACTAGAATTTCCTGCTCAGTAACCGCATTAAGTACAACCAGCCATTCGCCAAAGGTAGGACAACTGCTTAGATCCTGACTATCCCAAGCACGGCTGAATAGCTCTACCACCTTGCTACCCCAGCGGGCTTCAAGCGATTTCCGTAAAATAAAATAACGTTCGCAAGGCGTCTGCATTTCATGCTGATCAAAATAACTTTCGCCCCACGCTTTATCGACCACCACACGGTCAGACCAGCCTAGCATTTCTCCAATAATGATAGCTCCTGCAAAACGGTCTGCATACGCGCTCCATAACCCGCTGTGAACGGTACGATGTGCAGCATACCCTGGCGATCCTGCCAATAGTGCATCTGGACGATCCATTTTGGTACTATACATTTGCTCCACGTCTACCAATTCCACAGCTGACGTGCCTTCAGGCAGTTCCACTTCAGAAAAAAACGGAAGCATAACATTGGGCGCCGATAAATCACAGTGAGCCAATCCTTTTTGCTCCATCGCTGAACCGATCCCTGCCAGTGCTCTGGCTAAAGCCAGACTATCGGAAGCCTCAAGCTGACGCTGATCTGTGAGACAATCGAACCATGTCATACCATGAACCCATGGCATCAGCACCGCATACAGCAAATCAGGCTGCTCAGCGATCAGACTTCCGTTTCTTTCTGGAGTGAGCACATCACGCTTGCATACCTGCAAACCGGGAATATCCCCGTATGTTTCCATATGCTCAGATTGATAAACCATAGCCGGGATGCGGAACTTCGGAAAAAACACTTTAAGGGCTTTCGCCTCATGCGGTGCTCCGTTTTTGGCAATCAGCTGGTATACAATTCCCTGCCTCCCTGCTTGTGCATAGGCTAAACCGGGTGCAGCGGGATGTCGTCCAACCACATAAGCTGTGCCGTTTATGATCAATTCGTCTCCCGGATTCGGTTGAAAAGACATGAAACATCCCTCTCCTTATATCATTCAGTATGCTAGTTTTCCTCACCTTATTATATACGTCTATGGATGGCAAGAAAACCGGGTATCCGAAGATCGCCCGGTTTTTCCTATACAATCTGTGCCAAACCGTGAGGAATAGGTTCACATATTGCTTCATTATAGAGTGATATATGATAAGTTAATGCCGATCAGGCACGACAACTTATTTCGCTTGGTCAACCGTACGGAATTTGTTAGCGATAGCTGTCAATTCTTGGCTAATGCTATTCAAAGTCGTTACGAAAGCTTGCATTTGTTTGCTTGCTTCTTGGAACTCTTGGAAAAAGCGTTGTTTAGTCATACCTTCCCATTGACCTTCCATACCGGAGATGGACTGAGTCAAACTGGAAACGATCTGCTGGCTTTGCTCACCACTTTGTTTAAATTGGTTAGCTACCTGATCAACCTGTTCTGGGGTAATTAAAATGCGTCCTGCCATTTTTTGCGTCCTCCTTGATGATAAAAAATGTTTTTGTTTAGCTGGTTCAAATTGTACTATGGCTATTTAATCCCCTACAAAAGGCAAAGGACCTAATTGCAATAATCCCACTTTTTAACTATAAAACAGCATCTAACAGTACAATCTTAATAAAACAACCACCTAATAAGTCCCATATTAGTCCCATAAAACCGGGAATGGTATAACAAATTCATATGGATTACAGGCCGATCCAAATATCCCGGAACGATCCGAACTAAGCGACAGGCTGATCTCTTGCTATAGACGGATCAGTAAAATACCAATCCTGCGGACTGCTAGAAGACGCCTGCTTCAGAATATCCTGATGCAAGGTGCCCACATCCGAAGGCTGTACACCTGCAATAGCATGTACGACAGACTGCGGGTTTGAAATTAGACTGCTTCCTTCCGAAGCTTGCCCAGGCAGAATAGACGGTGATTGTTGATTCGACCAATCGAGCATCGTGACGGGTCGTCCCAATGGTTGGCTGGCAAATGGCAGAATCGTTTGATAGTTGTGGTCAACAGACTGAAACTGCTCTGCCTTTCGGTTCAGTTGTGTACCTGATGTATGGAGATAAGCATGAATCTGTTCTGACATTCGTTTGGCTTGCATCCACTGATTCAAGATCGCCTCACGTGCAGATACATCCCAATCCAGCGATTGTAACGCCTGCTCCAAACCTGCTGTTAACTGTTGAATTTGCTCCGCCGCATGCTGTAGCTGCCCGCTAAGCCCCCGAAGCACATCCGGTTCAACTCGAATGCGCATATCCATCACCCTTCTTCTGTCACTTCTTCAGTCACTGCCGACTGTTTCAACCAATTCAATAATAAGTCCACAAACTGATCTCTCGAAGCCATAGCTGCAATTAACCAGTCTCCGTTACCCGCAGAGCTCATCCGAAATATCCAGTTCATTGCAGGACAAAGGACAAAAGCTGCCCGTTGTGACTCCCACTCTCTGCCGTTCCAGACCAGCAATTGCAATTCTCCCTCGGCTACACGGGAACTCAAAGACTGAGCCAGTCTCATTGCTCCCTCTTCATCTCCGCTAGCCTCAGTTAGCTTACTGCTGATTTGAGACAAACTTTCTCCTGCAGATTGCTCGTAAATTTTATTAAAGGCCTGCTTGGAAAACATAAGCGCGGGAGATTCAGGTACAAGCCGATCAACCCAGCCCATTTTATCAATCAATGTTTCGCAAGCCTTTTCCACATTACCCAGATCGTACAGACGATATTCATCGGGTTCGTCAACTGATTTCACAAGCTCCACCACACGCTCATTCGTGCAATGAAGATAGCCTTCAAACTGCTTACCTCCCCTTACATAGCGTATACGGCAAGCCCTGTTGGATAATCCCGCGATAGCAACTCTTGAAAAAACGGTAGGAGGCATAGCCAGCTCTTTACCCTTATCGGCCTGCTTCAGATAACCTTTTTCCAGAAGAGCAGCTTTGACCTGCTCCCACTCTTCCGCCAACTCCTCTGCTAGATAGCCCTTAAACGGATCTTCCACCCCAAGCAGTCTGTCAGAACCCAATACGCCTGCCAGAAAAAACAGTTCCTTTGCCTTGAGGGTTATTAACTTCTGCTTGGAAGCTTGAAACGTTAACATTATGAGCCACCTCCCTTCAAACTACAACATGCCATCGGTCACGAATTTTCGTTATCCAATCCTCACAACTCATTTGCTCTGAGAAGGGAATCGCCGCTTTTATCCTGGTAAATTTGCGTCGTACGTAGTATCCCTGCCCAGGAGGCAGGACTTTTAGGCCACCAGCAGCGGCATTCGCTTCTGAATAAGGGATACGAAAGAACGATAAATCATTCGAATCCAGTGTTCCAAAAAGCATACCGCTTTGGCTTGCTTTGACATCATTAAACCAGTCCACACCAAAGGTAGGAAAATCAGCTGGCACACCCGATAGCACGACATGCACATTGCGATCACGTCCCAACCGTACAATGGCGGAAAGCTGATCCTTTATCATAAAATCGTTCAGTTGCTTGCTTAACATATCCGCATCATCAATGACCAGGAGCAGTTCGGGATCATTTCCATCCTTGCTCCGTTGTTGAACGATATCATGCACCTGTTGTACCAGAGGTCCCATTTCTTCCTCGCTTTCGGCAGCAACCTTGACATGAGGAAGATGCCGTAATCGGGATAGTCCCCCACCTCCATAGCGTGTATCGATCGTATAGACTTGCATTTGATCTGGCGAGGTGTAATAAGCGAGCGATATAATCCAACTCATCAGGAAGGAGGTTTTTCCACCCTCCATTGGACTACCTACGATAAAATTAGGCCCTTCTTTTAAATTTAGGAGAAAAGGCTCAAGATCGTCACTCTGTAGGCCTACAGGTACTTCGTAAGGAAGCGCACCTGATGGTCCACTCGTCCGATCCCACTGCTGAAGCAGTTCCAGCAACGGAATCCGCTCAGGCAATGGGAGAATGGCCGGTGCGTGCTTACCCTTCCATCCCTGCGCAATACCAGCGATATTGCGACGTAGTTGTGCTGATCGTTCCGCTTCATCTTCTCCTGGTGAAGGCAGTGCCGTCTGGAACTCCAGCGGAGGAACATGCCCTTTAACCAGAGCCCGGCCCGGAATTAAAGGTCCTGGTGTTTTGGCCGGTCGTCCTACCGCATAATAGTAGTCACTAGGATCAGCCAATTCGAAAGAAACAGCATTAGGTATGTTACTGCGGAACTTCTCAAACACATCGGTAATCCGGTTCGCTGTAATGATGAAGGTGATGCCTAGACTGCCTCCTTCACGCAAGAGTGATTCCAGCAGTTCATTTTCATCCGGATACGCATTACGAAAATTAAGATATCCATCAATAACTACGACAATTTGCGGCACATCTTCAACAGCAGAACGTCGAAAAGAACTTATTGTTTTGACGCCAGCCTCAGAAAGCATTTCCTTGCGTAGGGCCACCATCTTGAACAAATAGCGGAACAACCGTTTAATCCGGTCATCCTCCTCTGCCATCATAACAGCACCGATTTGTGGAAGCTCTCCAAAGTCGCGCATGGTTCGACCCATGTCAATGATATAACCGTTCCAATGATTCACAGCGTAACGCTGTGCCGTGGACATCAGCAACGTATGCAAAAAGGTCGTTTTCCCCATGCCCGGCATGCCATACACAGCCCAATGACCATGATCCAGCGACGCATACATCGGCTCCTGGCGTTGATTCGGCAAATCATCGACCAGCCCAATAAGAGACTTCAGCTCCAACGATGATGATGTACTATCTATTTCGGTACATTGCGGTAGATTAGTTAAATCCAACATTTCTGGCAGCGGCGGAAGCCACGGTCCCTGAAGACGTTCGATTCCTGCCTTAGCTGCTTCTTTTGCAATATAATCAATAAATACTTGAAGCTGTTTAGGAGCTTCTTCTCCTTTTAAGCCTGAGCTTGCCCGTTCTCCGCCCGTCAATAGCGCTTCACGTTTGCCGTTCAGTCTCACTTCATGAACAGGTAAGGCAGAAGAAATGTCTCTGTTGCCTATATACGGCGCACCGCTCCAAGCAAATTGCATTTCTTCAAACACTTCGTCGCTACCCACTTGAAAATATCCTCGTCCCGGCTTCGTTATCCACGCGGCATTCGGTATTTTCAACATATCACGGCTATCACCTTCGCTTTGCACCCGCAAGCAGATGCGGAACCTGGAGTTACTCCAAATCTTATCATCGACAACACCTGCCGGCTTTTGAGTCGCCAAAATCAGATGGACACCTAATGTCCGCCCAATCGCGGCAATGCTGATTAGCTCGTCCATAAACTCTGGCTGATCCCGCTTTAACTGTGCAAATTCATCAATAATAATAACCAGATGAGGCAGCGGTTGTTCCTGCCGCTGCCGGAGTAGTCTGTAATATTCATCAATATGCTGTAAATTGCCTGCATCGTTCAATATCTTTTGTCGACGAACCAGTTCTGCTTTAAGAGATATTTTAGCACGTTCAATCAAATTATTGTCCAGGTTCGTGATTGTACCCACAACATGCGGCAAGTTAACGAACGTGTTGGACATGCCTCCACCCTTGTAATCGATCAGCATAAAAGCAAGATCATGTGGGTGAAACTCAGCAGCGAGCGAGGCTACGATAGACTGGATAACCTCACTTTTCCCTGAACCTGTCGTACCAGCGATCAAGCCATGGGGCCCATGCCCTTGACGCTCTATTTTATCATGCAAGTTAATCATAATCTTTTTGCCGCCTGCCCGCACGCCCATCGGCACAGGTAATGTATCAGGATGGCGGTTACGTCGCCACCGGTCTGCCACATCCAGTTCTTCCACACTTGCTACACTCATCATATCAAAAAGAGGCAGAACAGCGGGAATATCAGAAGCCGAAGAACGCTTCAAGCGAATAGGCGCCATGTACCGCGCCAGTGCATCGGCTTCCTCTTTGGACAAACGATCCGGTTTAAAACTTTGCTGTTCAACCTCCGCCGATTCTGATTTAAGGGCGTATACACCTTGTTCCTTGGAAGCTTCCACGATCAGCTGACACTGCATTGGCAAAGCTTCTTTACGAGAAGCCAGCACAATTGTACACGCATCTATGGCTCGACCGTCCTCCAGCAACAACGGCAACAAAGGTTCTTCCTCAATCAGTTGGGTGTCAGATAAAACAATCACATAACACGGGGCTTCCATCCCTTTGCCCTGACGTTCATTGCGATTATTTTTTCGACGGTTCAATCTAGCAAACAGAAAGTCAGCTAATTGATGGGCGCTACTACTGCGGTCTGACATCATTCTCTGGATTCGGTCATCATCCCATACATGTGGGAGCCAGCGCATCCAAGTCCATTCACTTTCCTCTCGCTCATCATAGAAGGAGGCGATTTTCACTTCATCTGGCGAATGACGAACCGTTACTTGTGCCAAGATGACTCTTAACGCAGCCAGGGTATGCTCCCGCTCGCCGACCAATCCGATCACTTTGGATTGAAACAGTGGCAATGTAATGGAAGCAGCGTCCACCAAACGAAATTCTTCTTCCAGTTCATCTGCAGCTCCCAACAAAGGATCTCGGTCATAACCGTCAGGTCGTGGGATTTGCAGTTTAATATGAAAGGGAACTTGTCCAGTCCCGATACGTACCTGCAAGAAATCTTCATCCTCCGGTGATCGTTCCCAAAGAGAACTGTTGCGGTTTTTTACGATTTGAGTGCATATTTGCGGATCACCGTGAATTTCATATAGCGTGCGAACTTGTTCTTCGCGTTTCATTTTGAGTTCTTCACGATGCTTTTGGAGCTGCTCCCGGTACATGCGGTCCCGTTCCTCCAACTTGCGCTTATATTCCTTCTTATTATTTAAATAGACGAAAAAAGGAATCGTATAAGATGTAAGCATCATGACCACCGTGACCATCTGGAACATCAAATAGTTACTGTTGCCCATCTTGCCTGTTCTGCTCATATATACATAAAAGCCTATAGTCACCAACGTCATCATTAACGGAATAAGTATAGATATAATAGAAAAAGACGGCTTGCTCGGCTCAGCCGGAGGCCGTAAAATCTCTAGCTTCTCCTCTCGGAGGGCCGGTCTTAATCTCGGGGATCGCTGGTATAATACATTCAAGACAAAAGTCCCCCTTTTCGCTTACTATTTCATTTTACCAAGGTTTCATATTATTTCATGTGTGTATTTACCCATTTTTTTCAGTTTGAAACAAAGAACGCCTTCCATATACAGGCGCCTCGTCCTGAGTTGTCGAAAAAGCTCGCTGAATGCGCACGGTGCAGCCTTCCCGTAAGCCTGCTCCTGTGAGTAGCTGGTTATCCTCCACTCTGAACCAAAGCCCTTCCGGGAACTTTGCTTCCATAATATATTGCATGCCTTCAGCCGGAGGCTCACCAAAAATACGCACACCCAGCATCAATTTTAAATGTTCTACCGAGTATTCATCTGCCACCTCAATATCAAACCACTCTGTTTCCTGTCGTCCTGAAAGCACGGTCAGGATCATCTGTCATCCCTCCCGATCCTTGATTTATACAGCAATACTCACGCAAAAAGCCTATTTCTACGGAAATATGGCTATCGTAACTGTAGCATCCGCCTATTAGACTGTCAATTTGTCACAAAATGCCCACGCTCAAAATAAAACGGTGACTATAGTCATACTTAAAATTAATAGTAGAGTCATATGAATCAAAAATAGGGATTTACAAATTTCATTTGCGTGCTTACGTCATTTTGTCGATTAGGTAGAACTAAATTCGATTGTTACCCAAATTGTTGTGAACACTTTGTAAATTTTTCAGACCTTTATGTTTTTATAAGGTGTTTTTAAGGTAATTTTAAGAAACGGGCACTACAATAAAGCCATGAAATAACTCAGGTGAGGTGATTTTTGTGAGAACATTAATTACATTTCAAAACAAACGTATTCCCGTATACTTCAATCAAGAAAATAAGCAACCGGTACAAAAAACCTTAAAACTTCTAAGTAATACTTTGGAGAACAAAATCTCCAGTGGCAAGCGTGCCCTTCAAAAATGTCTTAACTCTTTGATCAGTATAGAGATTGTCGGTTGTGAAGCCATCCTGCATAGCGTTAGTGAAAATGATTCATTGGCATTGTCCCTCTATTAAGAGGGACTTTTTTTTGTTTGCATTAGACACAAAAAAGAGAGGGGCATTTCAGCACCCTCTCCATATCAGCGGTTACGAAACATGCTACATGTGACTTACCGCAGCCTATGCATTTGATCAGACTCTATTTATAGTATTCTGCGATAACCTTTTTTACCGCCTCGTTCCTTTTTCTGCGCCTTCTCAATTCGTATTCTAAACAGTTCTAGTAAATTAGCGCGTGTATGTTCTTCCCGGCAGTTGTCCAGCTTTTTTAAGATAAAACGGTCAATGGACATATGACTCAGGCTCCTTTACAGCAAGCTGCCCCTGCTTTTCAAGGGGATGATCCGGCTATCCATTTTTAACCATTCCATCTGTTGTTTAAACACGTACGATTTGACTAGGATAAAGCAGGCGGGATTACATACCCTTTAAATAGGGTAAATACATAAAGTTTCGAAAGTTTTATCAGTTTAGCCTGGAAGCTACGGACAAGGAGCGAGCAAAAACCATGAGTAAGCACATAATGACCAAAATAAGCTGGAACCTTTTATGTATGTTCTTCATCCTAACTATGCTGGCTGCATGCAGCAGGGAGAAAGCCTCAACTCGAAGTATGGCCCAACACGAAGCTGAAGCACGTGCCTATACCGTGACAGGTAATCCGAACCAAGCTGCATCATCCCTTGATGAACGAGCTGCCAACGATGCACCTGTCCACCAGCAAGGCAGCAGCTATGTCGAAATATCAGGTGACGTAAGTATAGATAAAAATACAGTGAAGGTTACAGGGCATTCCAATCTGCCGGCTGGAGCACGGATCAAAGGGAATCTTGCAGTCAAAAACTCTCTGTTAACCGGATATACGGACGAGACAACTATTCAAAAGGACGGAAGTTTTATACTCCAAGTGCACCGACCTGGTATACAGGGGAGTATGGATCTGACTGTTCTGTTCCGTCCAGATGACCAAGACAAAGAAATACGAAATCTGTATGGTAGTGGTGGCAACAAATTAGAAGGCCCTTATGTATATCAATACGAAGAAAACGAACAACTTTTGCAAGAAATTCGGATAGGTGCTGAGTTTGATCCTGAACAAGACCGCCATGTCCCTCTAATTAAGCCTGTCTGGAACAAACCAAAGGACTACGGTAATCCTCAAGTGTGGATTAAGCCCGATGTGAGGCAAAAAGGAAATTATTATCACGTATATGCGCGCAGCAATTTGCTCGAGGGTTCGGACGTCAAGCTCACAATTGATTTTCCGGGACGATGGCAGTTTGGCTACGATGATCAAACCAAGGTCATGCCTGATGGTTCCTTCAGCATGAGGGTCAAAAAGCCGAGCCTTGCCAACCGCTACACCCTGGTCATAAGTTTCGAGCCGAACGAAGATATGTGGATCAACGCCAAACAGGCTTATGGTACAAAAGGAGAGCGTCTTGCGGGATCATTAGTTAAATCCGCAGACGACAAAAAGGGCTCCAAACGGATTGAAGCCCGTGTCCAAATTCAACCCAAATCGTACTAGGCAGCCAAAGGAATCCTATATCATCTAGCTGTTATGGCTGTATCGTGACCGGCGTCCCTATACTTACCTTCTCTTGAAGCTCCAGTACATCCTTATTATGCATTCGAATGCAGCCATGTGACACCAACTTGCCAATGGACCATGGCTCATTGGTGCCGTGAATGCCATAATGCGGCTTGGACAGCCCCATCCAGAACGCTCCGAAAGGACCGCCCGGATTGGGCTGTTTGTTAATAATCGTAAAATGCCCATGCGGTGTTTGTGTAGCCACCTTCCCAATACCGACTGGATAACTAAGAACGATCTGACTTCCATCTTTTAAATATAGACGACGATCCGATAAATCCACCACAATGCTGTAGTTCGGCATATGTTCACCCCTCTACACCATATGCCGACTACCACATAGATTTTCTTAAATTTCTACAAATGATGTTTCATGACAGCTCGCCTTACCACTCCACATCACGTCGCCAACCACCTCGCTGATCCCTGCGGCCCGGAGTTGTACTTGAACGGCTATCTTTTCTACGTCGGTCTGCTTCCTTGCGTGCCTGATATTCCAGTTCCCGCTGCATCTTGCGATAATTGTTCACTCTGGATTCAGATAATTCCCCTCTTTGGATAGCTTCCTCCACCGCACATCCAGCTTCTCCCTTATGCTTGCAATCGGCAAAACGGCATTGCTGAGCTGTTTCCATAATATCAGCAAAGGTATGAGCTACACCCGTGGAATCATCCCATAGATTAAGCTCGCGCATACCGGGTGTATCGAGCAGAACGGCTTGCTTTGCAATGGGAAAAAGCTGTCGGTGTGTGGTTGTATGCCTGCCTCGGCTGTCTTCCTCCCTCACATCCTGTGTCAGTTGAACTTCAGCCCCGGATAGCCAGTTCACTATTGTGGATTTGCCACTACCGGAAGAGCCAGTCAAAGCAACCGTACACCCAGGCTCAAGGAACGCCTCCAGCTGCTCTCTGCCTTCGTTCTGCAAAGCAGAAATTACGATAACGGGTACTCCAGGAGCAACTCCTTCCGCTTCTGCAACCCGCTGTTCGACATCTTCACAAAGGTCACTCTTACTCAACACGACAACCGGGTTTACTCCGCTATTCCAGGCCATGATTAAGTACCGTTCTAATCTGCGCATATTAAAATCATGATTCAGCGCATTAACAAGGAAAAGCGTATCTACATTGGTCGCGATCAGTTGCTCCTTCGTCTCAAAGCCTGCGGCCTGTCTAGATATTTGGCTTTTGCGTGGCAAGACAGCATGGATTACTGCATCCGATACTTCGTCCGACGTGGTGATGGCCACCCAATCCCCTACAGCCGGCATTTCCGCCGGGTCAACAATAGCATGTCTTAGCTTACCTGAAGCGGCTCCCCAGCGTTCCCCATCCATCGTAATAAGCTTCACCTTTTGTCCATAATCGGCAATCAAGCGGGCAGGGCGTATCTGCGTGTTTCCTGCTCGTTCCTCATAGTTTTGCTTCCATTGGTCCCACAAACCGTTCCAGTAATCAGACCAACCGTATTCATGTATACTCATTATTTTCCTCCTGAGATCATGTTTAATTTTTTTTGGTGTTACTCAATAGGTGTACATTTTTCTCTCCGCAAGCAAACAACGCAAAAAATCCGCAGGGAAACCCCTGCGGAAGGTATACAGCTCAAGCGATGTGATCCGTTCGTTCACTTATGCAAGCAGTCTTACACGGACTACTTTCGAAACCAACAACCGGATAACAAAACACTTGACCATAAAAAAATCCGCAGGGAATCACTCCCTGCGGATTTCGTTGGTTCTACTGTCCAACCAACTGCTGAGCTAAGACTATAGATCTAACAGTCTTTAGCCGTGCATCGTCCGTGCGGGAGACAAGTCATTCTGCTGCTGAACCCATTCACTCATGTTCGTACGCATATAACATCGCCTCCTCCTAAAATTTCCTTTATCATACAAGTCCATCAATTGTCTGTCAAGGCTGATTCTAAACATTTTAAACTATTTCAAGTTTTGTTTAACGTACCTGATCCCATCGTGTCCACATTTCACGCGGGTTCAATTCGTACATTTCTCGCTCCCTGTACATAAACTGATGCATGATCAGCTCACGCCGAATCGTCGCAAAATCCTCATGGTATTGCTTGATCCACTCGTTTAGTTCACGTTCAGGATAGATGCGCCCTGGCTCCAGCTTTTCGGCGAGCATCTGAAGTACGATCAATTTTTTCTTATACTGGGCAGGAATTTGACGCAACTTGCCGTCCTTGGCAAAAAAATTGCGTAAAACCGTTGCTTCCAGCGTTTCATTCAATTCGGACATATCTTCCTCTTCCTCTCCTTTTTCAAAAATAAAACGCACTGTCGCCTCGGCATGCTGCCGAATCAGCTCTGGGTTCAGTGTAAAATACACTGTGTTTTTATCACGGCGTTCCTTAATCAACCCGACCTCTCGGAGTTTGGAAGCATGATGCGTAACCGTAGGCTGTGACAGATTTAGCTTTTTCGCCAAAGCTTGACCATGCATCTCACCACGGGATAAAAGGAGTAATATTCGCATACGCGTTGGGTCCGCAAGTGCTTTATGATAATTGACCATTTTATCTAGTTGCACCGTAACTGCACCTCTTTTCATTACTACAGATTTGCTATGCAAGCAAATTCGCTTAATCTAAATAGATAATTATCTAATTATATATTTTTCAAATGTGTCTGTCAATTCTCCCTTCCATCATCTCTTTCTGAAAACGGCTGGATATTGTGCACACATTACGGTAGGATTATTATTTGAAAACTTCTCACACACTGAGCCATTTGCATCAATTCTGAGATCCGTTTGACGAAATAAACTAATACAACTGGAGGTTCATCCAAATGCACGACGTAATCATTATCGGTGGCGGACCTTGCGGACTATCCGCTGCAATCGAATGCAGCCGCAGAGGTTTGCGTACGATCATTATTGAAAAAAGCAACATCGTTCACTCCATTTTTCTGTATCCAACAAATATGCAGTTTTTTAGCACCGCTGAACTATTGGAAATCGGTGATGTTCCGTTCAGCACTCCCAATGACAAGCCTTTTCGTCATGAAGCACTTGCGTACTATCGCAAAGTAGCCTCACATTATAACCTGGACATTCAGCATTATGAGGAGGCTCAATCCATTCAGCGGCAGGAAGACGGTACATTTACCGTACATACTCTAAGCAAACGGGAAATAACCAAGAGCTATTCTTCACGCTATGTCGTCGTGGCTACGGGATATTTTGATCATCCGAACTATCTGGGCATTCCCGGGGAACAATTGGATAAAGTCACTCACTATTTCAGCGAAGCCCACCCCTATACAGGAACCCGGGTCGCAGTCATCGGCGGTAGTAACTCTGCGGTAGATGCTGCAATGGAATTGGTGCGGGTCGGGGCTACGATTGATATGGTTTATCGTCGTAATGAGTTGTCTCCATATATCAAACCGTGGGTTCGTCCATTGTTCGACAGTATGGTACAAAAAGGGAAGATCACGCTGCACTTAGGCGCACGCATTACTGAAATTCATCCAGACCATGTCATCGTCACTCCGATGAGCACAGAAGCATTCCAGCTCGAAAATGATTTTGTACTGGCACTGACTGGATTTCACCCAGAACGAAAACTACTGGAGTCTGTCGGCGTCCACATGGCTGAAGATCTGGACAAACCCGAATTTAATCCTGCCACGATGGAAACTAACATCCCAGGTATATATGTCGCCGGAGTTATCGCTTCAGGCAGCAATGCCAATGAAGTGTTTATCGAAACAGGTCGCTGGCACGGGCGTCAAATCGCCGAACATATCCAAAGTTAAACGATCGAAGGAGAACAACTGAATGGATTACAGCTCACTTATCCTACTGGTACTGGCTGGCCTTGGAATTATCAGTGGCAACTCAACCGTGACGATTGCTATGGTAGTACTACTACTGCTGCGGGTAACCAGCTTTCATACTGCTTTCCCCTGGCTTGAAAAGTATGGCTTGACGATCGGAATTATTATTTTGACGATTGGGGTCATGACCCCGCTAGCCAGCGGTAAAATCAGCATCAATCAGGTGACAGAGTCCTTCCTGCACTGGAAGTCCCTGCTCGCGATTGGTATCGGAATTCTGGTAGCCTACCTTGGCGGCCGCGGAGTAACTTTGATGTCCGGACAGCCTATTATTGTGACAGGTCTACTGATCGGGACCGTCATTGGCGTTGCCTTCTTTAAAGGGGTTCCTGTTGGACCTCTGATTGCTGCCGGGCTGCTCTCCTTATTAATCGGTCGCTCCTAAATTTCTAGACACAGGATTGAAAAGAGCCGTTCAACAAATATACAAATGAATGATGGCAATCTGCATATCTGGCTGAATTCAGTCCCGCTTTGTGTTATACTCAAATCGCATAATTTGGTAAATGCAGGAGGCTTGACCGATGTCTCGACAATTTGTAACGGAAGCTGTAATGGTGGCTATATATGGCCAGCTGCTTACATCTCCCGCCCCTGTGGAATATATAGTGCCTTACACATCACTGCTAGAGCTGTACGAATTCCAGGACAGTACAGAGCCTCTCATGGATAACCCTATGGACGATCAACATGTGAAGCGAAAGGTAAGTGAGCTGATCAGTTATTTTGAAGAACCGTTGAATCAGAAAAAAATTCGGCGTGCCCTTCAGATGCCTTGGGCGAAAAGCTTGCCAATCCTATTCGATGCCAATACATCACTCATTGTCATTAATGCTGTTGATACGGCGCATTACGGAGAATATTTTGATCCGATTGAAACCGAACTGGTGTTGACAGCTCAGCGTGAAGCATTACCCATCCTGACTGATCAACTGGACTGGATTCACCGCATTATCGAAGCTTCCGTACCTGTACATGTGTACGATATTGATGATTTTGATTTTGCAGTCGATGGTCCGATGTTTAACAACCCATAACAATACGGCATCCTGCCCTAACCACAATAAAGCGGCGGAGTATCATGTGCAGGTTCATCCCCTGCCACACGATACTCCGCCGCTTTTCATGCCATAAACCATTACTGGCATACTATTTTTAACGTGGAGGCATTAAGCTTGTTCATCCTTTTCATAGGTGTAAATAATGTCGTCATGTTCCTCCAAATACTTAACTTCCAGATGGTGGCCCTTCAGATACCAGTAATCCTGGTCCTCCATATAAAACGTAATGCCAGCCGCTTCATGCTGTAATGCAGGGTGCTGCGGAGGCTCTACGGCAATTCCCAGAGAAAAGCCTGGATGCAACCCACCGCCGGAACTATAGCGAACAAAAAAACGGATGGAATCTCCACGATTCAAACCGAGCTCCTTAATGTACCACTGTGCCGCAGGTTCAGTTACCTGTATGCTCATGCGTTATGCTCATCTCCTTGTACAATGACGTCCTGTTAACTATATCATAGCATCTTTTGGAATAACGACCAACCGTCTCTCCCCATGCGGCTTCCTGGACAAGTCATATACATTTTTTTGAAAAAGGTTTGACAATTCGTAAAAAAGGGTGTTAAGATTCAACCATACGAGATCCATTTTGAAATTTATTACCAATTTGAACGATAACTCATGTAAGAATAACCCAATTTTGAGGAAGAAAGGAGTGTTTCCGGTGCTAAAATTTATGATTGTATTTCACCCACATCTACAAACAAAACAACTTCATACCGGAGCATCTCCCCTGTCGCATCCTTAAGAATTGGGCCATTTCTGTTGTATGGTTTAATACGAGTGGCTGCCTGCGTTTGAGCAGTTTTTCAGTGGTGAGTGTGCTGAAAATACCTGCGCGCCATATGATATTGAGATTTAAGGCATATCGTCTGCGGACGGTATGCCTTTTTTGCGCCTGTTGCCGAATCGTACTTGTGGCAACAAGCCGCTGTTGTTTCTTCAAAATGGTACACAACTCTCGAATGAACTTGACATGAAAGGATGGGATTCCTCTTGTTCTCAGTACTCAAAAATTTAGGCTGGTTTTTTAAAAGAGAACGAAGCCGATACGCCATTGGATTGTTTTTGCTGATTGCGGTTGGCGTTTTGGAGCTTGCTCCACCTCGGCTGCTAGGCAGCGCCATTGATGAGATTGTACGCGGTTCGATTTCCTGGTCCTCGCTTTGGCGTTATATTTTGTACATCATAGGCATTCTTGCCGTCATCTACTACATTACGTACATATGGATGCACAAGCTGTTTGGTGGTGCTAATCTGGTGGAGCGCCTATTGCGCACACGTTTTATGAATCATCTGCTGCGGATGACCCCTCCATTTTTTGAACGCAATCGTACAGGCGATCTGATGGCTCGTGCCACGAATGATCTTCGATCTGTCGCAAGTACAGCAGGCTTCGGTATGTTGACATTAACGGACTCCACTGTCTACCTTACCGTTGTATTGGTTGCCATGGGCACCCTGATTAGCTGGAAGCTAACACTGGCGGCCATTCTGCCCCTTCCTTTTATTGCGCTGGCCATGAGTATTTACGGTAAAGCCGTACATGAGCGTTACACACTAGCACAAGATGCATTTGGCGATATGAACGACCAGGTGCTGGAGTCGGTGGCTGGTATCCGTGTCATTCGGGCTTATGTGCAAGAACGAATGGACGAAAAACGTTTTGCCGATATTACTGAGGATGTGTTTCGTAAAAACTTGGCAGTGGCCCGAATGGATGCTCTCTTTGAACCAACAATCCGTTTATGTGTAGGACTTAGTTACGTTATCGGACTCGGGTATGGTATTTATCTGGTATTTCATAACGATATCACGCTAGGCGAACTGGTATCTTTTAACATGTATCTAGGAATGATGATTTGGCCGATGTTTGCCATTGGCGAACTGATTAACATTATGCAGCGCGGTAGCGCTTCCCTGGACCGGGTCAATGAAACTCTCGATGTCCAGCCAGACGTTCAGGATGTAGCCCAACCTGTTCCAGTGGATCATCCCGAATCCATCACTATGAAAGACGTGACTTTTCGTTATCCTACCTCCACGGTTGACAATCTGTCACATGTTAATCTGGAGCTCAAACGTGGAGAAACACTAGGTGTCGTCGGTCGAACGGGCAGTGGAAAATCCACTTTGCTCAAACAGCTATTGCATGAATATCCGACTGGCAGTGGTGATATTTTAATCTCCGGCACTCGGCTGGAGGATATTGCAGCGGAACAATTACACAGCTGGATTGGCTACGTGCCGCAAGAACAAATTTTGTTCTCCAAATCGGTGCGCGAGAACATTCAGTTCGGAAAGCCTGGGGCCGATGATGATTACATCATGGAAGCGATTCGTACGGCCGCCTTTGATCAGGATCTGGGAACCCTGTCCGATGGGCTGGATACACTCGTCGGAGAAAAAGGCATCGCCCTGTCCGGCGGTCAGAAGCAGCGCGTTTCGCTTGCGCGCGCCTTTATCGGTGATCCGGATATTCTAGTACTCGACGATGCACTATCAGCAGTAGATGCCCGCACGGAAGCACGTATTATTGACAATATACGTCATAAACGCTCGGGTAAAACAACCTTGATCTCCACTCACCGTCTATCGGCTGTAGAGCATGCAGATCGGATCGTCGTGCTGGAGCAAGGACGTATTATTGAGGAAGGAACCCACAATGAGCTGCTTCAAGCTGACGGATGGTACCGACAACAATATGAACGGCAACAAGTGGAATCTGATCTGACCTCAGGGGAGGTATCCTAATGAAACCCAATATCGGCAAAAGGCTGTTCCAGTATGCACTGACGAGCAAAGCGGGTTTTATTGCCGCTCTCATCGCCCTGGCTATTGGAGTAGCCGCTGAGCTGGCCGGTCCCTTCATCGCCAAAACGATGATTGACGACCACATGCTCGCTATTGAAAAACCATTTTATGAAACGACTAGTGTGGACGGCACTATAAGTTATGCTGGAACCCATTTTAAACGTGAAGATCGCTTTGAGGCCGGGGAGACCAAAGGGCGCGAAGCGAGGATATTACAAGTCGGCAGATCTTTTGTATTTGTCGATGGTTCCGTCCAGGTAGCGGATGGTAACCGATCCTTTACGAACGGTACGCTGACCGTGACACGCGGCTCCGACACCTTTCGTTATAAAGCTAAGGCTCTAACGGCTGATGAACTGTATAGCTTTTACAAACCGGAAATGCCCGGCATTTTTCAGCTGATTGGGTGGTATTGCTTCTTTTTAGTCGTTTCGATTTTTGCCGAGTTCGGCAAAACATACTGGCTGCAATCCTCGGCGAACAAAGTCATTCAGAAGCTTCGGCTTGATCTCTATGCACACATTCAGCGCTTGCCAGTTTACTTTTTTGATAACTTACCCGCAGGCAAGGTCGTATCCCGTGTTACGAATGACACGGAGGCAGTCAAAGATTTGTTTGTGGCTGTACTCTCAAACTTCACTTCAGGGATTGTAACGATGACAGGGGTATATGTGGCACTCTTTCTACTGGATTTCAGACTGGGTCTTATCTCTCTATTTATTGTACCGTTGCTGATCTTATGGATTGTATTGTACCGCAAGGTTGCAACCCGCTATAACACGATCATCCGATCCAGGCTCAGCGAGATTAATGCGATTATTAATGAATCCATTCAGGGGATGTCCATTATTCGTGTATTCAGGCATCAGAAACAAACACAGCAAGAGTTTGAAGAGTTAAATGATGACTATATGAAGCATCAGAATAAAATGCTGAATTTGAACGCTTTTACTTCGCACAATTTGGTCAACGTGTTGAGAAACCTCGCCTTCGCTGTCGTGTTGTGGTATTTTGGATCTGCGGCGCTTGGTACTACAGGTAGTGCGATATCACTAGGGGTATTGTATGCCTTCGTCGATGTGCTGGGTCGATTGTTCCAACCTATAACGGGGATGGTCAACCAGCTCGCCGTACTGGATACTTCCATCGTATCCTCAGGACGCGTATTTGAATTGATGGACGAAACTGGAGAGCCGGTGACAGATGGTACGATGCCGCGTTACAAAGGCCAGGTAGAATTTAATGATGTTTCCTTTGCCTACAAAAAGGATGATGTGCTTAAGCATATTTCCTTTACAGCACAGCCCGGCCAAACGGTTGCTCTTGTCGGGCATACCGGATCAGGTAAGAGCTCGATTATCAACCTGCTATTCCGGTTCTATGATCCGCAAAAAGGAACGATCACCATTGACGGAACGCCTGTCAAAAGTATTCCTAAGCAATGGCTTCGCCATCATATGGGTATTGTGCTTCAAGACCCATATTTGTTCACAGGTACGGTAGCCTCTAATGTCAGTCTCGGAGATAGTAGAATTACGAGAGAGCAGGTGAATAAAGCGCTGAATGACGTTGGAGCCGACAAACTGCTAGCCCATTTGCCCCAAGGATTTGATGAGCCTGTTATTGAAAAAGGCAGCACCTTATCCGCCGGGCAACGTCAGCTTATTTCTTTCGCTCGCGCGTTAGCCTTTGATCCGGCCATTTTAATTCTGGATGAAGCTACCGCCAATATTGATACCGAAACGGAAGCGCTCATCCAATCTGCTCTTGAAGTGCTCAAAAAGGGACGTACGACCTTTATCATTGCCCACCGTTTGTCCACCATTCGTAGTGCAGACCAAATTTTGGTGCTGCATCGGGGTGAAATTGTTGAACGGGGTAGCCATGACGAGCTTATGGCCCAGGGTGGACGTTACTTCCAAATGTATCAGCTTCAGTCAGGAACGGTTGCAGCAGAATCTGCGTCTTCCTCAGCTACACCTTCTGCGCAAAATGACTTGCTTACAGGTAAAGTCGCATTTAAAGCTTAAATAATACTAGAGCCTGGGGATAACAATTAATATTTAGCATGAAAAAGCCAGCGGTCTCCATTCATATTGGGGACTCGCTGGCTTTATTTTATATATGACATATGGCTTATCTTTTTATTTAGCCACAGATGTGCCTGTTCCGGTAGGCGGAAGCACGGTTCCATCGACTGCTTTGAGCGTAACCTTATACTTACTGTCTACCAATGTACTGGTATGGGTATCCGTAATGACTTGAATGTTCATTTCACCCGGTTTTGGACTCGTCAGCTTGTAGTAAATGACTGCATTCGTTTCATCTACGTAGTCGATGTGATCCACTTCAATGCCATAACCCGGATTAGGTGCCTGCAGACGAGTGATGGTCACTTTGTTCTGCTGGTCATTCGCCTTCTCTATGCTCATACTAATATTGGTTTGTTGAGCCGGGTCTACAGGCTCAGCTGGATTTTCCGGAGTGGCTTGCACCGGTTTATGATTTTGTACAAACTCGGATGCATGATAGACCATTTCTGCTGCCTCCATCCGCGTTACTTTGCGATCCGGGTTAAAGTTACTCTTTTCATCCAATGTTGCAATTTTGGTCAACAAAAGAAATTGAACTGCTTCGTTCGACTCTTGGTCTAATTTTTTGCCATCTGCTACGTTAATAAGCATACGGACCGTTGGATATTCCCCCGTTGCACTCACTGCTTTATACAGAATATTCGCGAATTGCTCCCTAGTCATGCGGGTACTTGGATCAATATCCGGTGACAGAGGGATTTGGTGCTGGACTGCAATCCGATAGGAATCGGCATACCATGCGGAAGTCGGAATGTTTGCAAAGGAGCCCGTTGTAAAATCAGGCATAACCTGAAGATCCATCGCCCGAACAACCAAGTGTACTCCTTGTGCATACGTGAGCGTTTGATCCGGTGCAAACTTATCCTTGGTTATCCCTTGAATAATTCCTTTGTTCTGAAGTGAACTTACGATCTTCTCCTGCTCAGCTCCCTTTATATCACGAAAAGCAGAAGCCGACGTAGCCACAGCCAATGAACAGACGACAAGCAGCGCAGCTGCCACGCTTTTATTTTTGATCATGAGATACACCTCCATGTTTACTTTGCTTCTATACTTACGGACGCAATAAAACCATCAAATGTTTCAAATATGCACAAATTGGTTGCAAAACAATGGAATACCCTGCGATTAGTGTAACCCGTCTTGCTCTTTTCTGCTCACCATCTCCACACAAACCCAAAAGTGTCTATGATAGTTTTCCTTTTGCAGCGCCTTTTAGAGAAAAGAGCTGATTTGCAGTAATTTTAGCTAGCAAAAGCAGCAGTATACCTAACAAAAATACCCACTTGTGGTAGCTTACATCCGGTTAGGAGCTTTCAGTCCAAGAAGTCGCAGTGTACTTGCCAGCATATTTGCAGTCTGTTCCGCCAACTGAATGCGCCACTTTCCACCATCGACAATCCTTTCCTTAGCATAAAAACGGTTGAACGCCTGTGCCGTATCTAATGCAAATCTCGCAATAACCGAAGGTTCCAGTTGCTGAGCAGCACGTATCAGCTGCCCGTGATAGCGATCCAACTGCTTAAGCAAGGCCCAGCCTGCGTCACCCAGCATTTTATCCGAAACGATATTCCATTCAGGAGAATGCTCTTCTTGACCAAGGGTGTTGTTACTAGAATTAGAATCAACATCAGCGCGTGCGCGAGCTTTCTCCAGAAGACTGCGTATACGCGCATGGGTATACTGCACATAAGGGCCAGTCTCACCTTCGAAGGTCAATGCCTCCTCCAACGAAAAATCCACTTCATTCAGACGGTTATTTTTTAAATCGCCAAAAATAATTGCGCCGATGCCGACGTCTTCAGCTATTGCCTCTTGTTCCAGCAAATTGGGATTCTTCTCCGTAATAATGGCTTGAGCACGCGCTACAGCTTCATCCAGCACTTCCTCCAGTTTCACCACCTTGCCGCGTCTTGTGGACATTTTTTTGCCTGCAAACCGCATTAAACCAAACGGTACATGCTCACATTGCTCTGCCCATGCCTCCCCTGCATGCTTGAGCACCGCAAATACCTGTTGGAAATGTAACTTCTGTTCCCCGCCAACGACATACAGCAGCCGATCAGCCTTCATCACTTCATGACGATAAATCGCTGTTGCCAGATCACGGGTGGGATAAATGGTAGTCCCATCCTTCTTCAAAATAAGACACGGCGGCAGCTGCTCGTCTTCCAGACGAACCACAAGGGCTCCATCACTTTCCTCCAGCAATCCTTTTGCTCTTAATTGGGCAACAACTGCCTGCATTTTATCATTGTAAAAGCTTTCCCCCAACACATGGTCAAACGAAATGTTAAGGCGTTGGTACATACGATCAAATTCACCCAGACTGACTTCAACAAAAAACTCCCATAGTTGTTGAGCCTCAGTATCCCCGTGCTCCAAACGTCGGAACCACTCGCGGCCTTCATCCTCCAAAGACGGGTCATGCTCAGCCTCCTGATGAAAACGGACATATAGCTTCAATGATTCCCCGATCGGATCCTGTTGTAGCTGCTCTTCATTACCCCATCTTTTATAGGCCGCAATTTGCTTGCCAAATTGTGTTCCCCAATCCCCTAGATGATTCACACTAATCGGTACATATCCGGTTTCACCAAGTATGCGATACAAGGCGGCACCGATAACAGTAGAGCGAAGATGACCGATACCAAATGGTTTGGCAATATTGGGCGAGGACATATCAATTACTACTCGCTGTCCATGCCCAATATTGGGCTTGAGAAACTCAGTCTTGCTCAATTCAGCTAGCATCGGTGGAATATGAACAGATCGATCCAATGTAATATTTACATAGGCACCCGATGCTGTAGCGGTTAGACCCGCTTCATGGCTTACTAGCTCTGCCAATTCCATTGCAATATGCTGTGGAGACTTTCGAAATTTCTTAGCCAGCACAAAACAGGGAAACGCCACATCTCCCCATTCAGGCTGCGGAGGCACCTCGAATAAAGATAAAACTTCTTTCTCCTCCAAGCCCGTATGAGCTAAAATAGCTTGGGTAGCAATCATCAACAACATGTTCCTCTCTCCTTCTTTTTATAGGATCTAACAAAAAAAAGCCCTCGCCTCTTGATATAATCAAGAGACGAGAACTTCGATATCCCCGCGGTACCACTCTTTGTAAATCGGTTGTGTGGATAAAGCTAGCTTACACAAATCGCGATTTCACTCCATTGACAAATAACGGTGTCAGCCGGGTTGATCTACTAGAAGTTCTTATCGTTGGATCAACCGTCTCCCGGGTGCGCTTCACATCGGATTTCATACCGGCTTCCACCTCTTCCGGCTCGCTGTAATGATACGGTTCCGTTGCTACTCTCCCGTTCCTTGACGTTAATTCCCACCATTATACAAACCTATTTAGTAGAAAGCAACCTTTTATTCCCTCTTCAGGGACTAGTTCTGTATATGTAATTACACTGCCACCAATTGGCGACAAGCCTCAACACAATGACGGCAGGCCTCTGCACAATGTTTGCAATGATTATGGGAATGCTTGCTGCATTCAGCAGCACATACCTCACAGGCTTTGGCGCATAGCTCACAGATTTCCTCGGCAAAATCCGTTCCGCGCTGCAACATTTGAGCAGCAAACCCACATATCTCTGCGCATTCCCTACTCACTCGAATACATTCACGCAGCATAGCTAAATCATATTCCTTCAAACTTGCTACATAGCATACATTGCAAGCGTTCATACATTCCAGGCAAGCATCCACGCATTTTTGGTATGAATGATTCATAATACATTACCTCCCAGTTGTTGATCCTGCTGTACTATTACCCGCTGAGCCTTGAAATTAATCAATTGATGTTCGCGCTTTCAACAAAATAAACCCAGAAAATCCCGACTTATGTAAGGAAGTGTACTATATTCCAAGGTGCAAGCGCAAGGATATTAATCACATAACTTTTTATCCCTCGTTTCTGACTTGCATCCAGTCGGTCATTCCTCTATTGTAAAAAAAGAATATGCTTAACCATGAATCAAGGAGTGAACATTGTAATGAACATAACATCTGTAGAGGAGCACCGACGGGAGTCTCCGCAGCAGGTTAACTGCATGGTCGTGACCGTCTCTGATACACGAACCATGGAAACCGATACTGGGGGACGACTGCTCAAGGAACTACTAGAAACGAATGGGTATAAGGTTGTTCGATATGTTATCGTCAAAGACGACTATGAGGGTATCCGACAGTTGGTAACCGAAGCTGCAGCACATGAGGACATCGAGGCTGTACTTTTAACAGGTGGTACTGGCATTTCTCCGCGTGATACTACATATGAAGCCATCTCCTCTTTACTGGATAAGGAACTACCTGGCTTTGGTGAAATCTTCCGTTACTTAAGCTTTGCTGAGGACATTGGATCAGCAGCTATATTAAGCCGGGCTGTAGCGGGTACTGTGGGCCAGACAGCTGTGTTTTCTATGCCTGGCTCCCGCGGAGCCGTTCGTTTGGCAATGGAACGCATTATTGTCCCTGAACTGCGACATGTGATGAGAGAAATTTATAAATAAGCTCTTATTCCACACATGCGCCGACACAAAAAGGCACCCCATATGAATGAGGTGCCTTTTCACATTATTCTTTTTCTTCAACTTCGGGCTGCATGTAGCTATCAATCAGCTTTTGCTTCAGCTCCCATACCTTCTCGCTAAGATTAACACGATAAATTTCAGGATTCAGCTTCCGCAAATATTCTGGCCAAAACAGTTTCAACTGTGAAGCATGATAGGCACGAATTTCATCCAGTTCGGGAAGCTCGTATACCTTCTGTCCATTTATAAAAATAGGTTCAAGCATCGGTACAGCTTCGTAATTTTCAACATACTTCTTCATATATGGATGCAAAGGGTTAAACAGCTTCAGGCGCTTACCATTGCGCGGACGTTCTTCATCCGGGAAAGAAATGTAATCAGCTACAGCTCTCCCTTTCTTCTTATCCACAATGCGGTATACATCCTTTTTGCCTGGTGTAGATACTTTTTCCGGGTTACCCGAGATCTTAATCGTCGGCAGCATTTCACCGTCTACTTCCCGCTCAACCAGCTTGTACACTCCGCCTAATGAAGGTTGATCTGAAGCCGTAATCAGCTGTGTTCCTACACCCCATACATCAATACGTGCACCTTGGGCTTTTAGATTGAAAATCGTATTTTCATCCAAATCGTTGGAAGCAACAATTTGTACGTAATCCAAACCTTCGGCATCCAGCATTTCCCGGGCCTGAATAGATAGATAAGCCAAATCACCGCTATCCAAACGGATGGCATTCATACGCTTGCCTTGACTCTCCAGCATCTTTGCTGTCCGAATCGCATGAGGAACACCGCTCTCCAGCGTGTCAAAGGTATCTACCAGCAACGTAACCTGATCTGGCAAAACCTTCGCATACACGTCAAACGCCTCTTGCTCCGTCATAAAGGTTTGTACCCATGAATGGGCATGTGTTCCTTTTGTCGGAATCCCAAAATGTTCGCCTGCCAGCATATTAGAAGTCGCATCGAAACCTGCAACATAAGCTGCACGCGCTCCCCAAATGGCTGCATCTGCCTCCTGCGCACGCCGTGTACCAAATTCGAGCAGTGTATCGTCACTGGCCACCTGCTTGATACGCGATGCTTTTGTCGCAATGAGTGTCTGGTAATTCATAAAATTCAACAACGCCGTCTCGACAAGCTGCGTTTCCATAATTGTTCCTTCAACACGGACCAGAGGCTCATTTGGAAAAACAAGCGCCCCTTCTTTCATCGAATGGACCGTTCCGCCAAACTTAAACTGGCGCAATGCCTCCATGAACATGGGATCGTACTTTTCCTCCTGCTCTGACAGATAGCGAATGTCCTCTTCTGTAAACCGCAAATTTGAGATGTAATTCACAATGCGTTCCAGACCAGCGAACACGGCATATCCATTACCGAAAGGGAGCTTACGAAAATACGCCTCGAACACAGCTTTACGTTGGTGACTTCCGTTCACCCAATGGGCGTACATCATATTAATCTGATATTTATCTGTATGTAATGCGAGGCTCGTTGACTTCATCGTATCATCCTCTCTGACTGTCCCTGGTCCCTGGCTTGGTGACGGCATACCGTCTTATCTGCCCAGATTCAGCAATATCCGACTCCATTTTGTTATCGGACATTGGTGCACAATCATTCAGTTATTTTACTTCTTCTGGCGCAAAAGCGTATCTTCAGCCGACCACACCGTGGCTCCAAGACTTCCCTCAAAATGGCCCAAAGCCCAGTCATGTCCCGCCTGATTAAAGCTCGCCACAGCGTCCTTATATACGGTAATAGCAAAACCTTTGTTATAAGCATCTACAGCCGTATGCAGCACACAAATATCTGTACACACACCAATCAGATGTACTTCCAGAATCCCGCGTTCGCGCAACCTGAGTTCCAGATCTGTTCCAGCAAAAGCACTGTACCGTGTTTTATCCAACCAGTAGATACGATCACTTTGTTGCTCATATAGGCGATGAAGCTTACCATACAATTGTCGTCCATCGGTTCCACGTATATTATGTGGAGGAAACAGCTTACTCTCCGGGTGATAAGGGTCATTCTCCTCATGTAAATCAACAGCCATGACAACAAAGTCCCCTTGCTCTACATAGGCCTGCGTGATGGCTGTGATCCGTTCATCCAGCTCAATCGCAGGTTGCCCCACAGGCAGACTACCGTCCACAAAATCTTTCGTGTAATCAATAACAATCAGTGCTTTCATCGTACAGTCAGCTCCTTATCATCAAAGTGAGATTGCACGCTCTATGCGTAACCTATCCCAATAAACGTTACGTATAGATAGATAAACGCGGTACTCTATCACTAAAGCGATACAACTGGGCCGGTCTTTGTGAATATTGATTGGAACTCAGCGGTTTACCATTCTCATCCCGAACCTCTTCCAGTATTCCCTGTCTGCTACGAGTCGATGTTATTTTGCGAATAAAATTCGGCTCTTCGAAATCCGGTACGACGCTCTGAATCACCTGATACAATTCACCCAGTGTAAAATGTGGCGGTAAAAACTGCTTGGCTATCGTTGTCTGAAGCATCTGCAACTGAATCTTGCGATAAGCATCGACTATGATATCCCGGTGATCGAACGCCAGCTCCAACTCCTCCAACGCTTCTCTGATCGTAAATAACCCGACCTCAGAAGCATCATCAGCCGCCTGCCGCTGCTCTAGCATCCATTCCTCTACCAACGCAAAAAAAGCATGCGATATGATCCACCCGCGCGGATCACGGCCTGGTCCACTATATACGCCCAAATACTCCAGATGCCCGCCGTCTACACCGGTTTCCTCTAACAGTTCCCGCTTGGCCGCTCCATATATGGATTCATCTTCTTGACAAAACCCTCCAGGCAACGCCCAGCGTCCCGCAAACGGCCAACTCCGGCGCTTGATGAGCATCACTTTCAGCTCACGAATCGGCAATGTCTTTGTTACCGTCTTGCGCTCACGCTTCGTTAAAGTAAACATTACGATATCCGCCGGAGCACCATCCGGGGTACGGTATTTCTTAATGTTATAAGACGCCTTCTGCGCCTCTTCGTTTATACGATTGCTATCCATTGGCATCACCATATTATATCGTTTTGATAAATTCATTATGACATAATAAAAATTTTTGTCAAGCGTTAGGCCTTGCCTGAGTCACTTGCTTGTTGACGCAACACTCGGAACGTTGCTGTAGCTGTACAACCGAGTGTACCTTCGCTATCCCTTACTTCTGCCTCGGTGGTTATAGTGCGGCCTCCCTGATGAATAATCCGTGCTTTAACCTCCAGTCGTCCTTGTCCCATGGCTGACAAGAAATGAACATTCAGGTTCGTTGTTACACATGGATCCATATTTCTTGAAGCCATACTGACCATCCCCATCGCCTGATCCATCAATGAAGTGAGCACCCCCCCATGTACAATCCCCATCACATTGGTATGATGTTGTTTGGCCTCCAAAGCGATATGTGCCTCGTTAGCATCAGCTGTGATCAGCTCACATCCTAAATACTCCCAAAAGGTATTATCTTCATCCTCTAGCATCTTACGCAACTTATCCATTCCCTCTCTTCCATCCCTTCTATGCTGTCGCAATTCTCTTGACGTCCCATGAACATATACGATGACTAATTGCTTCCGAAAAAAAGGCGTGGAAGCTAAGCCTCCACACCACAAATCTTATTCTAGTCACTGCAATTAGAGGAGGAAGTGACCTTCCCCTCTTCTACGTTCACCTTTTCAGCAACCGTATCACGGATGGCCGTGATCACCATTTGCAGTAGCTCATTAATTTCCACCTGGCTCTGCTGAAACTCTGTTACAATTGGAATACCGTCAAGCTCTTCCTGTAGCTCCTGAAGTTCAGCCTCTATTTTAGCAATCATTTTTTGATTCTTTAAAGATTCAAATGCTACAATTTCCTTTTGCTTCTTCTTCATCGTTGCAATCAGTTGCTGGATGCGCTCATGGTCCTGAATCTTTTCTTCTGCTTTCCGGAACACCTGGACTTCCTCACTGCTGCCCAGAATACCCGCCAACTCTTTGGCCTTTGCCAATATCATATCGCGATTGACCAAATGATCATGCTGGCGCGCCGCCGATTGAAGTTCTGTTTGTTGCAACCGCTCCTCTGTCATTGTCCATCGCTCCTTTTCTCACTTAGATGGTCTTGCACGCAGCCTTTTATTCAAACCGCATGCAGCCCGCTAGACTATTCTTTTTATCCGTTAACCGCTACTGGCGTTTGAACCAAGTCACCTTTAATGTAGAAGGTCATAGGTTCTGTAATTTTAACTTGGACAAAGGAACCAATCAGATCCTTCGATCCTTCAAAATGAACCAGCTTATTGGAACGAGTCCGACCAGCAAGCACGTTGCTGTCATTTTTGCTCTCGCCTTCCACCAGCACTTCCACCACTTCGCCACGCAATCGACTATTAAAGCGAAGGCTGTTTTGATTCACAGCAATGTTCAGACGCCGGAGACGCTCTTTTTTTACCGACATAGGCACATTATCTTCCATCGAAGCCGCTGGTGTGCCTTCACGTGGTGAATAAATAAATGTGTAGGCAAAGTCATAGCCCACTTCACGCACCAAAGATAGAGTATCTTCGAACTGTTCGTCTGTTTCACCCGGGAAACCGACGATAATATCCGTTGTCAGAGAAGCATGCGGAACAGCTGCTTTTATCTTCGCGGCCAGTTCCAGAACACGCTCACGAGTATATTTTCGGTTCATTTTCTTCAATATATCCGTATTACCGGATTGTACAGGCAAATGAATATGCTCCACCAGATTGCCACCCTTACCAAGGACTTCAACCAAATGGTCGTCAAAGTCACGCGGATGAGAGGTCGTAAAACGTACACGCGGAATATTGATTTTGCGCATATCATCCATCAGATCTCCGAATCTGTAATTCATATCCTTCAAATCCTTGCCATAGGCATTGACATTCTGACCCAACAAGGTAATCTCTTTAAATCCTTGACGGGCCAAATCCCGTACCTCAGCAATAACATCCTCTGGTCGGCGACTTCTTTCCTTACCACGTGTGAAGGGAACGATGCAATAGGTGCAAAACTTATCACAGCCGTACATGATGTTTACCCAAGCCCGCATACCCTCGCGCTTCTTCGGCAGGTTTTCGATAATGTCGCCCTCCTTGGACCACACTTCGACCACCATTTCTTTGCTAAAGAGTGCTTCCTTAACGAGCTGAGGCAAACGGTGAATATTATGGGTACCAAAGATCATATCGACAAAACCATGTTTTTGCATAATGCGGTTCACGACATTCTCTTCCTGCGACATGCAGCCACACACTCCGAGCAAAAGTCCTGGCTTTTCTGTTTTGAGATGCTTGAGGTGACCCAGCTCACCAAACACTTTATCTTCCGCATTTTCACGGATAGCGCAGGTGTTCAGTAAAATGATGTCTGCTTCCTTCCGATCCTCGGTTGCCTGGTAGCCCATTTGCTCCAGCAAACCTTTGATTGTTTCGGAATCATGTTCATTCATCTGGCAACCGAATGTATATACAATATAATGCTTGCCCTCACCGATATGCTTTAGCTCATCCGGGACTGCGTTATCATACAATACCTGTACGTCCTCTTTACCACGCTGCTTTTCTTTTCTATGGTTCGGCTCCGCCATAATGTTGATTTCACGTCCGCGAATGCGAATCTTTTTGCTATGCTCATCTTCAGAAATAATCTTCGCATCCGAGAAATCAAAATATTGGGAGTAATCTTTTGTTTCCTTAGCCATTTGCTGGTCACTCCTTACACCATCTATTTCACGAGCTAATTTGTGATTTACTGTATCTTTAGGCATTGGTTATTTTATTTAAGCTCCAAAAAACCTTTGAAAAAGGCATTACACTAAATTATAGCATGATTTATAGGTCATAGCCATAGATCATCCCCGGATACGAATCAGATGCAGTGTGATGCACAAAGTTTTTTATGTATAAGGTGAGCATTGGTGTATTTATAGTATATAAAAAAAGCCCGACTCTTTTGCAAGAATCGGACTTTTACAACTTGTGTATTCAATACGTGTATTAGTCTACGATTTCAGCAGTGTCACCGTTTTTCACACCGGCTCCGTTCGCTTCATCCGTGTCAATATGCATATCCAAAGCAAAAGAATCGGACACACGTGCAAGAACATTTTCAAATACAAGGCCACGTTCGCCGCCAACACGTACTTTCAGCAACTGCTTGTCCTTAATGTCCCATTTAGCTGCATCGGATGTATGGAAATGGATATGGCGGGCTGCTACGATAACGCCTTCTTGCAGTTCCACTTCTCCGGCTGGTCCTTTCACTGTAATTCCTGGTGTACCATCAATGCTACCGGATTCGCGTACAGGTGCCTTTACACCAATAGCAAAGGAATCTGTGCGAGAGATTTCCAGTTGGGAAGCTGGACGAGCTGGTCCCAAAATGCGAACCTTATCAAATTGGCCTTTAGGACCAATTACAGCTACCGTTTCATTTGCGGCAAATTGTCCTGGTTGGGACAAAGGTTTAAATTCAGTCAATTGATAGCCTGCTCCGAACAAGATTTCAATATGCTCTTGAGTCAGGTGAATATGACGGGCGGAAACGCCGACAGGTACGATTTTAGTCATCGTGTGGTCACTCCTTTTTCTCTATACAATACTTTACACATCTATGCTATTATACTCCTATTTCGACAAGAATGAAAAGGATAGCGCATAAAGTTCCCTTTTTCGCCCTAACCAGCCATACATATCGTCCATATAAAACTGGGATCAAACCGTCATTTTTGCAAACAGAAGAAAGAAAAGCATGATCTCAGCTACGATGAGATGAGGAACTACAATAAATATATTCAGAATAAACAGCGCACAGAGGATTCCAGTTAAGAAAAGAATGACTCTGAGACGAGGTTTAAGATGACTCAATCTGTACTGATGGAATACCAGCAAAACTGACAAAAAATAAATAAAAACAGAAGCAAAAGTAAAGCAAAGCACAAAAGTATAGGCTGCTTGCCCTAAAAATAAGAGCTGTATGGAAGCCGCAAGCATGCTAAGAGAAAGATAAATAAACAAATGACCATAGATAATAGTCTGTCCTGCTGTTTGTTTGGATTTGTCTACGCGCTTCTCTATATTCTCAAAATATTGCCACCAGATTGCGATGACCAATACAAATGTCAAAGCAGCAAAACCAATGGAAGAGATCGTGAAATGATCGGATTGTAAAACAGAAAGTATACTTATCACTGATTCTCCAAGCAGGATTAAGGTGAACTGTGCAAAACGCTCCAAAAGATGCTCTGTATGGATAGGTGTGATCACCAATTTTTTACGACCGATTAATGGAACGAGGATATCAACCGCAATGCCAATATACAAAATTAAATATCGAACCCACGAGTCGAAGAAAAGGGAGAAGCTAGAGATTACGATCCCAACCCAAAGATAGGTTCCAAAAAAACGAGCTGTTTCCTGTTTATGAGCCGTTTCCTTGGGGGCCAAAAGCAAATATTGAACGACAGTCAAACCTCTTAAGCCAATATAGCCAACAAAAAAAGATACATAATACGCATCAAAATCTATATTAAGACTAGCAGTCATGATTAACACAAAAAATAATTGCAAAATCATAAAAATTCGGTGCATTATACTGTCTTGACCAAAACGATTGTTATAGACTGTTTGCCCCACCCATGCCCACCAGATCGGAATAAAAATCAAAATAAACTTCTCTAAATTATGCCAACCAACACTACCATGCTCAACATGTAGTAAAACATGAGTCGCCTTGGAGACAGCTGCTACAAACAATAAATCATAAAAGAGTTCAAGCCAGGTAACCTTTTTTATCAGCATTATGTAACGGAGCTCCCCTCTAGTATGGCGGTATAGCATGGTGCTTTCAGGCTCGCTTCTACGTATGCCCAATTTCGGAAAGCGTTATTTTAGCACCATGCAATCCTCGGATGCTCCAATTATTTCGTAATCGTTCTCGCTTTGTCAAGAAAATGCTCAGCCGAAAACAACTGCGATATTAAGCTATTTAGGACAACATTTTAGATGGCAGATTTGTTCTTAAATAGTCCAGTGCATGTTCTCCAAGCCATCCCTTGACCAGCTCCTCAGAGTAATGTTTCAGCAGTAGTTCTGCAAAAGCCGGATATTTCCCCGCGTGCTCCAGTCCTCTCACATGGGCCTCGATACCGTCAAAATCAGAGCCGAACATCAAATGTCTTTCGCCACCCAATGAACAAATGTGCTCAATGTGCGGTAACAGATCCTCAGCGTGTACTGTACCCTGCTCTTTCAGAAACATCGTGACAAAGGTCAACCCAATTCGTCCGTTACGGGCAATCAGTGCCCGAATCTGTTCGTCCCGCAAGTTACGGGGATGAGCACATCTCGCAAAGGCGTTCGAATGCGAAGCGATGGGCGGTAAGGCCGCCTCCTCCATCACTTCCCAAAAGCCTTGTAAGGACAAGTGTGATACATCTAGCAGCAGTCCCAGACTATTACACCGATTGACCAAATCACGTCCCTTGCGGGTTAGACCACCACCTCTAAGCTCCATAATGCCATCAGCTGCCCAATTTGCATAATTCCACGTCAGCCCGATCAACCGTATTCCCAATGCATAGCACACATCCGCATAAAACGGGTTTCCTTCCAGCGCATCTACCCCTTCAAGTGAGAGTAAAGCCCAAGGTGACTCTGTATGATTCGTTCCATTACCATCCCAATTCCTTATCTTTCCAGCTTGCTTCTCTACGTCTGTCTGGTGTACTTGCTCCATTTGACGTGCAGCGGACATATTTTTAAATGCTGCCAATTCCTCTCTCCATAGCAAAGGTTTTAACCCGCCTGAGGTAGAAGTCACATGCTGCCTGAACAGTTCAATTTGACGAACCACATGCTCAAATTTTGGCGTACCCAATACCTGTGAAATATATATAGCGAACGTTTGCAACTTTACGTTGCCTTCTAGCAAACGCTCTTTTGTGACATCAAGCGATGAATGACTGAAATCTACCTGCGAATCGAGTTGCATTTTACATAACACGTCGCAGTGAAGATCAACAACTGGCCAATTCGCTTCAAACTTATCATTCATGCACTATACCCCCATTGGATTAAAGCCCACAAATTTATTTTGAAAACCATAGTAATTAAACCACAAAGCAAAAAAGCCCGTTTACAAAACGTAAACAGGCTCAGGCAACTTCCATTTATTATCTTGGCTCTACAATCAATTTGATCGCAGTCCGATCTTCTCCATCAATAACAATGTCTGTAAAAGCAGGAATACAAATCAAATCCACTCCGCTTGGTGCGACAAATCCCCGGGCAATGGCTACCGCTTTAATGGCTTGGTTTAGTGCACCCGCTCCAATCGCCTGTAATTCTGCATTTCCGCGTTCACGCAGTACTCCTGCGAGTGCGCCTGCAACTGAATTGGGATTGGATTTTGCTGATACTTTTAATACATCCATAGTAAGTACCTCCCCTGGGAATGATGATGGTTTGATTCCACTATTAGATGTTATTCGAGGGTCAGCAAAAAATTCCTGCTTTTTGGTGACAGTTTTCCTTATTCTTTCCTTAAGTAGCTCACAACAAAGTTAATCCATCCGCCATTCGTCTTCTTTAAGCCTGATTTTCTGAATTTTACGGGCTTTCCCATCGTCATCATTGAGCTCTACGCTGATGGCATGAAAGTGCCATTTGCCCATGTCCACTTGAAAGCGTACCGGAAGCTGGGTCTGAAATTTCTGTAATACAGCCTCTTTCTGCATACCAAGCACGCCCTCATAAGGACCTACCATTCCCGCATCTGTCTGATACGCAGTTCCTTGTGGCAAAATCGTATCGTCATTACTTTGTACGTGTGTATGTGTTCCTACCACGATTGATGCACGTCCATCCAGATGCCAGCCCATGGCAATTTTTTCGGAAGTGGCTTCAGCGTGAAAATCTACTAGAATATGTTTATGTTTTTTGCGCAGCTCGTCTACAATTTCATCTGCTGCCCGAAATGGACAGTCAATAGCTGGCAAAAAGGTTCTACCTTGCAGGTTAACAATGGCTAGTTCCTTACCTCCACCTTTTACAACAGTATAACCCCGACCGGGTGTCCCTGGTGGAAAGTTAGCCGGACGGATGATCCGCGGCTCATCATCTATAAAATCAAATATTTCCTTATTGTCCCATGTATGATTGCCCATCGTAATCCCATGAACGCCCCAATCAAAAAACTCTCTAGCGATGGCTTGAGTAATTCCTCTTCCCGAAGCTGCATTTTCTCCGTTCACAATAATAACATGCGGGTTGTATTTTGATTTTAGCGAAGGGAGATTCTCCCTCAGTGCCTTTCTGCCTACACTGCCGACGATGTCTCCAATAAATAATACGTTGATAGAAAACCCTCCCTAGTCTGCCTTACATAATGAAAAGTGGCCCTACAAGCAGCGGCCACTTTTCATTGAAATGCTTTTATTTTGCGTATTCTACCGCACGGGTCTCGCGAATAACGGTAACCTTAATATGCCCTGGATAATCCAGTTCATTCTCAATCGTTTTCGTAATATCGCGGGCCAGTCGGAATGCTTCCGCATCATCAATTTTCTCTGGCTGTACCATGACACGAACTTCGCGTCCGGCTTGAATTGCGTATGATTTTTCAACGCCTTCAAAAGACTCGGAGATGCGTTCCAGCTTCTCAAGACGACGGATATACGTCTCAAGCGTTTCACGCCGCGCTCCCGGTCTTGCTGCTGACAGAGCATCTGCCGCCCCAACTAGCATGGCGATCACTGAAGTCGCTTCGCAGTCGCCGTGATGTGAAGCAATGCTGTTGATAACGACCGGGTGTTCCTTGTACTTCTTCGCCAGTTCCACGCCAATTTCAACGTGTGATCCTTCCACTTCATGATCCAGCGCCTTCCCGATGTCATGTAGCAAGCCTGCCCGTCTTGCCAGTACAACGTCCTCGCCCAGTTCCCCGGCCATCAGACCTGTCAAGTATGCAACTTCCATCGAGTGCTTCAATACGTTCTGTCCGTAACTCGTACGGAACTTAAGACGTCCCAAGATCTTGATCAAATCCGGATGCAAGCTATGCACACCCACTTCAAAGGTAGCCTGTTCACCATACTCACGGATTCGTTCGTCCACCTCTTTACGGGATTTTTCCACCATCTCTTCAATACGAGCCGGATGTATCCGTCCGTCCGCTACGAGCTTCTCAAGAGCAGTACGCGCAATCTCTCTACGAATCGGATCAAATCCGGACAATATAACAGCTTCCGGCGTATCATCAATAATGAGGTCGATTCCAGTAAGGGTTTCAAGTGCACGAATGTTACGGCCTTCGCGTCCGATAATCCGGCCTTTCATTTCTTCGTTCGGCAATGTCACAACAGAAACCGTCGTTTCTGCTACATGATCTGCCGCACAGCGTTGGATGGCCAGTGTGATGATTTCACGGGACTTTTTGTCCGCTTCTTCTTTGGCCTGCTGTTCAATTTCCTTAATCATCTGAGCTGTTTCATGACGAACTTCCTGCTCTACGTTGGTCAGAATAATACTTCTTGCATCCTCCATCGTAAGATTAGAAATACGCTCCAACTCAGTTACCTGGCTCTTGTAAATCAAATCAATTTGCTGCTGGGTTTCATCGATTCGTTTCTCTTTGTTGGCCACTTGTTCTTCTTTGCGTTCCAGCGATTCCAATTTTTTATCCAGCGATTCTTCTTTTTGCAGCAATCTTCGTTCCTGTCGTTGAATTTCATTGCGACGTTCACGAGTTTCTTTTTCAGCTTCGGCACGGATGCGATGAATTTCATCTTTTGCTTCCAATACCGTTTCCTTCTTCAGCGCTTCTGCCTCTTTTTTCGCGTTCTCCACGATTTGCGCGGCAGCTTCTTCCGCACTGGAGATCTTAGCTTCTGCAATAGATTTGCGAATAAAATAACCAATCCCGAACCCAAAGAATAACGCGGCTACAGCAACGAGAACGAACCAGATCGCAGTCATCATACTGTTCACCTCCCCGTTGGTTCCTCCAAGGCATTCCTTGGGACTTTTTGAAATTGTCACATTTACTTTGATCGTCAAACTAAGATAACGACTCAAGGTCGCTTCATTTCATATGCACATGCTTTCACACGTACAATTCCGCCTGGCATAGCGGCATCACTTGTTATTTGGCGATGAGAACTTTACCGTGGATTCCGCTTTTTTGGAAGGAAAAAGGGCACTCCACAAATATCGTTTCATATATATTTTATTATTTGACAAATGGCATTGTCAAGGGAATGCAAACATTAGTAGACTACCGTGCAGCTGTCCATATCATAATCAGCTCATCTAGCCAGAAGTTCAGCTACCGTTTTGCAACTTATTCCTCCCAATGCAGTAATTCCTCGTCATCGAAAGCTCCGTCTTGCTCAGCCGCACTGAGATGATTGACCACGCGGCGTGTCATATCCCCCGAATATCCGCGTCTCATAAGAAACGGAAATGTTTTCCTTTTTTTATCCATTATATCACCACGTACCTGATTCCATTTTTTACGTCCAATCGACAATGCACTCTCCCACTCCTCATTGTCAGTGATCTCACCTAATGCTTCCCCGATAGAAGCTTTAGAGATGCCCTTCTGACGAAGTTCTTGTCTGATCCACATCTTACCCTTACGTTGGCTTGTTATACGCTGTCTTGCCCACTGACGGGCGTATAAATCATCATCTACAAGCTTCTCCCGTTGCAATCGCACCAATATCTCATCAATAACAGTCTGATCCACTTCCTTTTGCGCTAAACGCTGGGCAATTTCCTGACGTGTACGAGGCTTTTGCCCCAAATAGCGCAGCGCATGTACATAAGCCTGTTGTTTTTCATCTGCCAGAACGATATCTTCTAGTTCTTTTTTGACGAATGACGTTCCTTTGAACATGTTGTACTTGATCATTACATCTTCCAATACAGACAGTGAATATGGACCAAAATGAATGATGTATCTTCCACGGTTGCGTCTCTGCCCCTGCTCCACTCTAGTAATCATCAATTCCTCATGATCTGGAAAAAGAGAAATCCCTTGCTGTTTATCTTCTTCCGAAGTGTATTCATCTTTATCGTCCAACTGCACTATGTTTCCCTCACTTTGAAATTCACGAAAGCAGCCTATGATCACCTGCTACGCAAAAGTTAGATTCTGCTGACAAAGCAGACTGTATTTGATGCAAAAATGCCCTGCACAACTGTGCAGGGCATCAGAATTATGCTATTCAAACGGACTGTACCATAATCCCTAGGCTACAGTTCACATGACAGATCAAAAGCGAAGTCTCAGGCAAGCTTATTCAAGCTCCAGCAATTCCTGTTCTTCCTTGGCCTCCTGCGCTAACTCTTCTTCTGTCGGTGGAGCAATTGTTGTAATCAAATTACTGGCCACCCGGATTTTTTGCTCGATCGTACTAGCAATGTTCGGATTTTCCTTCAAAAATTGCTTTGCATTCTCACGTCCCTGACCAAGGCGCTCGCCTTCGTAGGAATACCAAGCTCCGCTCTTGTCGACAATGTCATGCTCCGTACCGATGTCAATCAAGCTTCCTTCTTTGGAAATACCCTCACCGTACATAATATCCACTTCGGCCTGACGGAAAGGAGGCGCAACTTTGTTCTTCACGACTTTAATACGTGTGCGGTTACCCACGATGTCGTTACCCATTTTCAAGCTTTCGATACGACGAACATCCAAACGTACCGTAGAGTAAAACTTCAAAGCACGTCCACCTGGTGTAGTTTCAGGGTTACCGAACATAACACCTACTTTTTCACGGAGCTGGTTGATAAAGATAGCAATGGTTTTCGATTTATTAATGGCTCCAGACAGCTTACGTAATGCCTGTGACATCAAACGCGCTTGAAGACCGACATGGGAATCTCCCATTTCGCCTTCAATCTCTGCCTTCGGTACAAGTGCCGCTACAGAGTCTATGACGATAATATCCACTGCCCCACTACGCACAAGAGCTTCGGCAATCTCCAATGCCTGCTCACCTGTATCTGGTTGCGATAGTAACAACTCATCAATATTGACACCCAGCTTGCTCGCATACGACGGATCAAGCGCATGCTCGGCATCGATAAAGGCGGCTTGTCCGCCTGTTTTTTGCACCTCTGCGATAGCATGAAGAGCTACTGTCGTTTTACCGGATGATTCCGGTCCATATACTTCAATAATCCGGCCTCTTGGAAAGCCGCCCGTTCCTAACGCAATATCCAAAGCAATCGAACCACTGGGGATTGTTTCCACTTGCATGTGGGTAGACTCACCCAACTTCATAATGGAACCTTTACCAAATTGCTTTTCTATTTGACGGAGCGCCATATCCAGCGCAGCACGACGATCTGACAATAAACTCACATCCTTCATTGTTTGTACTTTAATAATACCTTGTTTTGACACGCTTGCCAAGCATTTTTTCGAACATACATTCGTTTTTTTATTTCCCACAACTCTCTTCTATAATTAAACCTTTCTCATAAAACGAAAAAAGAACCGCTAGCAAAAAGCTTTGCAACGGTTCTTCCGATAAGGAGATTATATCATGGATATCTATCTAAAACAACTCATCGATAATTAAGAGAGTTTCTCGTTCTCTACCAATCGACGCCACAATCTGTACAAGATAGCTTTGACGGATCGCAAGCGAATGGTCTCACGGTTACCGCTTAAATTTAGCTCATATACCTCCGTTTCCTTGTCACGCTGAGCAATACCAATATACACCAGACCGACTGGCTTCCGCTCGGAATATCCGGGCCCAGCTACACCAGTAACGGAAAGTCCGAAATCACTGTCCATAATCATTCTTGCCTGCTCTGCAAGCACAAGGGCTACTTCCTTACTCACTGCGCCTGGCGCATGATCGCCTTCCAAATAATCATAGGGCACATTGAGCAATTTCATCTTCATTTCATTGGAATAACACACGATGCCACCTTGAAACATAACAGCACTGCCAGGTATAGAAGTGATGTGTTCCATCAGCATACCGCCTGTACAGCTTTCCGCCGCACTCACAGTGAGTCCGCGTTTGGCCATTAAATCTACAATCACCTTCTCCAGCGTAACATCTTCACTTGCATACATATATTCGGAAAGACGTTGTTGAATTTGTACTTCCGTGGCAGTCAGCTTAATTAAAGCTTCACTCTCACTGGCCGCCTTGGTGGATATACGGATCGTAACTTCCCCTTCCTTGGCATAAGGAGCAATCGTGGGGTCCGTCTGGGATTGGATCAGATCTAGCAAGCGAGTTTCAAGAGCTGACTCACCGATCCCTGCAAATTTTAGCATTTTCGAATAAATCGGCATCTCCTCACCGCTCAATGCCTGCTGAAGCAACCATGGTTTAGCATGATTTGCAAACATAGGTTTAAGCTCCTTAGGCGGTCCGGGCAAAACCACATAAAATTTACCGTCCTGTGCAATCGCATCCCCTATAGCTAAACCTGTCTCATTTTCAAGCGGAGTGGCTCCTTCAATAGAAAGCGCCTGCCGGCGGTTATTCTCGGTCATTTCGACCCCGCGGTTCCGGAAAAACTGATCAAGCTTGTCCATGGCAAGACGATCTATCTGCAATTTCCGCCCCAATACAGCCGCTATCGCATCTTTTGTCAAATCGTCCTGAGTTGGTCCCAGCCCACCAGAAAACAAAATAATATCCGCACGCTTCTGAGCAAGTCGTACCGCTTCCTGAAGTCGATCCATGTTATCGCCAACTACAGTCTGAAAATATACATCAATTCCGATTGTAGCTAGCTCTTGTGATAAATATTGGGCATTTGTATTTACTATTTGTCCAAGTAATAACTCTGTTCCTACTGCAATGATTTCAGCTTTCATCAATTCGTCCTCCTATGATGCGTATATTGTGGGAATTATGTAAAGAAACAGCAATAAGTTAAGTCCCTATTGCTGTTTCCATAAGATTTATCCTGTTACACTTTAGAGGAGCTCAGCAAATGGATATTCTTCACAAAGTAATCAATACCCGAATAAATGGTGATTAACACAGCTGCCCATATCGCTATTAAATCAAACGGAATACCCAGAAAAACAAACGGGAAATTATTAATGAGCAGTGCTACAATAGCAACGATCTGGATGATCGTCTTTAATTTCCCCCAATTGCTTGCAGCAACCACAGAGCCATCCAATAAAGCGATCTGTCTTAGACCCGTAACCGCAAACTCACGACTGACAATCACAACAACAACCCATGAATCAATTTTTCCCATTTCTACCAAAGAAACCAAAATAGCAGTTACCAACAGCTTATCAGCAAGGGGGTCCAACAGCTTGCCCAAATTGGTGACCATATTATTTTTACGAGCCAAATATCCGTCAAGGCCGTCTGTGCTGGCTGCTACAAGGAAAATAATAGCCGCAATCAGCTGATTATACGGCAGCTTGAAAGCACCGATCTCAATTGGTGGCGGATAAAAACCAAAATCCACCAGCAAAGCCAGCATCATCACCGGGATAAGGCAAATCCGCGTTATTGTAATTCTGTTGGGTAAATTCACAACACACTCTCCCCTGATTATCGTACTTGATTACAAATGGCAGCTTTCAGATTGAAATCAATCCTATGTAAAATCGCTTTCGACGAGCGTTATACACCTCAATGTCTGCATTTTCGTTACAAGTATAATATGGCGCAAAACGCATGTCAAAATAACCTGCTGCACATCAAGCAACGTTTAGTCCTACAAAATCTATGAGAGAAAACGGCTTATTTCATGTTTGTAAATTGAAGCTCCAACGGCAGATCAGCTTTCCGCAGCAATTGAATAATGGCCTGTAGGTCATCCCTATTTTTTCCAGTTACTCGAATTTGATCACCTTGAATCTGACTTTTCACTTTTAGCTTGGAATCCCGAATAAGGATATTAATTTTTTTTGCGTTATCCTGATCAATTCCCTGCTTAAGAGAAAGACGCTGACGCACTGAACCTAAAGAGGCTGGTTCCAATTTTCCAAATTCCACATTTTTAAGGGATAGACCTCGTTTGACCATTTTAGATTGCAAAATATCAATCACCGCATTCAGCTTGTATTCATCTTCCGATGCAATCGTAAGAGCATCTTTCTCAAGCTTGAGGCTACTTTTGCTCCCCTTGAAATCAAATCTCGTTTCAATTTCACGCTCCGTCTGATGAACCGCATTTGTTAACTCCTGCATATCCATTTTGGAGACGATATCAAATGAATTTTCTGAAGCCATCGTTTCACTTTCCTTTCCACAACAAAGTTCAATATCTAATTATAGGCTAGTCATTTACAAAAATCCAATAATCCGTTCACTAAAAAGGCGTTCTTGCCAGTTCCCCGACAAAAACGCCTTTATTTACAATTGCAGTTTAACATTTCTAATAGTGACTTCGTGTTGGATTTCTAAACATATCCAAAATTCCAAGCACAATGTGAGCAAGACCAAAGCCTAATATGCCATAGCCCCATGCATTCGGTGTTAGATAATAGCCCAGTAAACTGACAATAATCCCGAGCCCAGTCACAATCCAGCTGACGGTCATAACGTATACACCTCACTTTGCGGAAAATGAAATGACTGACTTTCCAAGAATTACAGTCATTAGTATTTCCCCGCAACAAGGCGTTTATTCACCATCAGTAGTTGTACTAGAATCTGTCCCACTTTGTGTAGTATCCGTACTACCATTTGTCGTCGTATCCGTTGAACCCGTCACCCCAGTACTCGCTCCAGTGGAAGAAGCTTCCCCTTGCTGTATCAACACCCGGGTCGTCGATTTATTATCGGTTATCGGTTGGCCGGCGACGGAAATATCCGTGGCAGAAGACCGTCCTGATTTGATATATAAGCCTTCTGGACCGATATCGAAAGACATGGCATCTCCACTTTTAGTCATACCATAGCTCAGCTTTTCTCCACGGGAATTTTGTCCCTTGTACACCTCAAGCCAGCTTTCGCCCGTTGCTTTAATATCAACCTTGACCGTGGCCCCCGTTGCACTGGAGACTTTGAAGATCGTCGTCTTGCCTTGCTTACCATCCTGAGCCACAGTTACTCCCTGCGCTGGCGTAGTCGTATCCGGCTGCTGACCAGGATTTGGAGTAGTCGCATCTGTAGTTCCCGTACCACTTGGCTGGGTTTCCCCGGTTTTTCCCGTATCAGGGGTCTGCCCGCCAGCACCATTTGGTGCCGTTGTCTGACCATTATTCGGTGTCGTAGTTGTATTTGGAGTAGACGTGTTTGGTGTCGTACTTGGCGTTGTGTTAGGTGTTGTACTTGGTGTACTTGGTGTTGTAATCGGCGTTGTATTTTCTGCTGTTTTTGGAGTGGAATGGTTGTTACTCACCCAATAAGCATAAATAACCCCAACAATGAGAACTAGAAAAAGCCACATTAACGCTGTAGGCAACCATTTAAGATTGCCGATCGTCGCGGGACGGCTGGAGCGTTTTTGTGTAACAGGCTCCATGACTGCTTCCGGTTCAGGTTCAGGCACATTGCTTTGGTGCCCTTCCAGAAGCTCATCGGGATTCAACCCAACCGTTTCGGCGTATGTTTTAATAAAAGCTCTGACATAAAAGCTTCCCGGCAGCACTTTGTAATCGCCCGTCTCAATGGCTTCCAGATAACGTTTGCGTATCTTCGTCATTTCCTGAACATCGTCAAGGCTCAATCCTTTTTGCAGCCGGGCCTCCTTTAATTGCTGACCCAGTTCTGACATGTCATCATCTCCTTGTGTAATTACACTTATTTAAAGATCTTCTGTATAACTGGCTGTAAAGGTATCATAAATAATTTCCTCAGCCGGATTATTGCGAAGTTCAATAATGATATTGAAATCGTCAAAGCTGTATCCCGATTCACGCACAAATACATCAGGATGCTCAATCACTTTGGTACTTGGCATGCTCATAATTTCCTGAAGCAGGTGATAATGTCTTTCATTGGATCGAATGGTACTCACAATGCCGTCAATAATAAACACATTGTTGGGATTCATTTCTTCCTCAGAAAGCTGACTGCGTACCGTCTGTCGTAATAACGTCGACGACACAAAAGTCCAACGCTTCATTGCACATACACTACTGGCAATAATGGATTCCGTTTTACCAACACGCGGCATTCCGCGAAGACCGATTACCTGATTGCCATCCCTCTTTAATACTTCACCCAAAAAATCGACCAGCAACCCAAGCTCATCACGTGTAAAACGGAAAGTTTTACGATCATCCGAATCCCGATCGATGTAACGGCCGTGTCTTACTGCCAATATATCGACCAGTCTCGGAGCACGTAAGGCCGTGACTGTAATGTTGCTGGCTTTTTTCAACGTATCTCCGAGAATGCGTATTTTCTCGTCATCGTCTGTTTCGAGAAGCATCCCCCGTCTTTCGCCTTCAACACCGTTAATCGTCAGTATATTAACCCCCAGAATACCAAGCATGGAAGCAATGTCCCCCAGCAGTCCGGGTCGATTTTTATGTATCTTGTATTCCATGTACCACTGTTTTGTCTCTTCCGTCACGTTAGCACCTCATTCACATTCAAACCGTCAACAATGCCAAATCAAAGCCTTATTGTATCATAAGATAGCATCATTCGACAAAACCCAATTATTGAAATTCGATAGGCTACAGTGTGTTGTAAGCCTCAATCACGTTTATGATATATAAATTACAATGGAATTACAAGAACAGCTCTGTAACCATTACAGAAAAGCCCCCCAAAAGGGAGCTTTTCATGTTGGTTCCTACTTATGCGTTGCTCTTAGCTAATTTAACCATTAGCCGGGCGATGGTGTGACGTTCGTCCTCATCGGCAACTCCCCACAGTTCTTTCAGTGCGCGGTTGGAATGGTTAGCTGGATCGACCTTCTCATCCAGAAAATCACCGATTTCGTAAGCAAGCTCCGCAATGGTATCTTGACTGATTCCCAGCTTCTCTGCTTGCTCTACACGCTGACCAAGGAACTTTTTCCAAACATCAAAATTCTGAACAACTGTTGACATACTTAAATCCTCCTTAGATGATTCAGATTTAAAATCAACAGTTGTAATATGCTCTTCACAGACGCTTACTATACTGGTGGATTCCTCCAAGCGCTGTTTTCCTTACGTCACCCATCCTCCGTTAGGACTTATGACCTGGCCATTAATATAACCTGACTCAGGAAGCGCAAGAAAATAAACCAGGGACGATATTTCATCAGGCCGTGCCAATCGTCCAGCAGGGATTTCTTCTTCCAAACTGTTAATTTCGCCTGCATCCAAATGATCCAACATCGACGTGTCTACCGCCCCTGGAGCCACAGCATTCACGGTTACGCCAGAAGGCGCAACCTCTTGAGCCAGTGCTTTAGTGAAAGCGTTAATGCCTCCCTTGGTAGTGGAGTACAATACCTCGCACGAAGCTCCACATATGCCCCACACAGACGAAACATTCACAATACGGCCATAGCGTTGGGAAATCATATGCGGCATAAAAACCTGCGTACACAAAAAAGTTCCCTTAACATTCACGGCCATCACTTCGTCCCATTCCTCTTCCGATACATCTGAAAGCAGCCCATAATGAGATAATCCAGCATTATTCACTAGAATATCTGGCTTCAATCCGTGATTATCCAGCTTTTCCCGCATACGTTCAATCTGCTCCTTACTCCGCAGATCGGCTGAAACAGTCATTACCTTGCCTGAATAAGTCATGCAACGACGAGCAACTTCATTTGCTTTTTCATGGGACTTCATGTAGTGAATGACCACATTCATCCCTACTGCTGCAAAACGCTCGGCAATAGCCGCACCAATTCCACCACTTGCTCCTGTAATCAGCACAGTCGTATCGCCAATAGCCTTTAACTCTCCGCCCTCGGTGGTCATCGGTTCCCTCTCCCTGGACATTACGGACTCACCACCAGCGATATTGCCATTTGATCCCACTTTATATGATCTTTCAGACGACGGTTTACATCCTCAAGCGTGATACTTTCATAAACCGGAAGCAATTGAAAAAAATCACTGCCCCGGAAGCGATGTCTTGTAAACTCATGCGCAATATTTTCGGGAGAATTGAGAGTGCGTAGATAACCGCCGATCTTCTTTTTGCGCGCTCGTTCAAAATGTTCTGCTGCAAACCCCTGCTTCTGAATAGACTCTACCTCTTCTCGTATCCTAGCCAACAGCCGATCAGGGTCTTTGGTATCCCCGCCGATCGCAGAAAATGCATACTGTTGCGTACTATTGTACTCATGGCCAAAACTGTCCGAAATCAGGTCCTCATCGTAGAGCTTCTGATATAGCTGTGTACTGGAACCAAACAAGAGATCAAGCATCAGCTTGGTTTCCAGATCATGACGTAGCAAAGCTTCTCCCGTTAGACCTACTTCAGCCTCCTTGAATCCAAACAGCAACTTTGGCAAAGAAACAGCCAGCTTTACCTCATGACGCGGCTCTGCAACCGTTGTGGGTTCATCATCGAAAATCCGCTCGATCTCCCCCTGCGGCTTATAGTCTTTTTTCGCCTGATTATTACGTACCAATTCGATTACTTCGGCTGGATCCACTCCACCTACTACAAAAAGAATCATATTACTTGGATGGTAAAAAGCTTCATAGCAACTGTACAATGTTTCCTTCGTAATCGTACTGATGGATTGAATAGTACCTGCTATATCAATATGCACCGGATGGACCTTGTACAATGCCTCAATCAGACCAAAGTAACTCCGCCAGTCGGGGTTATCTTCATACATATTGATTTCCTGGCCTATAATGCCTTTTTCCTTCTCCACATTTTCATCTGTAAAGTAAGGATGCTGAACAAAGTTGACTAGTGTGGTCAAATTCTCTTGAATGCGTTCGGTTGCCGAAAACAGATATACGGTCTGATCAAAGCTCGTAAATGCGTTCGCCGATGCTCCATTAGAGGAAAAGGTAGCAAAAATATCGCCTTCGGGCTCTTCAAACATTTTATGCTCCAAAAAATGAGCTATGCCATCCGGCACCTTGACGGACTGTTGACCTTCTACCCGGAAATGATTATCAACCGAGCCATATTTAGTTGCAAATGTGGCATACGTCTTCTGAAAGCCCGGTTTGGGCAACACATAAACGTGCAAGCCATTATCCATTACTTCATAGTACAGCGTCTCCTGCAAGTGCTCATACGATATATGCTCCAACGCTATTCCCCCTTCTGGTCTCTCAAGAAATAAATAGTGTCCAGTCGGAACGTCCGGGCGGCATCCTGAACATCCTGCACCTTGACTGCCTCCACCTGGCTCAGCAGCTCCTCGACCGTCCGCTCTTTGCCGGAAAGCTGTCTGTTAAAATCATAGGCAATCATCTCAAAAGCGGAGTCCTGCATTTCCTTTAGCAAGTTGCGTATCATTGCCTGCGTTTGGGTCATTTCTAGCTCGGTAATTGCTCCATTTTGTGTATCTTCCAGTTGCTTGCGGATAATAGTAACCGCTTTTTCATAATTAGGAATTTCGATACCGGATTGTATTGTGCCAATGCCTTTATGCCCGTCATAGCGTGACGAAGCATAGTACGCCAAACTCTCCTTCTCCCTCACATTGACAAACAGCTTTGAATGCGGATACCCACCCAGAACGCCATTGTACATTAATGCAGAAGCATAACGTTCATCGCCATACGTAATAGAGGTTCGTAGCCCCATGTTGAGCTTGCCTTGGTTTACATCAAGACGCTCTACTATAGTTTGAACATCACGTTCTACCGATTTGGGCTGTTCAGGTACATATCCCGTTTCCGCCGAGCGGTTTAATTGAAAATAGCGATCCACAAACTTTTCAACTTCTTCCAGCGTGGTATCTCCCACGACGTATAAATCCATGCTGGCATTATTCAGCCAGTCTCCATAAGCCTCATACAAATTTTGTGCATTTATGCTGTCCAGATCTGATCGTTGACCAAGAGGATGCAGACGATAAGGCTCATCTTTGCACATCTCCTCCATACAGCGCTCCCCAGCATAACGTATTTTATCGTTAACTATAGATTCCAGCTTCTTACGAACATTTTCTCGTTCCTGCTGTACATATCCCGTTTGAAATGCACCGTTTTCCAATGCAGGCTTCGTCAGAACCTCTCCAAGGAAAGAAAACGAACGATCCAGCAAACTATCCGGACTGCTTACAAAGTTGTCATTAATTGTATCCATGCGAAATTGCACGATCTGATAATCTCCACGTTTATATACATCGAATCCAAAACCCGCACCATACAATTGTTCTAACTGCTCTCTAAATTGTGTAGTCTGCGGATACGATTCTGTACCCCGTCGCAGAACGAAAGGCACCAGTCCTACACGAGTTACAGTTTCCTCACGTAGCGGAGTACCTACATACAACGATATGGCGAACGTCTTAAAGCGCTTGGTGGGCAGTACATGAATCCTTAGTTGTCTGCGTGTGCCACGCTCGAAACCTGTTTTGTTCAAGTCCAAAACTCCTTTGTGACGTCAATTTGCGTCTAGCCTTTGATTAGCAATAGCTACTGTACATCTTTTTCCTGTAAAGAGGTAAAGTGTACCAATCTATATTTTAAACGTGCAAAAGCCAAGAAGCAACCGGAGACAAGCTCCCGGCTGCTTCGGCGTTTTACATGCAGAAAATATGTTCCCCGATGGTTTTCACCTGCGGACGGCTCCAAATCCATTTGGAGGTAGCTGTTTTAGGGTTAAAGTAATATAGACATCCTCCGCTTGGGTCCCAGCCGTTTAGGGCTTGACGTACCGCCTTTTGTGCAGTCTCATTCGGCGTGAGCCAGATTTGGCCGTCTGCTACAGCAGTGAAAGCCCCCGGCTGAAAGATTACCCCAGACGGTGTATTTGGAAAACTTGGCGACTTGACCCTGTTCAAAATAACAGCCGCCACGGCAACTTGTCCTTCAAACGGCTCACCGCGGGATTCACCATAGACCGCATTGGCCATGATTTTAAGATCGTTTTCAGACAGTCCCATGGTGTTGGCTGATCCCATCGTTTCCTCATTTTGATCAGATTTATCGTTTTTGTTCGCTGCCTGTCCCTGATCAGAACCTTGATTATTACGATGCATAGGCGTTTCCGTCGGCTTCCAGTGTGGAGTAGCATTCACCAGCTTTAATTTGGTTTTCGCACCAACCACTCCATCGGGTCTGATACCAAACTCCTTTTGAAAACCCTTTACAGCCTTTAGTGTACTGCTGCCAAAATGGCTGTCCACTTTTCCGCCAAAAAAACCCAGCAGCTTCAATCGTGATTGCAGTTCATATACATCCTGGCCATAAGAGCCAAAATCAACCGCTTCTGAACTGAATGTCGGCTGAACAGGCTGCGCCGCTGTTACTTTCTGCTGCGTGCTTGGCGACTCTACTCGCTGCTGTACAGAGTCGTTTTTAAAAAGTCCCGTGTACGTAATAGCCGAGGCTGCGAGGATACCCGTGCAAATCCAGACCATTGTTTTTTTCATATGCTGCGCTCTACCTTTCTTTTGTGGGATTAACAGGATGGCTACGTTTATTATGACAAGCTCCGCTAGAAGCTATTCACCCTTTTAATCTTCTTTGAGCAGGCAGCTCCACACCTCAAAAAAACATCACAAAAAAACGCTATTTGCGTGCATGGAGTTGTCATATTTAACAACTCATCATGCGTACAAACAGCGTTTAAATGGAATGCTGATAAAAGATAATGCTCAGGAGCTAACTTTATTTTGCTGATATTGTTCCATTGAGATAAGTACCTCACGGGGCTTACTTCCCTCGTAAGGACCGATGACACCGCGGGCTTCCATGGAGTCAATCAGTCGGGCAGCACGTGTATAACCGATCCGCATACGGCGCTGAAGGAGCGAAACGGAAGCTTGTTTAGCCTCCAAAATGATGTTGACAGCCTGATCATACAGCTCATCCAGCATTTCATCCGCATCAGTGGATACCTCTTCCACCTCAGGCACAAGCGTTTCATCATACTGAGCTTCACCCTGTTCACGCACATAGTTAACAATGTTTTCCACTTCCTGATCACTCATAAACGCTCCCTGAACGCGGACTGGTTTGGAAGCCCCCATCGGCATGAACAGCATGTCACCACGTCCGAGCAGTTTCTCAGCACCGCCCATATCCAGTATGGTGCGGGAATCCACCTGCGAAGAAACGCCGAAAGCAATACGTGAAGGAATATTGGCTTTAATAACCCCTGTAATTACATCAACCGAAGGTCTTTGTGTTGCAATAATCAGATGGATGCCTGCTGCACGCGCCATTTGGGCAAGTCGCGCAATCGCATCCTCCACATCTCCTGCAGCAACCATCATTAAATCTGCCAGCTCGTCCACAATAACGACAATGTAAGGCAGAAATGCATCCGGGTTATCCTTCATCAAATTGTTGTAGCCCTCAATATTACGGGTGCCTGATTTGGAAAACAGCTCATACCTTTTTTCCATTTCAACTACGATTTTCTTCAATGCCAGTGAGGCACGCTTGGGATCAGTCACGACCGGAGCCAATAAATGGGGGATTCCGTTGTACACGTTCAACTCCACCATCTTGGGATCAACCATCAGAAATTTCACCTCATCTGGCTTCGCTTTGTACAAAATACTCGTGATAATCCCATTGATACACACCGATTTACCCGAACCCGTAGCTCCAGCTACAAGCAGATGGGGCATCTTAGCTAAATTACCAACAATCGTTTGTCCTGCAATATCACGGCCAAATGCAATGGACAAATTGGAAACTGATTCCTGGAAAACTGTCGTTTCCATTACCTCACGCATGGTTACGATAGAAACTTCATTATTCGGAACTTCTATTCCTATGGCGGACTTGCCGGGAATAGGTGCCTCCATACGGATATCCTTTGCAGCAAGCGCAAGTGCAATGTCATCCGTCAGACTTACAATCCGGCTAACCTTCACGCCAATGTCCGGCTGGATTTCATAGCGTGTGACGGCTGGACCACGTACAACCTCCAGCACTTTCGCCCGAACACCGAAGCTTTCCAGCGTGGCCTCCAGCTTGCGTGCTGTTTGCATGTAATCCTTTTGTCCCATACCTTTGCCTGCATTTTGCGGTTTGGCAAGCAAACGGAACGATGGAAGCTTGTACGGCTTAGGCGGTGGTGGAGCTGGAATAGTTACATTGTTCCCTTCAGCTTCTTCGCCTGTCAATCCATTAGCAATCGTCTGAGCCAGTTCCTGGGCTTCTTCTGATGTCCCATGGATCGTTGCCGAATCATTTATATTTATATTCGTATTCGCATCGGCATCCATAAAATTACTATCCAGAGGTTCATCAATGGAATCGTTCCGCACTCCACCTGTCAGGGAGTCTTCAAGTTCAGCCTCTGATCTTTTTTCCTCATTTTTCACTTGTTCGAAGAAGTCCCTAATGATTGGCGATCTTTTTACCGGAATTGAGGCTTCCTGCTCAGCGTGTTCGATTACGTCAGACAGCTCTTCTCCCTGATTGCCATTTCTCCACTGAGGCTGCACATCACCAGCATCATATAGAAGATCATGTTCATCTTCATCCGCATGTGCAGTTTGCTCTTCCTTGTCCGCCTTATCTGTATTTTTAAGGCCAAACAACTGAAAGAAAATTGGCTGCTTACGTGCTGGAGGCTGCATTTCATCAAAATCATCATCCATATCCTCTTCATAGGCAGGAATAGGCTCAGATTTGGGTTTTCTATTTCCACTGCCTTTGCTAGATGCAGAAAGCGGAGTGGCTTTACCAGTCCATTTTTTCCGCACGCTTCCCCCGGCTGTCAGTAGCTTGGTCTTTACAATCCGCACTAAATCCACATAAGACAGCTGGGTCATCAGCATAAAACAAATGACGAACATGACAATCATGATCAGCTTAGCTCCTGTGAGACCAAACAGCCACAACAGAACGGTAAGCTGTAATGCGCCAACGTAGCCCCCGCTAATATCCTTATTCAGCATCGAGGTATGGCCTTGCTGATCAGGCGACAGCAACTGCTCACGCATATCTATATGTATCTGGCTCATCACTCCGCCCGGCTGAAGCTCGTTAATCGGTCCCAAACGCTGTTCCATAGATGAAATAGAACTCATAAGTGTAAAGGCAAATACCAACAACAGCAAACCCGTCTTCCGTGAGTTCCACTGGTTCGGCCACTTGCGGTGAATCATCACCATCAGACCATAATAAATGCCAATCAGGGGAATCACAAAATAGAATTTCCCCAGTACAAGCCCAAACATCTTGGATAGCGACCGACCAACTGCCGCTTCACCCGATAACGCAATGACCGCCAATGTAATCAGCACAATGCCGTAAATTTCATATTTTAAAACTCCACCAAATATGGCTTTCTTTTTTCTTTTTCTTCTTCTGGACATACAAGGTCACCCCCCAGAAGAATATTATACCACGTCACTCGCTATCCGCACATATGTTCTTTTTCAGCAGCAAATGACCTATTTCTGTACTATTCGACAGCTTCTATGACCACTCAATGATCTGACCTGGTCCATAACGAGGATTGAGGTAGGCATTTAATGGACAGTCCAAGAGCCTTACTATGATCCCCCGACGACTTTCAAGCGGCTGTACCTGCATAAGCAGACCATCTACCCGGACCTCTACAAGCTCCTCTGCCTCCTTCCACATACCTTCCCACACCAATTCCATTGGCATTACAGTATATAGTGTCATTGGGGCAGCTCCTTGCTGTGCTCACTTGAAAGGGTTCCTGTAGGGGTGCCTGTGGCATTGGGCGAAAAAGGTGCATAAGGGGGCTGCTGTGGAGTCCCTATCATGCCGTTCTGCTGACGGCGCGTCTCAATGATGGTATTCAACTGTTTCAGCGCCTCTCCTATACCACCAACCGCATCCATCAAACCGTATTTTACTGCATCAATTCCTCCGACCGCTGTACCAATGTCGCGGTTTAATTCACCAGTTTTGAACATCAGTTCCTTAAACCGCTCTTCTGTAATGCGAGAATGAGAAACGACGAAGCGGACGACACGCTCCTGCATTTTTTCCATATATTCAAAAGTCTGTGGGACTCCGATGACCAGGCCGCTCATACGAATTGGATGAATGGTCATCGTCGCACTCTCGGCAATATAAGAATACGTAGAAGATACAGCAATCGGCACACCGATGCTATGTCCACCTCCTATAACAATGGTCACTGTTGGTTTACTCATCGATGCGATCATTTCTGCAATAGCCAGTCCTGCCTCTACATCACCACCAACTGTATTCAGCAAAATCATTAATCCTTCGATACGTGGGTTTTGCTCTGCCGCTACCAACTGCGGAATAATATGCTCATATTTTGTTGTTTTGTTTTGAGGCGGTAAGATGAGGTGTCCTTCAATCTGACCGATAATCGTCATACAAAAAATATTGGACTCGCTTCCGGGCATGGAGGTTTGACCCAGCTGCTGTAAAGCCTCCATAGCAGGTAAAACGGGTCTTTGTCCAACCTCTGGTTGTTCTGGCGCTTCCGTTTCCTCGTTGCCAGAAGATAAATTGCTGTAATGTTCCATATGGGTGATCTTCCTTTCGCTATACGCATCTATGTGCCCCGTCTTCACCCTATAGTATGGGATGGAAATGGAATATTTTATACCTATCTCCATGCCTTTCCTCGACCCTAAAATCAAAAAAAGCCTCTCTTTCCGCGGAAACCGTCCAATATTTCCTGCGGGAAGAGAGGCGACTGTGTGCCTGTGACTTAAGTTTTTAATTCAAGTTTTTGAACATATTTCAATCGAATCACACTTCCATTATAATTGGCAGAATCATCGGTCTGCGACGAGTTTGCTCATACAAGAAGCGACCTAGTGCATCCTTGACATTTGTCTTCAGGGAAGCCCATTCATTTACATTTTCACTCATGAGCTTATGCAGTGTACTTGAAACAATACGATTTGCTTCATCTAGCAAACCTTCTGATTCACGAACATACACGAAACCACGGGAAATGATATCTGGGCCTGACTTAATCGTGCCATCTTGCTTGCTCAGTGTGACAACCACTACCAAAATACCGTCCTGTGACAACAATTTGCGGTCGCGCAACACGATATTTCCTACATCTCCTACACCTAGTCCATCGATCAGTACGTTACCTGCTGTAACTTTACCAGCTCTGCGTGCTCCGCCATTCTGAATTTCAATGACTTCACCGATATCCGTGATAAAGATATTTTCAGGCTCGATACCTACTCCTTCAGCCAGAAGAGCGTGACGACGTTGCATTCTGAACTCGCCGTGAATTGGCAAGAAGAATTTTGGTTTCATCAGATTCAGCATCAGCTTGAGTTCTTCCTGGCTGCCGTGTCCAGAAACGTGGATACCAGGATTAGCTGCGCTGTAGTATACATTGGCACCCAGACGGAACAGCTCATCAATAGTGCGTCCAACATATTTTTCATTACCTGGTACCGGAGTAGCTGCGATGATCACTGAGTCCCCTGGAAGAATATCTACCTTACGATGCGTAGAACGAGCCATTCTTGTCAAAGCGGACATCGGTTCACCTTGACTACCTGTGCAGAGAATAACTACGCGATCCGCTGACATTTTGCCCACTTCTTCAGGCTCAATCAGCATTCCATCTGGAATTTCCAAGTAGCCCAAATCAGAAGCAATACCTACGACATTAACCATGCTGCGACCAATCACCGTTACTTTGCGTCCGGTTGCCTCAGCAGCATTAATGACCTGCTGAATACGATGTACGTTCGAAGCAAAAGTGGCTACGACCACACGCTGTCTCGACTTGCGGAAAATATCTTCCAACACAATGCCAACGCTCTTTTCCGAAGGTGTAAAGCCCGGTTTTTCGGCATTGGTACTGTCTGACAATAAAGCCAATACGCCACGTGTGCCAATCTCAGCCATACGCTGCAAATCTGCATATTGTCCGTTCACCGGAGTATGATCAAATTTGAAGTCTCCTGTATGAACAACAGCGCCTTCAGGAGTATCAATGCAAACACCTACTGAATCAGGAATACTATGGTTGGTTTTGAAGAATGTTACTTTCAATGTGGAGCCCAGTTTGATTTCGGAATCAGCATTGATCAAAATACGTTTGGTTTCACCAAGCAGATTCGCTTCCTTCAGCTTGTTTTCCACCAGTCCCAGCGTCAATTTGGTACCATATACAGGTACATTCAAATGTTTCAGCACGTAAGGCAAACCGCCAATATGGTCCTCGTGACCATGAGTCAGCACAATGCCTCTTACTTTGTCGCGGTTCTCTGTAAGGTAGGAAATATCAGGAATAACGATATCGATGCCAAGCATGTCCTCTTCCGGAAATTTCAGACCGGAATCCACCACGACAATGTCATTGCCGTATTGAACGACATACATATTTTTCCCGATTTCACCGACGCCGCCCAAAGCGAAAATCATCAATTTATCGTTGTTTGTTTTTTTAGACAAATGAATCTAAACCTCCTATGGTAGTTGGACGTCGTACCTTGATTTGTTATTTAATTTTCAAAAAAATACCGCACCCAGTCACTTGACCCCATTATACATGATTAAAATACGAAAAAACAAGTCATCCTGTTCGTTACGCTAGGTTTCCCATTGCCTTCCCAAACCATAAGTAAGTGTCATTTTATCTACATACCTGATTAACAGCATAGCAAAAAGGACGTTCTATAAGAACGCCCCTTCATGCCAGAGGACCTTGTCAGACAATAACCGAGTCGGTGTTGCACCTACCGACTGCCCTTAACAAGGGTACTCCTTATATTTATAAACATCTTACAGCTATTTCTTTTTAGCGGGTAAATAAATTCTTAATAAACTTCGCTTCATCTTCGGTAGGAGGAATAAGCGGCAACCGAACTGAACCTACCTTAATCCCTCGTAATTCTAATGCATACTTTACAGCCACCGGATTAGGTAGAGGATGAGGACAGCCGAACATGCCCTTAAAAATTGGGAACAACTGCTGATGTAGTTTGGCTGCCTCCTGCGCGCGTCCCCCTACAAATGAATCCAACATCCGCTTCATTTCTGCACCTACCACGTGGCTCGCTACGCTGATAATGCCATAAGCACCTACAGCCATGGCTGGCAGTCCGGATGCATCATCCCCGGAATAAACCAGAAAGCCTTCTGGTGCTGACGCTGCAATCTGTGTGACCTGTGCAAGTGATGCACATTCTTTGGTTCCTACAATGTTCGGAATTTGTGCAAGTCGCAGTGTCGTTTCAGCTGTTAGGCTGGCTCCGGTACGGCTTGGAACATTATACAGTATAGCTGGAAGGGATGTGGAGTTTGCAATACTTTTGAAATGCTGATACATCCCTTCCTGATTCGGTTTATTATAATATGGCACTACCAGCAGCACACCGTCTGCTCCCGCCTGCTCCGCAGCACGGGTGAGATGGATGGAATGACGTGTATTATTGCTTCCCGTCCCGGCAATAATTTTACATCGCCCAGCTGCTTTTTCTACAACAAATGCAAACAACTTAATTTTTTCATCATCGCTCAGGGTAGGAGACTCCCCTGTTGTTCCAGATACAACAAGTGACTCTGAATGCTGTTCTTCTATTAAGTAATCAATCAACGAGGACAATGCAGTCCAGTCAATCTCTCCTTGCTGATCAAAAGGTGTCACCATTGCGGTAATCAATCTGCCGAAGTTCACCATGCTGCCTCCTTTTTTTGCAAGTCCGAGCACGGACAATGCGCCTATTGATGGAGTTCAAATTTATTATGCAATGCGCGTACAGCCTGCACCATATCTTCCTTTTTAACAAGTACCCAGATCGTGGTGTTGGAATCTGCCGATTGAAGGATCTGTACGTCTGATTCTGTCAATGCCTCCACAATTGTCGCCATAATACCTGGTACCCCGTTGATACCACCGCCTATGACCGAAACTTTAGCACATCCGGCCAGTATCTTAGGCTCTAGTCCTAAACCGTTAAGTACTTCAACCGCTTTGCTTCCATCATTATCAAATACGGTATAAACCGCCCCTGATGGAGTTACGTTAATAAAATCAACGCTGATTCCATGTTCAGCCATAGATTTGAACACTTGTAATTGCAAGTGCTCCAAACCTGACTTTAATTCAACAGTAATTTGAGTAACATTGCCGACATACGCAATACCGGTCACGAAACGGTCTACGATATCTGCCTGCACGTCTTTAAAGCCTTCTGGGTGGGTAACCAACGTCCCCTCTCCTTCGGAGAAGGTTGAGCGAACCCGTACCGGAATATTCGCCTGCATGGCGATTTCAACAGCACGAGGATGGATCACCTTGGCTCCCTGATGAGCCATATTACAAATTTCTGTATAGCTAACATGTGCAAGCGGCTTCGCATTTTCCACAATACGCGGATCAGCGGTTAATATACCATTCACATCTGTATAAATATCCACCATATCTGCATGTAAAGCAGCCCCCAGCGCCGTAGCTGACGTATCGCTGCCTCCCCGACCAAGGGTAGTCATATCACCATCAGCAGTTTGTCCCTGAAAACCTGTCACAATGACAACTCTGCCTTGGTTCAGCTCTTCCACAATTCGGTCTGGCTTGATATCCAAAATGCGAGCATTGCCATATTGATCATCCGTAATAAAGCCTGCCTGTGCTCCAGTCAGCACCGTAGCAGGAATACCTTCCTTCTCCATCAGGCTGCATAACGTAGCGGCAGAAATGATTTCACCACAGCACAGCAGTAAATCCCGCTCGCGCTTAGGAAGACTGTCACCGTTAGAAGCCGCCCAATCCAGCAGCGTGTCCGTTGCATAGGGCTCTCCTTTTCTCCCCATGGCCGACACAACAACAACCAATCGAAGATTTTGCTCCAGCTCCCGCTTCACATGTGCCAGCACAAGTTGACGCGCTTCAGGTGTGGACAGCGAGGTTCCCCCAAATTTTTGCACCAAAATACCCATTATTTTTCCCCCATATTACTCCCTGCTTTAGGAACGTTACTCCGCCTTTGCAGCAATAATTTCCGCGATTTGCACCGCGTTCCATGCCGCTCCCTTGAGCAGATTGTCGGATACGACCCACAAATTCAATCCACGGCTATTGCCCAAATCACGACGTACACGCCCTACGAATACGTCAGGTTTTCCAGCAGCTTCGGATGCCAACGGATAAAGCTGGGCAGTAGGATCGTCTACCAGCGTTACTCCAGGTGCGGAAGCCAGCAGATTACGAACTTCTTCTAGATCATAATCATTTTTAAGCTCTACATAGACAGATTCCGAGTGACCATATACAACAGGAATACGAACACACGTTGCCGTTACGTCTACAGAATCGTCACCTAGTATTTTTTTCGTTTCGCGTACCATTTTCATTTCTTCCAGTGTATAACCATTATCCTGGAATTTGTCAATTTGCGGAATAGCATTGAAAGCAATCTGATGCTTTACTGGCAACGAACCTACCGGCAGCAGATCTGGCTGGACTTCATCACCGTTAAGAATGGCTGCGCTTTGACGATTCAATTCATCAATAGCACGGCTTCCAGCGCCGGAAACGGCCTGGTACGTGGATACTATGATACGAGAAATGCCATACTGATCATATAATGGTTTCAAAGCAGCTACCATCTGAATGGTGGAGCAGTTCGGGTTCGCGATAATTCCCTGATGCTCGGCAATTTTGTCGCTGTTCACCTCAGGTACTACAAGAGGAGCTGTCGGTTCCATTCGGAATGCGTTGGTGTTGTCAATGCAAACTGCCCCATGACGAACAGCATGCGGCGCCAGTTCCTTACTCACGTCTCCGCCTGCACTAAACAAAGCAATGTCGATTCCTTCAAAGCTGTCGGGGGTAGCAATCTCTACTGGAATCTGCTGACCTTTAAAGCTAATTAACGTGCCGGCAGAACGAGGCGAAGAAAGAAATTTGATTTTGTCCACAGGAAAATCGCGTTTTTCCAGCAGATTTACGATCTGTTCCCCTACAGCGCCTGTCGCTCCAACGACAGCTACATTAAACTTTCTATTGCTCATCTGGTGTATCTCCCCTTCTCGACTAAAAAACCATTTTTTATTCTGAAAGCATCCACCGCCAACAAGAAATTAGACCCGATGGATTATCGAATCATCTTCTAGGCGAGGGATGCTCAGCAGTTAATTATAGTACTTCATGGGGTCTTGCGTTCCACAATCATCGGCTGAATCTGCCTGCCCTGCAATGCTTCATAGGCAGCCTCGGGAATCAATTCCATATTGGCTACAAGCGAGTTCGGCTTTTTAACTGGATTATCCTGTCCGAACGGCACAAAAAAGATGTTCTTGGCTACTAGTAACTTGGCGATATTGGCAGCATTTAGACCAAGTCCATCATTAGTAGATATGGCTAAAAGAAGTGGACGGCCGTTGCGTAATTGCGCCTTGGCAGCCATCAAAACCGGACTGTCCGTCATCGCATTCGCTAACTTGCTCATCGAATTCCCCGTCAAAGGTGCAATCACCAGCACATCGAGCATTTGGGAGGGTCCCAGTGGCTCAGCCTCCACAATTGTAGAAATGATATCATTCCCTGTTATATCTTTCAACTGTTTTTGCCAACTTTGCGAAGTACCGAAGCGAGTATCCGTTGTTAGTACGGTATTGGATATAATGGGAACGACCTTCGCACCCTCATCAACAAAGCGCTGTATAACAGGCATTACCTCTTCAAATGTGCAATGTGAGCCTGTAATAGCATAACCTACCGTTTTCCCTTGCCAACTCATTGTGCATCCCCCCGATCAGGATTATCTTCCATTAACAACTGCACCAGCGTATTCGCTATAATGGTACCAGCAGTTTTGGGAGCAACAATACCGGGAAGACCGGGGGCAAGCATAGCCGTAATTCCACGCTTTTCCGCATACCGGAAATCACAACCGCCTGGGGCGGAAGCAAGATCTATAATCACGGTACTCAGTGGCAATTTAGACAGAATTTGCGCTGTGATAATCATAGAGGGTATCGTATTAAAAATCAAGTCAACTCCCTTTGTCTCATTCGCTAAATCCCTTGTCATAAAAGGCTTCCAACCCATCTCCACGGCTCTCGCTGCATCCTCCGCCCGCCGTACTCCAACTTTCACTTTGGCTCCCAACCCCTGTAGTGCCCTTGCCATGGTAAATCCAGTCCGTCCCATGCCTAGAACCATACAATCTGCACCATGGATCGTAAAATCAGTATGCTGAATTGCCATCATCAGTGCGCCTTCAGCTGTAGGTATAGAATTGTATATGGCCACATCATCTCTCTCCAGCAGCTCAACCAGCTTCAATTCATGCCTGGTACAAATTTCTTTTAAGTACGCTCGCGCCATCCCTGTATATACAACGCAATGCGGTGGAAGAGCAGCAGCATGCTCATTCAGAAACTGGAGCTTTTGTGCTCCGAAAAGTGCATTCACGTTGCCTTCCTCATCGCATCCCACCACTGGCAGAATCAGTGCGTCTGACGATTCCAGCAGCTTGACAGACAATGGCTCTAATGTAACTCCTTTGAGTGGTACTTCGAGCTTGTCAAAGCCGACCACAGTGACAGTAGCATCCATGTCGACACATTTGCGGATTACCTCAAGCTGCCTCGCATCGCCACCCAAAACAACGATGCGCATTCCTGTTAGCATCCGGATCACTCCTTTCCGAGACACGATATGCTTTTATTCTATGCAGATGCCCGGGAAGGGGTGAAAAAACACAAAAAAAGCCGCCCCTCTACGGAACGACTTTTATGTGTATGCTTACTCTTAAGCGAGTAATATTGAAGCTCCCTACAAAATGGACAATTGTATTACACTGCATGCAAGTGAACCGTAGACTCAGCGTCCTGTATGACCAAAGCCTCCAGCACCGCGTACAGTTTCAGACAAATGGTCTACTTGTTTTAACTCCACCTCAGGCACAACCTGAAATACCATTTGTGCAATTCGCTCATTGCGCGTAATGGTGAACGGTTCCTCGCCTAAATTGATAAGAAGCACCTTAATCTCTCCACGATAATCTGCATCAATCGTTCCAGGCGTGTTAAGACAAGTAATACCATGCTTGAGAGCCAGTCCACTACGCGGACGGATTTGTGCCTCTAATCCTGCTGGCATAGCTATTGCAAATCCAGTTGGAATGAGACAACGTTTGCCAGGTTCCAGAACCAAATCCTCCTGTACTGCTGCATACAAGTCAAATCCCGATGCAAGCTCTGACATTTTGCGAGGGAGCTCAATATCTTCATTGCCCCCGAGTCTGTTAATTTCAACGTAAGTTAACAAAATAGTCCCTCCTCATATCCTTAACCGCTGAATCGCTCGCTCCGACCATTGACAGAGCAAACGGCTCCGAAAACATCAGATCCAGCACTTTGTTCACATCATCAGCCGTCACTTGTTCGATGTGTTCGATCATTTGATCCAGCGTATAATGCTGACCCAACATTAACTCATTTTTTCCAAGACGGTTCATCCGGCTACCCGTACTCTCAAGGCTTAAGATCAGACTTCCTTTTAGCTGCTCCTTGCCTTTACGAAGCTCATTAGCGTCCAAACCATTGATAGCCACATCTCGTAACAGCTCCAGCGTCAAATCGAGCACATCCTTTGTTTGCTTAGGAGCGGTACCTGCATAGATTGTGAACATTCCACTATCGGCATGGGAGCTATGATAGGAATAGACCGAATAAGCCAGTCCGCGTTTTTCACGAATTTCCTGAAATAAACGTGAGCTCATGCCCCCGCCGATCGCGTTATTCAGCAAAACCATAGCATACTGGAGATCGTCGCCTATTGCAAATCCAGGCAGAGATAGACAAATATGATTCTGCTCCGTTGCTTTCTCATGGTACAAGAGCTGACCGTTAAACGCAGGTACTGTCAGTGGCGAAACGGTTCCGTGATTATCGAAATGCCCAAAATGTTGCTCCAGCAATTCTACAAGACGATCGTCAACATTACCAGCTACACTGATAACTGTATTGTCGATTGTATAGTGCTCCTTCATATAATGACTGAGATGTGAGCTATCCATAGCTAGCAGGTGATCTTCGGTTCCGAGAATCGGATAAGCCAGTGGGTGTTCGCCATAGGCCGCCCGAGATACAAGATCGTGCACCATATCATCCGGTGTGTCCTCGTACATGGAGATTTCCTCCAAAATCACATTTTTCTCTCTTGCGAGCTCTTCCTGATCCAATTTGGAATTAAAGAACATATCAGACAGTACATCGACTGCGATCGGTAGATGCTCATCTAGCACTTTCGCATAATAGCACGTATATTCCTTCGAAGTGAAAGCATTAACATTTCCTCCGATGGCATCGAATTGCTCAGCGATTTCTTTAGCACTAAAACGCTCTGTTCCTTTGAAAAGCATGTGTTCAATAAAATGAGAAATACCGCTATTGTCCGGTGTTTCGTTCCGGGAACCGGTTTTAACCCAGATGCCGAAAGAAACAGAACGCACGGTTGGAATTTTTTCGATGACCACTCTTAGGCCGTTTTTGAGTTGAATTCTTTCCACGCTTGGCCCTCCTAAACTGAATTGCATACTTTGCCATAATGTTCAATCCTAACAGAAAAAAGACGTTCACTCAACCGGAGCTGGTAGCTGCCGATCAGGGGAAAGCGTCTGACTGACAGTTCCAAGCACAAGTCCTTTACTACGAATGGCATGAATCATACCTTTGAGAGCAGCAGCCGAGGAATCTGTTGGGTGCATCAATATCAGGGAGCCTGACTCAACCTTACTATTGATTTTATGAACCACCGATTCCGGTGACGGATGTTTCCAATCTACGGTGTCCAATGTCCACAACACAGTTTTGAGTCCATACTCTGCGGCTATATCCACTGTTTGTTGATTAAAATCCCCCGATGGAGGGGCAAACCAATTATTTTTGACACCCAAAGTTTCTTGAAGAAGCATTTCCGTCTTTTCGATTTCTTGTACGGCTCTGGCTCGGCTCAAACGACTCATATTGGGATGAGAATAAGCATGATTTGAAAGCTCATGCCCTCTTCTTTGAATTTCCTTGGCGAGTTCAGGATTTTTCTTCAGCCAACTTCCATCAAGAAAAAATGTAGCCTTAACCTTCTCCTGATCCAATGTATTCAGTATAGGCACGATAAACTCATTCCCCCATGCTACATTGATCATGAAGGATACCATCGGTTTTTCAGGATTGCCCCTGTAAATGGGGACATTCCCCAGTTGATTTAAATGTATTTTGGGTGCCAATTGGCGATATACATATTGAATAGGCCGATCTGGAGCTGCAATGGCTTTGCGATAGGTAGCATCCAAATCGACCTCCAGTCCGTTATAACCTGGAATAGCCTTCCATACCCTGTCGACCTTGGCATCAACTGGTTCTCTCCGCTGACGTGCTGCTTCTGTCCTTAGTCGCTGCATAAGCGCATTATCAGGCAAAGCTGCCACCGCCATCGTGGGTGTAGCTTCAAGCTCTTCGGCTCCTGTAGCGTTTCCATTGCGTAATTGACTAGCGTAGTCACGAACCCCGCTAAACTGCCCGATTACCAGTGTGACGGCTAAAGTGGCTACCACCCACACCGCTCGTTTCACCCTACTCATCATTCCTTCATCCTCCCGCTCGTTTGTCCACATTGTATGCGGGGAGGACAAGATCTATGACGTAGTAAGCTATAGAAGCCCACTTGGGTGCAGCTTGTGCATATGTATGAAAAAAGAGCCAGAAACGTAGCTCTGCCTCTTTCCAAAAGCTTAATTTATGCTATTCAAATCCCTTATTCTGTACAAACGTATAGACTCCCTATTACAGTAGTTCGCGGTCTCACAACCTAGGACTTAGCAGGAGCTTCAGCCGTCAGTACTGCCTTACGGGACAAATTGACGCGACCTTGCTGATCGATTTCAGTTACTTTCACCGTAATCGTATCACCAATAGCAATGACATCTTCAACTTTGGCTACACGCTCAGTAGACAGTTGAGAAATATGAACCAGACCATCTTTACCCGGTAAAATTTCAACAAATGCGCCGAATTTTTCAATTCGTTTGACTGTACCGATGTAAATCTCGCCGACCACGACTTCTTTTACGATACCTTCAATAATGGAACGCGCCTTCTCATTCATCTCTTGATTTGTAGAAGCGATGAACACACGACCATCCTGTTCAATATCGATTTTCACGCCGGTTTCTTCGATGATCTTGTTGATGATTTTACCACCAGCTCCAATAACATCACGGATTTTGTCCGGGTTAATGTGCATTGTCATAATTTTTGGAGCGTACGGAGACAATTGCTCACGTGGCTTCTGGATCGCTTCCATCATTTTGCCAAGAATGAACAAACGTCCTTCTCTGGCTTGCTTGAGCGCATCCTGTAAAATATTGCGGTCAATACCGTCAATTTTAATATCCATTTGAATGGCAGTTACGCCTTCCGCTGTACCAGCAACTTTAAAGTCCATATCGCCCAGATGATCTTCCATACCTTGGATATCTGTCAGTACGGAAACATGATCTCCATCCTTAATCAATCCCATGGCCACACCTGCAACTGGAGCTTTAATCGGTACACCTGCATCCATCATAGCCAGTGTGCTTGCACAAATACTAGCTTGTGAGGTCGATCCATTCGATTCCAGTACTTCGGAAACCAGACGGATCGTGTACGGAAATTCAGTTTCGGAAGGAATTACTTTGGAAAGCGCACGCTCACCAAGAGCACCATGTCCGATTTCACGACGACCTGGCGCGCGCAAAGGACGAGCCTCACCTACGCTGAATGGAGGGAAATTGTAATGATGCATGAAGCGTTTGGTTTCTTCCAGATCAATACCGTCTAGAATTTGTACATCCCCTAGAGCACCAAGAGTACAAACGCTAAGCGCCTGCGTTTGCCCGCGTGTAAATAAGCCTGAACCGTGCGTACGCGGCAAAATGCTAGTGTCACTTTCAATCGGACGAATTTCGTCAAGCTTACGACCATCAGGACGCACTTTATCATGCGTAATCAGACGACGGACTTCTTCCTTAACGATATCATAGAGAACTTCGCTCACATCACTCAAAAGCTCAGGTGTCTCTATGTATTGTGCTTCAAAATGGGCAACGGTCTCTTCATTAACGGCATCAATCGCCTCTTGACGAGCATGTTTTTCGGCAATTTTAACAGCTTCTACCAAACGATCAGCTGCATAAGCACGTACTTCACTGTTCACTTTTTCATCAACAGCATGCAGCTTAACCTGCATTTTCTCTTTACCTGCTACTTGCACCAATTGTTCAATAACTGCCACAATGTTCTTAATCTCATCATGTCCGAACATAATAGCTTCGAGCATAACTTCCTCTGGAATCTCATCGCCTTCTGCTTCTACCATCATAATGGCATCTTTTGTTCCAGCTACAACGAGATACAGATCGCTTGCGTTCTGCTGTGCAATATCTGGATTAATTACAAATTGTCCGTTTACACGACCTACAGCAACCCCGCCAATTGGACCGTTAAAAGGAACATCCGAAATACTGAGTGCTGCCGAGGTTCCAATCATGGCTGCAATTTCAGGTTCACAATCCTGATCAACACTCATGACTAGGTTTAACACCTGCACATCATTACGGAAACCTTCAGGGAACAATGGGCGAATTGGACGGTCTGTCAAACGACTGGATAAAATCGCCTTTTGACTCGGGCGTCCTTCACGCTTAATAAATCCGCCAGGAATTTTCCCCACAGCATACAATCTTTCCTCATAGTTCACGGTCAGCGGAAAAAAGTCCAAATCTTTCGGTTCACGGGAAGCGGTCACAGTACACAGCACAACTGTTTCTCCATAACTCACCTTAACTGCCGCATTAGCTTGTTTTGCAAGACGTCCTGTTTCAAGCACCAGCTTTCTTCCGCCGAGTTGCATTTCTACGCGTTGCTCCATGGTATCCCTCCATTTCATTTCATTGTAAATGTTCTATACACATCCAGTATTTCCTGCGCAGGTCTTATTCATAAGAAGCTCACAGACAAAATAGGATATGTAATTCAAAAAAAGATTCCTCATTTCAAAAAAGAACCCGGCTGCTGTCCGCCGTCGCCTTAGCAGGGACAAGCGGTGAACAACCAGGCTTCTTTTCTCATTACATGTCTGAAAATTAACGACGCAGTCCGAGACGCTCGATCAACGCACTGTAACGTTTAACATCAGTCTTCTTCAGGTAAGCCAAAAGTTTACGACGCTGACCGACCATTTTCAACAACCCGCGGCGGGAGTGATGGTCTTTCTTGTGCGAACGAAAGTGACTTTGCAAGTTGACGATGTTTTCAGTAAGGATAGCGATTTGTACCTCAGGTGATCCTGTATCGGATTCATGAGTTTTGTACTCCTCGATCAATTGCTGTTTACGCTCTTGAGTCAATGCCATCCTGTTCACCTCCTTCATTATAATCGCCATTAGCCTCGTAACCGCCGGTGAAAGCGGACAACCAAGCTAAGGTTCATCGTTGTTTACACAACATAAGTCAGTATAACACAGCGCCTGTCTTATGTAAATAAATTAGCCCAACAGCTTTTTAGCCATTTGTGCGTCATTGCCAATTTGGCTGATCAGCTCATCCACTGAAGAGAATTTGCGTTCAGGACGGATGTAATGATGAAGCTCAACAAGCACAGGCTCCCCATAAATTTGTTGATTAAAATCAAAAAGATGTACCTCAAACGACGGATTCAGCACACCTTCATGAAACGTAGGCTTAACTCCTACATTCATTACACCATTTATCCAATGATCACCCACGAGCGCCCGTACAGCGTACACACCCTTAACTGGAATGACATATGAATCATCCAGCTTGAGATTAGCTGTCGGAAAACCAATTGTGCGTCCGCGCTTCTCTCCATCCATCACAGTACCCTGGATACGATAAGGGCGTCCCAACCAGCGTGACGCATGTGCTAAATCCCCCGTCTGTAAAGCACGGCGAATGCCGGAGCTGCTTACCTTATCCCCATCCAGTTCGAACGGTGGTACAGTGTAAACAGACATCAGCTCCCCTCCCAGCTTACGAAGCGTATCCTCATGCCCGGCTCCCCGGTAGCCAAACCTAAAATCAAAACCTACTACCGCCGTTCGAATTTGTAATGGAAGCAGCACGTCTGTTATAAAAGCCTCCGGGCTAACCTTGGAAAACTCTTCGTTAAAACTTAAAATATAAAGTACATCCACACCCATATCGGACAGAATAGTCTGTTTATCCGCAAGCGGTGTTAAATAACCTTCATAATCGCCTTTTTTCATGACTTCTTTCGGATGAGGGTGAAATGTCATGACAGATACTGGCACATTCTGTTCATGAGCGAGCGCGACAGCCTTACGTATTACGCTTGCATGTCCCAGATGAAGGCCGTCAAACTGGCCGATCGCCGTGACTTGTGGACGTCCCCATTGCTGCAATAACTCATCACTCAAAGGATAAGATAACGATACGGTAATCATATTCATTCACCTGCATTTCACATCATTTGACTAACTTCGTCAAAAATTATAGCACAATTCAAGGTGAAAAACGTCTATCAGCATAATTTCACGGAAGCCAGGCCGTGCCTTGGGAAAAATTTCTGGCGTTTATAGTATGGTTCAGCACCGCTGTAATTTTATAAATTCTATAAACTTAAAAAAACTTTAATTGGGGCGATTGCACCTGATTCATCCCGTCCATATATGCCTAAAAACGTTTTATCCTCTTTATATAATCGGAAAGGTTGGTTGTCTGTCACTGGTGGTGTAATCATACTCAGCGACAGGCGTTGGCCTTGCAGAGCTGCAGCTGCCTTAGCTTCAGCCACTGTATGCTCAGACATATAGTCAATCGCTTTATCGGTGGCGATAAGCCGCTCACCCAGGCTACCATCGGCTACATAGCGCTCAATTTCTTCAAATGTTAAACAATGTTCCGCAGAAATTCCCGCAGACATCGTTCGCTCCAGCTTAACCATTGTTGAAGGATATCCCAATTCACGGCCAATATCAACACATAGTGTACGGATATAAGTACCTTTGGAGCACAAAGCACGAAAAGAAATATCCACATGCGGCCCCATCTTCGCAAATCCTGTCATTTCCAGCTCATAAATGCTCACTTCACGGCTTTTACGCTCCACAGTTTTGCCTTCTCGAGCCAGCTCGTATAGACGTTTTCCATCTATTTTGAGAGCAGAGTACATGGGTGGGACTTGGGAGATCGTACCAACGAAACGTTCCAGAACCGCTTTGGCTTCCATTTCGGTAACCTCAACCGGACGTTCGCTCTCTTCTGTAATTGTCCCAGTCAGGTCTTCGGTATCAGTGGCAATGCCTAAGCGCAGTGTAGCCCGGTATTCCTTGGGCCGCTCTTGCATGTACTCCACCACTCGGGTGGCGCGTCCCAGACACAAGGGCAGAACACCAGTTACCTGCGGATCTAGCGTCCCAGTATGTCCGATTCGCTTCATCCCCAATAAACGGCGAGCCTTGGCCACGACATCGTGAGAGGTAAATCCAGCAGGTTTATAGACAGGTAGCACACCTTCCCAAGTTGCCTGTCCCTTCTTTATTGGGTTCATAGCTCAGACTTCACCCGCCCTACAACGGTCTCAATGATATCTTCCAGCTTACCCTCTAGCCGACAGCCAGCCGCACGTACATGACCACCGCCCCCGAACGATTGAGCGAGCGCAGCTACATCAACGTTCCCTGCCGATCTCAAACTTGCCTTGGTCGCTTGATCATTAATAACTTTAAAGAAAATGCCTACTTCAACCCCACGAATATTTCTTGGATAATTCACGATACCTTCCAAGTCCTCATTTACAGCACCGCATTCCGTCATATCATCAGGTGTTACAACGACCCAAGCAACTTTACCATCCTCTGACATCGTGAGCGTTTGCAATGCTTTGGTCAGCACTTTCATTTGGGGAAATGTCATTTCCTCGAGCAATTTCTCGGACAAAAATGGGCCATCAACACCATAAGCAAGTAGTTGCGATACCGTAGACATCACTTTCGGTGAAGTGTTGGAGTAGCGGAAGCCTCCCGTATCCGTTAACAACCCTGTATATACAGCTGTTGCTACTTCTACATCCCAAGTTACTGCAAACTTTTCCAATAAATCAAAAAGAATTTCCGCTGTTGCCGCAGCATCTGACTTAATCACATTAATCGCACCATAAGCGTCGTTCGTTGGATGATGATCAATATTCAGAATAATGGCATCTTCCGTAAAAAACTGCTCTGTCAAACCAACACGACGGTAATCCGCACAATCTACACAAATGATTCGGTTGTATTTCCGTTCTGGCGGTTGTTGACTCATATCCATAATCTCATCGGCATGCCATAAAAAATCCATGCGTTTAGGAATAGGTCCCTCATTCAGCATGGTAAATTTCTTCCCCAGACATGAGAGAAGCCAGCCCACCGTTACGGTGGAGCTGACTGCGTCTCCGTCCGGCTGTACATGCGATACGATCAGGTAATCATCATGCTCCAGAATAAATTCCTTCGCTTGTTGAAGCGCCTGTTCATAGGTATGCATTGCCGTCTCCTTTACATTCAGTTCATGGTCTTCAGACTAACAAAAATCCCTATTTCTCATCCTTGTCGATATCACTCAACAGCTTTTCAATTCGGCTGCCATAAGCAATAGATTCGTCAATTTTGAAAATCAGCTCAGGAATATGGCGAAGCCGTATCCGTTTGCCAAGTTCAGAACGAAGATAACCGTTCGCTTTGTCCAGCGCCTTCAGAGAAGAAGTTTTTTGTTCTTCATCTCCAAGTACGCTCAAGTATACTTTCGCTTGGGACAAATCGTTTGTGACATCGACACCAGTCACCGTAATAAAACCGATACGTGGGTCTTTTAATTCGGTCTGTATGAGTAGGCTTAGTTCTTTCTTAATCTGTTCGCCAACTCGACCTGTACGTATTTTAGCCATGGGTGCTCACCTCTCTGCCGTTAGCGCTCCACTGTTTCCATGACGAACGCTTCAATAATGTCGGATTCCTTAACATCATTATAACCATCAAGGGTGATACCACATTCGTAACCTTGGGCAACTTCTTTTGCGTCGTCCTTAAAGCGTTTCAGTGAGTCGATTTTACCTTCAAAAATAACGATACCGTCACGGATCAGACGTGCTTCTGCTGAACGAGTAATTTTACCAGACGTTACCATACAACCAGCAATCGTACCGACTTTAGTAACTTTAAACACGTTACGAACTTCAGCGTGACCAATCACATTTTCTTTATATTCAGGGTCCAGCATGCCTTTCATAGCCTGCTCGATTTCTTCAATGACATTGTAAATGACTCGATGTAGACGAATGTCCACTTTTTCAGCTTCTGCTGTAGATTTCGCCTGATTATCAGGACGAACGTTAAAGCCAATAACAATGGCATTGGATGCCGCAGCCAAAATAATATCGGATTCGGTGATTGCACCTGCACCACTGTGAAGGATTTTGACGCGTACACCTTCAACTTCAATCTTGTTCAAGGAGCCTTTCAGCGCTTCGACAGAACCTTGTACGTCACCCTTAATAATGACATTCAGATCCTTCATCTCGCCATCCTTGATGTGTTGGAACAGGTCATCCAGCGTTACGCGGGTATTACTGCCCAGATCGGATTGACGTTGTGTAATCGCACGTTTATCAGCGATAGCACGAGCTTTACGCTCATCCTCGAACACCATGAACGGATCGCCTGCAAGTGGAACTTCTGTCAAACCAGTAATTTCAACTGGTGTGGAAGGACCTGCTTCCTTAAGACGACGGCCTTTATCGTTGACCATGGCACGTACACGTCCGAAGCAGTTACCTGCTACGAATGCGTCGCCGACTTTCAGTGTCCCGTTTTGAACGAGAATACGGGCTACAGAACCGCGACCTTTATCCAGCTCAGCCTCAATAATAGTACCACGTGCCCGTTTATCAGGGTTCGCTTTGTACTCATTCACTTCAGCTACGAGCAGGATCATTTCGAGCAAGTCTTCCAGACCCATTCTTTGTTTAGCGGAAACGTTGACGAAAATTGTATCGCCGCCCCACTCTTCGGGCACCAATTCATATTCTGTAAGTTCCTGCTTTACTTTGTCCGGGTTGGCATCGGGTTTGTCGATCTTGTTTACAGCTACGATTATTGGTAGACCTGCTGCTTTTGCATGGCTAATGGCTTCAACCGTTTGTGGCATAACACCGTCATCAGCTGCAACCACAATAATCGTCATATCTGTTACTTGAGCACCACGTGCACGCATAGCGGTAAAGGCTTCGTGGCCCGGTGTATCTAAGAAAGTGATTTTTTTGCTGTTGATTTCAACTTGGTATGCACCAATGTGCTGTGTAATACCACCAGCTTCGCCACCTGTTACATTCGTGGAGCGAATGGCATCCAGCAAAGTTGTTTTACCATGATCGACGTGACCCATAATGGTTACAACCGGTGGACGTGTTCTCAAATCCGCTGGATCATCATTTTCTTCCACAGTTTCAAAACGATCTTCTTCCACTGGGATTTTCACTTCTACCTCGACGCCAAAGTCACCAGCAAGCAAGAGAATGGTATCCATATCCAGTTCTTGGTTGATGGTCGCCATTGTTCCGAGCATAATCAACTTCTTGATGACTTCTGACGCATCCTTATGAAGAAGCTTGGCTGTTTCACCTACAGTCATCTCACCACGCACAATAATTTTCTTAGGCGTGTTGTCGATTTTCTCGCGACGCTCCTGTTGTTGACCTTTACCACGGTTGTTGAATTTGCCGCCACGATTGTTTCCACCGCGGTTGTTGCCTCCACGGCCACCGTTACCACCCCGTCCTCCGCCTTGACGGTTATCGTCAAAACGTCCTTGACCGAAACGGTTACCGCTGTTGTTGGAGTTACCACCTGTACGGTTGCCACCACTGCGGTTGGAATTGTTGCTTCCTGCGGAAGAAGAAGTTCTTACTGCCGCACCACCCTGGCTGCTTCCCTGAGGACGCGAACCTGTGTTATTGCTACCGGTACGCTGTTGTCCTCCCTGCTGTTGACCATTACTGCGGTTCTGAGTGCCTTGCTGGCCGCTTGGTCTACTAGAACCTTGTTGACTGCGGTTTTGACCGCCCTGCTGACTGCTTTGCGCTTTTGGAGCGCTACTTCGGTTACTGTTTTGGTTGTTGTTTGTCCTATTCATACTTACCTGCTTTTCCTGTTGATTTTTGGTTTGCTCCGTTGAATGATTACTATTCTGGCTTGAACCGGTCTGATTCGAGCTTACTTGCGCCGTGCCTGCTTCGCCTTGCTTGACCGCAGCATTGGATTTAATATTCTTAAAAAAGTTTTCCACTTTACCTACGGCATCATGTTCCATGACGCTCATATGGTTGTTTACGGGAATATCCAGCCGTTTAAGAATGGTGATAATTTCTTTGCTGCTCATGTTCAACGATTTGGCGTATTCGTATACCCGCACTTTGTCTTTGCTTTCTTGTTTACTCAATATACTCCACCTCCGACATTATCCCCGCATGTTTCATGATCAATTTCGCGAATCCTTGATCCGTCACAGCCAGCACGACCCGTTCAGGTTTGCCGATGCTGCTTCCCAAGCTTTCCCGGTCAAATCCTATCAATAAGGGGATTTTGTACGTCCCGCATTTGTCGCGGAATTTCTTTTGAGTATTCATTGAAGCATCTTTCGCAAGAATGACCAGCTTGGCTTCTGAAGACCTGATCGCTTTATAAACGATCTCATCACCTGTTAGCAGCTTGCCAGCTCTCATGGCAAGCCCCAATCCAGACAGCGCCTTATTCATCCTGCACGCTGCCTTGTGCCGCCAGGAATTCTTCCTCGACGGCAGCAAAATCACGACTTAGCTGCTCATAAATATCAGGATGGACCGAGTGCTTCAATGCTCGATCCAGTGCCTTGCTCTTTTGAGCCAGCTTGAAGCAGGCGGCTTTGCCGCACAAGTAAGCGCCGCGTCCCGACTTTTTGCCAGTCAAGTCAATCAACACTTCGTCTTCAGGGGTTTTGACGACACGGATTAACTGTTTCTTTGGCATCATTTCATGACAGGCGACACATTTGCGCAAAGGTATCTTTCTCTGTTTCATGCATTAACCCCCCTACACTCCGCTTAATCTACAGAAACGGAATCCTGATGCATTTCATCGGTGGATGTTCTCGGTCTGCCGAGCTCTTCCTCCGCCTGTGTTTCACTCTTAATATCAATTTTCCAGCCAGTAAGCTTAGCAGCAAGGCGAGCATTTTGCCCTTTGATACCAATAGCTAGAGAAAGTTGATAATCAGGTACTATAACGCGAGCCATTTTCTCTTCTTCAAATACCTGTACTTCAAGCACCTTGGACGGACTCAAAGCATTAGCCACGTATTCATCAACATTATCAGAATAGCGTACAATGTCGATTTTTTCGCCACGCAGCTCGTTTACAATGGTCTGCACCCGCGTTCCTCTTGGTCCCACACAAGAACCTACCGGATCAACCTCGGCGTTACGAGAATGAACTGCGATCTTAGAACGGAAGCCTGCTTCACGCGCTACGGAACGAATCTCTACAACACCGTCAAAAATTTCAGGTACTTCGAGTTCGAACAAACGCTTAAGCAGACCCGGATGTGATCGGGACAGCATAATTTGCGGTCCTTTGGTTGTGTTCTCCACCTTGGTAATATAAGCCTTAATCCGATCCAAATGGTTAAATTTCTCATTAGGCATCAGTTCGCTCAACGGAAGAACTGCTTCCACCTTGCCAAGATCAATATAAATATTACGTGGGTCTTGGCGCTGTACAGTTCCTGTTACAATATCCTCTTCCTTGTCCACAAACTTGTTGTAGATCAATCCCCGTTCCGCTTCGCGAATGCGCTGAGTCACAACCTGCTTCGCTGTTTGTGCAGCAATCCGTCCAAAATCACGTGGTGTGACTTCAATTTCAGCGATATCCTCCAACTGAAAATGTGGGTTGATCTCACGGGCTGCTGGCAACGAAATCTCGGTGCGAGGGTCCAATACCTCCTCAACAATCAGCTTGCGGGCATATACCTTAATGACTCCCGAGTTGCGGTTCATATCAACACGCACGTTTTGTGCGGTATTGAAATTCCGTTTGTAGCTGGAAATCAGGGCTGCTTCAATGGCCTCAAACAGCACGTCCTTACTGATCCCCTTTTCTCTTTCCAACTCGTTCATTGCTTCAATAAAATCCATACTCATGGATTACTGCTCCCCCTTTCAAATGATGGCACCTGCGTACTGGTCGGCACACGAGGCAAAAAACATGTAGTACATGTCAAACAGCAACAATCAAATCTGAATTAAAATATGATCGCGAGCCTTGCACCAGCTACCTTGTCATAAGGTATGGTATGCTTCTTTTGTCCGCTTTGGACGGTAAGTTCCCCATCTTCAAAAGAAAGCAAACGGCCTTCGAATTCCTTCAGACCGTTAATCGGCTCGTATGTAGTAACGAATACGTTTTTGCCTACCGCTTTAGTGACATCCTCCGCTTTTTTCAGCGGTCTTTCGGCGCCTGGTGAAGACACTTCCAGAAAATATGCTGTAGAAACAGGGTCATTTTCATCCAGCTTTTGACCCAAATATTCACTGATCATACTACAGTCGTCCAGATCAATTCCTCCGTCTTTATCTACAAAAACGCGAAGAAACCAATTGCTACCCTCTTTGACATACTCGACATCGACCAGTTCAAAACCATGCTCATCGAGGTAAGGTTGGGCCATTTCTTCTACTACTGATTTGATCTTTGGTGTGCTCAAAGATTATAACCTCCAAAAGTGAACTTTCCTGTGGTGAAAAAGAGATACCCTCTTACTGTAGGCAATGCTTCTCCATCACCGGCATTTTCATTTTCATTTGATGTAATGTTCATTTTGGGCTCACTGCAAATAAACCGGCGTACCGGTTGCCTGCCCAAAAATAACCTTTTTTCACGTTGTACCTGTATATCAAACAGTAAAGAGTGGGTTTCCCCACTCTTTTAGCAACGGTTTTATCTCCATGATTACCAAAAAAATTATAACATAACCGTAGTTATGTGACAAGTGCCAGAGCTTGACTACTGTGGTTCAGATTAAAACAGAGACAGCTGATTACTCTCTGGCAGACCTCGAAAGCAACCCATTTGGGACAGCATTTCGACAATGGTTTTACTAGCCTTCGATTTCTGTTGAAAATCCTCAACGGACAAAAATTCACCCTGTTCACGGGCCGCTGCGATGTTACGTGCTGCATTATCTCCAATACCCTGAAGAGCTCCGAACGGAGGAATGAGCGAGTCCCCGTCCACTTTGAAACGAGTAGCTTCGGAACGGTACAAATCAATAGATTTAAAACTAAACCCGCGAGCCGTCATTTCCAAAGCCATCTCCAGAATTGGAAGCATCCCTTTTTCTTTAGGTGGAGCCTGAAAACCAAGCTGCTCAATTTCGACAATCTTCCGTGCAATCGCATCATACCCTTGACAGCACAGATCAATATCAAAATCGGCCGCACGTACTGAGAAGTAAGTTGCATAATACTCGATCGGATGATACAGCTTGAAATACGCTGTACGCACTGCTGAAATAACATAGGCTGCAGCATGCGCCTTCGGAAACATGTACTGGATTTTAAGACAGGAATCAATGTACCACTGCGGCACCTTGCATTTTTTCATTTCTTCAATCCATTCGGCACTAAGCCCTTTACCTTTACGTACGCTCTCCGTAATTTTAAAGGCCAGACCTGCATCCATCCCCGCCTTGTAAATCAAAAACAGCATAATATCATCCCGACAACCAATTACGGTCTTGATGTTACATGTATTATTTTTAATCAACTCTTGTGCGTTCCCCAGCCATACACCCGTACCGTGAGACAAACCGGATATTTGCAGTAAATCGGCAAAAGAACTCGGCTGCGACTCTACCAGCATCTGGCGTACAAATTTGGTCCCCATCTCTGGTACACCATAGGTGGCAACAGGCGTGCGGATTTGCTGCGGTGTTACACCGAGTGCCTCCGTGGAGTTGAACATGCTCATCACCTTGGGGTCATTCATTGGAATGGTCGTAGGGTCAACCCCGGTCAAATCCTGAAGCATTCTCATCATGGTCGGATCATCATGGCCCAGAATATCGAGCTTGAGTAAGTTCGCATCAAAAGCGTGATAATCAAAATGCGTCGTTTTCCATTCCGAGCTCGTATCATCAGCCGGATACTGGACTGGTGTAATGTCCTCGACCTCAATATAATCAGGAACAACAACGATCCCACCCGGATGCTGTCCGGTACTACGTTTTACACCCGTACAACCAGAAGCCAGCCTGTTCAGCTCGGCTCCGCGCCATTTTTTATGATGTGCCTCTTCATATTTTTTGGCAAATCCAAACGCCGTTTTCTCAGCTACTGTACCAATAGTTCCTGCACGGAAAACGCTTTTTTCACCAAACAATACTTTCGTATAATTATGGGCAACAGGTTGATATTCACCAGAGAAGTTCAAGTCAATATCGGGAACTTTATCTCCTTTAAAACCGAGGAACGTTTCAAAAGGTATATCTTGCCCCTCACCTTTGAGCTTGCCACCGCAATTTGGACAGTTTTTATCTGGCAAGTCAAAACCGCTTGGAACACTTCCATCCAAAAACCATTCGCTGTGTTTACAGTCAGAATTACCGCAAATATAATGAGCGGGCAGCGGATTTACCTCAGAAATACCGAGAAAAGTAGCAACTACAGAAGAACCAACAGACCCCCGTGAACCTACCAAGTATCCATCCTGGTTAGATTTTTTAACCAGACGTTCAGAAATGAGATAGTTAGCGGAGAAACCGTATTTAATAATAGGTTCCAATTCTTTTTCAAGGCGAGCTACAACAACCTCAGGTAAGGATTCACCATAAATGGATCGAGCCGTCTCATAGCATGTATTGCGAATTTCCTCATCTGCTCCGTCCAGTAAGGGCGTAAAAAGCTTGTCAGGGAACAGTTCCAGTTCTTCAAAACGCTCTGCCAGCTCGCTAGTATTTGTCACAACAACTTCATACGCTTTTTCCTCGCCCAAAAACTCGAACTCTGCCAGCATTTCATCCGTTGTCCGCAAATGAGCATCTGGCTTTCGGATATCCTTTAGCGGACTAAATCCAGTAATGCCGTGAATGGTAATATCACGGTACAGCTTATCGCGAGTTTCCAAATAGTGAACATTGCCTGTAGCAATCACGGGCTTGTCAAGACGTTTTCCTATTTCGCATACTTTACGTATGGCCGTTTTTAGTGCATCAGGCCCGCTTACCAGTTGCTTTTCCACCAGATGCATATACATCGTCAAAGGTTGAATCTCCAACACATCATAAAACTGTGCAATCTCCTCGGCTTCTTCCTCGGACTTGTTTAACACGGCCTCGAAGAATTCTCCTTTTTCGCAGCCAGAAATAATAAGCAATCCGTCTCTCATCTCAGACAATTTCGATTTAGGAATACAAGGCACACGCTTGAAATATTCGGTATGAGACATAGAAACCAGCTTGTACAGGTTTTTTTTACCAACCGGATTGAGAGCATAAATGCAGCAGTGGAAAGGACGAACAGTCGATAGGTCCTTTCCCACATAATCATTCAAGCGGTCGAGCATTTTAAAACCCTTAATTTGCTCTGCATCGTTTAGTAGTCCGTTTAACACTTCTGCCAATGCAACTGTATCATCAATAGCCCTGTGATGGCTTTCCAACGCGACTTTATATTTAGTAGTCAGTGTGTTCAGACGGTGATTTTTCAACGTAGGAAACAGCAAACGAGCCAGTTCCAGCGTATCTAGCACCGGATTGGTCATTTCGGGCAAACCCATCTTTCGAAGAGTGGCCTGGATAAAGCCGACATCAAACCGCGCATTATGAGCTACCAATACAGCATCACCAGCAAAAGCTACGAACTCCTTCATAACAGGTTCGACATCCGGCGCATCCTTGACCATTTCATCATTAATGTTGGTCAGTTGCTGAATGTTGTAGGGTATACGTTCATGCGGATTGACAAAGGTTGCATAACGATCAATTTCCTTACCCTCATGCATTTTAACAGCAGCAATCTCAATGATTTTATTTTGTGTAACTGACAAACCGGTGGTTTCAATATCAAAAACGACATAAGTCGCTGTTTTCAAATTTAAAGGCTGTGCCTGCATTACAACCTCGACAGCATCATTAACTACATTGGCCTCAATGCCGTAGATCATTTTAATGCCGTTCTTCTTTGCAGCCTTAGCAGCATCAGGGTAGCATTGCACACCGCCATGATCTGTGACCGCAATCGCTTTGTGCCCCCATTTGGCGGCTGTTTTGACATATTGATCAATCGAGGCGACAGCATCCATTGCGCTCATCTTTGTGTGTAGATGAAACTCAACCCGTTTTTCCGCTGCATTATCCTTACGTCCGGGTGGGGCCTGTACTTCAACTAGATCGGAAGGAATCATAACCAACTCAGGAATTTGCATAAAACGGTCATATTCAACTCGTCCCCGCACTTTGACCCATTTACCGTTAGCCAACAGACTGAGAATTTTTAGATCTTCTTTAGTTTTAGCAAACATTTTCATTTGCAAGGAATCACTAAAGTCTGTCAAATAATACGTAAACAACGTACTTCCATTGCGCAATTCTTTACTGTCCAAACCGAAGATTGTTCCTTGTAGGGTGACTTTCTTCTCTTCGTCCTGAATCTCTTGCATCGGAATAGCCGGTTCTTTGATGTCATAACCAAATTGAAGCCGCACGTCCCCTTCTTCTTCTTCCAAAGGTGGCATTTCAGCTTCCATACTTTCCATCATCTGCTGAATGACTTCTCGTTCTTCCTGCATTTTCTTTTCCTGGAATTCCTGTAATGCCTCCTGGTTACTTTCACCCACCTGAACTTTAATACGCATAGAGAGCCCGAAATATTTATCGTAAAACTTAATAATAGCTTGATCTATCTGCTTTTTACGCGCTAGTTCCAATGACATACTATCGCTCATTGTTAGTAATAATAGACCGTCTTCCCACTCATGCACAGCCCGGTTCATCCAACCGTTAACAGATGGAATTTCACGGTGCACCCACTCTAAAAAAAGCTTCCAGTATTCACCGATAATATCACCAGGTTGAACCTGCTCACTGTACTGAAAGCGGAATGTGATTTTAGCGATATGACTCATTTTTTCCTGTACTTGAATACAGAACGTACGATACACCTGAGCGGGGACCAGTGTCTCCTTGGCAATAGTGATATTCCAATCCTTGTTGGTACGGCTAATCTCAACCTGGTCGATCCAACCGTCCAAAAAATAAGGATCCACCACTCCCGCCGGCATTACAACCTGCTTCATTAGCAGCTCCAGCCGCTTTCTCTTTTCTTCAGCTCCGCCCATGGCTCTCCCCCCGATTTCCAATCTACCTTTCTGAAAACATGAAAAGCTTCTGCGTCTAAAACATCTCCGACCGCAAAAGCTTTTCGTAGCCTTCTTCAACCCTCATCACAATAATATAGATAGTAGTCCGGAATATTAATCCGTAACAGCTATTCCTGTTGGCGAAGAGAATGAAGTGAGTATAGGGTATTGCTCTTCTTTATTAGTACGCCCGTGCGAACACTACTGTATGCTTGGCTGGTTTGCCACAGCACAAACATGTTGTCTTTTGCTCGGTTGTTTTAAACGGTATGTTACGGCTTGTAGCGCCTGTCACTTCTTTAACTTTGTCTTCACATTCTTCAGATCCGCACCAACCAGCCAAAGTAAAGCCACGTTTCTCTTCCATGAGAGTCTTCATCTCATCCAATGTATCGACGGAATAGAAGTTTTCTTCCATGAAGTTCTTTGCACGGTCAAACATCTCTTGTTGTACCTGTGCGAGCATCACGTGTACTTCTTCAAGCAGATTGTCCTGTTGGACAATCTTTTTCTCGCCGCTGATACGGGATACGAGCACACAGACACCGTTTTCCATATCACGAGGGCCGATTTCCAGACGAACCGGTACACCGCGCATTTCATATTCATTAAACTTCCAGCCTGGACTTACATCACTGCGGTCGTCCATTTTAACACGGACACCCGCTTGTTTCAACTCGGCAAACAATTCATCTGCACGAGCGATAACTGCATCACGTTTCTTAGGTGGTCCAATAGGAACCATAATAACCTGCGTAGGTGCCACCTTAGGAGGCAGTGCAAGACCACGGTCATCTCCATGGACCATAATCAATGCACCGATCAAACGTGTACTTGTTCCCCATGAAGTCGTATGCGCGAATTCCAGGTTGTTTTCACGGCTCAAATATTTAATGTCAAACGCAACGGCAAAGTTAGTTCCCATGTAGTGGGACGTTCCAGCTTGTACCGCTCGTCCATCTTTCATCATCGCTTCCAGTGAAAATGTATCCTTCGCACCTGCAAACTTTTCAGAAGGTGTTTTCTGTCCAGTAATAACCGGAATAGCTAGAACTTCCTCGATGACCTCACGATAAACTTCCAGCATTTTCATCGTTTCTTCACGTGCTTCTTCTTCTGTTTCATGTGCTGTGTGACCTTCTTGCCACAAAAATTCACTTGTTCGCAAGAAAGGCAGCGTACGTTTTTCCCAACGCACCACGTTAGCCCATTGGTTAATTAGCACAGGCAGATCACGATAGGATTGAATCCATTTCGAGTACATATGACCGATCATGGTTTCCGAAGTTGGACGGATTGCAAGACGCTCTTCCAGCTTTTCCCCACCAGCCTCAGTCACCCATGGCAATTCAGGATTAAATCCTTCCACATGCTCTTTTTCTTTTTGGAAAAAGCTTTCTGGGATAAACATTGGAAAATAAGCATTGCGATGTCCCGTTTCTCTGAAACGCACATCCATAGCTTCCTTAATGTGCTCCCAAATCTCAAAACCATCGGGGCGGAATACAATACACCCGCGAACTGGCGAGTAATCCATCAGTTCTGCTTTTTTAATAACATCAATATACCATCGGGAAAAATCTTCGCTCTGCGGCGTGATTTCCTCGACAAACTGTTTATCGTTCGACATAGAAATGCATGTCCTCCCATACAGACCATTTTTTATAATGACCGTCTCTAATTAACCATTAATTAAGCGTAAAATATCGTTATACGTGACCGCAATCATTAACAGGAATAGCATAGCAAAACCAACGAAATGGACCATTCCTTCCCTGCTCGGATCAACAGGACGTCCTCTTACCGCCTCAACACCAAGGAAAACAAGTCTACTTCCATCCAACGCCGGAATAGGCAGTAGATTGAATATCCCCAGATAAAGACTCATGATCGCAGTCCAATATGTCAACTGCTCAATGCCTTGCTTAGCGATTTGTCCCGTCACTTCAAAAGTACGTACGGGACCTCCCAGGTCATTGATAGAAAAACGTTGGATAAGCTGGCTAAATCCTTGAAAAATAATATCTGTCGTTCTGACCATGGATTGTCCGGCAAATTTGAATGTTTCCCCTACACCAGCTTGGCGTTTTGGAAGTTCAGGCACAATGCCCACCTTGCCACCCTTTTGTCCTTCCATTGCACGAGGTGTAATCGTAAGATCAAAGGTTTTATCATCACGGCGAACTGTCCACTTCATCGGCTTGTCTTGAGAATCCGCAATCAGTTTGATCATGTTTTCAACATTCGCACCAATTGCAACTCCGTTCACCGATTCGATGATATCTCCCTTATGCAAATCAGCTTCAGCAGCTGGCATACCTGCTGTAATTTCACTAATTTGGACATACGTCGGGTTGTCCACTTGTATGCCGACCATCTGGATGTGCAAACCAAACAGAATAAAGGCAAGAATAAAATTCATCAGGGGTCCAGCAAATATAGCCATCGCACGCTGTCCTACTGTTTTACTCCCATACTGTCGATCCTTCGGTGCAATTTGAATGGATTGTCCTTTGGTTACCATCATCGCTTGTGGGTGTACAGTGTATTGCTGATCTTCGCCATCCACATCCAATTTTACAGTTAACGCTTGTTCCAGATCAATCTCCAACACTTCACCGCGCACTACATTCTTGCGGTTATCCAGTTGGTCCAAATAGATGGTCTTAACGACGCCATCTGTCACGCGTACAGCAATCGTTTGTCCGGTTTCAATTTCATTGACCTCCGGATCTTCTCCCGCCATACGTGCAAAACCACCGAACGGCAGTAACCGTAGCGTAAATCGTGTCTCGTTTCTTTTATAAGAGAACAGTTTCGGACCGAAACCGATCGCAAACTCCCGTACCAGAATCCCGGCGCGTTTGGCAAAATAATAATGCCCCCATTCATGCACCGTCACTATGACGAAAAACATGAGCACCGTCATCAACACTATTTGAATCGTTTCCAATCGTTTCCGTTCCCCTTTCAATGAGATCGAGTTTGTCTTCCTAGATTATCATTATTCTCCGAACCCGCACAAGAGAATCACAATTCGTTTCTTGACCCCAACATTAACCTACAACTTCGAAGCTTTACTACGAGTCTCGCGGTCACAAGTTTCAATCGCAGACAAATCAGGATCAGCCATATTGACATGCTGTTCTAGCACCTGTTCAATAATCGCTTCAATATGCAGAAAAGAAATTTCTCCACGTAAGAAACGAGCAACAGCAATCTCATTAGCAGCATTAAAAGCGGTCGGTGCTGTACCACCCATTTTACCACATTCGAAGGCAAGCCTTAAACAAGGAAAACGATTAAAATCCATTTCCTTAAAGTGGAGTTTGCCCACTTCAGCCAATGACAGAGGCTTTGCCGGAGACTTCATCCGCTCAGGATAAGTTAATGCATATTGAATGGGTACTCTCATGTCAGGGTTCCCAAGTTGAGCAACAATGCTTGTATCTTGAAACTCGACGTAGGAGTGAATAATGCTTTCCGGATGAAGCAGCACATGGATCTGCTCATAGCTAAGCCCGAACAACCAATGTGCCTCGATGACTTCCAGCCCTTTGTTTACCATCGTTGCTGAATCAATTGTAATTTTGGCCCCCATTGACCAATTAGGATGCTTAAGTGCATCTTCCACGGTAACTTCACGCAGCTGTTCTCTTGTCAAATCTCGAAAAGAACCGCCTGATGCTGTTAGGGTAATATGTGCCACATCTTTCATACGCTCACCATTCAAGCATTGGAAAATAGCTGAATGCTCACTGTCAATCGGCAGCAACGGCACTCCTTTCGCCCGAGCCCGCGCTGTGACCAGATGACCAGCCGTAACCAGTGTTTCCTTATTGGCCAAACCGATCTGTTTTCCAGCCTCAATCGCGGCCAGCGTGGAGTGCAATCCGACACTGCCCATTACAGCTGTCACAACCATATCCGCCTCTGTGTTCGCGGCCAGCTCAACGAGTCCTTCATTTCCCCAGTGTAGTTCGATTCCAGAAGGCAGTAAAGGACGAATTTCATCGGCTAACTGCTGAGTACCGACAGACACTTTTTTGGGATGATAGAGACGCGCTTGCTCAGCAAGCAACTTTATATTGGAGCCACCTGCTAAAGCCTCAACAGTGAACTGATCTGGGTGCATGGACACCACATCCAACGTTTGAGTTCCAATAGATCCGGTTGAACCAAGTACCGTAATTCTTTTCATGATGCACCTTCCTATCCTGAAAATCACTTTTATCAGGAGCTCATTGTTTGTTATCCAGGCAACTATGGAGCTGATTCTATCCTTCTAATAGCGCAAGGCTAACAGTATAAAGGTTGATCCTCAGCATAAGTTGTAATCACCAGGCTTATGGAAGCAGCATCAGCATATGTACAAATGGAAAAACGACAATCCAGCTGTCGCAGCGGTCTAGTATACCACCGTGTCCTGGCAGCAGATTACCAGAATCTTTGATGCCGTACACTCGTTTGTATGCAGATTGTACCAAATCGCCCAGTTGTCCCACAACAGCACATGACAAACCGATGCCGAAGGCTTTACCCCAGGGTAACAGTCCACCTGACAAACCAGCGAATACCAGAGCTATAACCAGCGCTAAAACAACTCCGCCAATGGACCCTTCGACCGTTTTATTTGGACTAATCGCAGGCCATAGCTTCGTCTTCCCTGCCATTTTGCCTACAAAATATGCCCCTGCATCACTTGCCCAAATACAAGACAACAACAAAAAAGTCCATAACAGTCCATGTTCCATATGACGTGATTCCGCAATATACGAAAATCCAAATCCTATATATACAGTACCAAGAAATAGTATGGCTACCGTTTGAATCGGGATTTTATTTTTCGTTCCTACTGTGATCATCATAAACACTATCATTACCAACCAGAGCAAACTGGCAAAGGGTAGCGGTGAATGCAAACCCAAAGGTTGATATGGGAATACAAATGCTAATATGCTTACGTAGCCAAGTATTGCTGTACCTCCAAAAGGAGATACCTGCGTCATTCGAGCGAACTCATAAAATCCGATTAGGGCCATCACCAATATAAGCAAATGGTAGGCCAAGCCGCCCCACAGGACCATTGCCAAAAAGAATATGCCTGCCAGAATACCGGTAATTAATCTCTGTCTCAACGGCTTTCATCCTCCATTTACTTCAGTCCGCCATACCGTCGTGATCTTTTCTGATATTCGATCACTGCTTCGTATAAGTGCTCTTTCTTAAACTCGGGCCAATAAATATCAGTAAACCACAGTTCACTATAAGCAAGCTGCCAAAGCATAAAATTACTGAGTCTAAGCTCCCCGCTTGTTCGAATCAATAAATCAGGATCTGGCATACCCGTAGAAAGCAACGTGTTGCCAATTAGCTCAGATGTTATATCTTCCGGTTTCAGCTTTCCATCCTCAATTTGACGGCCCAATGCTTGCATGCATTCTGTGATCTCCAACCGACTGCCATAATTTAATGCAAAATTAAGTACAAGTCCGGTATTATTTTCGGTACGTCGAGTCGCTTCAGTCAGCGCTTCAACGGTATGAGAAGGTAAATGCTCCTTGTTTCCCATCATACGCACTTGCACATTTTTTTCAACTAGCTCATCCAGCTCAATTGCCAAAAATTCTTGAGGCAATTTCATTAGAAAATCAACTTCGTCCTTTGGACGTGTCCAATTCTCAGTTGAAAAAGCAAATAAAGTTAAATACTTAATCCCCAGTTCATCCGCTGCAATTGCTGTGCGTTTCACTGCCTTCATTCCATTTTGATGCCCTACAATCCGCGGCATTCCAATCCGTTTGGCCCATCTGCCGTTCCCATCCATGATGACAGCAACATGCTGCGGAATATTGTCTTTTGAAATGGCCGGTGTTTGCTGTTTTTGTTCCCCGTTCCACCAAGACCGAACCCGTTTGATCATTCCAGTTCCTCCAGCATTCTCTGAAAATGTGCCTCAGGCTTGAAAAGAGACAAACCCCACCGTAAGGGAGGGGCTGCCAATCTTTTTAAACTTCCATAATTTCTTTTTCTTTTGCAGCTAAAACTTTATCTACTTCAGCGATAAACTTGTCAGTCGTCTTCTGGATATCTTCCTGATGCTTACGAGATTCGTCCTCGGAAATATCACTTTTCTCCATTTTTTTGATATCATCATTTGCATCACGACGAATGTTACGAATAGCGATTTTTGCTTCTTCACCACTCTTTTTCGTCAGCTTCACCAAATCAGTTCTGCGCTCCTCCGTTAAAGCAGGAATACTCAGACGAATGGTGTTACCATCATTCGAAGGCGTCAAACCTAAATCGGATTTTTGGATAGCACGCTCGATATCAGCCAAAGAAGATTTGTCCCAAGGCTGAATCATCAAGGTCCGACTGTCAGGTGTATTGATATTCGCCAGCTGATTGACTGGAGTCATTGCGCCGTAATATTCAACCTGCACACGGTCCAGTAATGCTGGTGTTGCCCGTCCTGCACGCAAAGATGCAAGATCACGTTGCAATGCCTGGATTGCTTTTTGCATGCGCTCTTCAGCGCTCTTTTTCACAGATTGTGGCATTAATTTACACTCCCTTTGACGATCGTACCAATTTTTTCACCCAGTACGACACGTTTAATGTTACCTTGCTCTGTAATAGCAAAGACAATCAACGGAATATTGTTATCCATGCACAGCGAGGAAGCTGTAGAATCCATGACACCGAGATTTTTGTTAAGCACATCTAAATACGTAAGCTGCTCATATTTTTCAGCTGTGCTATCTTTAAACGGATCGGCGGAGTACACACCATCTACTTTATTTTTAGCCATCAGAATCACTTCTGCTTCAATCTCAGCGGCACGTAGAGCAGCTGTAGTATCAGTCGAGAAGAACGGATTACCCGTACCTGCAGCAAAAATTACGACCCGACCTTTTTCCAAGTGACGGATAGCTCTACGGCGGATGTAAGGTTCTGCAATCTGTTGCATCGCGATGGATGTTTGTACACGCGTAGGCACTTCAATTTGTTCCAAAGCATCCTGTAAAGCCAGTGAGTTCATCACCGTTGCGAGCATACCCATGTAATCTGCCGTTGCCCGGTCAATCCCATTGGCACTTCCAGCAATACCACGCCAGATATTACCGCCTCCGCACACAATAGCAACTTCTACTCCTAGTTCCACCACGTCCTTGACTTGCTCAGCAATCGACGCAATAGTATCCGCATCAATACCGTAACCGTTAGGACCTGACAGCGACTCCCCACTAACTTTCAGAACAACACGTTTAAACACAGGTTTTTCCAAATGATCACCCTCCAATTTCATATATTCTTTATGTAACAGGATAGGTGTCCTGTTGCAAGAAAAGGAACACCGATGTGTTCCATTTCTGTTTATTCATATGCAATTACCGATCGTTGGTAATTATTGTTTCACTTGAGACATAACTTCTTCGTAGAAGTTGTCTTCTTTTTTCTCCAGACCTTCACCCAGTTCGAAACGAACAAAGCGACGTACGGAGATGTTTTCACCAATCGTACTGATTTTCTCGTTGATCAGTGTGGAAATCGTTTTGTCTGGATCTTTAATGAAAGATTGCTCCAGCAAGCAGAATTCTTCATAGAATTTACCGATGCGGCCTTCAACCATTTTTTCAACGATTTTTTCTGGTTTACCTTCGTTCAAAGCTTGTGCTTTCAGGATTTCTTTTTCTTTTTCAATCTCTTCCTGAGGCACTTCTTCGCGACGAACATAACGAGGGTTCGATGCAGCGATATGCATTGCAATGTCACGAACAAAATCTTTGAACTGGTCAGTTTTCGCCACGAAGTCTGTTTCGCAGTTTACTTCTACCAGTACGCCGATACGGCCGCCAGCATGGATGTAGGATTCAACAACGCCTTCAGTAGCAATACGGCCTGCTTTGTTGGCTGCAGCTGCAAGTCCTTTTTCACGTAGAACTTCAACCGCTTTTGTCAAATCACCATTTGCTTCTTCAAGCGCTTTTTTACAATCCAGCATTCCTGCGCCTGTTTTTTCACGAAGCTCTTTTACTGCGCTAGCATTAACTGCCATATTATTTCCCTCCAAATTTGATTTTCAGTGGTATATGCGAGCTTTATTCCTTAAAAAAAGGGTAGTGAGAGGTTTTCCACCTACCAACCACCCTTTTCATTTAATTCGTATAGGTATTTCCGATTGGAAATATTATGCTGTAGTTTCTTCGCCTTGGTTAGCTTCCATAACTGCATCAGCCATTTTACCTGTCAGCAATTTAACAGCGCGGATCGCGTCGTCATTACCTGGGATAACATAGTCGATTTCGTCTGGATCGCAGTTTGTATCAACGATACCCACGATTGGGATACCCAATTTGCGAGCTTCAGCAACCGCGATACGTTCTTTGCGCGGATCAATGATGAACAGAGCACTTGGAAGGCCCTTCATGTTCTTGATACCGCCCAAGAATTTTTCAAGACGATCTTTTTCTTTGCGAAGAATGATAACTTCTTTTTTAGGAAGAACAGCAAATGTACCATCTTCTTCCCAAGCTTCCAATTGTTTCAAACGATCAATACGTTTTTGAATGGTTTGGAAGTTAGTCAGTGTACCACCCAACCAACGTTGGTTGATGTAGAATTGACCAGCACGTGCTGCTTCTTCTTTAACAGAATCTTGCGCTTGTTTCTTCGTGCCTACGAACAGAATTGTACCATTCTCAGCTGCAATGCTTTTTACGAAGTTGTAAGCTTCCTCAACCTTTTTCACTGTCTTTTGCAAGTCAATGATGTAAATACCGTTTCTTTCAGTGAAGATATAACGATCCATTTTCGGGTTCCAGCGACGTGTTTGGTGACCAAAGTGAACCCCAGCTTCCAAAAGCTGTTTCATGGAGATTACTGCCATCTTCACGCACCTCCTAAGTTTGGTTTTTTTGTGTGTCCTCCGCCGACATCATTTTTTATAAAGACTTCCTATTGGAAGCACCCTTTATAAAATTAACCGACGTGCGTTTTTAACACCGTCAATTAATATACCATAACACTTGCAGCGTTGCAACCAGCTTTTCGACAATAATTGAAACGGTGTAAAAAGCAACCCGTACACTTCCATCTGCCTGGCTTCTTAGAAAAATGTTTGTGAAAATAAAGTGTTAGACTCTCGCATTGCATTGAACGGACAGATAGTTCCAATATGTGCCCTGTTAGCCGCATCTGTTCAAGTCTTTCTTATATAGATGGCGCCATGCTGGGCGTACATTAAAAAGCCATGACCGACTAACGGCCAAGGCTTTTTACACACGATCGAAATCGGTACCAATTCCCGATTAGTGCCCCATCATCGCTGGGTCCTAGCTGTCCCCGCCGACGGTACCTTCTTCTTCCTGCTGCTGCGGTTTACGCAGAAGGAGCGACAGAGCTACACCCGCAGTCGTTAGGCACGCGGACAGGAAGAACGTATCGCCGTAACCCGCGACGACAGCATTCAACGGATTCGCGTCCGCTCCCGCATTTGCGGTGTGGGAAGCGATTTGCGACGTCAGATAACCCGTCAGGCCTGCGACCGCGAACGAGAGGACAACTTGCTGAGCCGCTGTTGTCAATGGTGTGACTCGGCTCACCAGGCGGCGAGGCGCAGAGTTCAGAACATGCGTGTTGAGCGGCATCATGGAGAAACCCATTCCGAGACCCATGGTGCAGATGCATAGGATAATAACCCAGAGCGGAGAATCCACCGATATACGGGACATGATGAATAGAGAAAATTAGGAATAGAATTGTTTTATTGTTTTTTATTCATCAATGCCGCTATCGATTATTTCATAGCGTTAATTTGTGTTCAATTTATTTTATATCCCTCTCCGATAGATCTGAATATTGATCCAAATTGAGGATAGTTTTAACAATACACCGTGGTGTAATCCGCCAGGAGATGACCTTTGAATCCTTCAGAGGTCTTTTTATGTCCAACTAGCTCTGAATTGCAATAGTCTATGCTGTAAGCTATTGTAGGCGCTTCATACCCACTTTGAACTAAACAATAAAAAATCACTTTCGTTCGCATCGAAAAAAATAAAAAGCCGTCCTCTTTCCGATTAGGTCAGTTGGACGGCTTTTTCGTTATTTTAGTAATAATAGAACTGAAATCCTCACCTTTAGCAAACTGATAGGTGCCTGTACGAATTTTGGTATTGATTTTTTGAGCCTTAGCTGCTGCCTCAAATGCACTAGCATCCGATACGACTCCTGCCCGTTCCAATCCAGATGCCACACTTCTTAAATTGCTCCCTGATGCAATGCTATATTGCACTTGTGGAGTGGCAGGCTGCTTGGGAATATTGGGAGTGGCTGTAGTGCCAGCTCTTTGAGTTTCCGGCTTGTTCGGACTTTGTGGTACTGACGTGCTGGTCGAAGGCTTAGAAGCAGCCGAAGATGTGCTGTTTGCAGGTACCTTAGGTGTTGAAGGCGTTTGAGCTGGTTTAGCCTTTTGAGGTGCAACTGGAGTCTTGTTGCCTTCCTTGATCAGCTTATTACGCCATTCCTCTTCTGTCATTTTCGGATCAGAACTGTCACTGATCTGAAGATTTAACTCGGCTGCTGCCTTTTCTAGTTGTTCTCGTGTCATGTTTTTCGGGTCTGCCGAAGATTGCTGCGACTGCCCCTGACCAATTATTGCCAGCTGCAACAGCAATGCCCCCATGATAAGGCCAGTACCCATGCCTAACATAAATGAGCGGTTTTTGATCATGTCACATCCTCCCGTTCCGCGAGTTGTAATATGAGCTGTACTTCGCCCCGCTGGATGCCTGATTGCTTAGCTATATAATCCACCGACTTGCCTTGCTCATGCATCGCGAACAACTCTTGATAACGATCTCGGATGGACTCTTGTTCCTGCTCAGTTTTAGGCTCTTGCAATGCCGTTTGCTCCTCTAAAGTTACAAAAGAAGCTTCTGAATCTGAGATTGGCATAGAGACAGTAGCAAGCATTGCCTGACGCTCAAGCTCCACAATACGATTTCGAAGCTCAGCTACTTGCTCCTGTAATGCTGCCTGCTTAACCGCATGCTCCTGCTTCATACCAGATACGAGTTCAATCAGCTCGTCATTATCGTTTTCAATATCGGCCAGATATTGCTCCAATGTAGCCTCAACCTTTTGAACGACGGCCTCTTCAGTTCCCCGGCTTGGCTGGCGCTTTGGCAGAAGCCAGGCGTAGACAACAGCTGCGGCTCCCAGCAGAACAATATAAATCCATGGTTGATCCACTGCCCATCGTCTCCTTTTATAACGCTTCTCCACCCATTGGATCAGAGCGAAAAATCAATATGATGTCCCTTATACGGATGCTCTGCCGGATGCTCCTTAGGTAGCTCAGTCTCATCTGAGCGAGAGCGGCTCTGCTGGGAAGAATCTCTGCTCTGCTCACCTGTTTGCCTCTCACCGACGAATGTTTCCGCAGACTGATCTATGGCACTGCTTCGCTGACGCATGTTCTCCGTCTCCAGCGCAGTCTTTTGTCCAAGTAATGCCTGGTCATTCATTGGCCGCTGCTGGGACTCACTATGGTATTTGCCTGCTTCACTGGTGCGAGGTACAGCAATTTGCAATTCAACAGCCTTCAAGCTCATGGGACCACACCCTTTCCGATTGGGCATCCGTATCAGACTACCGAGAAATATAATAAATTGAATTATTATCAGTGTAATGAATTACATGTAGGAGGACATGCTGATATCTCCCTCATGATAATAAAACGCCATTCTTTCCACAGAATCTTTAATAAATTTTGTATATCTGCCGATAACTATCTTAGAGCCACCGTAAATCACATTTTTCACTTCTACCCGGGCGCGGCTCGTATCTTCTAATGTTCGTTCTATTTCAAGCATTCTGGACTTAGTTTCCAAAAGTTCCTGTTCATTAGATTTTTTAGTAGATGTCAGCTTGATTCGCATAGCCATTCTGTCAGGTGCAAGCTGTCCAGCAGCCGCTAGCTGATCCAATATTGTGAGAGCTTTGTTCGTTTTATCCTGGCTGTCTGTCTGCTGCTTCAACCGTGCGCGAAGTTCTGTCAGTTCATCACGCAGTTCAGGAAGCACACCCACTTCAATATTAGTAGCTGTGGACATCGTATTACCGACGGTACGAGCCACTACCTTTTTACCAGCTTGTACACTGCCACCTACGATAAGCCCTTTTGTGCCTTCGCAGATTACATTATTACTCGCTTTGATCTGGGAATGCATGATGCTCTGGGATACAAGCACATCGGCTCCCGCGATCACGTTACCATCTTGTATAAACGAGCATTTCACATTTTGTGCAGCTTTCACAAATCCTTTATGGTATCCGATAATACCGCCGCTGATTTCCACTGAACCATCTGCCTCAATTTCAGCGCCTTCCACACCGCCAATGACACGAATGTCACCAGCCGCCCGAACGCGAAAACCGGTCAAGACATTCCCGCGAATGACGACGGTTCCAACAAAATCAATGTTACCGACGCTATAATCGACATCCCCATTCACTTCATACACAGGGAACACATTAAGCTTGCCCTTTTCAGTTGTAGTCACTAAACCATCAATAGCCGCATACATCGCAACGCCTTCCGGATGGATCACTACATTTTTTCCAACTTTAAAGCGTGCCTCTTTACCTGGAAGAAAAGGGATTTCCTCTCCGGTTACAGCAATCCCTGGTACACCTGGCAGAGGATCCACTCGTTCGGCAATCAGTTGTCCACGTTTTACATTTCTTAGACGAGTTAATTCTTTATAATCTACCCGTCCATCCACAGTTTCAAGTGGCTTATGTGCATCTTCACCGGTCACAATATCGGCCAGATTAATTTTTCCGTCTGTACCGTGGATCGGCTGCTTTCCCTGAGCAATCAGTAATTTTCCGAAGAAATGATCTTCCGGATTTGCCGCAAATGTGCGGATTGCATCGGTAATTACACCGTAAGATATTTTTTGGTTGCTTAGAAAACGTTCTAATTCTTCCACAGAACAGGCAAAGCCTTCTTCACGTTTGGCAAACTCCAAGTAGGCGGATTGTTTGTCAGGTGAGACAACCACTTTTAAAAACTGATCCAAAGCATACTGCTTCTCCACATGGGTGCTCCTTCCGTCTAACTGTTACTGTAACCTCCCGTACGTTAATCTTTACGCATTAGCAAATCCCGTTGTTTGTCCAGTGTCGCTCTCAGACGTAATATTGCTTTGGAATGCAACTGAGAAATTCGCGAAGGAGAAAGTGACATGACCTCAGCAATTTCGCTGAGTGACAAATCCTCGTAATACAATAAAGAAACAACGATACGCTCTTTTTCAGTTAATTTATCAATGCCTTGTGCCAAGGCATCACGCAGTGTGAATTCATTGACCTTATGATCTGGATTTTTCGCCTTTTCATCTACCAACAAGGAAAGCCGTGTTTCCGACTCTTCTTCGCGGATCGGGTCCTCCAGTGAGACAATCGACATTACAGCGACCTCTTGGATCATACTTTGAAACTCTTTCTCGGAGACATCCAAATAATGACTCATCTCTTCGTCGCTTACTGTGCGTAAATACCTTTGTTCTAAATGCTGGTAGGCGTCTTCGATTTTTTTCGCTTTTTCCCTAACTGAACGAGGAACCCAATCTCCTTGACGAAGACCATCCAAAATTGCTCCGCGAACACGCCAAGAAGCATAAGTCTCAAACTGCAAACCACGCTCATAATCAAATTTCTCTAAAGCATCAATCAAACCCATAACACCGTTGCTCGCCAGATCATCCTTGGATACATTTTTAGGTAAGCCTACTGCAAGACGACCCGACACATATTCCACAATATGGAGATACTTTTCAATTAACTGCTTTTTTGCTTCCTTGTCACCGTGTTCTTTCCATTGCTCCCACAGCTCGGAATGGTTCAAATGAGCGGCTTTTCGCTCGTTCATCGGCTTCACCCTCCTTATTTGTCTGTCAGGTGACGAACGGCCTTGGCCAATTCTTCAGGGTCCTTGTTGGAAACCAGCTTGGGTGGGTTTAAAGGTGCAAAACCATTATTCCCCTCGTCCGTCTGCTCTGGTTTCGGTTTCAGCAATTCATTCAGGTTTTCATTTTCGTCTGGTGTCGTCAGGTCCAGATTTCCCCCTACGCCATCTACCTGAGAGCTTGCCCGGTCTTGGGCATTACCCAGATCTGGCCGCGCTACCACACCCAGTGTCCAGCGCAGCACAAATGCAAGTAGGAACCAAAAAACGAAGGCGATTAAGCCACGAATTAAGCTCGTGGTCAGCAGATTGCTGCCAACGGACAACACAAAAGTCAGAATAAATCCGACTACTCCAGACCAAAGATTAATGCGTAAGCTACCAAATAACATGTTTATAATTCCTTTACACCTTTTTGTACGCTTCGAATATTCAAAACGCCAGTTTCAGAGTCCAACTCAATCGTTCGTCCATAATTGCCACCCGTATCTTCCGCAATTAAAGGAATGCCCAGATCTACAAGCATTTCCTTGCACGATTCTACATTGCGCGGGCCAATCCGCATGGTGTCTCCACTACCTGCAAAGGCAAACATCTGCGCTCCTCCTGCCATTTTGGCAATCAGTCTGCGCCGTTCAGCACCCAGTTTCAACATTCGTTCAAATAACTCTGGCAGTGCTGTATCCGCATATTTGGCAATATTCAACTGCCCTTCACGCGCAATATCCGAGGACGGTAACATCACATGTGCCATGCCTGCCAGTTTCAAATGAGGATCATAGAGGGTCAATCCGACGCAGGAGCCAAGCCCTGTCGTGCGAATCGAGTTCGGGTTGCTGGTAACATTTAAATCTGCCATGCCGACTTTAATGATGCTTTTATCCTCAATCATCGTTCATCGGGACTCCTAACGACCTAAAGATTTTCCCGAACGATTCTGGATCAGGAATCAGGAAAAATTGACCCTCAATCTGATTCTGCCCTTCCAGAAACGATGTGTCAATCAATAAAGCAGCATCCCCCATCTGCCCAAACTGCAGCAGTCCGTAGCTGAGAATAGCTCCTGCCATATCCAGTGCCAGCGCAGGGACTGTTGGATACATGGATAAACGTGTGAAATCCGCCAACGAAGAAAGGTAGGAGCCTGCTAAAATGTTACCGATCTCCGACAGAGCTGAATGCTCCATTTCGTTAAAGCTATCCTCGTCATCCGAAGGAATATTCGCCAAACGGGAAAGTAAGCTTTTCGCCGCCTGAGGTTGCAATATGAAGAATAGATTACCAGGGGCTTCCCCTTCGACTCTAAAAAATATTGCAACAACAAGTTGTTCATTTCCGCCGACTTTGTCCGCAATTTCCTCAAAGGGCAGCATTTGCACTTTGGGCACACCCATATCGACTGGTTTATTGAGAAGCCGGGAGAGCGCTGTAGCAGCGTTCCCCGAGCCAATGTTGCCGACTTCTTTCAATACATCCAACTTGAAGTCTTCGAGATTTCCCAGATTCTCCATATATTAATCCTCTAAACCTTCCAGTTGGTTCATTTCGCTACGGTTCAAAACTTCGGACAAGTTCAGCATAATCAACAGACGTTCTTCACCAATTTTAGCAACTCCGCGAAGATATTTAGCCTTAACACCGCCAACCACTTCCGGTGGTGTCTCAATGTTGTCAGTATTCAGGTCAATAACATCATTCGCTGAATCCACGATAAAGCCGACTTGCATCTCGCCCACAGCAACGATAATAATACGTGTTTGATCGGTATATTCAGCTTCTGGTAATCCAAAACGGCCACGAAGATCAATAACCGGAATAACCACGCCTCTCATGTTGAATACACCTTTAACAAAATCGTAAGTTCTCGGAACCCGTGTAATCGGCACCATGCGTTCAATAGATTGGACTTTTTCTACTTCAACACCGTATTCCTCTTCACCAAGCTTAAATACGATAACTTTAATTTCTTCTCCCATGTTTAAAAACCCTCCTTATTGATGTCCGCAATCTCATATTTCTTTCATTTTTAATGAAGACATTATTTAATGAAAACATTCGGGTCAATGATCAAAGCAACCTGACCGTCACCCAGAATCGTGGCACCTGAAATTCCTTGGATGTTTGGAAGATACTTGCCCAGATTTTTAAGGACGATTTCACTTTGTCCCAAAAAGTCCTGTACGGAAAGAGCTGCCAGACGGTCTCCCTTACGGATGACCACGACCTCTGTCTCTTCTTCTTCATCTTCGTTGAAGTCCGGTACCTCAAACAGCTGACTCAAGGAGATAAGCGGGATATGAGAATCGCGGAAAGCAATCATCTTATTACCATGCACAGAACGGATTTGCTTACGCTTGACGATCGCAGTTTCCACAATGGAAGACAAAGGAATCGCATATTTTTCAGAACCGATCTGTATCATCATGGCTGCAATAATGGATAGAGTCAACGGTAATTGTACAGAGAAATTAGTGCCCTGGCCCAATGTGGAGTGAACCGTAACATTACCACCCAAAGCGGTAATTTTAGATTTAACAACATCCAGACCGACACCGCGTCCTGATACGTCTGAAATGACTGCAGCTGTACTAAAGCCCGGAGCAAACAATACTTGATAAGCTTCCTCGTCGGTCATGGAAGCTGCTTGTTCTGCTGTCAAAATCCCTTTGGAAATAGCACTGTTTAGTACCTTTTCACGGTTAATCCCGTTCCCATCATCCTCAATCTCGATAAATACGTTATTACCGCTATGAAAAGCACGCAGTTGAACGGTTCCAGTTTCTGGTTTACCAGCTGCAATCCGGTCGGCTACCGACTCGATGCCATGATCCACGGAGTTACGTAGCAAATGCACCAGAGGATCACCAATCTCGTCGATAACCGTCCGATCCATTTCAGTCTCTGCTCCAGTAATAACCAATTCCAGTTTTTTATCCAGCGACTTGGCCAGATCGCGAACCATACGCGGGAAACGGTTGAAAACAGTATCTACAGGTACCATCCGCAATTTGAGAACAACATTTTGCAAATCACTGCTCACACGACTCATATGCTCAACCGTTTCCGTCAGTGCTGGATTGGAAGCCTCACTGGCTAACTGTTCTAAGCGCACACGGTCAATGAGCAACTCGCTGAATAAATTCATAAGTACATCCAGACGTTCAATATCTACGCGAATCGTACGGTTGTGCGTAGGAGCAGCCGCCTTGGCTGCTGGCGCTTTACCTGCAGCTGGCTTGGCAACAGAGGCCGCAGCTGGAGACTGCGGCTGAGATGGAGCGGGTGGCTGCACGGCAACAGCTGCTTCCTGTACCGCCGCTGTCTCAGCGAGTCCAGCAGTAACTTCGCTCATTTGTTTAAGCGATTCCTGATCCAGTTGTACCACTGAGACCGTGTCAATTTCAGAGATACCCGTGATTTCCTTTTCCAGCTCCCCAACTTCTTTCTGCGTTATGTAATATAACGAGAAGCTTTGTTCGAATTTTTCCTGCTCGATATCCTGTACGGACGGATAGGCCTTGACGATTTCACCAGAGTTTTCCAGTGTGTTGAATACCATAAAGGCACGTGCCGCCTTCAGCTGGCTCTCTGAACTGATTGTTACCTGTATATAGTGAACACGATGCCCTTCAGAAATCGATTGCTCCAGTACAGAATACTGGAATTGGTCCAAAACCAATCCAGCACTATCGTTAGTGCCTGCTTTTGTAGAAGGAGACTCTTCAGTGGCAGCATTTGAGCCGGACTTTAGGAAATCCCCGCTCACGATAGATTGCAATGAAGATACAATAGAGGAGACATCCGCTTTTCCATCGCCTCCCTCTGTAATGTGCTGCACCATGGATTCCAGGGCATCCAAACCTTTAAATAAGGTATCGAATATAAATTCATGCATCGCCAGCTTGTTGTTACGTACCAGATCAAGAACGTTTTCCATTTGGTGAGTGAGCGATGCCAGGTCTTCAAACCCCATCGTAGCAGCCATTCCTTTGAGGGTATGGGCAGAACGGAAAATCACCTGAACGATGCCTAGATCGGTTGGATTGCTTTCCAGTTGAAGCATATTTTCGTTAAGAGATTGCAGATGATCATTCGACTCATCAATAAACATGTTTAAATATTGGTTCATGTCCATTGTGAGACACCTCCTCCATGAGTTACACTCCGATTATTTCACAACTTGTACAAGCTTGGGGGCGATCTCCTGCATTGGCAGAAGGTGGCGCACACATTTTAATTCAACTGCTGAGCGGGGCATTCCGTACACTACACAAGTCTCCTCATTTTCAGCAAATGTGGATTGAACCCCAGCGTCATAAAGCTTTTTCATCATTTTAGCCCCGTCGCTACCCATTCCAGTAAGCAATACTAGATGTCTTTCCAGCGCGGTTAAAGAGAGCAGCGATTCGAACATCGTATCTACAGAAGGACGGTGACCATTGCGAGCCTCCTCCATCTTCAGTGACACCGTGTATTTACCACCGGCTCCAGGCACAATTCTTAGCTGATATCCCCCTGGTGCGATGTAGGCTGTTCCCGTCTCCAGCGTCATCCCCTGCTCAGCCTCCACAACGCGTAGTGGACTCAACGTGTTCAAACGTTGTGCTAGCGAACGAGTAAAGTTTGGTGGCATATGCTGAACGATAACGATTGGAGCTGGAAAATCCCCAGGAATGCGCTCCAACAGGGTCTTAAGAGCCCGTGGTCCGCCAGTAGAACATCCGACCGCCACCAGTTTTCGAAAGCTGGACGTATGCACACCTTTTTTAAGTGACAATCCCTGTGGTGCAGCTGGAGCTGTAGGTGCTGTTACTGGAGGCGTTGCAGCCGCAGGAGCGGAAGAAGCTGATGAAGTTACCGTCTTCCGTGACTCCGGCTTGACAAGCCCTGCTTTATCCTTACCCTGTATTGATTTGCCAGCAGCCGGATCAGAGCTCTTCAGCTGTCCCGACGTTATTCCCGTACTCATGGACAAGTCTTCTTTTTTCTGCACATGAGGTGCTTGCACTGGTTTCCTTGGCTGAACAGCTGACTTGTCTATGCGGCCACCTGTAGCAGATGTTCCAGACAGCTGCTTTTTAGTTTCCTGCTTGGCAGCTGTTGGGACGGACTTCCCAGCATCTTTCTTGGGTTGAGCCGATGCAGCAGGTGGAGGAGCAAGCGGAACAACAGGAGGCTTGTCTGCCGAAGCTTGACTTCCAGCTCGTTTCTCAGCCGCAGCCTGTCCAGGTGGCTTTTCCATTGGCGTTTTTTTCGCTTGTTCCATTGCAGCTTTGCGCTCATTCGCTTCCTTGCGCTCCAAGCGGCTGCGTACTGCTTGCATAGCAGTATGCATCTGTTCGAGCAACGCCTTGCTCACCTGCTCAATATCTTGCGCATGAGCAATGGAAGGCTTTCTTATAAAATCGAAAGCTCCTGCCTCCAGAGCCATGATGGTCTCCTTCATGCCTTGTTCATTAATGCCTGACAACATAATGACAGGTAGCGGATGGGCTGCCATAATCAGTGGCAACGCTTCAAGACCATTCATTTCAGGCATTTCGACATCCATGGTGACCAAATCAGGCTGCAATTCTTTCACTTTCTCTACAGCCTCTCTGCCATTGGCGGCTGTACCTACGATGTTGAACGACTCATCCCTTACAATAAGATCTGTAATAATTTTGCGCATAAAGGCCGAATCATCTACAACCAGCACCCGGTAAGCACACATGTTAAACACCCCTGTTTCCTCTCATCAAAAATCAATGCATAGAACGCCGCAACCATTTTTGCATAAATCCTTTGATTCCACTCAATGCACCTGGTTGTGGAACCTGTGGCATTGCTGCAAAACGGTGTGCCAGATTCAGTACATCTTTTGAAGCCGCGCATCCCGGAAAAGCAACCATAAAAGGTACTTGTCTTTTGACTGCCTGCATGACATGAGTATCATCACTGATATGTCCAAGCAGCGGGATTTCGATCTCCAAAAAGCGTTTCGCAACAAGTGCGATCTTATCGGCAACTTGACGGGCCTCATTATCGTTATCGGCACGATTGACTATAATTTTGAATACCGTATCTTTCTGCAACCCGTTGACGACTTTAATTAGTGCATACGCATCTGTTAAAGACGTCGGTTCTGGGGTGGTTACTACCATACATTCGTCAGCTGAAGTGATGAATTTAAGATTTTCTTTGGATAAACCTGCACCTGTATCAAAAAGAATATAATCCATGTCTGCTGCCATTTTTTCTACTTCTTCGGCAAAATAATTCAGATTCTCATCTGATAACGCAAACAGTTCGCTTAAGCCTGAGCCTCCAGCAATATAAGGCAAACCACCTATACCCGTTTGAATAATCTCATCAATTGATCTTTCACGTTTTAACAAGTGAAGAAGATTGTATTGTGAATGGGCCCCCATCAACACATCAATATTAGCCATACCGATGTCAGCATCAAACACAAGTACCTTTCGACCAAGAGATTGCAGGGCCAGTGCAAAGTTCAGCGTAAAATTGGATTTGCCCACCCCGCCTTTACCACTGGTGATCGTTATAATTTTTGCGTGACGATTACGTGGGGGTAATCGATACTTATCCAAGGATGAAGCCATTTGTCTAAGTGATTGGGCTTGATCACTCATATGGAATCTCCGTTAACTCCTGACGATACTTTGGCTCCAAGTAGCATATTTGTCACCATTTCTGCATCGGGATGAAGCAGGTCGTCAGGAACATTTTGTCCATTCGTAATATAGGCCAACTGCATCGGAAACTGGTGTAAAAGATTAAACATGCCGCCACAACTGCCCGTCTCATCCATCTTGGTAAATACAACCTTCCCAAGACCAAACTTACTGAAATGTCCAGTTATATTGAGCATATCCCTGCTTTTGGATGTCAGGCTGAGTACCAGATACGTCTCACTTTCATTAATAGGTGAAAGCAGACTTTGCAGTTCTGATACAAGCAGTTCATTACGATAATTTCGCCCTGCAGTATCCATGAGGATCAAGTCACAATGCTCCAGACGTTGAATAGCCCTTTGGACGTCACCGGGAGATTGCACAACTTCAAGCGGTACATTCAAAATCGTAGCATATGTACGCAGTTGCTCGACGGCTGAAATCCGGTACGTGTCAGAAGTAATAAATCCAACTTTGCGATGATGTTTGAACAACTGTTCCGCTGCCAACTTTGCAATGGTTGTCGTTTTTCCTACTCCGGTAGGTCCTGCAACATACACAATTTTGGTATCTTGGGAGATCCCTTTATCCAGTCTTGTCTGTATAAAACTGGTCACTTCCTCACGAAAGGCTTGTTCCCAATCAAAAGTTTCAGGCGCAAAAGGGTGCTCACTTCGACGCACATGTACCTGTTCGATCCAATATTCCAGTAAATCACGTGCCACTTCCTGTTCCAACACATGCTCACAAATCTCTTGTAGCGCCTCAGGCCAAGTACTTTCCATTGAAGAGTTTCTGGAGAACCGAGTCATCATCGCTTTCATTTCCCGCAATTCATTAAGCAATGCCTGATTTTCCTCAGCTCCACTCTTGTCTGGAACACTTGCTTCGATTGGCTGTTTATGCAGCTCACTGGATGATTTCAGGTTCGAAAGCAATACTTCTTGATCAAATGCCTGAGATAGAGTCTCCAGGTTATTAGCAGACCTTGGCGACAAATGCTCCGTTGCTGATGCAACTTGTTCTGTATTAACCGTTAATTCAGCTTGTTCTTCTTTGGAACTACCGGTTATCTGTTGTGAAACCCGTCGATAAGCTTCTGGAGCTGCTTGTCTGGGGACTACAGGTACTGATGGTTTTTCCAGCTTCTCAGGGGTGTTCATTAGAGGCGAAGCAGCCCGGGCAAGCTGGTGTGACGAGCGTTCAGTCCGCCGAGACTTTTGAGGTTGCTGCTCCTCAACTGCAGCAACCACTTCAATTTTCTTTTTACTGAACATCCCCATAAAACCGCCGACCTTCACTTCCTTGGTACTTAAAATGACGGCATCTGTTCCTAAGTCACCCCTGATTTGCAGCATGGCTTCTGGCATGGTATCCACTACATATCGTTTCACTCTCATAAGTTCACCACCCCGACACTTTGAATTTCAACGTTCGGCTCCAGCTCACTGTACGACAGCACCGGGACATCCTGCATCGTCCGCTCCATCACTTGCCGCAAATACATACGTATTGTCGGTGACGTTAACACAATAGGCTGCTGTCCCGATTGAATAAGACGGTTGATTTGCTCCATCATCCTTTGATACACCGTTTGCGTTGACACCGGATCAAGCGCCAAATAGCTACCTTGCTCCGACTGCTGCACGCTCTCAGCAATTTTCTTCTCCAATCCTGGTCCCACGGTAATAACACGCAACGTTTCTCCCTGCTGTGCAAACTGCTGCGTAATCTGACGTGATAACGCTTGACGAACATATTCAGTCAGCACGTCTGGATCTTTTGTATAAGTACCATAGTCAGCCAGCGTCTCGAATATAGTCACCATATCGCGAATAGAGATTTTTTCTTTCAACAGCTTGGCCAGCACTTTTTGTACGTCCCCAATCGCAAGCACAGAAGGAATAAGGTCGTCCACCAGCACTGGATAATTCTCCTTGAGATTGTCAACCAGCGAACGTGTTTCCTGTCTGCCAAGCAACTCATGGGCATGCTTCTTGATCGTCTCTGTTAGATGAGTAGCTACAACTGAAGGTGGATCAACCACTGTATAACCTGACAGTTCAGCAACATCCTTCGTGTTCTCGTCAATCCAGAGCGCAGGCAATCCGAAGGCCGGTTCTGTCGTTTCAATCCCTGTAATGGAGTCGTCGTCGTATCCCGGACTCATAGCCAGATAATGATTCAACAACAGTTCTCCACCGCCTACTGTATTGCCTTTAATTTTAATTACATATTCGTTAGGCTTGAGCTGAATGTTATCCCGAATACGAATAACCGGCACAACCAACCCCAGCTCCAAGGCGCATTGACGGCGAATCATAATGATCCGATCCAGTAGATCACCGCCTTGCTGTGTATCCGCCAACGGAATCAACCCGTACCCAAACTCAAATTCAATCGGATCTACTTGAAGCAAATTAATGACACTTTCCGGACTACGCACCTCTTCGATTTGTTGCTCCTCCTCCAGCTGTTCATCAGCAATTTGCTTGCGTTCCATATTGCCCTGCATTCTTCGGGCTGCAAAAAACAATAGAATCGCAAGTGGAAGAGTTGTAATAATATGAATAGGTGTGAAAAGGCCCAATAATGCAATGGTGGCAGCCACTATGTAGATCAATTTTGGATATGAAAAGAGCTGTCCGGTTAAATCTTCTGCCAAGTTGCCATCCGACGTAGCCCGCGTAACAATCAAGCCTGAAGCCGTGGATATGAGCAGCGCGGGAATCTGGCTGACCAATCCATCACCGATCGTGAGAACAGAATACGTTGACAGCGCTTCTTGAAATCCTTTTCCCTGAACGGCCATACCGATAATAAAGCCGCCCACCAGGTTAATGATCAAAATGATAATACTGGCGATCGCATCGCCTTTAACGAATTTACTCGCACCATCCATAGCTCCGTAAAAATCCGCTTCCCGTTCGATTTTACTGCGTCGTTCACGGGCTTGCTGCTCATTAATTAGACCTGCATTCAAATCAGCATCAATACTCATTTGTTTACCTGGCATCGCATCCAATGTAAACCGGGCGCCCACCTCTGCTACCCGCTCCGATCCTTTGGTAATAACAATGAACTGTACGACCACAAGAATGAGGAAGACAACAAAGCCGACGGCAATTTGGCCGCCTGCAATCCAGCTACCAAACGTAGCAACTACTTCGCCGGCATGACCCTCACCTAAAATAAGTTTGGTCGTAGAAATGTTGAGCGCCAAACGAAACAACGTTGTAATGAGCAGCAATGAAGGAAAGATAGAGAACTGTAAAGCTTCCTTCGTGTTCATTGAAACAAGTAGAATCATCAAAGCAATAGAAATATTAATAACGAGCAGAATATCCAGCAGCCATGAAGGGATCGGGAGAATCATCATAAGAACGATACCGATGACGCCTGCAAGGACGGTTATTTCTTTTATTTTCACGGGTCTCTTGGCCTCCGATCCCTTTATTTCACTTTACCTTTTAATTTATATACATACGCCAGCACTTCAGCAACGGCCTGAAAAAGATCAGCTGGTATCGCATCCCCGATTTCGGCTCTTTGAAACAGCGCCCGCGCCAGCGGCTTGTTTTCCATCGTTATAACGCCGTTTTGCTTGGCAATTTCCTTAATTCGGAGCGCGACATAATCTTGTCCTTTCGCAATAATCTGCGGCGCCTCCATCTCCGAACCGTCATATTTCAAAGCCACAGCAAAGTGCGTAGGGTTGGTGATGATGACATCTGCATTAGGAACCTCCTGCATCATGCGCTGCATAGCCATACGGCGCTGCCGCTCGCGAATTTTCCCTTTGATCAGCGGGTCACCCTCCATTTTCTTGTACTCATCTTTGATATCCTGTTTGGACATTTTCAGATTTTTCTCATGCTCATAACGTTGATACATATAATCCAATATTGCTAAAATGAACAGCACCACACCAATTTTGAGTCCCAGTTCCATTGTTAATGAAGCCGTAAAACTCAACATCTGGTCGCCGGACATCTCAGCCAGTTTGGGTAGGTCAGCCTTTGTTTTCCAAAGTACGCTGTACACCAGATAACCAATTACGGTCATTTTTAAAACAGATTTCAGGAATTCAACTAATGACCTCATGGAAAAAATATTTTTGAATCCTTTAATCGGGTCAATCTTGCTAAACTTGGGTGTAATGCCCTCTCCGGTTAATAAAAAACCGATCTGCATGTAATTCGCTGCGATCCCGATGACAATGGCACCCACAAAAATAGGAGCCAGCATAATCAAGATTTGCACACCATACTCACCCATCATCAGTAGCGTTGTATTCGGTGTTACTTCCATAGACAGCCGATTCACAAAAATATCCCGAAACAAGCGGACCGCATGATCCTTAAAATACCCGCCGAAAATCATGAGGCAAAAAAACGTAACTAGCAGGACACCAGCAGCGGGCAACTCCATGCTCTTGGCAACCTGCCCTTTTTGTCTTGCATCCTGTTTCTTTTTGGGTGTAGCTTTTTCCGTTTTTTCCCCTGAGAACAACTGCAGGTTCATAGCATATTTAAATGACAAACTACGTTCCTCCAGACCAGACATTAAGGACGATTACCCATAACATCCAACAAGTTGCGCATGGATTCGAACATCACAGAAAACAATCTTTCGAATATAAAAGCAAAACCTGGCATAAGAAGCAGTAACATGAACAATCCCACAATTATTTTTAGCGGCACGCCAATGACAAAAATATTAAATTGCGGTGCTGTTTTAGCTAAAAAACCGAGTCCCACATCCGTTAAAAAGGTAGCTACTACAATGGGAGCAGCAATTTGAAAGGCCAGCATAAACGATTCCGCAAAGGAACGTACCAGGAATTCAGTTACACTGCCACCATACAGCTTTATAAAAAAATCATTTGTCAGCGGTACCCAATCATAACTGTATAAAATAGCGTTTAGCAGATGATGGTGCCCGTTTATGCTCAAAAAGAACAATACAGCTATGGCGAACTTGAAATTACCCGTAAGAGGCGTTGAAGCCCCTGTCATGGGATCAAATACACTGGCCATTCCGAATCCCACCTGTAGGTCTATAAATGAACCTGCGGTTTGGATCGCTGTCATGAACAAATATGCAGTAAACCCCAGCAACAACCCGATCAGCACCTCACGCCCTACTAACAGCACATATGCTACATCGGTCGGCACCTGTTGATGCGTACCATATGTAAGATACACGACCAAAGCTAGAAATCCTGAAATTCCGACCTTAAAGATATTAGGTACCCCTCGGGTTGAAAAAATAGGCGCTACTACAAAAAACGAGGTAATCCGACAAAAAATCAGCAAAAAAACAGGAAAACTCTGCAACAATATGTTCATCACTTTCAGCCTAACCTATATATTTGTACAGATTGTCCAGAATGTTATACGTAAAGTCCACTAATGTGGTCAATATCCAGGGCCCGAACAAAAGCAATGCCAGCAATACGGCGACAATCTTCGGAACAAAGGCCAGTGTCTGCTCCTGAATTTGAGTTGTCGCTTGAAAAATACTAATGATCAAACCCACGACTAGCCCCAAAATCAGCATCGGAGCACTCACCTTGAGTACAATGTACACCGCTTGCCCAGCCAGGGAAATAATAAACTCCGAAGTCATTGCCGTCCTCCTTGATTGCTGTCCTTGCAGAAAGTATTCATGTATTAAAACTCAGAAGTAATGATTTGACGACCAAATACCAACCATCTACAAGTACGAAGAGCAGTATTTTAAAAGGAAGCGAGATCATTACTGGTGGTAGCATCATCATCCCCATAGCCATGAGTGTACTGGACACTACAATGTCTATAACTAAAAAGGGTATGAAAATCATAAAGCCCATCTGAAATGCCGTTTTCAACTCACTGATTGCATAAGCCGGAACCATCACCGTTAGTGGAATATCTTGATAATTCTTTGGTTTTTCCATCTTGGTGTATTTCATAAAGAGCAGTAGATCCTTCTCACGTGTATGAGAGAACATAAAGGTCTTAATGGGTACCGATGCCTTATCCAGTGCCTGAGACTGTGTTATATCCCCCTTGAGATACGGCTGAAGCGCAGTTTCGTTCATAGCGGAGAAGGTCGGTGCCATAATAAATAAGGTGAGAAACAAGGCCAGTCCGACAAGCACCTGATTGGGCGGCATCTGCTGAGTTCCCAATGAAGTTCGCACAAAGCCAAGTACAATCACGATACGCGTAAAACTTGTCATAAGTACAAGCAACGCGGGCGCTACACTAATGACAGTAATAAGTAAAATAATAGACAGCGAGGTGGCACCGGGCTGTCCTTTGTCCGAATTGCCGACTTGAATATCAATGTTCGGAATCGGTTCCGCAGAGGCCGCCGTCACCGAAATGAAGCTGAATAAGACAAGCAGCAAACATGCTAGTATAATCTTTTTTCTCATGAATCTCCCGACCGATCTGTAGTATTCTCCTCATTGCGCAGCTTTTCAAGTTTATCCTTGCGATTCGGCATCTGCCGGAGCTTGGATTCAAACATCTCATGAAAAGACGTCTCCTCTTCAGGTTGCTGCTGCTGTGCCGCGTTGTTCCGGCGAAGCTTATCCGCAATTTTAGCGAATAGCGGGGCAATTGGGCCGCGCTGCAGAGAAGCTTCCTGCTCCAGTGCGGCCAAAATTTGCTCCACTTCTTCAGGATCGGATACTTTGTCAACAAGCCGGATATCTTCTCCCACACCAATGAGGTACACACTGCTACCAACTTCAACAAGCTGAAGGGATTTATTGGGGCCAAGCCCCACGCCTCCCAGTATGCGAACGGAGCGGTTGCTGAACCAGCTCTGATTTCTTTTACTCAAAAACCGTATCAAGTACACGATCAGTACGATGATAAAGATTAGCACGAAAAGGACCCAAGCAATGTTTCCTATATTGCTGGATGTACTCAAAGCGTCAGAGGCACCCTGTTGTGTATCCATACTGGATGCGCCTTACACACCCAGTGTTTTGTTGATGGCTTCGATAACCCGATCCGATTGGAATGGCTTAACGATAAAATCTTTTGCGCCAGCTTGAATGGCATCAATTACCATAGCTTGCTGACCCATCGCGGAACACATGATAACCTTTGCATTCGGGTCAATTTGTTTGATTTCCTTCAGAGCGGCAATGCCGTCCATCTCAGGCATCGTGATATCCATCGTAATCAGGTCCGGACGAAGCTCCTTGAATTTTTCAATGGCCTGTGATCCATCCTGGGCCTCTCCTACTACTTCAAATCCATTTTTGGACAGGATGTCCCGAATCATCATTCTCATAAATGCAGCATCGTCCACGATCAAAATACGGTTTGCCATCTGAAATAAATCCTCCCTAAATTATGCTTTTATTGTAATTTTTGAATTCGGTCCCATTGGCTTACAATATCCGTTACACGCACGCCAAAGTTCTCGTCGATTACGACAACCTCGCCCTTGGCAATCAGTTTGTTGTTAACCATAATGTCCACCGGCTCCCCGGCAAGCTTGTCCAGTTCAATAATTGAACCTTGTGAGAGCTCCAGAATATCTTTAATTTGCTTTTGGGTCCTTCCTAATTCTACGGTGACTCTAAGGGGAATGTCCATCAATAAATTTAAATTGTTTTCATCCACTTGCGGAAATCCACCGGACTGCAAGTTAGAAAATTGTACAGGCTGCACATTTACATTGCGCCCTGGCGGTACGGCCCCGTAATGATGAGGCGTTCCATAAGGCACTTGCGGCGGTACACCTGCTGGCATTCCATAACCCGGCGTTCCATACCCTGGAGCGCCCTGCTGCCCATATCCCGGGTCTTGAGGATACATCGGCGGTTGTTGCCCATAGCCTACATCTTGCGGCACCTGTGCGGCTGCAGGCGGCTGTTGGTAGGCTGGTGACGGCGGCTGCGGAGTACTAGCTTGTGTCGGCGCTTCGGGAGCAGCTGTTGCAGCTGCCTGCTGTGCGGACGCTTGCGGTTGCTCGTCATCCTCTCCGCCATTCATTAAGATGCTCACCATCTTTTTGGCGAAATTAACAGGTAACAGTTGCATCAGCGTAGAGTCAATCAGATCTCCAATCAATAACCGGAAGGATACTGTAATCAACGTCTCTTCATCTGGCAGGCTGGATACTCCATCACCGTGCAGAGGATCCAAAATATCAATCCCTGGTGGAGATATATTAACAAAACGATTAAACATGGTAGACATAGAGGTCGCAGACGATCCCATCATCTGGTTCATCGCTTCCTGCACGGCACTGATGTGAATTTCATTCAATTCTTCATCTGCCGGATTTCCTCCACCACCAAGCATTAAATCTGCTATAACCTGCGCATCACGCTTTTTAATTACGAGCGAGTTAATGCCTTCAAATCCATCGACATAATTTACATGTACGGCTACGTGCGGCTTTGGAAATGCAGTTTCAAATTCAGAACGTGTAATAATTGAAACTTTAGGTGTCGTAATATCCACCTTTTGACCGAGCAGTGTGGAAAGAGCCGTAGCTGCGCTGCCGAACGTTATATTACCGATTTCCCCGAGAGCATCTTGCTCCAGGGAAGTCAGAAAATCGTCAACGGTCTTGCCTGCGGGAGTAGAATCCGTCCCCGCTTCAGACTGTTTCAGCAAGGCATCAATTTCCTCCTGGGACAAATAGTCTTTACTCGTCAATTTCTTCAACTCCTTCGTTGACAATTTCATCAATTTGTACGGCAACACGATCTCTTACCATGCCGGGACTTCCCATAAACTTCAATCTCTCGCCTACCCGGATGGATAGTCCTTCTTTGACTGGCTTGTTCAATGAAATGACATCCCCTACCGAAAGGCCCAAAAACTCAGCTACATTTATCCGGGATTCACCCAACTCCGCAATAATAGGAAGCTCTGCTTTGGTGACCCGTAATCTCAAGGCGTCTATCTCTTCAGGCGCCCTTGATTTCTTTTCGGATGTAAACCACTGGTGCGTGGACAGTCTGGCCATAATAGGTTCCAATACCACGTGCGGGATACAGAGGTTAATCATCCCTGTGGTATCACCAATTTTGGTGCTAAGCGAAATCAGAGCAATCGTCTCATTCGGCGAAACAATCTGCATGAACTGCGGATTTGTTTCCATAGCCTCTAGACGTGGTTCAATGTCCAGTACCGTTTTCCAAGCCTCTTGCAGGCTATCAAAGGTACGGCTGAAAATTCGCTCCATGATCGTCGTCTCGATTTCGGTCAATGCGGTAACCTTAGTTGGTGCCGAACCTGTTCCTCCGAGAAGCCTGTCCAGCATGGCATAAGCTACGTTCGGGTGAACCTCAAGCACCATTCGGCCTTCCAGTGGTTCAGCTTCAAAAATGTTTAGAATGGTCATTTTCGGAATGGAGCGAATGAATTCATCATATGGAAGCTGCTCCACCTGAACGACATTAATTTGGACAAAAGTACGAAGCTGTGCTGAAAAATAAGTGGTCAGATACCGGGCAAAGTTCTCGTGTATCCGCGTCAGACTTCGTATATGGTCCTTGGAAAACCTAAGCGCTCTCTTGAAATCATAAGCGCGAACTTTCTTTTGGGTTTCTTCCTTTTTGAGTTCTTCCGCATCCATTTCACCGGACGAGAGAGCTGCTAAAAGGGCATCAATTTCCCCTTGTGACAGTACATCCACCAATGTTATTCACCCCCTTACGTGTTCCTGACAAGATCACCTGGAATCAAATGGCTGCCAGCAAAAAGTCTGTAATTTTGGCGTTCCCCAGGTGACCTTCAGGGAGCGACTTGTTGATGAGATCCGTCAGCTTGTCACTGAACTGATCCCGGCCTTTAGCCGTTCTGAGCTCATCAGGTTTGGTGTCTGCAAGTAATTGAATAACGATGGGCTTAATACTGATGTCCTTAATTTTTTCAAAAGCTTCTTTTGCTTTGGCATCATTCAATTGAAAAGCAAGATTCATCTGCACAATGTAATCTGCGTCTGCCAAATTCGTTTTGATACCGGTAATTTCAGAGCTTACTTCCACCAATTCATCTGCTGACAATCTTGGAAGTTGTTCTGCTTGAGCGGCTTGCGCATTCGGTATGACTTCCGACTTCTTCCCGCTAAGCGCTGGTATAAGTACAAAGGCCGCGCCTGCAATCAAAGTAATCGCGAGTAAAATTGTAATGAGCCATGGCAGCATCTTCTTCATTCGTCTTCCTCCATTTGTTGCACTTTTATCGTGGCGGCATGCATGCCGATTTCACGGCTGTAACTCTTGATCAAGGAGACGACATCTGCCGCTTTTTCCAATACAATCAACCGTTTCCCCGTCACCAAAGTGACGTATGTATCCGGTGTTTCCTCCACAGTCTCAATGAGCAGCGCATTAAGCCACATAGGCGAGCCGTTTAGCCGCGTTAACGGGATCATCGTAACACCAACCTCCTGATAGGTGCGGAGGAGCCTCTACTCCTCCGCGTTTAAATGAGATTATCGTTTCAAGTTTACAACTTCCTGAAGCACTTCATCCGAAGTCGTAATGATACGTGAGTTCGCTTGGAATCCACGCTGAGCCACGATCATTTCGGTAAATTCGCCTGTCAGATCAACGTTGGACATTTCCAGCTGACCCGCGATGATAGCTCCACGCCCCTCTGAGTTGGCTGCTCCAGGCTCAAGTTCATCAATGTTAGAGTTGACCGTTGTACGATACAGGCTGCCTCCAATTTTCTCCAAACCTTCCGGGTTAGTAACTCTGGCTATACCAATTTGCGTGCCATTATTCACTGTACCATCATCTAATTGCTGTACAATCGTGCCATCCTGTGAGATAGAGACTGCCGTAACATTGTCTTCAAGTGTGATTGGATCTCCATCCAAATTTCCCACAAAAAATCCATCGGAAGTAACCAGATTCCGGTTTGCATCTATGTGGAAATCACCCGCACGAGTCAGATAGGGAACTTCCTGTGCATCATTCATTTTGACCAGGAAAAATCCGTCACCATTAATCCGCAAATCCGTTGGGTTATTCGTGGTCATCGCACTACCTGGAAGATGCAGTGTATCAATTGAGCTAACCGAAACCCCCAAACCTACCTGCTTGGCATTTTGACCTGCAGTTGTCGTAGCATCAGGTGCACTTGCGCCCGAGCTGGTTTGGCTCAAAATATCCTTGAACATCACTCGGCTGGACTTGAAGCCTGTAGTATTTACGTTTGCAATGTTGTTACCGATAACGTCCAGCTTTGTTTGAAAGCCCTTCATGCCCGATACACCTGAATACATTGATCTCAACATTGAGTATAAATCCTCCTCTGATTGGTTGCTTAGTTGGCCGCATCAGTCGATCCGCGGCTTTTTCATGGCTTTCCTATTCGGGCCAGCCACTTTTTATGAAATAATTACAGCACTATCTATCTGCGTAAATACGTTATCCTCCATGGACTGCTTGTCCATCGCAGTAACAACTGTTCGATTAGGCACACTAACAATCAAAGCCATATCTTGCATTAAAATCAAAGATTCTTTAGCGCCCTTGGCAGCAGCCTTATCCACAGCAGAGTTAATTTTCGCCATTTGGTCACTTCTCAACTCTATTCCTCGCTGCTCCAGCCGCTTGGCTGCATGGTTGCTGAGCTTGAGCACCTGTTCCTGCAACACCTGACCAAACGGCTTGGTGTCCTTAATTACCGAATTTACTCGGTTTTGAGAAATCGCTGCCGGAGGAACGTTGGTAGGAAAAAGGCGTCCGACCGTTATCCTGTCATTCATGAGTTCTCACCGCTTCCAGTAGAGGAAGAAGATGTAGTATCTGACGTATCAGTAACAGGAGCCGTTGTGTTAGCCTGGCTTACTGATGTTACGTCTTTTAATGCCACCTCAGCCGCTCCCATTTTGGCATACTGCACACCGTCGCGAATAACGATGGAATCTACGATTCCACTTTTCACTGTACCTGCGCCTGCTTCACCTGTAATGGAATCCTTTTTACCTGGCTCAATCCAGCTAACTTCTTTTCCTATCAAACCAGAAGCTGTACCCAAAGACTGGCCCAATGCAGTCAACTGCGTAGATATGTTCATCAGTTGTTCCACCGAGGAAAACTGTGCCATTTGGGCGACAAATTCTTTATCCTCCAAAGGCTGCATTGGATCCTGATTTTGTAGCTGAGTGATCAATATCTTTAAAAATTGATCTTTACCCATCGTCTTAGTATCCTTGGCGCTTGCTGTTTTGACATTATTCACATTGTAATTCGGCCAGACGTTACTGGTGGATACATTGTTGTCTGTAGTCGTCATTGTGTTCTCACCTCCATCATTACGCTTGTGCTGTAAAGGAGCCTGTCCGATTCATGTCATCTGCGCGTTGTTCTGCTGTCCAGTTACGAAGCTCTTCTGTCATTTCAGCTACTTTCAAAGCATCCTCGCTCTCTTCTCTACCTCGAGCTTTAGAACGTTGGTTAGATTGCTGCTGCTGATTAGCTCCAGAACCGCGTCCATCCTGATACATATGGGAGGATAGCGACTCATTGTGCGTTACTTCTACTTTATCCACTTGAATACCTTGACTCTGAAGACTCGTACGCAACTGAGACATTTGCTGTTCCAGCAGATCCTTCGCCCCGCTATGCTCAGTCATAAACTGGGCAACCAGATGGCCGTTTTGCATCGTCAGCTTAACCTCCAGCTGGCCCAGATGATCTGGACGAAGCATGATGGTCGCTTCTGTCAAACCAGTGTGCTTTACAATATCAAGTTTCTGCACTACAAACTCAGTCATCTCCTTGGCAAATTGTCGTACATGTACGACTGGTTGAGCCGGAGCCGAAGGTGTTGTTCCCTGCGTTTGTACCGAAAGCTGCCCCGCAGTCGTGATCACCGGAGTCTGATTATCAGTTGCCGACGGATCCGCTTGCTCAGCTGCATCTACGAATGTACCCGCTTCATCCGTTACAGTCGTTTTAACTGCGGACTGAACGAGAAGATTCGTTGATGAACGTTGTCCTTCTGAGCCTTGCTGGCTAGTTTCACCCTGACTTGCTTGCTGCTGAGGAGTAACCTGTTTGTTTGTAGATGCTGCAGTTAATGTCTGAGCACCGTTTGCCCGTTGTGCAGAAGGCTGAACCACTTGTGAATCTCCACTATCAGCAAGTTCCACAGCTTTCAATACTCCATTCCACTGTTCATCGGAAATAGCTCCAGTCCCAGCTGTTGCGCTTTGAAGCGATTGTAGTAACTGTGTCACCTTAGCCTTTTGGTCGCCCGAAGCCTGCTCTGCTACATTGGCAAGTTGTGACAAAGCGTCCTGTAATGCAAACCGAAGAGTTGCCGGATTAGCTGCCAACGCTGTTAAGCCTGTAGCCTCTGCCGTTTCCCCGCCGTCTGCCTTTTGATTTGTTCCATTGCCTTGCAAAAACTGTTGTACTTGCTGAATCCATGATTGTAAAGCTGCAAGCAGCGCAGGATCGGCAACTACCTGATCATCCAACTTTTCGAGATTTTGCAGCAAAGGAGCCAATGTTTCAACAAGCGGCTCGGTTGGAGCTTCCGCAGATTCTCCGTTTGCAATAAGCGGTAGTACCATAACTAATGGAGAACCATTCGCATCTGTTCCAGCCGAGCCTGTTTGCCCGCCTGTCATCATTTGCGTTAGTGTTTGATTAAAGGCACCCGTGGTTGCTCCAGCAGCCGTGGTTGTACTTGTTGCTGACGCTGTCGTACTGCTAGCTGTTGGGCTAGAGCTAAGAGATACACTTTGAGAAATAAGGGTCATATATTTTTCACCTCCCTTCAATTTAAATTACTTACTGCCCATCAGCTTATTCAAAATTTTCGCGGTCTGACCTGCATCCTTCGCAGACATATTTTGCAGTAAAGAAGCACGTGTCGAATCATCTACTGTATTTAATATGTTTAATGCCTTATCTGGACTGATTTTGTAAGTTTGTAAAATAAGTTCGGCACCACTTTTCTTGTCCATGGAAGCAAATGTGCTGCTGATTTGAGTACTTTGCAGACTTTTACTCGTCGTTCCAGCTGTACTACCCTGATCCTTTTTCAAACGGGACTGCAACGCCGCTACCGATAAATCCGTAGATGGCGTTACGTTTTTCAGAGCCATTGTAATATCCGCTGCTTTTTTAGCGTCCATCTTTTGCAAAATCTTCGCACTGTTGGCAGGGTCCATATAACTTAACAGCTGCACGGTCTCTTCCGTAGTCAGATTCTCCATAATCGGTGCAGCTTTACTTGCCGTCATTCCTTCATACATGCTGGCAAGTTCTCTGGTCTGTTTTACATAAGGATCTTCATTTGTTGTTCCGTCTGTAGTTTGCGTACCTGCTTGTCCCTGCTGCCCGACCTGTCCCTGTTGACCCGTCTGCGACTGTTGTTCCTGTTGCCTTTTCAGTGTATTGACCTGATTCTGAAGTTCAGTAACCTTTTTATCTTGTGTCGTCTTAGCAGCCGTAGCCTTTTTGAGTTCTTCCGTCTGCTTGGCTAAATCCGCTTTTAACTGCTGAATGGTTGCTTCAGAGCTTTCAGACTGTGCCTTCTGATCTGCCTCTTTTGTCTGGGTTGCTTTATCCTTCGGTTCAGGAATCCAATTTTTAACAATTGGTATTTTGTTCCCTAATGAGATCATTTCGCTTCTGAAGTCCATATTGAACAGTGTGAGCAAGACCCCGACCAGAACAATTGTGAAAACAATCGGAATCAGGAAAAACATAAACCGTTCAAATCCCCCGCCTGATTCTTTCCCTAAATCCATATCCAGTTCATTTTCTGCTAACTTCTGTGCCATCGTCTTCCTCCTCAGGCAGCTGATATGCGTATCCTATGACGTTCCGCTTACCGGGCTTTCATGGCAAATCGCACGGAAGCCATTTCATCCAGCTCATTCTGCTCGCGCAGGAGCATTTCCTGTTGGAATTTCACGTTGGCCTTCTCTCTCGCTTTCAGCCAAACTTGTTCATCCAGCATTTTATCGGTCAAAACGGTTTGTTTGCTTTGCACATTTTGCTGCGCATATTGAACATCCCTATGCTTGCGTGTAATACATTGATCCAGATGATTGACATAAGCTTGTAATTCCTGAATGCTAGAGAGTGGCGCGCAATCTTCGGCAGCCTTTTGAATAGCGGATATGACCCGATTCCTTTCGCCTATAAGCTGTGTTAATGTCTGCTCCTCAACCTGCAATTGTCCAACAGCACTGGAAAGCAGCCATTCGGCCTGTGACTTTTCGTTCGTTTTCAAGTCTACAACTTTTTGAAAGGAATACTGAAATCTCATCGTTCAACCTTCATCTCCTCGTAAATTCAGAAATCAAACGTTCTCGTACTTCGTCCAGCTCAGCCTTTTCATCCGTTCTTTGTCTTGTAAAATCCCATATATCCCGTATGCGCTCCATAGATTCGTCAATTTCTGCATTCGAACCCTGTTGATAAGCCCCAATGTTAATCAGGTCCTCTGAATCTTTGTAAATGGCCATCAAGCGCTTAATGTTTTCGGCAGCATCTATCTGATCTCGTGGTGCAATGTCCTTCATGACCCGGCTAATACTTGCTAACACATCAATTGCAGGAAAATGTCCTTTGTTCGCAATCCCGCGATTCAAGACAATGTGTCCATCCAATATCCCACGCACCGCATCTGCGATGGGCTCGTTCATGTCGTCACCATCAACCAACACCGTATAAAAGGCGGTTATAGAGCCAGTAGGTCCTGTCCCTGCGCGTTCCAGCAGCTTAGGCAGACTAGCGAACACAGATGGAGTGTATCCTCTCATTGCTGGTGGTTCCCCTACTGCTAGACCGACTTCACGCTGAGCCATCGCATACCGGGTAACTGAATCCATCATTAGCATGACATTCAACCCGCGATCCCGAAAATACTCCGCTATCGTCGTTGCAATAAGTGCACCCTTAATGCGGATCAACGCAGGTTGGTCGGAAGTTGCCACAATGACTACAGAGCGTTCTAGTCCCTCTGGGCCCAAATCCCGTTCAATAAAGTCCAGCACCTCGCGTCCACGTTCTCCGATCAGGGCAATTACGTTCACATCTGCTTCCGTATTACGGGCAATCATCCCCATCAAAGTACTCTTACCTACACCCGAACCCGCAAAAATACCAACCCGTTGTCCTTTACCAATCGTAAGCAACCCGTCAATTGCACGTACTCCGATACTAATGGGTTCCTGTACACGCGGACGATTCAGCGGATTAGACGGTATATTGAAAGTTGAATATCTCGCCATCCGCGAGGGAATCAGTGATCCGTCCAAAGGCTGGCCCAAACCATCCAGCACTTTGCCTAAGAGTTCCGATCCCACCTGCACATTCAGCGGCTTCCCTGTGCCTACGACATCACAACCAGGACCAATGGATTGTAGTTCTCCAAGTGGCATCAGAAGCACTTTATTGTCTCTGAAGCCAACAACCTCTGCCTGCAATGGCTTTGCCGCTTTGCCCGGATAAATATAACAAACATCCCCGATACTAGCGTCTGGACCTTCCGATTCAACCATCAAGCCGATAACCTGTGTAACCTTGCCATTCACCCGAACTGGGTCCAGCTGTCGCAAATGATCCATGTAGCGCTGCGCATTAAGCCCCTTCATGTCTTCGCTCCTCATTTTCATGTGCCAGACGCAGTAGTTCCTTTTTAATCTCAGCTAATTGTGTATCGATCCGGGCGTCCACACTTCCAAAGGAAGAACGAATGACGCAACCGCGATCCTTTACGGTACCATCAGGTATAATTTGCAGTTCTGCCTGCGAATCGACAGTTAATGACAATTCTTCCCGTGCACCTTGCACAAATGCGAAATGCTGAGGCGACACACACAATGTAATGATTCCTTTTTCTCGCTTACGAGCCAAATTTTTGCGAATTAACTCAATCGTATATTCCGGTTCAAGACTAAGCTGTTTTTCAATCACCTTCTCGGCAATCGCACTACTCAGTTCAACCAGAAAAGGCTCGGCTTCCTGAATCAGTTGTTCCTTAATCTCATAGGCCTGACGCAGAATATCTTGTGCTTCTTCCATCATCTGCTCCGATTTCGTCTGAAGCTCAGCCTCGGCCAGCTTCTGGCCTTCTTCATACCCTTGTTGAAATCCATCTGCTTTTATCGACTGAATCAACTGATCGTCATGTTCGCGTCGTTCCTGCCACCAATCTTCAATCTGCTGCTGTGCTTCCTGAAGCATTCGTTCCGCTTCTTCAGCCGCCTCGCGCACCTGACGTTCGGCAAAGTCCTTAGCATCATTCAGCATTTCATCTCGGAGCCGTTCTGCCTCATAATCTCGCTGAGGCTCCGGCTCCGTATATTCGGTTGTGATTTCTTCATCCGTCGTTTCTGACACGTACGTATGTGCCACATCAATCGTTTTCAAAGCCTCTACAGGCACATATTGGAAAGATTTAATCAAGTTAGACAATGATGTCATCTCCTCCGCCGCGTGCGATTATAATCTCACCGGCCTCTTCCAATCTGCGGATCGTTGATACGATACGTGTTTGTGCTTCTTCCACATCACGCAGCCGCACCGGTCCCATGTACTCCATTTCCTCTTTGAAGGTTTCTGCCATACGTTTCGACATATTTCGGAAAATCACATCGCGTACTTCTTCACTGGACACTTTAAGCGCCAATTGCAAGTCTGCATTGTCGATATCGCGGATAATGCGTTGAATGGACCGGTTGTCCACATTGACGATATCCTCGAAAACAAACATTCTTTTCTTGATTTCCTCAGCCAGTTCAGGGTCTTGAATTTCAAGCGAGTCGAGAATTGTACGCTCGGTTCCGCGGTCTACGCCATTCAAAATCTGAACGATAGACTCGATACCGCCTGCATTCGTGTAATCCTGCGTCGCAGTTGCCGAGAGCTTTTGCTCCAATACTCTCTCCACTTGAGAGATGACTTCTGGAGATGTACTGTCCATGACAGCAACACGCCGGGCCACTTCTGCCTGCTTTTCCTGTGGCAGGGACGATAGAATTGCCGCCGCTTGCTCGAACTGCAAGTATGAAAGCACGAGAGCAATGGTTTGCGGATTCTCATTTTGTATAAAATTCAATATCTGGTTCGGATCCGCCTTACGAGCAAAATCGAAAGGTCTCACCTGTAATGTCGCTGTCAAACGGTTAATGACCTCAACAGCTTTTTGTGATCCGAGCGCTTTTTCCAATATTTCTTTGGCGTAATTAATACCGCCTTGGGAAATGTACTCCTGAGCCAGGCAAATTTGATGAAACTCGGCCATAATGGAGTCCTTTTCAATGGCATCGACCTTCCGTACATTGGCAATTTCCAATGTAAGTTGCTCGATCTCTTCATCACGCAAATGCTTGAATATTTGAGCAGATACTTCTGGCCCCATTGTGATCAAAAGAATAGCTGCTTTCTGTCTTCCCGTTAAACCTTGACTGCTTGCCTTTGCCAATGAACTCACCTCTATTCGTCAGCCAGCCATGTACGAAGCAGATTGACGAATTCGTCGGGTTTCTTTTTCGCCAGACTTTCAAGCTGTTTACGCACTTGACTTTCATTTGTCACACTTTCCATCGTAATGGACGGGAATTCCGTCGGCGTTGGCATGAGTTGCAATTCTTCATCCAACTCTTCTTCCTGATTACGACGACTGCGTACGATGAAGAAGATTACACCCGCCAACAGTGCCAGAACTGCAGCTCCGATGCCCCACATCCACGGGTTGGAAGCTGAGAAGAATGTATTGGTACTCGTAGGCGCCGGAGCAGCTTGCGAGAACACTGAAACCTTTTTAGCCAAATCAGCGTCTGTAAAAGTAGTACCGGAATTCGCTAGCGACGCTCTTACAATATTAACCAAAATGTTTTGAATTGCTGTCTGAGTTGCAGTATCCAACGTTTGCTGACCTGTTGGTGGTTCAACTGCTACATTAATGGTTAAATCTTTTACAGTGTACGGACTTTGGATAATATCCCTTGCAATTCGGTTAACTTCGTAGTTAATCGTACTTGAGCTCTTATCCGAACTGGTATTGCCGGAATTGGCTCCTCCAGGGTAACCCGGGACATCCTGCGTTCCTGTCCCTGCAACTCCTCCAGTCTGTCCACTACTGCCCGTATAACTTTCCTGAATTTGTTGGGCACTGATTTCAATACCCTTCATTTTCGTTTGGTCAACAGGTGTGACCATTTGTTCCTTTGATGTTACTTTGTCGAAATTTAGCTGGGACATAACCAGCACGTTTACCTTGTCGTCTCCAACAATTTTCGACAAAAATTGTTGGACATTATTCCTTACATCGCTCTCAAACTTCTTCTGTAGAGCCATGTTTTCCTGAACACCACTCGTGAGTCCGCCTTGGCCGCCCTTGGCCGTTGGAATTAACTCATACTCCTTATTGGTGATCGTAATGTTTTCTACTGGCAAATTCGGTACAGCCGTTTTTACCAGGTTAAAATATCCGTCGATCGCTTGTTGATTGGGAGTAAAACCAGGTTCGAATTCCATTTGAACCGAAGCAGAGGCTTTGTCCTTTTCTTCAAGTCCGGCAAAGATGTTTTCCTTTGGCATATTAATGACAGCTTTGGAGCTTTGGACACCGTCCATCCGTTCCAACAGTTGCTGTACTTCGCCGTTCAATGCGTTATTGTACTTCACATTGAACTCGTTCTCCGTCATGCCAATGGCCGAGGAGGACTGGTCAAAGGCGCTCATGCCGATTGACCCCTTTTGTATCAGCCCTTGGGACCCAACATCTACCTTCGCCTTATCTGCACTAGCGGTTGGGACTGAAATTTGTGTCCCACCAGCATTAAGCTGATACGGTATACCCGCAGAATCGAGATATTTAATGACCCCAGCGGCATCATTTGCATTTAAATCCCGGAAGGCCACTTCATATTCGGTTTTGGTAAACTGCATCGTTAGCACTACAATGGCGATAATGATGAATGCTAATGTCGAAACAAGTAATATCTTCTGTTTTTTGCTGAAATTATTCCAATACCCGAAAATCCTATCCCGGTATTGGGCGATTCTCTCGTTCACTCCGTCACCCCATCCGAAACTTTGCTAAACCCTCACTTTACATCTGTGTACGCATGATCTCCTGATAGGCTTCGATCGCTTTGTTTCGGACCTGTGTAGTAAGCTGCAGGGAAAGCAGCGCTTGTTGTGAAGTGATCATGACTTGATCTACATCAACTTTGCCTGCCATGAATTGGTCGGACATCTGGTGTGTAGCGGCTTCCTGCTGCCCTACTTCATTGAGAGCATCCTTTAGGAAGGACCCAAAATCCTTCAAGGATTCGGAAGGCGTCGCTTTCGTCAACTCATTGTTAGGCGATTGAATCTGCTGTATTACCGGTGTCTGTACGTTAAACATGGCGTTCTGAATCATGTTTTACTCTCCCTATTAAGTAGTTAGTAGTCCTGGAACTTAGCGGCCGATTTCAAGCGCTTTGGAAACCATCGCCTTTGAAGCATTCAGAGCTGTTACATTGGCTTCGTATGAGCGTGTTGCGGAAATCATGTCGACCATTTCTTTCATTATGTCTACATTAGGCATATATACATAGCCATCTTTATCAGCGTCCGGATGACCCGGATTGTACACTGGCTTCAAAGGTGACTGATCTTCCTGAATTTGCGAAACCTTAACGCCAGCGGCGCTTGTACTACTTCCTTCCATTTGAGCCTTCAAAACATCGGCAAAGCCAGATTGGTTCGGCTCCAAAACAACCGTTTTTCTCCGATATGGAATTGCTTGTCCATTCTCTACCTTCGCCCGAGTCGTCTCTGCGTTGGCAATGTTGCTCGATATAACGTCCATCCGCAACCGCTGGGCCGTAAGAGCAGATGCACTAATATCAAAGCCGTTGTTAATCTTCACCTCGTCCTATCTCCCTTCTACCGCTGTTCTCATCATTTTGATGCGCTCATTAATTTCTTGGATGTAGGTATTATATCTTAGTTGATTTTCAGCCATAAGACTCATTTCTCTGTCTATATCTACGTTGTTCATGTTGTTATTCATGACTGAGTACCCATCTTTGATGACCGTGGCATCAGGAATGGAGTTCACAGGTCCTATTTGGAAATGTCTTGAATTGGTTACTTTTCCACGCAATGGCGTGACATCACCGTCCATTTGCTGCTGAAGCAGTTCTTCAAATGAAACCTCCGAACGCTTAAAATACGGGGTATCCGCATTGGAAATATTATCGGCCATCACACGTTGTCTCGTATTGGCCGCCTGTACACCTGCCTGAAGCTTTTGAAAGCTTATATCACCCAGCAGATTCATTTAGCTCCTCCCTCCAGCGTCTACTCCAAAGTAAGATTCAATAAAACAAGATTTTTCACTTTTTTTCGACAATAAAATTTCATAATTATACATTTCTTTTAGGTCTTAAGTAGAAAATCTTAACTTTCTGTCATATATTCTAAGTTTCGTAGAGTTGGGACCTAATTACAATAAGAAAAAAGCCCTATCTTTTTTAAAAAAGAGGGCTTTAGATGCATAAAATGTTAAATTTTTCAGGTTTTTTTCAAGAAAATGAATGTTTTCTTAGCACTTTACACCTGTAAAAGATTATACGTCCTACTTTTGGAATAGACAGAAAAATCATCAACTTAACCTGTGTCTAGGACTAAACGACGGTGCAAGATAGTGTTATTCTGGACCACACACCCTATTTTTAGACACTCAGTTCACAAAATATACTGACTAAGGTCCCTGTTTTGGGCAATATCTCCCAGCTTCTCACGGACATATTCCGGGGTGATAATCATACGATCCAATGTAAGCTCTGGTGCTTCAAATGACAGATCCTCCAGCAGCTTCTCTAGGATGGTATGCAAACGCCGTGCGCCGATATTTTCGGTGTTGCGATTAACGGACTCGGCAATACTAGCGATCTCACGGATCGCTTCCGTAGAAAATTCGACTTCTATTTCCTCGGTGCGGAGCAGTTCAGTGTATTGCTTGGTCAGCGCATTTTTAGGCTCCGTCAATATCGACACAAACTCATCCAAGGTCAGGCTACTTAGCTCCACCCGGATGGGGAAACGACCTTGAAGCTCTGGGATCAGGTCTGATGGTTTAGCCACATGAAAAGCCCCTGCAGCAATAAACAGAATGTAATCTGTTCTTACCGGGCCGTATTTGGTCATAATGGTAGAGCCCTCGACAATAGGTAAAATATCGCGCTGGACTCCTTCTCTCGACACATCTGGGCCACTTCCCTTGCCTTGGCTGGCAATCTTATCTATTTCATCAATAAAAATAATACCCGATTGCTCAGCACGCTTCACAGACTCCTGAATCACATCATCCATATCGATCAGCTTGGCTGCTTCATCTTGAATCAGTACCTTGCGGGCTTCCTTGATTGGTAGCTTGCGCTTCTTCGTCCGCTTAGGCAGGAAACTCCCGAACATCTCCTGCATATTCATACCCATTTGTTCATTCCCTTGCCCAGCAAACATATCGAGCATATTGGGTGCGGTATCCTCCACATCAATCTCTATGACATCATCCTCAAGCTTACCGGACAACAGATCAAATTTAACCTTACGTCGCTTCTCTGCTAAGGTTCCGTCCTGTTGTGGCGGTTCTTCTTCTACCGAAGTCCCTGTGTTATTGCCAAACAGCATTTCAAAAGGGTTTCGTTGTGATTTATTTGACTTTTCTGCAGGTACAAGGATATTGACAATCCGTTCATTTGCCATGTCCTCTGCTTTGTCTTTCACATTCTCTGTTCGTTCCGACTTGACGATACGGATAGATGTTTCCATCAGATCCCGCACCATGGATTCCACATCACGACCGACGTAACCCACTTCCGTAAATTTGGTCGCCTCTACCTTGACAAAAGGAGCCCCCACTAGCCGCGCAAGTCTACGTGCAATTTCAGTTTTACCCACACCTGTCGGTCCGATCATCAAAATATTTTTGGGCACAATTTCATCCCGAATATCATCCGGCAGTTTACTACGCCGATAACGGTTGCGCAAGGCAACAGCAACAGATTTTTTAGCTTCCTTTTGTCCGACAATATACTTATCCAGCTCGGATACCACTTGTCTGGGCGTCAACGATTGATTATTCATTTTGCATTCCTCCACCCTTGAATACTCAGAGCCGATTTACAATTCTTCCACGATAATCTGACTGTTCGTATACACGCATATTTCCGAAGCAACCTCTAACGCTTCCCGTGCCATGTCCTTTGCTTCCATACCAGAGCCATGACGTTTGAAAGCACGGGCAGCTGCCAATGCAAAATTACCACCTGAGCCAATGGCCAACACATCATCGTCAGGTTCAATAATTTCTCCGCCTCCAGAGATGAGCAGCATCCCGGACGAGTCCATCACAATCATTAACGCTTCCAGCTTGCGTAATACACGATCCTGCCGCCAGTCCTTAGCCAGTTCTACAGCAGCCCTTTGAAGATTGCCGTGATGTTCCTCCAGCTTATTTTCAAACTTTTCAAACAATGTGATAGCATCGGCCACCGAACCCGCAAATCCCGCAACGACCTGACCACGATACAATCTACGTACTTTTTTAGCCGTCTGCTTCATCACAACACTGTTGCCGAACGTTACCTGCCCATCACCCGCAATAGCTCCTTTGCCATTATGGCGTACAGCACAGATGGTGGTAGCATGAAAGGACATATCCATAACGCGCTCCTCCTTTTCCTTCATCCTTATGCCTGTACTTCTGTTGACATAACTCCCGTTTGGTTGATATAACCGCGCAAACTTTCCAACGCGCGATTTGCGAGAGCTTCATTCTTTTCCTTTTTGTTACGAATGCGTGTCTCCAGCTTTGGAAGAAGACCAAAGTTTGCATTCATCGGTTGGAAATGTTTGAAGTCAGCAGTTGTAATATATCGTGCCATACTGCCTAGTGTCGTTTCCGCAGGAAATACGAACATTTCCTGTCCACGTGCTGCTCGTGCTGCATTTATACCAGCCAGCAAACCTGAGGCCGCCGACTCCACATAACCCTCTACACCTGTCATTTGTCCGGCAAAGAACAGATTACTTCTTCCCTTGAACTGATAAGTTGGGTGAAGCTGTTGTGGAGAATTAATAAAGGTATTGCGATGCATCACACCGTAACGTACAAACTCTGCCTCTTCGAGTCCCGGAATCATTGAAAACACACGCTTTTGCTCCCCCCATTTGAGGTGAGTCTGGAAACCAACCAGATTATATAGCGTACCTGCAGCGTTGTCTTGTCGAAGCTGAACAACTGCATAGGGTAGTTCCCCTGTATGTGGATTTACAAGACCTACAGGTTTCATCGGTCCGAACAATGCCGTTTGTTTCCCGCGCTGCATCATCACTTCGATAGGCATACAGCCTTCGAAGTAGATTTCTTTTTCGAACTCCTTGACTTGTGCCACCTCAGCAGTAATTAAAGCCTCATAGAAAGCATCAAATTCCGCTTCGTTCATCGGACAATTTAAGTAAGCTGCTTCTCCTTTATCATAACGGGAAGCCAGATAGACCTTGCTCATATCGATGGAGTCCTTCTCTACAATCGGAGCTGCCGCATCGTAGAAATAAAAATACTCCTCTCCCATCAGCGTTTTGATCTGTTCTGACAAAGCTGGAGAAGTTAATGGTCCCGTGGCAACGACCACAATACCGTCCTCTGGGAGTTCCTGAAGTTCTTCATTAACGACCTCGATCAAAGGATGTTGATGAAGCGTATCTGTAATATGACCGGAAAATCCATCACGATCCACTGCCAATGCCCCACCAGCTGGAACAGCATGGAGATCTGCCGCACTCAGAACCAAAGAGTTTAGTATTCTCATTTCTTCCTTCAATACGCCTACTGCATTCGTCAGACCGTTCGCGCGCAAGGAATTACTACATACAAGTTCGGCAAATTTATCTGTATGATGTGCGGGTGTTTTTACAACCGGTCTCATTTCATATAATTTAACTGGCACTCCACGGCTTGCAATTTGCCAGGCAGCTTCGCTGCCCGCCAAACCTGCTCCGATGACCGTTACCTTTTGTAGTTCACTCACTTTTAAATCCCCCTGCTATCTTTGTTCTTAAGAAGTCTCTACACTCTCATCGCTCTCTTCCAGCATTTCGCTGTGATCGCAGACGGTGCAGTTGAGCTTCGTCCCCTGTTTAGTACGTTTTTCGACCATTAGGCCACTGCAACTTGGACAAGGCTTAATGGACGGTTTATCCCAGGATACAAAATCACATTCTGGGTAGCGGTCACATCCGTAAAAGACACGTCCTTTTTTACTTCGTCGTTCGACGACATGTCCCTCACCGCATGTAGGACAATTCATCCCGATATCCTTGACAATTGGCTTGGTGTTACGGCAATCCGGGAAGGCAGAGCAGGCCAGAAATTTACCAAAGCGGCCTAGCTTATATACCATTTGACTGCCACACTTGTCACAGATAACGTCGGATACTTCATCCTTGATCTCAATTTCTTTCATTTCTTCTTCAGCCACTTCCAGACGCTTTTCGAATGACTCGTAAAAGTCACTCAACACCTTGACCCAATCACCTTCGCCCTCTTCGACGTGGTCAAGATCACCTTCCATATTCGCAGTAAATTCTACATTCAGAATCTCTGGAAAAAATTCTTCCATCTGCTCAATGACCAACTCTCCCAGCTCGGTTGGGAAGAATTTCTTTTCCTCAATAGCGACGTAACCGCGCTTCTGAATGGTTTCCAGGGTCGGTGCATACGTGCTCGGGCGTCCTATACCCAATTCCTCCAGTGTCTTCACCAGTCGTGCTTCCGTATAGCGAGGAGGCGGTTGTGTAAAATGCTGCTTTGGTTCAACCGATTCCTTTTTCAGTTTATCGCCCGGCTGAAGTGGCGGCAACAGCTTATCTTCTTCGGTTTTACCGTCGTCATTCCCCTCCACATACACTTTCATGAAGCCTGGAAAGCGAACCTTCGAACCGGCTGCCCGGAATATCGTCTCGCCTGCTTCAATATCAACGGACAAAGTATCCATAATAGCGGAAGCCATCTGACTCGCCATAAAACGTTCCCATATCAGTTTGTACAATCGGAACTGGTCTCTACTCATAAAAGGCTTAACGGTTTCCGGATCACGCAAGGCGGAGGTTGGACGAATCGCTTCATGCGCATCCTGAGCATTAGCCGATTTTTTTGAATACTGACGAGGACTTTCAGGCACAAAATCTTCGCCATATTTTTGAATAATGACCTCTTTCGCTTCCTCTTGAGCCGAAGTAGCGATCCGTGTGGAATCCGTACGCATATACGTAATCAGACCCACAGTCCCTTCTTTACCTAAATCCACACCTTCATACAGCTGCTGCGCTACAGACATGGTTTTAGATGCCCGGAAGTTGAGCTTTCGAGCCGCCTCTTGCTGCAAGGAACTTGTTGTGAATGGAGGAGACGGATTGCGTAAACGCTCCTTCTCTTTCACATCGCGCACCTTGTAAGACGATTTTCCGATAGCTTCTAACACTTCTTGTACATCCGCTTCGCTAGAGAGCTCTTTCTTTTCGCCGCGTAGCTTATGGAATTTCGCTTCAAAAGTGCTGTCCTTAATAGCTAGTTTAGCTGTTATCGTCCAGTATTCTTCCGGTACAAACTCATTGATCTCGTTTTCCCGGTCCAAAATAATTTTCACTGCAACCGACTGTACACGCCCAGCTGACAGACCCTTTTTTACCTTTTTCCAGAGCAATGGACTAATTTTGTAGCCGACAAGTCGATCCAATATCCGTCGTGCCTGCTGCGCATTGACCAAATCCATATTGATCTTGCGTGGGGTTTTAAAAGCATCTTTGACGGCCTGCTTCGTAATTTCATTAAACACCACACGACAATCCGCCGTATCGTCCAGTTCCAGCGCATGCGCCAGATGCCAAGCAATAGCCTCACCTTCGCGATCCGGGTCAGCCGCCAGATATACTTTTTTTACTTTTTTTCGGGCATCCTTTAACTCTTTTAGAATGGAGCCTTTACCTCGAATGGTAATATATTTGGGATTAAAATCATTTTCGACCTCTACGCCGATCTGGCTCTTAGGTAAATCCCTGATATGACCCATGGAAGCCTTGACGATATATTTGCTGCCTAAGTATTTGCCGATCGTCTTCGCCTTGGAAGGCGATTCCACGATGACGAGTGAATCCGCCATAGGCTCTTCCTCCTCTCAATTACTCACATGAATATGATAGACTTCCTGAAATGTGGTGAGTATAGTTCGTTAGTACGAGCTATAAATTCAACACATTTCAGGAAGTGGGGAAGGAGTAGGTATCCGCGATGCGGATAAACGCCATGTTTCCCTCCACCTATGTTTAAAATTGAATTTTGCGCATTTACTAACTAAGGATTTGACAAAAACAACTACTAAATAAGCTTGTATTTTGTGCCCGCTAGTTGAGCGATCCTTTTTTTTATGATTAACGATAACAGAACTGCGTGTAAAAGTCCAAAATCCCATGCCGTAGCATCAAGCAGTTCATCCAGTGTCATGGTTCCTTGTTCCAGCAGCACCACCACACGATTTTCCTCAGAAGTCTCACTTTCTGATGCTTTGGAGATCTTCTTAAGATTAAGACTCTGTTCTCTATTGTATGAAGAAACCTGCCTTGTACGCAAATCTGCTTCATACTCCTCAATAATATCCGAAGCCTCAGTGACCGTTTTGGCTCCTTGCTTAATCAAGTTCAGCGTGCCTCTACTCTTCGGTGACGTAATGGGCCCAGGAACAGCAAACACATCTCGATTTGCCTCCAGCGCAGCATCCGCTGTAATCAAGGAACCGCTCCTAGCGTCTGCTTCGACAACGAGTGTCCCCTTCGTTAAACCGGCAATAATGCGATTACGTTGTGGAAACATCCCGGGATGCGACCTCGTACCTGGAGGATACTCCGATACGATCAGACCTTTACTAACCATCTCTGCAAACAAAGAGGCATTTTGGGGAGGATAAATTTGATCAATCGCTGTTCCAAGCACACCAATCGTGTTGCCTCCCCGGCGTAGGGCTGTTTCATGGCAAATACTGTCAATTCCTCTCGCTAATCCACTCACCACTGTAATCCCTGCATTACATAATTCCTCTGTTAGTATCTCCGCTGCTCTTCGACCATACGCAGTAGGAACGCGAGTTCCTACCATGGCTACAGAACATGTGTGCAAAAGTGATTTATCCCCTTTTGTATACATTACCCAAGGTGGGTCAACTGTTTCCTTCATTAATAGGGGGTAATCTTCGTCCACATAAGTTACCATACCAATATCACTGGATTGAATTCGCTGATATCGTTCATGTACCCATTCTTCATCGTAACACTGTGCCGCAATGCGTGCCTGGTTGGGACTTAAGCCTATCTCAATCCACTTTTGTTCGCTAAAATGCAGTAGCTCATGCAATCGATAATCACTCGACCAAATACGCTGAATTGTTCTTCTTCCGATTCCTTCTAACTCATGTAGACCTAATAAAAGCCATCTTTCTTCCAAACTGTGGTTCCCCCATTCATGGAAGAGTGAACCCTTCCTTATTTTGTGGCACAATGAATCATTTTGCAAGCGTTTCCCTGACAAGCCTGTCTTAACGCAAAAAAAAGCAACCTTTTCATCCCCTGTTTCAGAAGATAAAAAGGTTGCTTACCTTTCTTTCATTATACACTAGCCAGCAGCAAATTTCGATGCTGATTTACAGCCAGTATATTAATGAAGAAACACGATTTAATGTGTCGTACACAGATTCAAAATACCACGCGCTTCCAACACACTTACCAGTGTCGAGCCCATTTCGGAAGGAGTCGGCGCCACCTTGATTCCACAGGCTTCAAGCGTAGCAATCTTCTCTTTTGCCGTTCCCTTTCCGCCAGAAATAATGGCGCCTGCATGCCCCATCCGTTTGCCTGGAGGCGCAGTCACCCCACCGATAAAGCCAACCACCGGCTTCGTCATATTGTCCCTGATCCACTCGGCAGCCTCTTCCTCGGCTGTACCACCGATTTCTCCGATCATAATGACAGCATGAGTGTTGGGGTCCTCATTAAAGCGATGTAAAATATCAATAAATTCTGAACCTTTAACTGGGTCACCACCAATACCAACCGCGGAAGATTGACCTATACCTCTAGTGGTTAACTGATGCACTGCCTCATAGGTCAAAGTACCACTACGTGACACAACGCCTACATGACCCGGCAGATGAATGTAACCTGGCATGATACCAATCTTACACTCTCCTGGCGTAATAACACCCGGACAGTTAGGGCCAATCAGAACGGTCTTTTTGCCTTCCATAAAACGTTTGACCTTGATCATATCAAGCACCGGAATCCCCTCTGTGATACAAATCACGAGGTCCAGTTCCGCATCCACAGCCTCCAAAATGGAATCCGCTGCGAAAGCCGGCGGCACGTAAATGACGCTAGCAGTTGCGCCCGTAGCTTCCTTGGCTTCGCTTACTGTATTAAACACTGGCAGTTTGACCTGTTGCCCGTTTTCCAGTGTAATTTCTACCTCGGTGCCTCCCTTACCTGGAGAGGTGCCACCTACCATCTGTGTACCGTAATCAAGTGCACCTTTGGCATGGAACAACGCCGTTTTTCCCGTAATCCCCTGTGTAATCACCTTTGTATGCTTATCGACCAAAATACTCACGATCTTCACATCCCCTATCGTTTATTCGGCATATCGGAATGCAAACAGGCTATTGAACAAGTTCAACGATTTTTTGGGCACCATCCGCCATGGAATCGGCTGCCACAATATTCAAACCGGATTCCGCTAAAATCTGTTTGCCGAGCTCAACATTCGTTCCTTCAAGACGGACAACAAGCGGTCGAGTCAGCCCCAACTGCTTGGCAGCCTCCACGACGCCATTCGCAATGATGTCACACTGCATAATCCCGCCGAAAATGTTGACGAAAATACCTTCTACCTTCGGATCGGACAAAATGATTTTGAACGCTTCGGTTACCTTTTCCGTTGTTGCACCGCCTCCAACGTCCAGGAAATTGGCCGGATCGCCACCGTAATATTTGATAATATCCATCGTGGCCATCGCCAAACCTGCACCATTGACCATACAGCCAATATTGCCGTCCAGAGCGATATAGCTTAGATCATATTTAGATGCCTCAATTTCCTTCTCGTCCTCTTCATCCAAATCACGCAATTCCAGAATATCCTTATGACGGAACAACGCATTGGAATCAAAATTCAATTTGGCATCTAGCGCCATTACATTCCCATCACCCGTAACGACTAGGGGATTAATTTCTGCAATCGAACAGTCCTTGTCCACAAATGCTTCGTAAAGCGCCAGCATAAACTTAACCGCTTTATTTACCAACTCATTGGGAATATTAATCTCATACGCCAGCTTACGAGCTTGATACACCTGAAGCCCAATTGCTGGATCAACAACTGCTTTAAAAATCTTCTCCGGAGTAGCCGCAGCCACCTCTTCGATTTCCGTACCACCTTCTTCGGAGGCCATCAATACGATGCGTCCAGTCCCGCGATCCACGACAACGCCTACGTAATATTCTTTGCGAATATCACAGCCTTCCTCAATCAAAAGGCGTTTGACTTCTTTACCTTCAGGTCCGGTCTGATGTGTCACAAGCACCTTACCTAAAATTTCAGAAGCGAAAGTCCGCACCTCATCCAAACCTTTGGCAACCTTTACGCCACCCGCTTTACCGCGTCCACCAGCATGAATTTGTGCTTTTACGACCGTAACAGCGCTTCCAAGCGATTCTGCCGCAGCAACGGCTTCTTCCACCGTGTAGGCAACCTTGCCGTTCGGTACAGCCACTCCGTACTGCTTTAATACTTCTTTACCCTGATATTCATGGATATTCATTCTGGAATCCTCCTATCAACATGACTGCAACAAGGGCGGTTCACAAGGAAATCTATACTAAACCTACATCATTGTAACATGTTTTTAAAACGCTTTCCTTATAATTTAACCTCATGAATTACAGTATTTTGATATCATTATCATTCCCAAAATCGAATGTTTGGATATTATTGGATTTTATTTTTTAATACAAATTCACACAAAAAAAGCACCTCCGCAAAATGGGATTACCTAATCCGCAATGAGAGGTACTTTATTTCATTAGAATTTAAGGGCATTTTTCTTTCAGTTTAGAACAACTCATGTCGTAAGAATTCGCAAGAGCAACTGAAAGTACCTGTTATGATTTTTCAATTTGTACATTCGCTTGATGAACACGATCAAGCAGATCATTAAACTGAAGCAGAAGCGACCCAAATTGATCATGAGTCATACTTGTTTTTTCCTGTATACATCCTGGTACAGACAGGGCTTTATCCCGCAACGCTCTTCCCTCTATCGTCAAAGAAATCAGCACCTTACGCTCATCTTGAGTGGAACGCTTTCGATCGATCAACCCGGCATTCTGTAACCTCTTTAATAGTGGAGTTAGTGTGCCAGAATCCAAATATAACGCCTCACCCAATTCCTTCACTGTACACTCTTCACGCTCCCAAAGCACGATGAGCACCAAATATTGCGAGTACGTTACACCAAGCTTTTCCAGATAAGGCTGGTACAGCTTTGTAATCTCTCTGGAGCATGCATATATGGCAAAGCATAACTGGTTATCAAGTTTCAACGCTGCATCTTTATTAAAATTGTTTTCCATGCTGTCTAGTCACCTGCTTTCGTCATTATTTTAGCACATTATATAACAAAATACATTCTAATTGCCTAAAATACTTTACAAACAATAATTATTTTGATAAATTAAATTGTGTAAAATATAAATTGAGCGAGAGGCAGTGATTGGATTATGATGACCATTCAACAAAAAATGTATGAAACAACAGTAAAAGCAGTTGGTGGGCGTAACGGTTATATCGAGTCTTCTTCCCCTGAACTTCGTTTAGATATTGATACTCCAAAAGAAATGGGTGGCGCTGGTGGCGCAGGTACAAATCCAGAGCAGCTGTTCGCCGCAGGCTATTCTGCTTGCTTTGACAGTGCTTTAAATATGGTGGCTCGCATGCAGCGTGTTAAACATGAAGGTACCGAAGTCACAGCTACGGTCCATTTTGGCAAAGTCGAAGACGGCGGCTTCGGAATCGGAGTAAACCTCGACGTTCTGGTCAAAGGCGTAGATCATGAAACTGCGGTAAAACTGGTGGAAGGCGCACATGAACAATGCCCATACTCCCGCGCTACCCGCGGTAATATTGAAGTGAAACTGAACGTTTTGTAACTTAGAGTTAGAATGAAATTCACAACAAGCCCCTCAACCGTATTGGTCAAGGGGCTTGTTGTTTTTCCATCAAGTAACATGGGAGATGATGCATAATCGTATATACGAAATTGATATACTCATAGTATAATCACTATTGTCATAATCTTTTTTTCTTCTCCAGGTCTTTTTGCCTGGAGCTTTTTTTGTCCTTTTTTCCGTTTTCTCTCGTACACATATCCTTTGGAAAACTTTTCCGTAAAAATGATCGTACTGTATCTGCTAATTTTATCGCCTTTTTACATTTCGGATAAATTGGCGCTTGCTTTATCCATATGGCGGTATTGAATAGCTTCAGCCACATGTGAAGTCGTAATTTTCTCTGACTCATGTAAGTCTGCAATGGTGCGGGACAGCTTGAGAATTCGATCATACGCACGCATGCTTAAACCAAGTGCATCCATCGTCTGATTAAGCAGCTCCGCTGCATTTTGATCTAATACTGCATATTTACGCAGCATCTGACCGGACAGCTCACTATTCCATGAAAAAGGAAGCTTACTGTATCTGCGGATTTGTATTGCTCGAGCAACCAACACCTGCTTTCTCATGTCAGCAGACGACAGGGATTCTTTTTCCTCCCGCCAGTCCTTTGGTTGTGATACCTCAAGCTGAAGATCAATTCGATCCAGCAATGGACCGGAAATACGTGAACGGTATCGAGCTACTGCTGTAGGTGAACAGGTACAGCGCTGATGTTCCGTGTTATTGCCGAAAAAGCCACAGTGACACGGATTCAAAGAAGCTGCAAGTAAAAAATGCGCCGGATACTTAAATACAGCACGTGAACGACTGATTGTCACATGGTGGTCTTCCAGGGGCTGCCGCAGCACTTCTAGCACATGGCGGCTAAACTCTGGCAACTCATCTAGAAATAAAATCCCTCGGTGTGCAAGACTGATTTCTCCTGGTTTGGGTATGCCTCCTCCGCCCACCAATCCAGCAGCAGAGATTGTATGATGAGGCGCACGGAAGGGACGAACATGCATGAGATGAGGCGAGGACTCCTTCCATTTTCCTGCTGCGCTGTATACCTTGGTCACTTCTAGCGACTCCTTTTCAGTCAAAGGCGGTAGGATAGAGGGCAACCTGCGGATGAGCATCGTTTTTCCAGCACCCGGTGGTCCCATAAGAAGAATATTGTGCATTCCTGCTGCAGCGATAACTAATGCACGTTTGGCGTGTAGCTGACCCAGCACATCGCTGTAATCCTCCATATTACTGGCTAGTTCTTCTTGCTCGCACAACGGTATATGCTCTGCTTGAGGTAAATGGTCATAGGAATGGATTATAACTTGCTTACTGGCAGTACAATTTTGATCGGTCACTTGGCCGTCTGGGATGCCTTGTGCATGATCATTAACTGGGATAAGATCCGCCAGATGGTGTATAGCGTAAATACGTATATCCGTAATTAGACGTGCCTCGCTTGCGTTTTCCTGAGGAAGCAGCACGGAATCGAATCCCTCTCGCTTGGCCAGATCAACCATGGACAACACCCCATTTACAGAACGAATGCTGCCATCCAGCGCCAGTTCGCCAATAAACAGCGTTCGTTCCCCCACTGGCAAAACAATCTGTTCACTGGTTGTCAGCAAGCCTAAAGCGATGGCAAGATCAAAAGATGAGCCTTCCTTACGCAAATCAGCAGGAGCTAAGTTAATCGTGATACGCTGGGATGGATATTTGAATCCGCAGTTTTTGATTGCTGCTCTCACACGCTCTACTGCCTCTCGAATGGCTGAATCCGGCAATCCGATTATCGCAGTTTGAGGCAAGCCATTGGACAAATCAGTCTCAACTTCGATCAGAACGCCATCTATCCCATATAGACACGCTCCATGTAATTTTCCATACATATCAAAAAAGCACCTCTCCTCATATTGAAATGTCCCTCTCGGGAATCATTGCCTATATGAAAAAAGGTGCTTCCAAATTTTCATTCATTGCAAATATAATGTTTTAAATTTAGCTCTCAATCCTAATTTCAAACCCTCAACTAAGCTTATCTGACGACAGATTATTTGTCAATCAAGGTTAGCTTATCGGCTGCTGGAGTACGTGGTCTTGATTCCGGGGTTCGTCCAAATCAAGTTTGGACAGCACTTCAACCAGCGCAGCATCCTCCTGAACAGGAACCATGTTCTTTGGCTTTTTCTAAAATGCTATCCGCAATGCGACCGCTCCCCTTGGCAACGACAATCGGCGCTTCGCTCTCACCGGGCGTATATTTAAGGGCGACCTGCGGATGAGCATCGTTTTTCTAGCACCCGGCCGTCCCATAAGAAGGATATTATGATACATTTTCACGCATTGAAAAACCAAGTAATATCAAGGGTTTGACGATACTAAGCGGTTTTCCTTTCGGTGGGAGATCGCTTTTTTCTTTTAGGCTCTATTAAACACATTTGTGATTTTCTTATAATTTCATAAATACTATTAATTTAAAATTTATCAGGAATGATGTATTGTCGAGTTTACTTTCCACGATGATGTAACTCTAAAAAGAAGACAAGTAAGCCGTCTCCCTTTCGGTCGGCGCGAAGAGGAGAAGCCGAAGGCTTGACGAGCGTTTCCTATTGCCGTACGCGAGAGTGCGATTTCCATTCTTTATTGATTTTCTTTACCCTAACTAAAGGATGGATCATCATGGATAACTGCGTTCTCCGATAGATAAGTCTGATGAGAAATTGAAGGAACAAAAAAACCTGAGAGGTCAGGACTTTTTGCTCTGTGCGCTGCCGCGAATTCGACATTTTATTTCCACGTAGTGGCGGGAGTTTTCAGTTTTCACCCGTGAGAAGTGCGTTCAGCAGGTCTAACGATTAGAAAACCACGACTGAAAGTCGTATATTGAGGGGACTACCCCAGCCAGTATTCCCACGTACAATTACTATACCGTCGTCATGCGGAACGACGTTATGGATCGTCATGGTAGCAGCTCCTTGAAACGGCTTAACTTGACCGCCAAAAATACCAATTTCCGTGATCGAGACAAGTACCCTACTTGAGGAATTAACAAACCCAGCCAGGTTCAAGCGACTTTGGAACAAATTCGGACCTACATTGTTGATACTAAAAATGAATGCGGTACCTGCTTTAGTTCTTAGGCGACGCGTAGGTTTCAGAATTTTTCTAGAAGAATTTACTTTTCCCATTCGAATCAACTTCCCTTCTTTTGTAATAATATAGAATATGCTAGTTTTTATAGAATCGAAACAGACAAACAGATTGGAAAAAATGACCATCTTTATCAGTAGGCAATAAAAAAAGCCCCGCGATGTCAGGGCTATGCTCGTAAACTTGATTGAAGTGAGCGAACGAAAAACGACGGAGAGCTGCTCAAGCGGATTGCCACGCTACAAATGAAGATCAAGGAACTCCATCACTTGGCCGTCTGGGGTGCCTTGTGCATGATCATTAACTGGGATAAGATCCGCCAGATGGTGTATAGCGTAAATACGTATATCCGTAATTAGACGTGCCTCGCTTGCGTTTTCTTGAGGAAGCAGCACGGAATCGAATCCCTCTCGCTTGGCCAGATCAACCATGGACAACACCCTATCACACAGGGCGAATGCTGCCATCAAGCGCCAGCTCGCCAATAAACAGCGTTCGTTCCCCCACCGGTAAAACACCTGCTCACTGGTTGTCAACAAGCCTAAAGCGATGGCAAGATCAAAAGATGAGCCTTTCCTTACGCAAATCAGCAGGAGCTAAGTTAATCGTGATACGCTGGGATGGATATTTGAATCCGCAGTTTTTGATTGCTGCTCTCACACGCTCTACTGCCTCTCGAATCGCTGAATCCGGCAATCCGATAATCGCGGTTTGAGGCAAGCCATTGGACAAATCAGTCTCAACTTCGATCAGAACGCCATCTATCCCATATAGACACGCTCCATGTAATTTTCCAAACATATCAAAAAGCACCTCTCATCATATTGAAATGTTCCTCTGGGGAATCATTGCCTATATGAAAAAAGGTGCTTCCAAATTTTCATTCATTGAAAAAAATATAATGTTCTAAATTTAGCTCTCAACCCTAATTTCAAATCCTCAACTAAGCTTATCTGACGACAGATTATTTGTCAATTAAGGTTAACTTATCAGCTACTGGAGTACGGGATCTTGATTCCGGGATAACATCAGGATAGCCTGCATATATCATTCCAATTACCTTCTCACCTGGTTGAATTCCCAAGCAATCACGGAACTTAGGCGAATACAAAAATGGTTTTGTCACCCAAAACGTTCCGATTCCTTTGCTCCATGCAGCAAGCATAAAGTTCTGTACAAGCGCGCTGACCGCTGCAAAATCTTCATCCCAAACCGCTTGACGCGGGTCTTCTTCCATCACCACTAAAAGCTGTATCGGGTTGTGTAGAATCCCATTTTCAAACTTGTTATCCTTACCGATATCGGCGGCAATTGCCTCTGCAAGCTTTCTCCGTCCCTCACCAGCAAACAACAGAAAGCGCCACGGTTCACGCATTTTATGATTAGGAGCCCATACCGCGACGTCCAGTAGTTCTTTAATCGTATCTACCGGGATAGAGTCAGATTTGAATCGTTTAATCGTCCGGCGTTCCTGAATTACATCTATGACATGTTCACTAAAGGTATGCTTTGTCACGTAAATCCTCCTTCACAGGTACAACGACTAGATATTCATTATAGAATGAAAATGATAACTATTCTCAATAAAATATACCTGCAGCTTTCCTTTCTGTCAACCTGTACATATGAATTCAGTCCTGCGCTCCAACCTTCGTAAAAGTTCTTACTCTTTTAAAATGCATCTATAAAATGGTCCGTAACCACAGCCGTTTCATCAGATAATCGTACAGAAATCATATCAAAACGAATTGGAGCATCTCCAATTCCGTTCATATGCAAGTATACTGCGGCTGTTTGACGAACCTGGGTGATTTTACGCGGAGTAACTGATTCTGCTGGTGTTCCATATTTGGAGCTACTTCGGCTACGTACTTCAATAAACACGAGTATATGCTCCTGCCTGGCAATCAGATCTATTTCCCCGCTGCGGCATCGCCAATTGCGGTCTAGGATACGATAACCCAGGGTTTCTAAAAACAAAGCTGCAGCCTCTTCTCCCATTGCTCCTTTGGCTTTCCGTTGATCCTTACCTCTCGTCTTCATGTCATACCCCATCACCAGTCATCTCTTGGAGCAAGCCGATCCATTTGATAAATATAGGTTAGCACCTCTGCTACCAACTGATAGAGTTCAGCTGGGATTTGCTCGTCCAAATCAAGTTTGGACAGTACTTCAACCAGCGCAGCATCCTCCTGAACAGGAACGCCATGCTCTTTGGCTTTTTCTAAAATACTGTCCGCAATGCGGCCGCTCCCCTTGGCAACGACAATCGGCGCTTCGCTCTCACCGGGCGTATATTTAAGGGCGACCGCCTTCTTCATGGAAGGTGAAGGAGGTTCCAAGGGCTCTTTCATATTTTAAGATCGACTCCTTTGTACGGCTGAGGCACATAGCTTTGTACCTCGGAAGAGGCAGGGCTACTCTGTTCAGTCCTTACGGGCATAGGCTCGGTTCGCAACGTTAGAAGTTGGTAGCCTAGCGACTCCAGCGCGGTGCGAATGGACTCACGTCCACTGGTTAGCAGCGAAGCCGCCCAATCCTGATCATTATGAAGCTTGAGACTTACAATCCGATCTACAACCTGCACATCCACCAGCGTCGGACCAAGCCCTTTCATGTCCAAATCAAACCAAAGTCGACAGTTGGAGGCATCCAGTTCTCCGCGTTTGCCACGGCGGGACTGAATCTGGATTGTAGCTGTTTCACGACCGTCCGGTCCAATAAACGGTATAAACATATGCACTTGTGCAAAAGGCGCCGTTCGGTCTGTATTGAGCAGCAGCTGCTGGCCTGTCAGGTGCTGTACAACCTGCTGTGCCGCCTCTTTCAAAGCAGGCGGCAGGTCGTCACTGCTCATTAGCTGGAGTAGTGCCCCTTTTACGGTGTCTGCGGCCGCTGACACGGAGTCGTCTGCCGCTAATCCCGGCAGCGTCTGCGACACTCCCTCGGGCGGCTCCGTACGTGCCGCCGCCCCTTGCGCGAGCTGTGCAGTCGAGCGGTGTACCTGCTGCTCGTGCTCAGCACCGAGTAGCTTCAGCACGCGGCCTACCCACGGATCCTCCATAGGGCTGATCTTCGTGCTCGTCGCCGTAGGCTGTGAAGCGGCAGCATCTGCCGTACGCGAAGCGCCAGCCGCTGGCTGCGCTACCTCTCCCTTGGACTGATCTGGCGCAGCCGTGCTCAGTTCGGGTGGCACTGCTGCACGCAGCTCTTGCAGAAGGAGACGCAGCCGCTGGATCGGAGCCTCTAGCGTAGCAGCGCTGCCCGCCGCGGAGGGCGGCGCAGAGCCAGCTGCTGACTGTGCAGAAGGACGGTCTGCCATGACTACGTTTAAGGCAGACTTCGCCCCCGCAGGCTCTGCCGTGGCCGGAGTTGGAGCACCATCGGCATCCTTAAGCTGCGTACCTGCCGCAGTAGCTTGCTGTGGTTGCTCCACTTTAGTACGGGAGCCGTTTAATGCGTCAGCAGCGTCCGATTCAGGCGCATTTGCACCAGCGTCCAATACCACTGTCGCTCCTCGTCCGTTAACTGCTTCCGGCTCTTTTGAGGCAGTCCCGTTGGCTGCAAATGCAGTAGATCCCGCCGGAGTACCCGAATCGGTAGCCAAAACACTCGCTTCGCTCACTGTAGCAGCAAGATTGGCTGCCTGAGTCCCTTTTAACAATTCCTTGCCGCCTGTGGCTTGTTGTCCCGTTTCTGCCTGTTTTGCAGCGGCAGTGCCAGAGGGCTCCTTGGACAATGTAAGAGTTTGGCCTTCCTGTCCATCTGCAATCATCACAGAAGAAGTGCCTGTTGGACTAGCTGACGTTCGGTCAGCGCTTTTTATTGTTGCTTCCCCAACTGAACGGTCAGTGAGCGTTCCCTGCCCTTGCTGCTTTAACACCGCTTCAAGTTCTTGCTCCAACGATGACAACAGATCATTTAAAGGAGGCCCAAACATCGTTTGGCGCAATCCATTTATGCTTTCGGCTGTTAATGGGAGTCCCCGCTGAAAGGCAACTGCCGCTGCCTGTACAAATGTGCCCAATTGCACATTTCCGCTTTGCTTCGACAAGGCTTCTTGTAAAGAAGCCGCATTTGATGTCAACGGCACACCATTCTTTTGCATTGCCTGTATAAGCTCTCTGTTCTGAGCTGTATCCGGCAGTCCCACCGATTCCAATACATCTGTCAGCGCTACGGTTTGCTGTGGCATATTGGCAGCATCATTCAGAGGCTTAAGCACAGTCATTCCACTGGAAGAAGCCGGCTGTACCTGAAACGTTGCAGTCTGTCCAGGTTGAAGAGGGGTCTCCAGCTTTGCCCTAACCTGAGAACCCTGTATTTGCAACACTGCCTCGTCGCCGTCCTCAGACACCTTTAACACGACTCCTCTTACGACCTGGCCTGGCTGCATATCAAGTTTTTTCGCCTCTCCCGCCTTCACATCTCCAAGTAATCCACGGAATACAGATCCGATGTTCATATCGCCCCTCCCCTCGCTCTTCCCCTATCAAAGGGGCCTGTAATATTAGATATATTTTATATCGGTATTGTCCTGATTCATAATAAGTACCTACAGATCAAACAACGTCGGTTGCTCGGTCAACAAATTGCCCAGAAAGCTGCGTCTATGCATTTCTGTAGGCCCTAGCGCCAAAATTTGTTCTCTATGCAACTTGGTAGCATAACCTTTATGTATACCAATCCCATATTCCGGATATTTCGCATCCCATTCACCTTTGCATAGCCGATCACGGGTCACCTTGGCAATGATAGAAGCTGCTGCAATAGACTGACTGTTCGCATCCCCCTTAATGATGGATAGCTGAGGAATAGGCACATCTAGCTTTTCTGCATCCACAAGTAAATAATCGGGAGACACATGCAAAGCCTCAATAGCCTTTTTCATAGCTAAACGAGCCGCTTGTTTAATATTGATATCATCAATCATCCGCGCGTCTACATGACCAATTCCTACAGCGATTGCCTTCTCCATAATCAGTTCGTAGTAGGCTTCTCTTTTCTTGTCAGTCAATTTTTTGGAATCGTCTACACCCTCCAATAACTCACCTACTGGCAGAATGACTGCTGCCGCCACAACATCTCCAAACAGACATCCACGCCCCACCTCGTCAATACCTGCAATCCGCTCACAAGATTGCTCCCAGCATTTTTTTTCATAGTGTAGCATGTCCTTTACTGCATTCTCTTTAGCTTCCATATTCAATACCTGCCCATCTTTACGTAGTTTAAGCTTCACTCATGCCGTAGCTCTAGCGATTGAATTCAGCTTACCACAGACCTCTACCGTTCAAAACCCTTTTCTATCTACCTTTACATACCAAAAAACCTTCCTCCTCTCCGGAGAGATGAGGAAGGTTCTTCCTTGCCACAAAATGCAATCTTCTGTATCGGGTGTATTAGGATTATCAGTATGGTGCTTCTAAACTGAATCGTCCCAGCTTGCCTGCACGCAGCTCACGCAAAATAATTTTTGACGCCTTTTCGAGATCTACACGCCCGCCACTCACAATACAGCCACGTTTACGTCCGATAGCCTCCATAACGCTCACCACATCATCTGGATTTTCTGTATCCTCAGGACGTTCGGTAAGCTCAAAACGCTCTGCCATGGTATCCCAATAATATTGGACAAAATATTTTGTCGCGAAAAAGGCAATGTCCTCTACATTTAGAATTTCTTCCTTGATCGCGCCTGTAACTGCCAGACGATAGCCGACGTTCTGATCCTCAAATTTAGGCCACAAAATACCTGGTGTATCCAACAACTCAATTTCACCGGTCTTGATCCACTGTTGCGCCTTCGTTACTCCTGGACGATCGCCTGTAGCTGCAATATTACGTCCTGCCATTCGGTTGATCAATGTCGATTTGCCGACATTTGGAATTCCGACAATCAAAGCACGTATAGGACGCGGATTCATTCCCTTCGAAATCTGCCGGTCTATTTTTTCCTTAAGTAACAGCTTGGCCTGAACCGGAATTTCTTTAAGCCCCGTCCCTGTCGTGGCGTCCACCGGAAAGGCCACATGCCCCTGCTTCTTAAAGTAGGCAATCCATTGCTGTGATACTACAGGGTCCGCCAAATCTGCCTTGTTCAAAATAATCATTCGCGGCTTGCCTTGCAAAATATCATCAATCATCGGATTTCGGCTGGAAAGCGGCAACCGAGCATCAATCAGCTCAATAACCAAATCAATCAGCTTTAATTTTGCTTCAATTTGGCGGCGCGCTCTGGTCATGTGACCAGGAAACCATTGAATCGTCACCGTCATCACCCCATTGAGCGTAACCCTACATTTACCCTTAGGCTCCTAGTTAGGGTTACGGCAGCTATGCTGCTTATTAGTTATTTCTAGTGGTTAATCCACTGCATATCTTTCACCGGCCAAAAAATGACATCAGCCCGGCCAACGACTTCCTTCAAATCAATGTATCCAATCATCCGGCTATCTGTACTATTGGAACGGTTATCGCCCATAACAAAAATATGCCCTTCTGGCACTTTTCCATCCTTAAATTTCTCATTTGGAAAATTGGTAAACTTGTTGTAAAGCTCGCCATTTTGATGTGCTTCTTCCAAAGAAGTCTTGAGATAAGGTTCTTGAATCGGCTTACCATTTACTGTAATCGTGTCACCTTCTACTTTGACCGTATCACCCGCAACGGCGATGACGCGCTTGATGAAGTCTCTTTTTTCTTCCGGGACATGGAACACAATTACTTCACCCGGTTTAGGAGCACGAAAATCATACAAAATCTCATTTACAATGACGCGTTCTCCGGTATGAAAGTTAGGCTGCATCGACGGGCCATCCACAATAAAAGGCTTAAAGAGAAGCCAGCGGATTAAAAAGACAAGCACTAACGCAATAATGATTGCCTTGAGCCACTCAAAAATCTCATTTTTTGGTTTACGCTTGGGCGTACCATCCTGATCAGTTGGCTGCTGTACAGCTCCTTGTCCTACTTCTTGTTCCATAGCTCACTGTCCTCTCTTTACGGTCAATAATCCACAGTTCCCTATGTACGTAGAAAAAACGAAAGGAGCTTGTAACCAAGCCCCTTTCGTTATTCGTTGTATTAACGACGAATTTCTTTAATTCTCGCTGCTTTACCGCGCAGTTCACGAAGATAATAAAGCTTCGCACGACGCACTTTACCACGGCGAGCCACTTCGATTTTATCGATTTTTGGGGAATGAAGCGGGAAAGTTCTTTCCACACCTACACCGTAAGAAATTTTACGAACTGTAAAAGTCTCACTGATTCCACCACCACGGCGTTTAATTACTACACCTTCAAACAACTGGATACGCTCACGAGTTCCCTCGATAACTTTCACGTGCACTTTCAAAGTGTCACCAGGACGAAAGTTAGGCAAATCTTTACGCAGTTGTTCTTCAGTAATCGCTTGGACGATATTCATCTATGACTCCCTCCTTCCGTACAGGTGTTCATGTTTCTTCTGGAAACTCTTCCGTTTCCTTCATCATCCACAGAGGACCACCGTATTACACACAACAGATGTATTGTATCATGGAGGTTACCGCATTGCAACAACAAAAAGGGATTTGACCAAACATTATTTAATTGACTTCATTATAAAACAGGTCACCGCCTGCTTTCAAATCCACTCATGTTAATAGTGCTTTATCACTTGTCCCCCGAACGGTCCGATTGGTGCTGCTCCTCAATCCACGCGCGCTCCTTGCTTGTCAGTTCAGCCTGTTCCAGCAAGTCCGGTCGACGTTCCATCGTCCGACGTAACGCCTCTTGTCGTCTCCAAGAGTCAATATTGACATGATGCCCTGATAAGAGTACATCTGGCACTTTCCAGCCCCGAAACTCAGCAGGCCGAGTATAATGGGGGTATTCCAACAGCCCTGTACTAAACGAATCTGTTACCGCACTCGTTTCATTACCTAGTACTCCTGGTAACAACCGTGTCACACTATCGATGACGACCATGGCTGGCAACTCGCCACCAGTCAATACATAATCTCCGATCGAAAGCTCATCCGTCACCAAATGCTCTCGAATACGCTCATCATAACCCTCATAATGTCCACATATAAAAATAAGATGGTCCTCTTTGGCCAGCTCTTCCGCTTTTTTTTGCGTAAAAGTCTCCCCTTGTGGACACATCAAAATAATACGCGGAGTTTTTATGTCTGCGTTATGTTCGGCATCTTCATGTCGAATACCTTCAACGGCAGTTTCAAATGTGGTTTGCTCTGATTTATCCAACAGCTCTTCCACGGCAGCAAAAATAGGGTCAGGCTTCAAAACCATGCCGCCCCCACCACCATAGGGGGTATCATCCACTTGCCCATGCTTGTTACCGGCATACTGGCGAAAATTAACCGCTTGCAGTGATACAATCCCCTTATCCCTTGCTTTTCCCAGAATGCTTGCATTAAAAACTCCATCAAACATCTCTGGAAACAGGGTCAATACATCCACCCGCATTACAGCAGACCTTCCATTAACCGTACTGTAACCCGTTTTTCACGCACATTTACATCCAAAATAACATCCTCTATATACGGCAATAGCAGTTCTTTACCTTTAGGCATTTGGACTACCCATACATCATTGGCTCCCGGTGTCAAAATTTCTTTTACCACACCGAGCTCAGCTCCGTCTTCCGTTACTACTTCCATACCAACTACTTCATGAAAATAGAACTCGTTTTCTTCCAATTCCCCTAGCCGCTCAGCAGAGACCTTTAACAAAGTACCTTTATATTTTTCAACATCATTGATGTTGTGATATTCCTTAAATTTCACGATAACCATATTTTTTTGAAAACGCGCTGTTTCGACAGTTACAGGAATCGGTGCTTTACCATCAGCAGGAACAATCAATAGCTCGCTGCCCTTGGCAAAACGATCCTCAAGAAAATCACTTGTCGTTAGTATTTTTAGCTCGCCGCGAATTCCATGTGTATTCACAATTTTCCCGACATTAAACATTTGCTGCATCGTGTTCCTCCTGCATGTGATCGGTTCCGCTCCATATCATCTTCATCATGTACGAAAAAGGGTTAGGACATACATCCTAACCCACTTTCGTATATCTTTAAGATATGATGTCTACGGTAACCCGTTTATCCATCTTAACGGCTGCTGATGCAACCACAGTGCGAAGCGCCTTGGCGATACGTCCCTGCTTGCCAATGATCTTGCCCACATCCTCAGGATGTACACTAAGCTCATACACTACAAGTCGATCCTTCTCCAAGGTCTTCACGGTCACATCATCCGGATGATCGACTAAAGCCTTAGCAATGATTATCACTAATTCTTCCATGGTTGACCCTCCGTATCAGCACCTTATTTCTGTGTTTTAAGCTCATGAAACTTTTTCAACACGCCCGCTTTGCTAAGCAAGTTGCGAACAGTGTCGGATGCTTGTGCACCATCTTGCAACCATTTCAGCGCTTTATCTTCATCAATTTTTACAACCGCTGGTACTGTAATAGGGTTGTAGTAACCGATTTCTTCGATAAAACGACCGTCACGCGGGGAACGAGAATCAGATACCACGACGCGATAGAAAGGAGCTTTATGTGCACCCATACGTTTCAGACGAATACGAACTGCCACGAAAATTCACCTCCTTCAAAAAGTAGACTGTATATTGCTATCCCATAACTCCAAAGGCCTATCGACCTTTTAACGGAAAGGAAACTTCATACCTTTGCCCATACTCTTCAGCTGCTTCAGAGCCTTGTTTTTGCCACCCTTAGGTCCCATCATATCTGAGAACTGCTTCATCATACGGCGCATTTCGTCAAATTGCTTAATGAGACGATTTACCTCAGCCAGCGATGTTCCACTGCCTACAGCAATCCGCTTGCGACGGCTATGATTAATCATGTCCGGGTTTTGCTTTTCCTGTGTAGTCATCGAATGAACGATAGCCTCAATCCGGCCCATCTGTTTGTCATCCACTTTGATGTCTTTCATTTGCTTCATGTTGCCCATACCAGGAATCATATCGAGAATCTGGTCGATCGGGCCAAGCTTCTTAACCTGATCCATTTGCTCCAGAAAATCCTCGAAAGTAAACTCGGCATTGCGCATTTTCCGTTCCATTTCCTTCGCCTTATCAGCGTCGATGTTGGACTGCGCTTTTTCAATCAGGGACAACATGTCACCCATGCCTAAAATCCGTGAAGCCATTCGCTCAGGGTGAAACGGCTCCATCGCATCCAGCTTTTCACCCAATGTAGCAAACTTGATCGGGCATCCCGTCACAGCTTTAACCGACAAGGCCGCGCCACCACGAGTGTCGCCATCCAGCTTTGTCAGTACAACTCCCGTTAACTCAAGGCTATTGTTAAAGTGCTCCGCAACGTTAACTGCGTCCTGTCCTGTCATGCTATCTACAACCAGCAGAACTTCATCCGGTTTGACATTAGTATGGATCTGACGCAACTCTTCCATGAGTTCTTCATCAACATGAAGACGACCGGCAGTATCTATAATAACGTAGTCATTACCATTATCCTTAGCATGCTGCATACCCTGTTTTGCGATTTCCACCGGGCTTGTCTGGTCTCCCAATGTAAATACAGGTGCATTAATCTGCTCACCGAGAATCTGAAGCTGCTTGATCGCGGCAGGTCTATAAATATCACCAGCTACAAGCAATGGACGATGGTTTTGCTTTTGCAGCAACTTCGCCAGCTTACCTGACGTCGTCGTCTTACCTGCGCCCTGGAGACCCACCATCATGATGACTGTAGGCGGTTTGTTTGCTTTGGCAAGCTTGGCCTGACTTCCACCCATCAACTCGGTCAATTCCTTGTTTACGATGTCGATAATGACCATACCTGGCGTAAAGCTGTCCATCACTTCCTTACCAACGGATTTCTCCTTTACCTTGGCAATAAAGTCCTTTACAACCTTGAAGTTAACGTCCGCTTCAAGCAAAGCCAATCGCACTTCACGCATTGCCTGAGCCACATCATCCTCAGACACCTTTCCTTTGCCGCGCAATTTACTGAATACATTTTGCAAGCGAGTCGATAATCCTTCAAATGCCATACTTTCGCACCTCCTTGTCTACCAGGGTTGTTAGTTCTTCATTTATATATCCTACAATTCCTGCAGGCGATTTACAATTTGTTGGACATGTTGCAATGTCCCCTCATCAGGCTTACCAACTTTACCGAATGCATCATGTAGCGTCACATTCAGCTCCTCTAAATCTTGGAGTCTACGTTCATGCTTACTTAGCAATCCAAGCTTTTCCTCATACATTTCTAATACCTGTTCAGCACGTTTAATATGTTCATAGACTGCCTGACGGCTAATTTGGAATTCCGATGCAATTTCCCCTAAAGAAAAATCATCATGGAAGTAATATTTTAAAAACATCTGTTGCTTCTCTGTAAGTAGAGGTTCATAGAAGTCAAACAGTCGGTTAATCCGGTTTGTCTTTTCCAGCCGATTCTCCTGACTCATCGTGTATACCTCCATCGTCAAGGAAAAACACTTTACAGTTCTTTTCAACGTTCCTTATCATACATAAAAGAAAAGAAGATGTCAAGCGTTATCCCTTGTCATATAAAAAAAAGCCGATCCGCTACCCTTAAACGGGAAAACAGATCGACTTTTTTGTCCCTCTCACTCACACTCTTACCGGAGTAAGATACAGCAGAATAGCCAGAAAATGAAGTATGCTGCCTGCTAAAACAAACAGATGCCAGATCGCATGGTGATATGGAAATGCTCGCCACACATAAAAAATCGTGCCCAGTGTATACATAAGACCACCTACGAACAATAGCGTCATCCCTCCGGCGGGAACAATGGCCATCAGGGGATTCCAGGCAATGGTAATAAGCCAGCCCATTATAATGTAAAACACAGTAGACATAAACAGGAAGCGTTTGGTGAAGAACGCCTTGAACAGTACACCAAACAAAGCGATCCCCCAAATCACTCCAAACAGCGTCCATCCCAGAGTACCTCGCAATGCAACGAGCATAAAAGGGGTGTAGCTACCTGCAATGAACAGGTAAATACAAGAATGATCGAATATTTCGAACAAATCCTTCAATTTTCCTTCACGCAGGCTATGAAGCAACGTGGAATTGGTATACAGCAACAGCATTGTAATTCCGTAAATTGTAAAGCTTACGACATGCCAAGCAGTTCCTTTCATGCTAGCAAAAACAATGAGCAGCACAAGCGCCGCCACACTTAAAACGGCTCCAATACCATGTGTAATCGCGTTAGCTACTTCTTCCCGTCGGGAATAAGTATAGGTGTTTGCCATCGTTTTTTCACCCGGCTTCCTGAGTAATATTTTTTTACAAGAATTTATCCGGCATCGTCAAACCTTTTGCTTTCATTATACAGTTGGGCGGGCTTAAGCAGCAACAGGAGCACTGCTTAGTACTTATAAGCAAGCCTAATCAAACGGATTAGTTCTGCTCTTCCTCGCCAGCAGCAGTTGCTTCGACAGCCTCTTCTTGGATCAAACCGGCGAACAAGGCATGAACGAATTGTTCTGAATCAAACGGTTGAAGATCATTCACTTTTTCACCTAAGCCTACCAGCTTAACAGGCAAATTCAATTCCTGACGGATGGCCACAACAATCCCACCCTTTGCTGTACCATCCAATTTTGTCAGTACCAGACCGGTTACGCCGCTCTTCTCACCAAATAGCTTGGCTTGGTTAAGTGCATTTTGTCCAGTCGTCGCATCAAGTACCAACAAAACTTCATGAGGTGCGTCTGGAATTTCACGCTGGATAACGCGGAATATTTTGTTCAATTCCTCCATCAGATTGCTTTTATTCTGAAGACGTCCTGCTGTATCGCACAACAAAACATCTACTTGACGCTGCTTGGCAGCCTGTACGGCATCAAACATAACCGCAGCTGGATCAGAACCAGATTGTTGTTTAATAACCTCTACTCCTGCCCGCTGACCCCAAACCTCCAACTGTTCAATCGCCCCCGCTCGGAACGTATCTCCAGCGGCTAACAATACTTTTTTGCCCTCTTGTTTAAAACGGTGAGCCAACTTGCCAATGGTCGTTGTTTTGCCGACTCCATTAACGCCTACGAATAGAATGACTGTAATCCCGTCTGGATTCATTTTGAGCTGACTATTGTCATTGCCCCGCAGCAACTCAGACAGCTTTTCCGACAGTACAGGCTGTAACTCGGATGCATCCTCGATTTTGCGTTTTTTCACTTCTCCCCGCAAGTCTTCAATGAGGTTCATAACCGTATTGACGCCTACGTCCGCTCCGATCAGAATTTCTTCCAGTTCCTCATAAAATTCCTCATCAATTTTTTTACGGCGAATCATCAGGTCCGTTACTTTTTCAACAAAACCTTTACGTGTCTTTTCCAAGCCATCTTTGAACTGCTTTGTGACCGATTCCGTTTTGCTTGCGATGCTTTCCTTCAATTTTCTAAAGAAACTCATGGATTCCCTCCGTTGATCTGAAAGTATGTTATTTGATGTCAGGCAATCTCAGCTTCATCGTTGTCCAGCTTGACAGATACGAGTTTAGAAACCCCGCCTTCTTCCATTGTCACCCCGTACAGCACATCGGATTCTTCCATGGTGCCCTTACGGTGTGTAACTACGATAAACTGTGTCTGCTCTGAGAATTCCCGTAAATACTGAGCAAAACGCACCACATTTGCTTCGTCTAATGCTGCCTCTACTTCATCAAGTACACAGAATGGAACAGGTTTAACGTGTAAAATGGCAAATAATAAAGCCATTGCTGTTAGAGCCCGTTCACCGCCTGACAACAACTGCAGGTTTTGAAGTTTTTTGCCTGGAGGCTGAGCTACAATGTCAATACCCGTCTCCAGCAATCGTTCTGGATCAAGCAACACAAGGTCTGCACGTCCGCCTCCGAATAGCTTGGAAAAAACCGTTCCAAATTCACGACGAATCGCATCGAACGTGGTCTTGAAGCGTTTGGACATTTCATCATCCATTTCACGAATAACCTGGTAGAGCGTTGTCTTGGCCTCTACCAAATCAGACTTTTGCTCATCCAGAAACGTATAACGCTCGTGTACACGCTGGTATTCCTCAATAGCACCCAGATTGACCTCACCCAGCGCAGAGATCCCGCGTTTGAGCCTTTCCACCTCACTCTGCGTACCTTCAATATCTTCCGGTATAGGGTAACGCTGCTTGGCCAGCTCATAGCTGAGTTCATAATCATCACTTAATTTTTTCAAAACATTTTCCAGTTCCACATCAAGTCGGTTTACTCCAATTTCTGTTTGGCGAAGCAGTTCCTCCACCGACTTAAGCTGAATTCGCTGTTCTTTTGTATCATTCTCAGCAGCTTCCAGTTTTTTGGATAAGCTGCTACGTGCAGCCCGTTTGAACTCCAATTGCTCTGCAGATTCTTCCTTTTTCAAACGGTATTGATTGAGATTTTCAATCTGTTTTACGGTCTCCTGCTCATTGGTGAGCAAATCCGCTTCAATGGAAGCAAGCAAGGTCTTGTTTTGTCTTGAATCCTTACCAAGGGTATCATAATCCCCACGCAATCTGCGAATCTGCTCTTCCAATGAAAAACGCTCTTGGTCCAGCTTGCCTTCTCTTACCTTGAGATTCGTAAGCTCTCCCTGCAGCTGCTCTTTGGCTGATTCATTCGCTTTACGCGCAAATTCGGCAGCGTGAATGGCCTGATGCGTTTTCTTCTCTTCTTCCTCCAGCGCAGCCAACTTTACCAGTGCTTCTGCACGGGAAGCTTCCAGCTCCTTGATTTCCTGGTCAAAGCCCTTTTTCTCCTGACCAGACGCAGCTACCTGCTCCAGTACATGACGAAGTTCATGCTCGAGTTGTTTGAGCTCCATTGCCATCTGCTGCTCTTCGGTCCGCTTCACATCGCCACCCTGGCGCAGTTCGTCCAGACGGGTCTGTGTCTCCTCCAACTGCCGTTTGGTATCTATTGCACTCTGACGCAATCTTGCAATTTGCTGTTCCGTATCTAGAATGTCTTGATCTAACTGATCCAGCTGACGTTTACGGCCTAGCAGATTAGCATTTTTCTTGAACTGGCTCCCCCCAGTCATGGAACCACCTGCATTGACAACATCGCCTTCCAGCGTGACAACACGATATCTATATTGGCAACGGGCCGCAATGCGATTGGCATCTTCCAACGTACGAGCAATGACCACATTCCCCAAGAGACTGCCTACGATTCCGGCATATCGATCATCGTACTGAATAAGATCTGCACCGATCCCGACAAAGCCTTCTGCGCTTTCCACAATCTGGCGTTCCCCCGCACCGATCTGACGCGGACGGATAACATCCATAGGCAAGAATGTCGCTCTGCCCAGTTGACGTTGCTTTAGAAAACTGATCGCCTGTCTGGATACCGATTCATTTTTCATCACAATATGCTGAACTGAAGCGCCCAAAGCGGTTTCCATCGCCTGCTCTAAATGCTCAGGTACTCGAATCAGCTCCGCTACCGCTCCATGCACACCGTGCAAAGTACCCTTGCGTGAAGCCTTTAACACCTCTTTAACTCCGAGCATGAAGCCGTCAAAGTCATCCTGCATTTCTTTCATTGTATCTCGTCGTGAAATTTGGGCCTCTCGTTTTTGTTCCCATTTACGAACCGTACCCTGGTTTTCTTCCAGTAGTTTTTGCAGGGCCTGGTATTGTTCACTTCCCTGAATATAGCCACTGCGCAAACTGCTAATTTCCTGTCCCAGCTTCTGAATCGCTGCTTCCAATCCTTTTTTTCGCTGTTCAAGCTCAGCTTTCTGGGCTTCCCATTTGCCGGATTCATCACTCACGCGATTCACTCGGCGTTCCAACGCTTCCCTCTGTTGGTCGGTATAACGAATTTCGTTACGCGCCTGCGCCATCTGATTCATCAGCTCCAGCAGACCACCCTTAAGGCTCTCCTCTTGCTCCTGGCTGATTCCACCTGTGACGCCAATCAGTTTGGCTTCTTCGTCAGACAGTCGCGCACGCAACTCGTCCAACTCTACATTCAGCGTTGACAGCTTTTCATTTAGTTGATCCAGTTCGCTTTTGCGTTCGGAATGCCGTGATTCGCTTGTGCTGAGGGATAAGATCAATTGTTCCCGATTGGCCTCCAAATTGCGTGTGCGCTCTTTGAGCAATTCACCGTAGCCTTCACTTTTTTCCGTAGCTTCACTGTATTGCAGCAGATCCTTTTGCAGACGTTCTACTTGCTCTTCCAGTTGCCGTAATTCATTGCGGTCGTTTTCCAACATTGCATCATGGCGGGACACCACTGTAGACAATTGAAGTTGCTCCTGTTGCAACAAAGCTAGTTTGGAAGTTGCTTCGCTCCATGAAGAGTGAATTTGTTCAATTTGATGGACGTACATCGAAATTTCTTTTGATTTTAATTCACTGCGCAGCTCTTTATAATGAATCGCCTTTTCAGACTGTTCCTTAAGAGGTCCAATCTGATCCTCCAGTTCACTGACCAAATCGTGAATACGCAGCAAATTTTGCTCTGTTTCATCCAGCTTGCGAACCGCATCTTTTTTACGTGATTTATATTTTACAATACCCGAGGCTTCCTCAAAAATCCCCCGTCGATCCTCAGATCGGGTACTCAGAATTTCTTCAATACGTCCTTGCCCAATAATCGAATAAGCTTCTTTACCAATCCCTGTATCCATAAACAGCTCTGTAATATCTCGAAGTCTGCATGATTGACGATTAATGAAATATTCACTATCCCCACTCCGATGCACACGTCGCGTTACCGTCACTTCACCAAAATCCAGAGGCAACGCCTGATCTTCATTATCCAGCGTAAGCGATACTTCACCGTAATTAACAGCCTTACGAGCGTCACTACCTGCAAAGATAATGTCCTCCATCTTGCCGCCACGCAGTGATTTGGCACTCTGTTCGCCCAGCACCCAACGAATTCCGTCGGAAATATTACTTTTCCCGCTCCCATTGGGTCCGACGACTGCCGTAATGCCGCGGACAAATTCCATTTCCGTTTTATCTGCAAACGATTTGAAGCCCGCCAGCTCAATGCGCTTTAAAAACATCCTCAATCTCACCTCTAACATTCAAATATGCTTGTACAACACCATTGACCTGATTGATATGAATTATCCCTATTGTAGCATAAGACTAATGTGGAAAAAGCACAGTATCGACGCTCACGTTATAGCAGTAAAGCCACGAAAAAAGAGCAAAACGCAGTCCATTCGCCATTACGGGCCGGGACTCCCCGCGGACTGCCCTTTGCTCTTACTTTGTGTCCTCTGCTTGCGTCACCCGTTCGGGTCGCTCAGGTACCGATTACGATTCCGCCAGCTTCAAACGGTTTAAAGCAACTGCCGCCGCTTGCTGCTCAGCTTCTTTTTTAGAGCGTCCTGTACCTGCTCCCAGCCGTTCACTGTCCATATATACCTCGGCTACAAACTCGCGCTCATGGGCAGGTCCGCGTTCCTCGACAATCTTGTATTCAAGCATCCCCATGTTATGATGCTGTGTCAGTTCCTGAAGCTCTGTTTTGAAATCACTCATCTGAAGCTTACCGTTTAATACAATTTGAGGAAAAATATAACGTTCTAGAAACGACCGGACGGCTTCCAGACCCTGATCCAAATAAAGCGCGCCTACGAACGCCTCGAACACATCAGCCAACAGAGCAGGACGAGTACGTCCGCCTGTCAGCTCTTCACCTTTTCCAAGCAGTACATACTGCCCGAACTCAAGCCCGACAGCAAACTTCACCAAAGAAGGCTCACAGACAATAGCTGCACGCAACTTGGTTAGTTCGCCTTCGGGCCGGTTAGGGTACTGATTGTACAATTGCTCGGACACCGTCAGCTCCAGAACAGCGTCACCCAGAAATTCCAGACGCTCATTATCTGCATGCTGACTGAACCGATGTTCGTTTACGTAGGAAGCGTGCGTAAAGGCCTGCTTCAGAAGCTGCCGATTGTTGAATTGAATATGAAGTTTCTGCTGTAATTGCTTCAAGTCTCCACTCAACGAACTGACCCCTTACGCTTCATATTTTTTTAGAATAACCGTAGCATTGTGACCGCCAAAACCAAAGGAATTGGACATAACCACATTCAGTTCCGCTTTTCTCGGCTCATTAGGTACATAATCAAGATCACAAGCCGGGTCTTGATTATCCAAATTAATTGTTGGCGGAATCGTCTGATGTTGAAGCGCAAGACCACAGATTACAGCTTCAACACCTCCCGCTGCACCCAGTAAATGCCCTGTCATCGACTTGGTTGAGCTGATCGCTACCTTATAGGCATGCTCTCCAAGCGTTTTCTTGACTGCTTCTGTTTCCGACTTGTCACCAACCGGTGTAGATGTACCGTGCGCATTGATATAATCGATATCTTCAGGATTCAACCCAGCATCACGGATCGCCATTCTAATGCAGCGTGCTGCTCCCTCTGGATCAGGCTCTGTCATATGATGGGCATCACCAGAAAGACCGTAGCCAATCACTTCGCCGTAAATATGTGCACCACGCTTCAAGGCATGATCCAACGATTCCAGAATCAGAACACCAGAGCCTTCGCCCATAACAAACCCGTCTCTTTCGGTGTCAAATGGACGACTTGCCTTTTCCGGCTCATCGTTACGTGTGGACATCGCTCGCATGGAGCAAAATCCAGCAATACCAATCGGGCGAATCGTCGCTTCGGCACCGCCGCAAATCATAGCGTCAGCGTCACCACGCTGAATCATGCGGAAGGAATCACCAATGGCATGACTACCTGTGGCACAAGCCGTAACTGGCGATGTATTGGGGCCCTTAGCTCCGAGTGAAATCGAAACTTGACCGGAACCCATATTAGCAATCATCATCGGGATGAAGAAAGGGCTTACGCGTTTAGGTCCCTTTTCGATCAATGCATTATGCTGATCTTCCCAAGTACCCAATCCGCCAATGCCAGAACCGACAGATACACCAACACGCTCGGCATCCACATTCTCTCCGATTACGAGCTTACTGTCCTCAAGTGCCAATTTACTAGCAGCAACCGCAAACTGCACAAAGCGGTCCATTTTGCGTGCATCCTTACGATCGATATAATCCTCTGGATTAAAATCTTTAATGGAAGCGGCTATTTTTGTAGTGTACTCACTTGTATCGAAAGCTTCGATTTTACTGATACCAGATTTACCAGCCATCAGATTATCCCATAGTGTGTTCAAATCCTGTCCCAGCGAAGTGATTACACCCATTCCTGTTATGACAACACGTTGTTTCAAAGATAATCACCTCTATGTCTACTGCAAATTGTATTTTTAGATCGCACACGCTTGTGTACAAAAATAATATAGAATCAACTAAAGTTAGTAATGCCGCATTATACTCAGCCGTTGACGAAGTGAAACTAAGCAAATTCAAAAACACACGACAATTCCGTCTTTAGTTCAATCTGTATAATTAGGAGAAAGTCCCGCCTGTAACAGAACGGGACTTTTGATGACATGAATTAGGTATGAGATTGTATGTACTTCACAACTTCACCTACAGTTGTAATTTTCTCTGCATCTTCATCAGAGATTTCCATATCAAACTCATCTTCCAATTCCATAACCAATTCAACTACATCGAGAGAATCAGCGCCTAAATCATCTTTAAAAGATGCTTCAAGTGTAACTTCGGCTTCGTCGGCTCCCAAACGGTCAACGACAATGCGTTTTACGCGCTCCAATACATCGGACATCCGGCTCACCTCCTCCTTATGGTATTATACGAAAATTACAATTAAAATGCCATAGAAGAGAGTTTTCATTAACTACTCTCCATCGGGGCATGCGGATTGGCAACATGAACTACATATACATGCCGCCATCCACATGCAAAGTCTGGCCCGTCATATATGAGGAAGCATCCGAGGCCAAGAATAGCACCACATCTGCAATTTCCTCAGGCCGTCCAAGACGGGCCAGCGGAATACCGCTAAGCATATTGTCACGCAAATCATCAGCCAGCACCTGCGTCATTTCAGTATCAATGAATCCAGGAGCCACACAGTTGACTGTAATTCCTCTTGAGGCAAGCTCTCTAGCAGAGGATTTAGTAAGACCAATCACTCCCGCTTTAGCAGCAACATAGTTGGCTTGTCCTGCGTTACCAAGTACACCAACAACGGAAGAGATATTGATAATTCGGCCGGAACGCTGCTTCATCATTGGGCGTGTCGCCGCTTTGAGACAATTAAACACACCCTTGAGATTCGTTTCGATCACCTGATCGAATTCCTCTTCTTTCATCCGCATGATTAAATTATCTCTTGTTATGCCAGCATTATTCACCAGGATATCAATCTTGCCCCAAGCGCCGACCACATCCTTGATCAGCTGATCAGCTTCTTCAGCACGTCCCACATTAGCCTGAACTGTAATAGCTTCCACACCTTTGGCACGAATCAGCTCTGCTACCTCAGTCGCAGCAGCTTCACTACCAGCATAGTTAACTGCAACATTAGCGCCTGCTTCAGCCAGCGCCAGTGCGATACTACGGCCAATTCCGCGCGATGCTCCCGTAACCAGCGCTGTTTTTCCACTTAATGGCTTAGACATCATTATCCTCCCTTGCAAGTATTTAACCCGTAAAGGTAATCATTAATACTTTTAACGGGCCTCTAGGGCTTCTGTTATAGAAGCAAACGACTCCAGGCTACTCATGTTATACAGCTTAACCGTTTTGTCAATTTTTTTAACCAGTCCGGTCAAAACACTTCCCGGTCCGAACTCAACAAAGGTGTCCACCCCTTGTTCCAGCAGCCATGCTACGCTGTCTTCCCATAGTACCGGGGAATAGACCTGTTCCACCAACAGTTGGCGAATTTCACTTCCCTCACGTACAGGTTTTGCTGTCACATTGGTCACAACCGGAATCTGGGCTTCGGCAAATTTCACAGTCTCCAATTTATCGGAGAGCTTATCTGCCGCTTCCTTCATCAATGACGAGTGAAAAGGTCCGCTGACCTCCAAAGTAATAGCACGCTTGCCGCCTGCTTCCTTCACACGTTCAGCGACGGCAGCTACGCCCGCCTGTGTACCGGATACAACAATCTGTCCGGGACAGTTGATGTTGGCCAGTTCAACCAGTTGACCAGATTCCGTAATATCACGGCACAATGCTGCCAATGCTTCACGATCAGCGCCCAGCACAGCAGCCATCCCGCCTTGTCCATCAGGAATGGCCTGCTCCATAAACTGACCACGTGCACGAACAGTCTCAACTGCATCCTCAAATGTGAGAACACCGGAAGCCACTAGAGCACTGTACTCTCCTAGACTGTGCCCAGCCACATAATCAGGGCGAATGCCCTTTTCCTTGAACGCCTCATACAACGCAATGCTCGCCGTTAACAGCGCAGGCTGCGTATTGGATGTTTGCTTCAAGGCTATGTCAGGCCCTTCAAAGATCAGTGTGCTTAGCGCGAAACCCAAACGTTCGTCCGCTTTACGGAATACTTCTGTTGCAGCCGGAACTGCTTCATAAACATCTTTAGCCATACCTACAGCTTGTGAACCCTGACCGGGAAATATAAATGCCGTTTTGCCCATCGTGCATGCACCTCTCTGTATCCAATGCTTCTTCTGTAAAACACCAGACAAATTCAATATTATATCAAATCTTCCACTTAATTACCAGATAAGAACCGACGCACCCCAAGTCAAACCGCCACCAAAGCCCACCATTAGTATACGGTCGCCTTCCTTCATGCGGCCTTCCTCAGCTGCTTCCACAAGAGCAAGAGGAATGGATGCTGCGGATGTGTTCGCATATTTATTAACATTAATAACTACCTTTTCCTCTGGCAAATCCAAACGTTGCATTGCTGATTGGATGATTCGGATATTGGCCTGATGCGGAACGAACAGATCGATGTCGTCTTTGGACAACCCAGCTTTTTCCAACACATCAACCGTTGCTGTTCCCATAACGCGAACCGCGAACTTGAACACTTCGCGTCCATTCATGTAAATATAGTGCTGTTTATTTTCCAGTGTGTCTGCACTCGCAGGCAAACGTGAGCCCCCAGCTTCCAACTTGAGCAAGGTGCCTCCAGCGCCTTCAGCCCCCAGATCAAAGGATTGGAATCCTCTACCTTCAGGTACTTCACCAATCACTACAGCTCCTGCTCCATCTCCGAAAAGAACGCAGGTGTTGCGGTCAGTATAATCTGTAATCCGGGAAAGGCAGTCTGCACCAATGATTAATGCATTGTTATAAATACCTGTCTTAATGAAACTCGTTGCCGTAGCCAGCCCGTACACAAAACCCGAGCATGCAGCAGACAAATCGAAAGCCGCTGCGCCTTTGGCCCCCAACTTATCCTGAAGAATGCAAGCAGTTGACGGAAACGCCATATCTGGTGTAACCGTAGCTACTATAATCAGGTCCAGATCTTGTGCCGTCATACCCGCAGACTCCAACGCCTTAACTGCTGCTTCATAAGCCAAATCAGATGTAGCCTGCTCAGGAGCAGCAATATGGCGCTCCTGAATCCCTGTACGGCTAACAATCCACTCATCACTTGTTTCAACGATTTCTTCCAAATCTTTATTGGTCAGAATTTTCTCAGGTACGTATTTCCCTGTTCCGATAACACCAACCGGCCGTAATTTATTCATATCGTCACTCACTTCCTGCTGATTTCCTTGGATATACTTTCCACCAACCGGTTTTGCAAGGCCGTACGAGCCTGCCTTACCGCATTTTTGACGGCAATGCCATCAGACGAACCGTGACTTTTTAAGACGAGTCCGCTCAACCCCAACAAAGGAGCCCCGCCGTGCTCTTTATAATCGAGTTTCCCTTTCAGACCCCGAAGTTCAGGCATAATCAAGGCTGCCGCAAGCTTGGTCTTTAAGGATTTGGTGAACTGCTCTTTAAGGAGAGAAAATATCGCTCCGGCTGTTCCCTCTAGCGATTTTAGCATAATGTTTCCGGCGAATCCGTCGCACACCAGTACATCACAATTCCCGGTTAACACATCTCTGGATTCAACATTCCCCACAAAATTGACAGGTAACTGCTCGATAAGAGGATACGCCAACTTTGTTAGTTCATTGCCTTTTCCTGCTTCAGTCCCAACATTCAGCAGACCTACCCTTGGAGAAGCCACTCCGTGAACTTTCTGACGATACAAGCTCCCCATCAGTGCATACTGGGCAAGATGTTCAGGCTTAGCATCCATATTGGCCCCCAAGTCCAGCGCCAGAATACCTTGATCATCAATCGTCGGTATCATCGGCGCAAGAGCAGGACGCTCAATGCCCTCCATTCTTCCAACCACTAGTAATCCTGTAGTCATTAGAGCGCCTGTATTACCTGCGGAAATCATGGCATCCGCTTCGCCTTCTCTAACCATTCGACCCGCTACGACCATGGAGGCATCCTTTTTACGCCGCACTGCCTTTACAGGTTCGTCCTGTGCATCTATCGTTTCGGACGCATGGCGAATGGTGAGGTTCGTCGGCAGCGCCCTCCCGTTCAAAACCGCTTCAATCCGTTCCCGGTCACCAACCAGCGTAATGTCTGTATCCTTCCATTCCGCCGCCGCAGATAACGCGCCCTCTACTGTCGCCTCAGGAGCATTATCTCCTCCCATGGCATCAATGGCGATCCGCATGCTGACTTCCTCCTTCGCTATACTCTTCCTCCGTGGAGCGATAAATGACAAAGTTGCCTTGGAATACCATTTCTTCTCCTACGTAAGCAAACACTTCCACTTTGGCCTTCCCTTTTTGTTCTGGATTTGAGCGTACATATGCCTTGGCAATACATTTTTCACCCAAATGAACCGGACGAACAAAGCGAATATCCGCTGAAGCGGTCAATGCTATCTCATCGTTAATTACGGCAACGGCCAATGAATTGGCCTGTGCAAACACATAATGTCCTCGCGCAATGCCTGTACGTGAAAAAGTATGTTCCTCTTTGATTTCAAAAATCGAAATACCACTTCGATCCAACTGGAGATCAACGATGTCCCCAATTACTTCATGTAAAGGCAAGGAACGAACCTGATCGTAGGAGCGTTCAGCCATCAGCTTTAGCCGCTCCCGTAATTCTGGGATTCCCAGTTCCATCCGGTCCAGCCGAATGGTCTGAATGCTTACCTTCAACTGTCTTGTCAATTCCTGATCCGTCACGAACGGATTATCATCAATTAATTGAGTCAGCCGTTGCTGTCTCTGTCTCTTCGGCAAACGTTCGATATCAGTGACGCCTCCTTTCCCTACAGTAAACTGCCGTTCAACCGACAGTTCAAGATTACTTCACGTTCTAACGGCTAAATTTCAAGCCGGTTTGTCTTCTTGTATGTATAAAGGAACCCTTTAGGACCTTCTTTCTTAGAACCTGGTACTAAAACAGTATATAGCATGCTGACGCAAAAAGAAAGCATGCTGATAAAAAAAGTAGCGCCTCACTGTAGTGAAGCGCTACTTTCTCTGCGAATATTCCAAAGAATCCGCTTATCGGACATTATTGAGAGATGATCTCTCTAGCTTTGTACGTTCCGCAAACTTTGCACACATGGTGAGCAAGTTTCAATTCGCCGCATTCGGAGCATTTCACCATACCTGGTACTTCCAGTTTAAAGTGAGTACGACGTTTGTCGCGACGAGTTTTGGATGTTCTCCGTTGAGGTACTGCCATTATTCCCACCTCCTTAAACAGATCAACCCCGCATGACGGGTATGACTTCTTATCTCATTCAAGACCGAAAGAAAATGCCAAAAGACAATGATCTTACAGCCGGTGAATCAAGCCTGCAACATCCACGTATCGGTTCAATAACTTCCCGGCACAAGCGGATGATGATTTTTTTCAGAATTGAACTCAATTCTCATTTAAAAAAATCCTTAAGCCCTGCCAGACGCGGATCAATCTTTTCCGTATCACTATCGTTACTGTCGTCGGAGCCAAGGCTCCAGTCTTGTCCGGCCGCTGGCGCGATCCCCTGACAATCCTCACTGCATATAGGCGCAAACGGCACATGCAGTACAAACAGTTCTTCACAATACGGTGCAATGTCGAAGGAATCCTCCGTCACTGCGATAAAATCGCCATCTTCATCCTCCTCTTCAACATTTGAAGATGAGGTTTGCTTAAACCGTTCACGAAATTCAATATTCAAATCCTCGTGCATCGGGCTCAAACAGCGGGAGCAAAGCATGTCCAGACCTGCGGTCAACGTGCCTTCCACACTCATCGAGCCTTGACCCAGACTAACGGCGACCAAGTCGGTCTCCAGCGGGGAAACGGCTGTAACATCAGCACGATCATCCACCAATTCACTCACATTAAGAGATTCACGGATAGGAAAGGGACCGTCACTTGTTGCTACTTTGCGAAAAAATAGTTGCATCACTATCACTCCAAACAAACAAAAATTATTATACCGACTGATCGAGTCGTTTGTCAACACCTTTCACTTTACACCACTTACAAATCCATCGATTTTCCAATGGTTCGGCAAGATCTATGCGGATGCAAAAATGTGTTGTATTTATCATGTACCTGTGAGTATTCGTACCCCCGCCACTCTTCGTGTACAATAATGCGAGTATAAAGCTTTTTGCTCCAGGTCTCAATGGTCTTGTTCAAGTGCATGATGAAATATCAGATAGCTGCCCTGAAAACATGCATTCGCTAGTAGTAAACCACTCATTCAAAATAGTTATCAAATAAGCTACTTCAAGAAAGGAGCCGACATACAGTCTTGAAAACACTCGGTATCATTGTAGAGTATAATCCCCTACATAACGGACATGTCCATCACTGGAAGGAGTCTCTTCGTATCACTGGTGCACAGCGAACGGTGGCTGTGATGAGCGGTCCCTTCCTTCAACGAGGCGAACCCGCGATTACAGACAAATGGTCACGCACCGAAATGGCACTTGCTATGGGGGTAGATCTGGTTCTGGAGCTGCCTGTGGCCTATGCTGTCCAGCCCGCAGAATGGTTTGCCCGCGGCGCGGTGACCCTGCTCTGCGCGACGGGCATCGTCGACGCGCTCTGCTTCGGCAGCGAGAGCGGAGATATCGCCCCGCTGCACACGCTGGCCCGCGTGCTGGCGGCAGAGCCGGCCGAACTCAAGGCCGGCATCGCCCAGCGCCTGAGCAAGGGCGCAAGTTATCCTGCCGCCTACGCAGGAGCCGCAGCCGCGCTGGCGGCCGAAGGAGCGGACGGTGCTGCGCTCGCCGCTCTCATGCAGCAGCCCAACAACACGCTCGGGCTGCATTACTTGATTGCGCTGGAACGGCTGGGCAGCACAATCAAGCCCTTTACGGTGGCCCGCACGGGATCGGGATACCATGAGACGGTGGCGCCTGCGGACGGAGTCATCGCCAGCGCCACAGCCATCCGCCGTCTGCTGCTGGACGGCGGGCCGGAGGCCGCGTCGCCGTACGTACCTGCGGCGACCCTGGAGATTTTGCAGCGCGAGTGGCAAGAAGAACGTGCCCCGCTGCATTGGGAAGCGTTCTGCCAGCCGTTGCTGAACGCCCTGATCACGCGTAGCCCGCAGCAGCTGGCGGAGCTGCACGAGGTCACCGAAGGGCTGGAGCATCGCCTACAGCAATCGCTGTACACGCTGCCTCATCCCTCTATGGAGGCCCTGTTTGCCGCTGTCAAGACAAAGCGCTATACTCGTACAAAGCTTCAGCGGATGTGTACACATATTTTGCTGAATCATGCCAAAGCTGATATGACTCCCACTGAGCTGGCGAAAGGTCCCGGCTATATCCGCGTACTCGGCTTTAATAGGGCTGGACGCGACCTGCTGGCGCGAATGAAAGACACCGCCACCCTGCCAGTATGGGTCAAGCCGTCTGCCGGATCACATGCCCATCTGGACTGGGATACTGCCGCAGCCGCCATACATGCAGCCGGGATGCCGCGTCCCGCCATACGTGACATGTATGCTGATTACTTGCGACCACCCCTTATGGTTTAATAGGCAGCTTTTCCATATAATTCAGCGCATCGCCAAGCTTGCGAACCGGGACAAGCTTCATCTGGGTTCCGATTTGCTCTGCTTTGGCTTTGGCCTCTTTATAATTATCCGCCGGGACGAAAAACAATTCCGCACCCTGACGGTCAGCAGCGACGATTTTATACTTGGCGCCACCAATCGCTCCAACCTGACCGTCCTTATCAATAGTACCCGTACCGGCTACACGATATCCCTTACTTAAGTCACCTGGCGTCAACTGGTTATAGATTTCCATAGTAAACATCAAACCTGCCGAAGGTCCGCCGACATCCGTGGATGTAAAATAAATCGTTTTACGTCCATCCTTTGGCTCTACCTTCTGTACTGTAGCAATACTGACACCAAACCCGGAACGTTGTTTTCTCGTCTCACTGTCCGTGATGGTTGTTAATGGAGCTTGCACTGCCAGCAACTTTCCATCGCGCTTTAGCTTCACTTTAGCCAGCGTTCCGGGTTTCTCATCCTCCAATGCCTTCCGAATGGAATGATTATCAGTTACCCTCGTACCGTTTAACTCTAATATTTCATCTCCGGGCTCAAACACGCTGTTCGGTCCCGGAACCTTAAATACATACACATAATCCGGCACAATGCGATAGGAAACATGGGCACGGGTATAGGCAGCCTCCATCGCGGAAGATTGGGAATCCCCCATATACCATACCTGCTCTGCTGCATATTCATCTTCACTTCTGCCATGCAGACGATCCTCTTTGCGCTGAATCTCCGAGTTGCTGTCCAGTTTGGACATAGCTAGCATGATGACATTGGCATATCGCGCCGATACCGTCGTCATCATAAAGCTCCCCCGTTCGTTGCTATCACCTTCCTGTACTTTAACCATCGGTTTGATCTCGTTTGCCCCACCTGGTCCATAGATCAGATAAGGGGTTGGCATATAAACCAGCACATAGACCATTGCAGCCAGCATTAAGACATAACCGGTTGTAAAAAAGGCTCTTTTCCGGTTAATTCGCATCATTGCTTCTCCCCCTTGCAGCCTAACTTCTCTTATCTTACCCAAGTGCCTCTGCACCACCTGTTCTCAAGCCTTCCAAAAAAGCATACATTGTTTACGACAACATGTACGAGCAACCTATATCCAGACAATGAAGGTGAATAACGCTGGAGACAGTATCCGACTCTCCTTAGTATATTTATGAGAGGTGAAATCTTTGATGCAAAAGGAAGCCCGCCCTGCTCCTTACTGGACAACCTTGCTGCTTGGCCTCGGAGCCATTTTGCTTGTAATGGCTATTGTTGCCTCACCAGAAGAAGTATTTCAAGCCTCTACCCAGGGACTTAAATTATGGTGGAGCATTATTTTCCCGGCCATGCTGCCTTTTTTGATGCTATCTGAAATGCTCATCGCCTTTGGTCTGGTACATGGTCTAGGTGTTCTGCTGGAGCCGTTCATGCGATCCTGGTTTCGGCTGCCGGGACGAAGCGGCTGGGTATTGGCCCTCGGTCTAACTGCGGGATTCCCAGCTGCTGCGGAAGCGGTACGCCAATGGGCACAACAGGAGGATATGACCGCGCTTCAGCTTCGACGTCTGACCGCTATCGCTCATTTCTGCAATCCGATTACGATCCTGCTCGTCATTGGCACAGGACTGCTGCACAATGCTGCTGTAGGTGGGCTGTTACTTGCCGTTCACTGGATTTCCGGGCTGCTGGCAGGCTGGATCACAGCCAGAATACCTGATTCGTCCAGAAAATCGAAAAAACGGGAAACGCCAGCTGCCATCCGGCGCGCTTCTGTTTCCCGCACTACCACCTCCCTGATCCGATCCGCATGGGAAGCTACCCGCTCTGCCAGAGAACGGGATGGCCGCAGCTTTGGAAAACTGTTAGGCGAAACCGTATCCCATGCTGTACAGATGCTGATGGTGACAGGTGGATTCATTATTTTCTTTTCCGTACTGATTCGGCTGCTGACCTTATACTCAGGTCAAGGAACGCTTTCTATGGTGTGGCCTGCCTGGATGGAAATCCATCTGGGTTCCTATGAAATCAGCCGCCTGCCCTACGATCTCCGTACACAAGCAGCGCTGATCAGTGCTGTGTTGGGCTGGGGCGGCTTGTGCGGCTGGCTTCAAATTACCGCCGTCACCAAACCTTCCGACAAGGGCATCACCTTCACCTTATCACGAGTGCTACATGGGATCATTGCTTTTGGACTAACCTTGGCGGCATGGACTCCGCTTAGCCACATTGTCAGTAATACAATTCCTGCTTACGTCAGCCGCAGTTCTGTATCTTCTTTTGCCGAAAGTGTAAATGATTCCGGATCGCAATCTGTCATGGCCGGAGCCAGCAGCTTATTAACACAAATAGTAGGAACATCCATGTACCCCTGGCAACTAACCGTACTGTCCGTTGTACTTCTGAGTACGATTATACTTGCTCTGCTCGCCGTTTCCTTTATGACTTCATGGTGGAGCCACCGCGATTCGCGCTAACCTTGGCACGCAGTGCGTCTTCCACCTCTGGTGACACCAGATCTACGACCTTGCCATCAAAATGCGCAATTTCCTTCACCATACTGGAACTCAGATATGAATAAGCCGGGTTGGTCATCATAAAGATCGTTTCCGCATCCGGGTTCAGCTTATGATTTGTAGAGGCTAATTGGAGTTCATATTCAAAATCGGTCACTGACCGAATTCCTCTGACAATAACCTGAGCCCCTTTTTGGCGTACATAATTGGCTGTCAGATCACGGAAGCTGTCCACTTCAACGTTTGGAATATCGCGAGTTACCGTACGTAGCAGCTCCATTCGCTCCTCAAGTGAAAACAGCGGATTTTTACTAATATTGTTAAGAACCGCGACGATCAGTAAATCAAACTGTCGGGCCGCTCTTTGAATAATATCCTGATGCCCCATCGTCACGGGATCAAAGGTTCCCGGATATACGGCAATACGTGGTTTGTGCTCAATCATGATGGTCCTCCCCGTCTGATTCGGTGATGCCGAATTTGACCCCTTCGGCTTCTGTATGTTCTTCGGCGTCTGACAAAGCATCATCAAAGTGATAAATGGATAACGCTGTTTCACCATAGACCGCTTTTCTAACCTGTTCAAACGGTCCGAAACTTATCGGATACTCATGTCCCGATTCATACTCCAGCACGATGATTGCACCTGAACGAAGCAAGTCCAACTCGGCCATACGGCTCATCAATTCATCCCCGTGCTTGAGACGATAAGGCGGGTCCAGAAAAACAGCATCAAAAAGAGCTCCACGTTTTGCCAGCGCCTTAAGCGCTCGTCCGGCATCATTGCGGAACACTTCTGCCTTTCCTTCCAATCCAGTTTTTCGCAAATTTTCTTTAATGACATCAATGCTTTTGGATTCCATATCAATAAAAACTGCCTTGTCCATTCCCCGACTAAGCGCCTCTATACCCAGGCCGCCACTGCCAGCAAACAAATCAAGCGCGACTCCTCCATCAAAATAAGGACCTATCATGCTAAATAGCGCTTCCTTGACCTTATCCGTGGTCGGTCGCGTCCCGGTGCCGGGAACTGCCTTTAACGGCCTTCCTTTGGCACTACCCGATACCACTCTCACGCTGAAACTCACCTATTTTCTATATGTGTTCATAACCATATAAAGATTATGACGTTATCGTACCACATGCATCGCCGTTTGAAAAACTTAGTGATGAAGCAGGTATAAAAAACCATCTCCTGGGCATCCTTAGGATATCGGCATTCAACCAATGTCGTAGACAACCGCGGAGAAGACTTACGTTTCCCCATAAGCTCTTCGTCCGGTTTCTCCTCTCCCATTCGGGCGCTCTTTCGTAGAGCGCCTGTTTTTTTTGCATAAAAAGAAGCTGCTTTATAGCAGCTCTATGTATTATTTTTTTCTATTCTGCATTTTGCTTATTTCAGCAGTTCCTCGGGTGTATCTCCTTGATAAACATACACATAACTTGCCACTGATACAGCAAAAGTCGCGAACATAGACAACGATGTGGCTAACCCGTATACTACTTTTTTCATCATTCCACTCACCTCCTTCCCCGGATTAATGTTAGGCTTTGAACCAAAAAAGCAACAGCCACTACAGAAGAACCTATTACAAAGTTAGTACATACAAGCAAGGAAGATAACAATCGCAAGAGGGGATAAAATCGCACTGGAATGCGCGACTGCTTTTCAATTCTGGACGGGGCAAAGCATAAAACAAGAATGAGAGCGATTCCGGTAAACAGGTTTGTCAACCCATTATTTAAGGAAATGCAAGATATGTATGTAAAAGCTACAGAGGTCACCAGCACACATGCCATACCCGTTTTCAAGTGAATACCACCAGATACTTGGCGCAGCAAGGCAAAAGCGACGAGAATCGTTACAGCTTCGACCATCCGCCCCGTGAAGAATGAGGCGAATAGTGTCAACACGATGATCATAGACGCATTCAGAATGAGAGCAAGTGCGTATTTAAGTACTGGGACGGAGGCCGGATGATCAGGCACAGTACGTTTAATCTGGTTAGCAAGTTTGAAAGCCATCGTTTCAATCATCTCGGTATTCCTTTCCGACTGCATAGTAGATAAAAAATCCCGATACCAGTGCAAAAAATATCATACTCAACCATACCTCACTATAGTAAAGCACAATAGAGGTTGAAATGAGAGACAGAATGATCAGTGTGATGACAATGCCATATTCCTCTTTGAACTTAAGCTTTTTGAAATTTGGGGAAAAGCCGATCTCTTTTCGATACAATATAAATGAAATAAGTAGTCCTGTCGCTGCGCTAACCACTTGTAACAGATAGCCCTTCAAGGATCCGTTCTGCAGTTCAGCAACCGGCAGGTTACCGAACATAGCTTTCAGGAGTACCGACTGAATAACGGCATATGCAAAATAACCGGTAACTGTCATAATACCTGACCAAACAATCGGAATCTTCACCACCGTAGCAAGTAAAAAAATAAAAAGCAGCATATTAATGACAGGTACTAAATAGGAGAGTGAAAATTCCTCTCGGAGCAAATAGCTTTGCAGGTTCATAATCAGATTCACAAAAATAGCCTGCCATAGATAAGGAGTCATTCTAACTTTAAAGATACTGAGAATCAGCGCAAAAACAGCTACTCCTTCCAGTGTAGAGAAAAGTAAAAAGCCAAGTGGCTCCAAAAGCATACGTGCATCTCCTTTACAATTCCAACAAACCTCATCGGTGTATTCAAAAACTTGGATGTACATCGAATATAAAGGGCTGGGAGCTACTTTTCAAGAGGTCTTTTCAATAATTTCGTAGATTTATTCAAGCACTTCAACCAAATGTTATCTGATGCTGCTTCAAGTTGCAACTAGGCAACACTTTCTTTGACCGAATCTTCCTGCTCGCGTACAGATTTTATACGTGATATAAGCTTTTTCCCCAATCGGATGCCGGGCTGTTCTATCCACGTGTAGGTAAACCAGGAAAGTCCGACGGTGAATAGCAACGTCATGATGAACAGAAGTGAGAGGCTGACTAAGGGAGCAAACAGTAATTTAATCTGTACGATTAGTCCCAGGACCAGCATATGCGTCAAATACATGCTGTAGCTGAGGCGGCCGATCCATGACCACGCGCGATTAAGTAGCCATTTCGGCTGCCAATGATACAAAGCATACGCCCCTAACAGCAAGCCGACACCTATGAGATAATCCGTCATACCTCCAAAAAACGCAAACAGCACAGTAACAAGCAGAAGCGCCCCACTGAGCGGGTCTACATTTTTCCAATGACGCTCGTCTTTCCAAATGAAAAACAACAATATCCCCAGCCCAAAGACAGGCAACTGATTCGGAAACCATAAATACAAATAATGCCTCCATAAAGATTGATCACTAATCAATGGATATTGAGCAAACACCGTATTTAACCCGAAGCTTGCCACAAGCACCATCACGACAAACCAAGTCGCATGGCGAACCGATCGAATCAACTTAAATAAGAGGGGGATAAATAGATAAAACATGCATTCCACCGCAATGGACCATTCCACACCGATAATGCTGTTGATCCAATACGGATTGAGACCGTTCAAAAACAGAGCATGGGCTGCAATATTAGTGACAGTAACTCCCTCCTGATCTCCAAGCCAAAATCGCGGACCTGTCCCATTTACAACTAAATAGATTCCTAACATCATGTAATACAAGGGTGCAATCCGAAAAAAACGACGCAACAGGTAGGCCACCATTCCTTCTCTCTTGTCACTCGAACGCCTGCTCAGAGATAGAAACAGCGTAAAAGCGCTAGCCATATAAAATAAAGCGACTCCTTTGGCTCCTATGCTCAAGCCTTTTTGCAACCAACCGTTTAATCCGTCCACATACTGACTGACATGCACAAGTAACACTCCGATAATCGCCAGCGCCCTTAGCGTATCTACAAATTGCAACTTATCTTGTTCTATCTTCCCCTTGTCTTCGGGCATCGTATCCCTCCATAACAATTCTTGATGATACGTTTTGTATCCATAATACACAAAATGTATCACCCAAGTAAATATCCCCATTATGTAAAAAAACACCCTCCGACCGCACCAAGATGCGGTCAAAAAGTGTTGATTTTATCATACTAATGAGTATTAATATGGCTTTATTTGTTTAAATGAAAAGGTACGGTCGTTACGATGACGTCTTTGTAATTGATTAAATAAGCTCTCATCAGCAAACTGGTCTGATTGTGCAGTATATTTTCCCACCAGTGTTTAGTGATAAATTGTGGAATGAGAACTGTGATATGGTCCTCGTCTGCCTTTTTCCACTCTACTGTATCGATGAACTTGCGGAGCGGATTAATGATGCTGCGATAACGGGATCTCAGCACTACTAAACGTATACCTACATCCCACTCTTCCCACTTCTGTTCCATTTTTTGAATCGCTTCATCATCCACACCCACATATACAGCAACCACATTGTCCGACAAGGTTTTGGCATAGCTGATGGTATTCATAACGACTCGTGTAATGCCTGCCACCGGAATAATAATCGTATTGCCTTTGACCATAGGTTTGTCCTTCGTGATATCAATGCGCAGTTGTTCAGCCGTATTTTTGTAATGTTTGTTGATCTTCATAAAGAAATACAGTACCAAAGGCAGGAAGATAAAGACTACCCACACCTGGCTAAACTTAGTGAAGATAAAGATGAGCGTAATCGACAGCGTGGTTAGCATCCCAACCGTATTAATAGCCAGCTTGACGACCCAGCCAGCAGGTTTGAGCCGAATCCATCGAATCATCATACCAAGCTGCGACAAGGTAAACGGGATAAATACCCCTACAGCATAAAGCGGGATGAGATTTTCGGTATTGCCACCAAAAACGATGACCAGCAATGCCGAGAAGATACTCAAAAATAGGATACCGTTAGAATAGCCGAGTCGATCTCCACGAACCATAAACATATGCGGCATATATTTGTCCTTAGCGAGCATAAAAGCGAGCAACGGAAAGGCTGAATAGGCTGTGTTGGCCGCCAAAAACAAGATAAGCGCCGTCACACCTTGAATGATGTAGTACATCACACCGCGCCCAAAAGTGGCATTCGCAATTTGCGAAATGACTGTTTCTTGCGGATTAGGACGAACACCGTACCAATAAGCCAGCAAACTAATTCCGATAAACATACAGCCGAGAATCAAGCCCATCATCATCAATGTAGTTGCCGCATTTTTGGCAGCAGGCTTGCGGAAGTTCGGAATGGCATTGGAGACAGCTTCTACACCGGTTAGCGCCGAACAGCCCGAGCTGAATGCTTTCAGTAAGAGAAACAGACTGACGTTGGATACCGTAGCTCCAAATTGCGGCGCCGCCGCATGGGCTCCTCCTGCCAGATAGTGAATGATACCACTAATAATCAAAACAAAAATGGCAACAACAAATAAGTAAATCGGTATCGCCAGCACCGAGGCAGATTCCGTCACCCCGCGCAAATTCATAATAGTCAAAAAGATAATCATCACCAAAGCAATTGCGATCCGATGATCATGTAACGATGGGAACGCCGATGTAATGGCATCTGTACCTGCCGATGAGCTAACAGCTACCGTTAGAATATAATCGACCAGCAGAGAGCCGCCTGCAATCAGACTTGGACTCTTTCCCAAATTGTCCTGTGCGACAATGTAGGCTCCCCCACCACCAGGGTAGGAAAAAATGGTCTGTCTATACGACAGGATCAGGATGATAAGCAAACCCAACACCGCAATGGATATAGGGATGGAATACCATAGGGCAGCGAAGCCCGCTGTAATTAAAACCAGCAGAATTTGCTCCGTGCCGTAAGCTACAGAGGACAATGCATCTGAGGACAGAATGGCCAGTGCCTTGAGCTTATTCAGTTTCTCATCTTCAAGGGCCGTCGACTTTCGCGGACGACCGATTAATAACCTTTTGACTTTACTCAGCATTTCGTTGACTCCTTCTTTGGATGAGGGTTTTGCAAAAGAACTATGAATCGTATATTTATTATGTCACCTGCACATCAGATTGATGAAACAAATGAACTATTATTTTATACTCCCTCATCCAGAAAAAAACAATAAGGAATGCTCCCTAAAAAGAGCATTCCCGAGTAAGAAAGAGTATTTTGATAAAATACCCTTATGTATACAGTATTTTGAACCTTTCAGGCGTAATTCCTTCCGCTCGGCGGAATGTTGCCACAAAATGACTGACATCTCGGAAGCCTACGCGCTCCGAAATCTCCTTCACCGTTAATTGCGGATACTCCGTCATCATTTCCTTCGCCTTCCGCAACCGAATTACAATCAGATAAGCATACGAAGTCACACCGAACGCTTGCTTAAACAATGTATTTAAATGACGAGCGCTGACATTCATCATCACGGCCATATCCCTTAAACCCACATCTGGGCTGGCATAATTTTGCTCCATAAAGGTCAGTACAGGGGTTAAACGTTCCACATTATGAGAAAGGGAAGGCATCGAGCTATGTTGTCCATGTTTACGCAGCAGAGTCAGAAAACGGTACATATTGGCCGAAGCATCTAATCCAGACAAATCACGTTCACTAACCATGGAGTGTAGCATGTTTTCCCCAAAGCTGTGCAGCTCGCTATCCGGATCCCAATGATACCCTCGCGTATGCTTCAATCCGAGTACAGTCAATACAGCAGCGGCGATGGGTCCGTCAAATGTGATGTATAACGTTCGCCATACCTTGGTCGCCCGTCTGTATGCATGGGCTTCGCCTGGCAGCAGCAGGACCCCGGACTGCTCGCCCAAACGGAAGGTCCCCCCTTTATATGTAAACATCCCCTCACCAGACACCGTCTGAATCCAGTGAAAACATGGATAGCCCTCTGGACGGGACACATCCTCCTGTCTGCTATTAAATCCGATACTTTCAATAAAAAGAGGTAAAGAGTGCTCACGAGTAGTCAGGAAAAATCGCAAATGATGGGGAGTCAAAATCATAAAAAGCACCTCCGGCGTATGCGGTATTTATGTCTCATGTAGATCCATATTGTTATATACATGTTCATTTTATTATATTTAAAAGCATTAATTTGTATTATAAGATAGGATTATTCTTATATACAGAGGTGATTGGCATGATAAGCAGCAAACTTCCTAAAGTATTTTACGGTGGGGATTACAATCCTGAGCAATGGGATGAGGCCACGCATCAGGAGGATTTACGGATGTTCAGTCAGGCCGGCATTGATATCGCCACACTCAACGTTTTCTCATGGGCTAAAATTCAGTCTGATGAAATCACATATCATTTTGAGTGGCTAGATCAGCTAATTGATAATCTTTATGAAAGCGATATCTTCGTTTGTCTAGCTACTAGTACGGCAGCGCATCCTGCTTGGATGGCTACCCGTTATCCTGACATTCTTCGGGTCGATGCTGACGGGCGTAAGCGAAAATTCGGTGGACGCCATAACTCTTGTCCGAACAGCCCAACCTATCGGAAATACGCGGAGCAGATGGCTGACCGACTTGCAGAGCGATACAAAGACCATCCCGCGATCCTGGTGTGGCATGTTTCTAATGAGTATGGCGGGGATTGCTATTGTGACAATTGTGCCGCAGCGTTCCGAGTGTGGCTTAAACAAAAATACGGATCACTGGAAGAGCTAAACCGGGTGTGGAATACTTCCTTCTGGGGTCACACCTTCTATGATTGGGATGAAATTGTACCTCCAAATAATCTAAGCGAACATTGGGGAGAAAATCACTCCACATTCCAGGGTATATCCCTCGATTATGCGCGCTTCAATTCAGACAGTATTCTGGATTGCTACCTGCTGGAATATAACGCGATTAAAAAACATATTCCCGATGCCGTGGTAACAACCAATCTGATGGGCTTTTTTAAGCAACTGGATTATTTTAAATGGGCTAAGCACATGGATATAGTATCTTGGGACAGTTATCCCGGAGCTAATACCCCGATAAGCTATACGGCGATGGCGCATGATCTGATGCGCGGCTTGAAGGATGGGCAGCCCTTTATGCTGATGGAGCAAACACCGAGCCAGCAGAATTGGCAGGCGTATAATTCACTTAAACGGCCTGGTGTTATGCGTTTATGGAGTTATCAGGCTGTAGCACATGGCGCGGATACGGTCATGTTTTTCCAGCTTCGCCGCTCGATCGGTGCTTGTGAGAAATTCCACGGGGCTGTAATTGAGCATGCCGGGCATGAGAACACACGTGTATTTCGCGAGGTGGCACAGCTTGGCAGCGAGCTTGGTGCTTTAGGCAACACGCTGCTTGACGCAACTGTTCATGCCAAAGTAGCTATTTTGTTTGATTGGGATAATTGGTGGGCTTTGGAAAAATCAAGCGGCCCTTCTGTCGCCTTGAAATACTTAGATCAGGTGCATAAGTATTATGCTACCTTCTTCCGGCGCAACGTACAGGTAGACATGATTTCTGTGGATACAGATTTCCAAAAATATGATCTCATTATCGCGCCTGTACTCTACATGGTCAAGCCGGGTACTGCTGAGAAGCTGGAACAATTCACAGAGCGTGGCGGCACCTTCCTAACGACCTTTTTCAGCGGCATTGTAAATGAAAACGATCTGGTCACAACCGGAGGATATCCTGGTAAGCTGCGTAATCTGCTCGGGATCTGGGTGGAGGAAATTGATGCGCTTCTGCCTGAATCACACAATCGCATTATATTGAAAGAAAAAGTGGGCGTATTAGAAGGTGAATATAAATGTGGGTTGCTCTGCGACTTGCTGCATAGCGAAGGAGCCGAGGTGCTGGCGAAATACGGCGATGATTTCTATCAGGGCATGCCAGTGCTGACACGCAATCGTTTTGGTCAAGGGGAGGCGTGGTACGTCGCTTCCGACCCTGAGCAACCTTTCCTTGATGGTCTGCTGGGCTACATTTGTGAGCAAAAAGGGATTTCATCCCTGCTGCGTGCTCCTGCGGGCATAGAAGCCACTATGCGGTCCAAAGATGGAAAGTCTTATCTATTTGTTCTGAACCATAATGCCCAGACACAGCAATATCATCTGGATGACCAAAAAGGAAAAGAACTAATCAGTGGGAAATTCCTGGAAGGAGATATTTCTATTGAAGGCTATGGCTTTCAAGTACTGGAGCTATCCTAATGATTCAAATCTGACTTATACCATTCACTTTACTGCATGAAGGTAATTAGTACCAAAGGAGTTAATCATGAAACGACTGCTATGGATCGGCAGCTTGTCTTATTTTTTAATTGGTCTAGCCCATGTGGTTGTAGGCTCCCTACTGCCCGTGTTGCTAGAGCATTACGGTAGAAACTATACGGATGGCGGAAGCCTGATATTTGCTCAATTTTCCGGCTTTCTGGCTGGAGTCCTACTGTCACCGTGGCTTGCCCGGACTTTTGGCAAACGCCGAAGCCTGATATTTGCCCTCCTCCTGCTATGTGCGGCTGAAGTGCTATATTCACTACTGCCGCCTTGGGGCTGGCTATATGCCGTCGGGGCAGTAGCCGGATTTGGCTTCGGCATGGTAGAAGCAGTCATAGGTACTATTGTTATTGGGGGTATTACCCAAGGAACGGGCGCGGCTATGAGCCGTCTGGAAGTCTTTTTCGGGATCGGCGCCTTAGCAATGCCGGCTATCGCCAGCCAATTCATTGCTCTAGGTTGGTGGCGACTGGCATTCCCCATCATCTCCTTGTTTGCAGCCGTAGCCACTATAGCCTGGCTGCGCGGGTCCTTTGGCACAATGGACGCTCTATTGGACGAACAAGAACACCGAGGTGACTACCATAAGCGTGCCACTAATTCACTGGAGTCACCTACCGTAAAGGCTTCTAAAAGCAGCCCTATAGGCAATTGGAGGCTCCTTGCATTATTTATCGTTTTTTTCTTTATCTACGTAGGAACAGAGATGAGTCTGGCCAATTTCCTGCCCTCCATGTTCATCGAGCGACTCGGTCTCACACAAGCCGAAGCAGCACTCAGCGTCACCTGCTTTTGGTTGGCAATGGCCTTTGGACGGTTGTTCACAGGCTACATTGCCGATCGATACGGCTACGGTGTCTTTGTCGCTCTGAGCTCACTGGCAGCGACTCTGCTGCTGTGTGTGTTCCCGTTGATCCAAGGCACTGCTGGTGCCTTTGTCCTTATCGTACTGCTGGGACTCGGCATGTCAGGCATCTTTTCCATCGCTCTTGTTTTTGCCAGCAAAATGATGCCAGGTACAGAAGAATCGACGACCAGCCTGCTTATCGGTGCAGGTGGAGTCGGAGGGGCCCTGCTGCCCCTATGGCTTGGAAACAGTATGGATCGTGGAGGGGCAGTTGCTTCAGCTTGGTTACTGGCAGTATTTGCTTGTATCCTGTGCCTGCTTGGCGGTATCCTGTACGCCCTATATGTGCGAAAAAAGCGGCTTCAAACCGCTTCATCATGATATAAGCTACTACTGGCACCCCAAAAGTATCCTTAGTTGACAACCAAGGATACTTTTGGAGGTGCTTTTTACATACTAGACGAATGTACCTTGTACAGAAGCCTGTTTTTAGTCAAAATAGATCGTTTCCTATGAAACACAGGACAGATATCTATGCCTCCTCTAGATGAATGGAGTACTATACAACAAACCATATGGAGGTGTTTGTATTGGGTCGTCCAAAATTGAACCAAAAAAAAGGCCGTAAAAAAGATGTTTTTATTCGTGCCTGGTTTGATAAGCTAGAAAAAAAGTTTGAGGAAATGCCCCCCAAAAAAAGAAGCCGCTCGAAACGGAAATCGTTTGGTAAAGACATCATTGTCAAAAAGCAAGTTGTACGTGTGAACATTAATCATGATGCTGAAGGGGATTCCAGAACCACAGGTGATATAGCGCAGTTCGGTTACATTTATAATGTGAGGCCCCAACTCGTTTCGATTGAAGGGGAGGTCATGTTCGATACGAACGGCATACTTACACCTGGAATTGCTCACCTTCCAGGGACTACACAAATTGCTGTAGCCGATGCAGGAAAGTATGAAGTCCGCTTTTCGGTGTCGGGTGTAGAACCTAACCAATTCGCCATCTTTATTAATGGCGTACTGGCTGAGGGAACCGTGTACGGCTCAGGAGCGGGAACACAACAGAACACCGGGCAAGCCATCCTCGCCCTGGCATGCGGTGATGTCCTTACTCTGCGTAACCATAGCTCTACTGCTGCTGTTGCCCTGCAAACACAGGCCGGAGGAACTCAAGCCAGCATAAACGCCTCTGTTCTCATTAGAAAATTGGGATAGGCTTAGACTCATGAAAGCCCCAATATACTAAAAAGGGTTTATCCATCGCACGAGGATAAACCCTGAATACTTTTTAAAAGGCGATAATGATCCCTTTGTCATTGGCATACATTGAACTAATTCCCCTGGTGGGCACAATATGAATATCTTTAAATTGATAGCGGTTCTTCAAGGTATTCATTAACTTTTGCGCCAGTCCGGGATTATTGCAATGAGTAATAACGATGCTTTCTCCTTCGGTACTTCGACCACTTTTTTCAATGGTATCTGCCAACTTTTCAATGATTTGATTTTGACCACGGGCTTGAGTAAATAATGCGATGTTTCCGTCACCATCTGAACCTAAAATGGGCCTGATATGCAAGAATGAGAGTATCTTTCCAGTAATTTTATTCATTCGTCCGTTCTTGACCAAATTATCCAAATTCTCTAAAACAAAATAGGTTTTCATCTTGCTGATAAAGCTCTCCAGGGAAGAGATAATTTCGCTTTTATGATATCCTTCGTCGATCAGCTTGCGTAGTTTTAAAGCTAACAAGAGTTGCCCAGCCGATGCGCTTTTCGAATCGAATACATGAACATCCGCTCCCTCTTCTTCCGCCATATCCTTTGCTACCAACGCACTGGAATACGAGCTGGACAGGTTGCTGGATAATGTAATGGCAAAAGAAGTATGCGCGCCTTGAAAGGCTTCCTTATACAGCATAGGTGATGGTGATGCGGAACCAATCTTGGTTGTACAGGCTTTCATTTCTTCCATAAACTGAGGCAAGTCCAATGTGTCATCATCTATGAAGCATTTTTCACCCAATGTCATGTTTAATGGAATCGTAGTTACTTGCATCTCTTCTTTAAGCTCTGTCGTTAAGTCGCAGCAACTATCTGCTATGATTTTATATCTCACCCAGTACACCCTCACATTATGTTATTTTTCACTAGAATCCGCATTCATCATATTCAAGGAAAGCTCAATTAACTGCATCAGGCATTTCCATTGCCACATCGCCTTTTTCCTTATTCCCGTAAGCGCTGCCGTAATTCTTATTCTGAATACATGCAGGTAATCACTGAGTAAGGAAAATTAATTTCATTATCTCGACGTTAAACTAAATATGGATACTATGTACTATAAAGAATTGCCAACGATAATAACAATGAAATATTTGTGAATTATTATACTTTCCCCCTACACCTTCAGAGGTCTCTTAGCCCAAAACAAAAAAATTCTTTAATCTCATTCATCGACTCGTTACAATTAAATAGTATACTCCAATATTTGCGATAAAATAAACCATGCTAATCTCTGTGATAGTAAGGAGTCTTCAAACTATGCTTAAGCTAATCTCCAAAAAAAGCTTCATTATATGTATTGTTATCCTGATCGCTTTAACGGCATATTTCACAAAAGATCTATGGACGGAGATGTCGGTAAAATCAACGGATCTATCGGAATTGACAATAAACCATATTCCACTAAGCAAGAATATTGCGGAGATTGATTTGACTGCTTATAGAAAGAATCCGGATTTTAACGATAAACACACGAAAGATGCCGATCACAGATATTTTGAAAATTTCTTGATTGTCTATAGCTCTAGTGGAGAGATTATGAAACTGCAAACCTTGTCCGAGAGTGAATTTTCCAGTATCGATGGTCACAAGCTTCAGAAACTTGATGATGTAAAAAATAAATTGGGTAACCATTTCGTGGATCAAAGCTACGACTCCGCCCAAAGCCTAAACGCCTTAGTATATTATGACAAAACAAATCATACAAAGGCTAGTTTTGTATATCCCCATAATAACAAGCAGGATCAGATCGTTGTCTGGACTATATTAGAAAAGTATTAGCACTTATAAGAAAAGGCCAACCCTCAAATGCTGGTTGACCTTGTCGTTTAAAGAATGTCCTACGCTTCTGAACGAATATGAACTAACTTTACAGCACTGTTTTAACCGTGTCTTGTACTTGTTTCAGCAATCCTTTATAACCGTCTTCATCAAGGTAGCCGATACTTCCAAGCAGCAAGTGGCCAACCGATTCAATTCCAACGAAATCAAAAATTCCTGTATCTGATGTGAGCTTCAATCCTGTGGTCATACCGATTTCATCGTAGATCGCGTTGGGAGTACCATGTGTATTCACGATAAACCCTTTTTTACCTGTAAGCAGCTTATTAATCCCTTCTGTACCAGCCGTATAGGCAAAGCCGTATGCAAATACACGATCAACATAACCTTTCAAGATCGCAGGAAGTCCTGTCCACCAAATGGGCGAAATAAACGTAATCGTATCGGACTGCGTGATATACTCCTGCTCTAATTTGATATCAGCCGGTGTTTGTCCAGCTCTCATCGCAGCAGTATCCTCAGGTTTTAATACCGGTTGAAAATTAAGAGCGTATAGATCGCGTACAACGACTTCGTCACCTTTTTCCTTCAAGGTGGTTACAACCGTTTCCAGTATCGCGTGATTAAAGCTTTCAGCGTTAGAGTGAGCATAGATGATAAGATGTTTCATTTTCATGACCTCCAGATGTTTTATTGTTATTTTGGCATTTGTATAGATATCTATACATTTGTTTAAAAAAATTTAAAACCTGTTTTTTACATGCTCCAGCAGATATTCCAGTTGTTTTTGTTCCTCGTCTTTGAGACCCCCATAGATGGTTTCTTTTAATTTATAGGAGATCGTCTCAAATATAGGCTCCAGCTCTTTTCCCTTTTCGGTAAGATAGATCAGAGTAAGCCGGCTATCCTCCCTTTCTTTTTTCCTCTCCACATACCCCAATTTTACTAGCTTGTCGATCAAAACAGTGACTGTGGGCTGCTGACGAGCAATTTTTTGCGTCAATTCCTTAATCGAAAGTCCATCCGTTTGATACAGAAACATCAGTATTCCACCATGGGTAGGTACAATTCCTTCAACTCCATAGGATTCGAGCTCAGATACAATTAATTTATTGATCGAGTCCCTAATGGTTCCTACAAGTGCAGCTGCATTATTTTTTAACATACAAGCATTATTGCATAGACATCTATACAAATCAAGTATTCAGTCAGTCTGATCGGATTTTCACGTATGAAATGCTTCAAAGAATAAGATTTAAGTCTGTTATAATAAGAATGCAAAGGGCCGTCCCTGGTGTTCTTAATCAGTTCCTGGGACAGCCCTTAAAGTATATAACAAAATAATAGCAGTATGATTTATAGAATTTTCTTAAACATTTCGATAACTTGTTCTTTGCTAGGTATGAACGGATTGCCCGGAGCACAAGCATCCTTCATGGAGTTTTCGGCAAGCAAATCTAAATCCACCTCATTTACACCTAGTTCAGAAAGTTTGGCAGGAATCCCTACTTCCTTCGACAGGTCTTTGATTCTTTGAATTACATAGTCCGCGCATTCTTTATCCGTTTTCCCCTTATCTTCAAAACCGATTACCTTAGCGATGGCACGAAACTTCTCTGGTACATGCTTGGCATTCTCCTCCTCCACAATCGGCAGCAGCATGGCATTGCAAACCCCATGAGGCAAATCGTATACGCCGCCTAGCTGATGGGCCATAGCATGGACGTAACCCAACCCGGCATTATTAAATGCAAGTCCTCCCAAGAAAATAGCGTAAACCATTTGTTCACGTGCTTCTATATCATGACCGTCGCTCACTGTACGGGCCAAGTTGTTAAAAATAAGTTCTACTGCTGCCAACGCGGTCGCATTTGTAACAGGATAAGAACCCGGAGTAACCAAAGCTTCAATGGCATGAGTCAAAGCATCTAGTCCTGTAGCTGCCGTTAATGCGGCGGGTTTGTCTACCATCAGTTCAGGGTCGTTGACTGAAATCGTAGCTACGCTATTCTTGTCAACCATAACCATTTTGACTTTGCGCTCTTCGTCCGTAATGACATAATTGATTGTAATTTCTGCGGATGTTCCTGCCGTTGTATTAATGGCGACAATGGGCAGCGATTTATGCTTGGATTGATGAACGCCCTCATACTCCGTTATATGTCCCCCATTGGTAGCAATAATGCCAATTCCCTTGGCCGTATCCTGTGGGGATCCTCCACCAATAGAAATTAAAAAGTCGCAGCCGTTGTCCTGTAGAAATTGAACGCCATCATGTACGTTTTTACAGGTTGGATTGGGCTTGACCTCATCGTATACTACATAGTTCAAGCCAATATCATTCAGCAAGGATGTGACCTTGCCTGCAATTCCACTCTTCATCAGAAACTTATCGGTCACGACCAGTGCTTTGTTTAAATGTAGTTCTTTTATATAGGGTCCAACTTCATGCAAACAGCCTTTTCCCATCAGATTGATAGATGGTACAAAAAATACATGTGCGCTCATAAAAATCTGCCTCCTAAGGATTCACTTTTGATCCCTCGCTAAATACAGAACTACTCTAAAGTGAAACATTTCACATTTGTAATTCTATCTTTATTTAATTTTGATGTCAACATAAAAACACAGATATGATTTTGTTTTATTTTTGTTTATTTTGGTTTTTGAATTAATCCAATAATTGGTACACAACTAATCGGAGGCAGTCTCGTACAACTTAGATGAACAACTTAACAACGAGGTGATGACAGCATGACAATCAACAAGAAAGTAGGGCTGGCTCTGCTGGCCGTATCACTGCTGCAAGCAACCCCGTCTTACGCCAAGTCGGCGCCGCTAACTCCAGTAACAACCGTTTATGTGGATGACCGCCCGCTTGAGCTTACTGCCCAACCGCTACTGCTAGACGGGACAACGCTCGTCCCTATGCGTCAGTTGTTTGAGGCGCAAGGAGCTGTGCTTTCCTGGAACGGAGCCAGCAAAACCGTAACAGCAACCAAAAACGACACGACGCTGACCTATCGTATTGGAGAAGTTGCTGCCACCCTCAACGACAAAACGCTGTCCCTGAACGTTCCCGGACAGATTGTTAAGGGCAACACAATGATTCCACTGCGTTTTGTGAGCGAAGCACTCGGGAGCACAGTGAAATGGGACGCTCTAACCCGAACGATCCGAATTGCCTCTAAAGAAGACTTTTTCACAACGATTCTTTCTGGAGTCAACTTGCGCAGCAAACCAGATTCATCAGAAGCTTCTCCTTCCCTGCGGCTTATTCCAACCGGTGAAAAGGTTCATGTCATCCGCGAGGTTAATGCTCTCTGGCTGGAAGTACGCACTAAAAACAACCTGACCGGATACATATCGGCTAAACCAAAATACAGTGATTACACCAGCACTTCTCTAGCAGAACGGCAGGGTGATGAACTGATCGCCTACGGGCAAAAATTCCTTGGTACCCCTTATAAATTCGGCGCAGCAACCGGACAGACAGCGACCTTTGATTGTTCCTCATTTGTAGGGGAAGTGTTCCGACATACGCTCTCTATCGACCTCCCCCGTGTCTCTTACGATCAGGCAAAAGAAGGCCGGGAGGTGGGGCTGAACGAACTGCGCAAAGGTGACCTGCTGTTCTTCAGTGCGCGTGGGCTGGAGATCGGCCATGTGGCGATCTATGCAGGGAACAACAAATTGCTGCATACTTTCTCCAAAGAGCGCGGCGTTCATTTTGATACGTTTGACGATAAATGGAAGAAACGTTTCGTAACAGCCCGTAGACTGTTTTAAGACGGACTGGATAGCCAATAACAGTAGCTAATCCAGTACCACATTCAATTTTTTCTGTTTGCCTTTTGCCGGACGCCTCCCTTGCGGTTTGCGTTCAGGCGGCAAAAGGATTGATTCGTTCCCCTTATTCAACACGTAATTCGATCCTCTTCTTTAACACTTTCTCTCAAAATCTTGAATATTCCATCAGATCTGCTTAAATAGGTTTAATAGCTTGTGCAGAAAACACGAATATGTATGCTAATGATGGACAGGAGGAATCGTTATGCAATTTGAAACAGATCGGCTCATCATTCGTGATATTTGCAGATCCGATTGGGGAAGTATACATACCTACACGTCATTGCCCCAAGTTACTAGGCACACAGCATGGGGACCCAATACAGAAGAAGATACAAAGGCATATATAGAACAAGTTCTAGTCTCACAGCAGGAAAAGCCACGACAAGACTACGAACTAGCTATATGTCTGAAAAACACTGGAATTCTGATCGGCGGTGTTGGTATTCATGTCAAAGATACTAATGCAGAAGTGGGTTATATTTTAAACCCAGATTATCAAGGAAAGGGTTATGCAACAGAAGCGGCACGAGCCCTGCTAGGATTTGGATTTAGTACACTTGATGTCCATCGTATTTATGCAACATGTCGTCCAGAAAATAAAGCTTCTGAGAAGGTTATGCAACAGATCGGAATGCAACGTGAAGGTATAATGCGAGAACACTGGTACTACAAAGGCGAGTTTCATGATTCATATTTGTACTCTATTCTTGTTGAGGAATTCCTCTGAACGATACAATTTTGATTTTAGGAGGGAACTTACATGGAAGCTTTTGCAGAATATTTAGCGCATATTGATAACCCGCAACATCAAGCCCGAACGGAAGAGGTTTTAGCTTGGGTAATCAAGAAGTTTCCAAATTTAATGCCAAAAATTGCGTGGAAACAGCCTATGTTTACCGATCACGGCACATTTATTATTGGCTTTAGCATAGCCAAACATCATTTGGCTGTTGCCCCTGAAAGGGCAGGGATTAATCATTTTTCTGATTTAATTGTGCAGGCTGGCTATAATCACACCAAGCAGTTGATACGTATCCAGTGGGATAGTCCAGTTGATTTCTCATTACTTGAGAAAATAGTCGAGTTTAATATTTTGGATAAGGCCGACTGTTCAACCTTTTGGCGGGAATAAAAAAATAGGATGGACCAATGCAACTAACTCATCTGCATATTCCCAAGTTGTCTTCAGTCACTCAATGTAATACTGATATTTCTCATGCTCCTCCATACAAGGAGGAGTCTTTGTACATACGACATTTTCACAAGCATCAATCTAAACGATGTATACTCTTCCATTCCCCCACCCACATAGAAAGCTATCATTCTTCGAAATCTCATCATGCTAATGCCCCTGAAAGCGCCCCTATGCTATAATGTGGAAAGTATGGATAGCTACATATACAGGAGGATTGGAGCAGAATGATTGGGAAATTTTTGATTTTCTCTCTACTGTGGAGTTTGCTCGGTAACCCGTTTTTGGCAATGCTCGTACTCTTAATCTTGATCTATATATTGGATCGCAGCTTTGTCGGTGTATTGCCCAGCATCAGCAAACCGTGGAAAAGAAGACGCAATGCAGCACGATTGCGTCAACAGATTGCGTTAAACACCAACGATGTGGCTGCCAAGTTTGATTTGGCTCGAATTTGGATCGAAAGCAAGAAATACTCGCAGGCTTTGGAGCTACTATTGGAAATTCAATCCCGATATGAAGATTCAGCAGACTATTGGAACGCGCGGGGTACGGCTGAGGTACACACAACCCATCTGGAGGATGGAGAACAGCATTTACTCAAGGCCCTGGACATTAACCCGCGAGTGCAATACGGTGAGCCCTATTTGCATTTAGCCGCTGCTTTCAAGGAACGTGACGTAAATAAGTCACTACACTATCTACAGCAATTTCAGGAGATCCAGTCTTCTTCTAGTGAGGGCTATTATCTGACAGGCCTAATGTACCGTATGCTGGGACGCAAGGATGAAGCCAGCGCTGCATTTAACCAATCCATTGCTGTCTATCGTTCTCTGCCCAAATACCGCAAACGAAGTGAGCGCAAGTGGGCTGCTCGTAGCTTATTCCGTAAATTAATCGGCTAAACCGCACACTGAAACGCAAAAAAAAGAGGCTTATGATGGTCAGTTCCTACTGGCATCATGAACCTCTTTCTTTCATATACTTTGTCCGATCCGAAGCATCCGCTCACACTCATCGTAACGGCGCATAACCAAGTCGATTCAGTTCTTCCGCAATCACGCGATAACCACGGCTGTTCGGATGTATCCGGTCCAGCGAAAGCAATGCCCGTTCATTGCCTTCGAACGCGGGATAAATGTTCGCTACCCGGTAATTGGGTCCACCCAATGTATAGAGAAACGAGTTGAATTGGCGTACATATACTCCCGCCTCTCTTATCCCTGGAAAAGGATTATATAATCCCACCATTCGGATGATAAATGGCTCACGCTGACCGGACTTTATTTGATACAGGGCATGTACAATTTGGCGTACATGTTCTTTGGTATGATTCAGTGCTTGTGGAATGGAAGAACCTGAAGAGCCTGGGCCTCCAGCAAGTGTACTGATATATGGACGTAGATCATTGCCGCCGATCGTCACCGTTATGAGTTCAGCCCGATTGATTGCTGACCGAAAAAGCGGATTGTTGCGAACCATAGACAGCAGCTCCTGCGATGTCAGTCCGTTGATTCCCAGATTCTCGTAACTGACTGGTGTACGGAGATATCTTTCTGCCATTTGCCGATAGACAGGTACAAAGCCGCCACCTAGCAACGTCCCTGCACCTGTCGTTAAAGAATCTCCAATCGCTGTGTAGTGATACGCCAATGAACCCCACCTCCCTCCGACATAACATATATTATGTAGAAAAAAAGGAAGCGGGACCCGGAGATTCGCTTATTCTTCGTCTATTTCATATACACAATGAAATTGCCCACCATCTGGCAAATCCTCTGATCCATATACAGCAAACCCCACGTTGCGGAAGAAATCTGCCCCCTCCGCATCTGTATCCACCATAAGTCGCTTCGGGCTACGCTCCTTAATAAGCGTAAGCAACATCCCTCTGCCGTAGCCTCTATGACGATTTTCAGGCAATACAGCCAGATGATGGAGCACAATCGTTCCATTCTCCCGCTCCTCAAAACCGACAACACCTACAATAAGTCCTTCATCTTCCACACCGAACAACTTCCATTCATCCGAGGCTTGATAAGCACGCAAAGCTGCCTCTCCGCGTTCAGGATGATCTAGCACGGCGTAGGTAAGCAGCTCCAGCACCTCCTCACGAGCTGAATCTGGTTTTATATTTTTAAACATCGTTAGTCGTCTCTCCTTACAATCTGAAATGAGATTACACTTTAATTTTCCACAATAAGCAACGGCCAGTTATCTAGCCACTGTTTTTCAAATACACGCTGACGAAAAGCCGTAGTGTGACGGAACAATGGGCTTTGACGTACCCGCATATCCAGCAGATCTTCCAGCCCATGCGGACAAATGACCTCCATTTGATCCTTGGCATTCAATCGAATGGCTACAGCAGTTGCCGTCTCTGGCCAGCGACTCATCGCATCCTCTATCGAGGAATACGGAGCCTCCCCATTGCGAATATGCATCCGAGCTTGATTTTTGACAGACCAGTTGCGTCCCGCCTGTTTACGATTCAAGGACTGCTCCAGAAATTCATCTCGTTCCTCTAGCGTATTTTTGGGGTCAAAATAAATAACATCGATATCGTTTAGTGGTGTAGCTGTTGTATAACCATGTAGCTTGTCCCACACACGGTTGCGTACATAGCCCGCGGCTATACAACCTTGCGGAAGCTTCAGCTCTCGCACATAGCGCAAGTCTTCCAAGACCTGTGGATCATTCATATATTGTATGATTCGTAGCACATCTTCTTCCGACTTCATCCTGTACTCAGCCCCCTTTTTTTATGATGACAGTTGCTGCACAGACTCTGCTCCTTGAGCCGCGAACCGGGCTGTACGCTGCGCCAAACGGCGGCGTGCGACCAGCAGGAAGGGAATACCGATCACAACCGACAGTGCAACCGGAACAAACACGGCAAGCGGTGCCGTTTGACCATAGACATCCAGCAACCAGCCACCAAATAAAGGAGCCAGTACACTACCCAAATTATTAAAGCCGATCGTACCGAAGTAGGTCCCTTTATATTGAGCATCAGCAATTTGATCAATCAGTACGTCCAGCATCGTGAACAATAATACTTCGCCTATTGTAAACAGCACCATATCCAGTATAAACATCCAGCCTGAGTTTAGCATACCGCACAGCAGCAAGCTGACCGCAATACATATATTCCCTGCTATTAAGGAATTCACTGGAGAAAAGCGGCTTGCCAGCCGCACCAGTGGATACTGAAAAGCCAATACGCAAACCGCGTTGACCGTTAGCATGTATGTAAACCACCGGGTACCTTCCTCGAAGGACAACGATAAAAATTGAGGCATTGTCGAATTGGAATGGGCATAGCCCATTACGCAGAATACAGTTCCCAACAGAATCGGCATAAATATGGGATCCCTGCTGGCTGTTCGGAACGCCTCGCCTATCCGCAGCGGAGCCTCTCCCGCTGTTGTGCCTACATGCAGATCCGATGCATACCGAGTAAACTGGATCAACAGCAGTACCCCGTACAGAGCATACACACCAGCGGCTACCATGAACGGCGTACCTGTAGATGCCGATCCCAACATCAAACCAAGCAGCGGTCCTGCCACCACACCAACATTAATCGCCGCATATCTCATGTTATAGACAAGCAATCTCTTCTCCTTGGGGGTTACATCGGATAATAGCGCCCGCGAAGTTGGCTCGAACAAGGATCTGCACAGTCCATTCAGAGCATTAATGACAAAAAAGGCCCAAGCCGCTTCTGCCAACGCAAAAGCGACAAATACAAGCGCCCAACTCGCGATGGATACCAGCATGACCTTACGTCGTCCGATCCGATCTGAAATATATCCACCGTAAAAGCTGGCAAAAATGCCAACCAGCGAGCTGACCGATACGATCACCCCCGTATGAAAGGGGGTGACCCCCAGACGGGTGGTCAGATAAATAGACAAAAATGGGATGCTCATAGAGGTCGCCATCCGACCAAAAATCGTACCCGCTATAATTGTCCAGGCCAGCGGGTGAATGGAACGCAGCTGTTCTTTCATATATATATTTTAGGTCCTCCTTCTAGGTACAAGTCTAACAAGGGGGAGACAGTCTCGACTGGTGAATATAACGTTCCAGTTCTAAACACGTTGCCTGATAGACAGACTGGAGCGCAGACAACTTCCCTTGTACATTCTCAAGTCGGTTCTCCCGTGCAAGCTGTTCAATATCAGACAGCAATTTGGACAAACGCCCGACACCCAGACTCACGCTGCCTGATTTCAACTCATGAGCAGCCTCTACTACTTTTGTGGCTTCGCCCGCAGCAACCAGTTCTTTTAACTTGTTGATTTTGGCAGGTGTATCACTGGTATACATTTCGACCAATGACTCAAGTAATCCCGTGCTACCATCCTCGTCCAGCAGCATGATCTCACGAATAACATCCTCATCCAAAATAGGCTCGGATTCCGGAATGGGTAGCCATTTGACCAGCTTTTCTGAGAGATTTTCAATCGTCACTGGCTTCATCAAGTAATCGTTCACACCAATCACCCGCCCACGAGCCTGGTCTTCCTCGGACACATTTCCGGTCAAAGAAATGATCGGCACAGGCGGCTGTTGGTTTTCTGCTTCCCACTGGCGGATCGCTTTCGCCGCATCGTGACCATTTAGCAAAGGCATATGATGATCCATTAGAATGCAGGCGTAGGATCGTTCGGAGGCCGCTCTTACTGCAGCTTGTCCATCCTCGACAAAGTCAATATGCTGGAATCCCAGGTGGTTAAGCTGTAATTGCACTACTTGACGATTCACCCGATTATCCTCTGCTACCAAAATAGCTTGAGAATGACTATGCTCACGAAGCAACTCACTACGTACCGTCAATTCACCATTTTCATGTTCTTCTATTTCAACTGCCTGTCCTGATGCCTTCCTGAAGGGAATTTCAAACCAGAACGTGGAGCCTTGGCCTTCTTCGCTAACGACCCCAATCTCTCCCTGCATAAGTTTCACAAAAGAGCTGCATATCCACAGCCCCAGTCCCGTTCCTCCATATTGGGAGGCGCTGCCTTCACCAGCTTGCACATAAGGCTGAAACAGCTTGTCCTGATCCTCCGCTGAAATCCCGATGCCCGAATCCTGCACCTCAAAACGAACACGTTGGGAATCTTTAGTTTCCTCAACCAATTTTGTCCGAACAACAAGGTTCCCTTCGCTTGTAAATTTATTTGCATTGTTCAACAGATTAAGCAAGATCTGCATAATCCTTGCCGAATCTCCTTCGAGATGCTCTGCCACGGCACGATCAGTCTCTATACTCAACTGGTTGCCCATCTGATAAATTTGCGGCTCCAACAACTGGGCAACATGGCTCATAATCGCCTGAACTCTGACATTGCCGATCTCTAACTCCATCTGTCCTGCTTCTACTTTGGATATATCGAGCAGATTATTAATCATGTTTAGCAGCAGAGAGGCCGACTCACGTATCACACCGATGGCCTGCCGCTGATCTGGAGACAGTTTGGATGAAGCTAACATTTCGATCATCCCCAGAATTCCGTTCATTGGCGTTCTAAATTCATGACTAACCACGGCGAGAAAAGTGCTCTTCAGGTCATTAGCCCTTATCGCTTCTTCCTTTGTCCGCTTTAATTCCGCATTGCTTTTGGCAAGCTGACGCTGCAGATTGACCAGTTCGTTGTTCATTGCTGAAAATTCATTCAGCAGCTTTTCTTCCTCAGCCTTGCTTTTCAGAACCTCATCCGTTAATTGTTCGACCGTTCTCCGCAGGACAGCCATTTCTGCTGTCGGTTCCTTCATATTAAAAGGCCCCCTTTACAAAATGACTTACGGGTTGCCAACACTAACATTATCTCTTGAGCGAAAGTATGTCCTCTGCTACCTCCAGCGCTTCCTCCGCACCTGGTGCATATCCATCCGCTCCCACTTCCTGCCATAAGTGTGAATCAAGATTAAAGGGCAATCCACCGACCATAATTTTCACATGACTCGTAGTTGTATTTTGGCGGATCACAGTAATCAGCTTTTTCACCAGATGGACATGGTAAGCCATGGTAGCTGAGATAGCCACCACATCTGCGTTGTAGCTCACAATGGCCTGAAGCAGACTCCGATCAGGTACATTGGCACCTAAATAGTACGTATCCCAACCATCCATCTCGAAAATATCAGCCAGCATACGTAGACCTATTTCATGCTGCTCGCTGCCTACACATGCTGCTACGAGGCTACGTCCCTTATTTCCAGCACCTATCCATCTGGGATACAGGCTGGAAATAATAAACTGAGTCGCGGCAGTACAAAAATGTTCTTGACCAACCGTAATTTTGCCTTCATGCCACAGACGACCTATTTCATATTGCGAAATTTGAAAAATATATTTATAAGTATGTTGAATAGACATACCTTCATCTAGCAAATGGACGATCCAATCCAAAGCCTGTCTGCGATTACCAAACAGTAAATATTCCAAATATTGAGTCACATCGGCAGCATAGGGATTATCATCTGTAATAAAAGAGGCGTACTCCTCTTTCTTCCCAATTTGCTGTATCCCCAATTCCAAATGCTCCAGCACCACCGTTTTTTCCCTGTGATGAAAGTGCTCTACCAATGTCTCCCGAATTAATTGAAAATTGATGATCAAATCTTCTTGGGTTATGCCGAAACCTTCTAAAAGTCTCTTTAACCAGGAAACATAATACGTAAATAAAATAGGACTGCTCACGATTACACTTTCAGCTAAATAGTTCAAACTATATAAAGAGTCCTGTTTTGTCTTTATTTTACCGTTGTCCCCAAAGCGCTCCAAAAGATCTGGCTGTAATTCGTATTGTTTGTGGGTAACTAGCTCAGCCAAATCTCCTGCTTGCATCAATAGCGACTCACCTGCGGTATATTGCTGTATACTCATGTACAGCTCCTTCCCCGACAAGGTATTTGTATATGAAACAGGTTCTAGGGATGACCTCAGATCGAGACTATTAGACAATTATACCTGATTTGCGTCCCCACTGCCCAAAATTAGACAAAAAAATAAAATACCGAAAAGTCGGTATTTTATCTTAAAGCTGATTTAACCAGAAAATGCAACACTTATGATCCGTTACTCTTCTGTCCCTCAGCTGTTAGTCCAAGCTTTTTTAGCAGATGAATAGCCTGCTCCTTCTCTTCCACGGATAAGCCATCCACAGTCTCCATAATAACACGATGATGCTGCGGGAATATTTGCTCAAAAAAATGACGTCCATCATCAGTTAATTCTGCATAAATTACACGCCGATCATCTTGTGACGCACGGCGGGTAAGCAGGTTTTTTTTCTGGAGTTTATCCACCACATACGTAATATTCCCGCTGGAGATCAGTACCTTTTCTCCAATCTTCTGCAAAGGCTGCGGTCCGCGATAATACAAAAGGTCAAGCACACCAAATTCAGTTGTATTTAATCCATGACTATGAATGTCCCGATTCGTGCGAGACGTGACCGAATTATAGGCACGAGCCAGAACAACGAACAAATTAAGCGCTAAGTCCTGATCATCTGGTTTTACAGACATATTAACAGCCTCCGTTACTCATATCTTTATTCCAAGATATCTTAATTGCGTACTTTTGTCAAGTTTAAGCGCTTCCCTTCCTGCTTTTACGGTCTGTATTGAAGGAATTACCATCTATTATGCGGAAGTTGTCGTTCATTATGTAAAAAAGCCTGCCCTCGACCAGTCATTAAATACTGATATCGAGAGCAGGGCGATTATGATTCAATTCTTAATTTCTTACGTAAAAATACGTAGGCAACACGTCCGCATAATACTCCCAGTACATTCAGTATGATGTCATCCACATCCATCGTACCTGCGCCCAGCAGCATTTGGGTTACTTCGAGAATGACCAATGCGGCCACCACCACTAACAGCAGCCTGCCTACCCTTCGCATAGATACCCAAATGATCGGCACAAGAATACCGAAGGGGATGAACACACCAATATTCCCGAGCAAATTAACACCCCATACCCGAAAAGGGGAAGAATGCATGGCCCGCCAGTATCGCCCGATCGTATCCAAGGGAACAACATTATATGAATAGGGAGGTCCTGGCCGCAGCGTGCGACCAAAACCGAGAAACATCCAATATAATAGAAGCCCTGTATATAATATCAATAACACGAATGCTACATTATAAAACAGACGGTTACCAGACATTATTTATTCCGTACGTCAATTTGTCCATTAGCTCGTGCGATAATAACTTGATCCGCCATGTTAATGAACAGTCCATTATCGACTACACCCGGAATCTGATTCAAGCGAATTTCCAGTTCCTGTGGGTTTTCGATCGTACCATAGCGGCAATCGGCAATATAATTTCCGTTATCCGTAAGGAAGCGCTCGCCGTCTTTCATACGCCATTCCGCTTTACAGCCTGTCTGCCGCAGAGCCTCTAACGTCCATTCACTGGCAAAAGGTACCACCTCGACCGGCAAAGGGAATGCGCCCAGCACCTTCACATCCTTGGACTCATCCACAATAATGATTAATCGATCGGTATTGCTTTCCACAATTTTCTCTCTCAGCAGAGCACCACCTCCACCTTTTACCAATACCAGTTGCTCATTCACCTCATCTGCACCGTCAATGGTAACGTCAAGCCTCCCAATCTGATCAAACGGAATGATGGGAATTCCCAGCTCCCTGGCCTGATCCTCCGAGGCTTGGGATGTAGCTACAGCCTGTATATGTAATCCTTGTGCCACACGCTCTCCGATTTTTTGAATAGCCCAATAGGCTGTCGAGCCTGTACCAAGTCCAACTTTCATACCTTCCTGAATCGCCTCAACTGCTTTTTCGGCCGCTTTTTGCTTCAAATTCATTATCATCTCTCCCGCTATATAGGCTAGTGTTGATCAACATCTATTTTATATGAGAACGCTTTATAAAGACAGAGACAGCTTTTTACCATAACATAGACTATTTTCATCGTGTTCATACTCCCCAAATCGTTCAATAGGTTCGTATCCCTGCTTGGTATAGAAGGCAATTGCTTCAGGTTGAGCTGCTCCAGTCTCTAGATTAATCCTTACTACTCCCCGCTTTCTGGCTTCCTCTTCCAGAAAAGATAATAGGCTAACTGCAATTCCTTGTCTGCGATAAGAGGAATCGACATAAAATCTTTTAAGCTCCATCTCTTCCGCATCTATAGGCCTAAGCCCTCCGCAAGCAACTGGTTTTCCATCCATATACACAACAGCGAAAATCATATTTTTAACTTTCGGGTTGGAAAAATCCACCAAGTAAATTTGATCGGCAGGATACCTTTCCAACAAGTCTTCATCCAGCCTACGAATCAAATCATGCAGATCCGCATGGTCGCTCTCAACCTTTAAAATCGTAAACCTCGACACTTTTCTCATCCCTCTCCTCTATGCATAGATACATGGACTCATTTCGCGAACAAATCACGAAAACCGCGATAAATCAAGCATTCGCGGCTTCAAATATGAAAAATGTCCCAAATTGATAAGTGCATTTGACTCTATTATAAAGTATGATGGTTTCTGTTGAATAGTTGCTTATGGACTGAAATGAACTCGAATTTCAAGCAGGAGTATAAATTGGAAAATACTGAAATACACACAACCTTTACCTATTAAAAATTAATTTTTTATTGCGTTAGGTATTCATTTCATGAGCTTTTTGTACGACATATATATAGGGATATCATACTTGTCTGAAAAAGACTTAAGACCTATTTTGAAAAAATCAAGGGTCAATTATCTCTATTTATTGTGTTTGTAAGGGGGACTTGATTATCTCATTCGATAAGCGGTTCAACACCATATACAAAAATACTACCAGGGAGTGGAACATTTTGAAAAAGTGGAGTAGCTTATCATTCTTCACCAAAAACTTATTATTATCCTTCTTCAATATCGTATTGATCGGGCTAGTCCTTATTGTGTCTAGCTATTTGATCCAACGTACGATTTTGATTGACCAATTGCATGGGCAAGTGGAAAAAATCACATTGAAGTGGGCGCAGGGCATTAATTCCGATGAAGTATCCCAAGCGGTTCAAGAAAAAAATTATGATGGACCCATTCAAACCAAACTTCGTACCTATCTAGATAACATCATGGCAACGAACCCGAATATCTCTCACGCCTATATTTTCGGAACAGAGCTGGAAAATGGCAATCAGACATCCATTGTCGCCATGCCAACAGATCTGAGAGAATCATTTGAAAAAGATAAAATGGGTGTCGGCGCTATGTACGAGCAACCCAATGTCGTAGCTGTAGGCGTAACTAGCATGCTGGACTCCGGCAAACCTACATTCACCAGTTTTTACGATGACTCTTTTGGTACATGGACGACTTTGATGACGCCGATTAAAGATCCTAGTGGCAAAATCTTTGCCTATTTTGCTGTCGATGCTGATGCCGGTGCTGTACCTGCCGGATTGACCAAGCTGCTCATTAGCGGCGCCACCATTTTGGTGATATTCCTACTGATCTGCCTGGCGCTTCAATATTGGGTAGTAAAACGCACACTATCTCCGATTAAGCAACTGATGTACGGTATCAGTGAAGTAAGCAGAGGAAATCTGGATGTTCAAATTCATGCTGTCCAAGATGACTTGGGGCTCGTGAATCAGAACTTCAACGATATGGTAAGCCATATTAACAGCATTATGACCAAAGTGAAGCAGACTACTGATGAAGTCAATGAATCTGCGAAGGAATTACTCGCAATCTGTGAGCAAAACGGAATCAATTCCAACATCATCAACCAAAATATCAATGAAATTACGGATAATATCCGTTCACAGGAAAAAGCGACAGGCGATAGTGCACGAGCTATGGCTGAAATGGCATCAGTCATTCAAAATATTGCTACAAGTTCTTCCAATGTGGCGGAAGAAGCCAATTCGGTAGAGAAGCGTTCGAATGAAGGTAACGAGATTGTAGATAAGGTATCATCCCAAATGCATTTGATTACCGATTCAGTAACGAATACTTCCCGTATCATCAAGTTGCTGGACAGCCGTTCACAGGAAATTGGCAATATCATTAGCACCATTTCAGGAATTTCTAGCCAAACGAACCTGCTCGCCCTGAACGCTTCTATTGAAGCTGCGCGTGTCGGTGAAGAAGGTAAAGGCTTTGCCGTTGTGGCCAATGAAGTACGTAAGCTGGCAGAACAATCTGCGGAGGCAACTAAACAAATTACGTCTCTGATTGAAGAAATTCAAAGTGAAATCGGACAAGCTGTGAATTCGATGGAGCAAGGGAACGTTGAAGTTCAAAACGGTATCGTCGTTGCTGGACAAGCAGGCGAGTTGTTCAATGACATTCTTCAAGCAACTAAAAATCTAGCATGGCAAATCCAAGAAGTATCCAGTGCTACTGAGCAAATATCTGCGGGGACACAGGAAATGACCGCGACAGCAGACGATCTTTCCTCCACCGTAACCAAAACAGCCAATAACAGTGTTCACATTATGCAAACGGTAGAGGAACAAAAAGCCTCTTTGGATTCTATCATTGAGTCATCCCATAAGCTGACGTCCATGTCCGAAGAGCTTCAAGAAATTACATCTTATTTCAAAATTGCAGACACAAACCGTACCAAATCATAAATATCCATTTATCGATTTCAATGCATATTTCATAAGTAAGTCGTTCGGTGATGCCTCCCTCCTGTTCATCCATTTGAAGGGATCGGAGGCATTTATTAGCTTCATCACTTATATTGAAACATCAAACATTCAGGAGGTTAGCGTAATGGCTTCATTACAACAAAACAGCACACAGACAGCTCCATCCCCATTCCTAGTTCCCTTGGATTTTGCACGTATACAGCGCAAGTATACATCCTCTACTTATCAAGTAGAGTTAGAGACATCCATCTCGGAACAACTGAATCAACAAAACACTCCGGAAGACAAACAAGCAGTGCTCTTATCAGCGTATACTGCATGGTTATATCGTCTATCCGCAGAGGAAGAAGTTTCTTTCTCTACTTTTGTGCCTCAATCCGGTCTGCTTACAGCATCGTTGACAGTTGAAAAGGAAACGACTTTTCATGAACTGGCAAGCTTATTTCAGGAGATGCTCCGTGAGCCTAATGCATTCCTGGCAGAACCGCAAGCTGATACTTCATTTTCAACAACACTTCCTACAGACAGCGGTGTAGAATCCCGTATTATGGACTGGGCTGTTCGTGATAACAATGGCACTTATCAATTACAGATTCGGTATGATCAATCACTCTTGCTGGAAACAACGGTGGTTCGCTACGCAGAATACTTTGCAACCCTTCTGCGAGGCGCGCTCAACAACAGCCATGCACTTGTAAATTCCATTGACATATTATCGGACGCAGATCGAGCTGCTCACGAAGCTTTAAATGATACCGTCGTAAAATATCCTGAGCATCAGACGATTCACGGAATGTTTGAAGAAGCGGCTTCCCAGTACCCTGATCGTCCAGCTATTGCTTCCCATACGGGGGAGTATACGTACCGTGAATTGAACGAGCGTGCTAACCAAGTCGCACGTGTTTTGTTATCCAAAGGTCTCACCAAAGGTGAATTCGTGACCATCTTCATGGAACGAAGCTTGGAGACCGTTATTTCCCTGCTCGGCATCCTAAAAGCCGGAGGCGTGTACGTTCCTGTTGATCCCGCTCACCCTGCTGACCGGAGTAGCTACATTGTCGAGGACACGCGTTCTCCTTTTGTCTTAACAACTTCCGCACTCACCCAACAAGCGGCTGAACTATGCGGGTCCATTGAAACCGTAAAAGAAATATTAGCTATTGACGGACCACTGGCAGGTTATGCAGCAAGCAATCCAAACGTTGAAGTAAGTCCAGATGATCTAGCTTATGTCATCTACACCTCCGGTTCTACAGGCAAACCAAAAGGTGCCCTGATCGCTCACCGCGGTGTCGTTAACCTAGGAGCTGTCGTACAACGCGATTGTGACATTACGCCTCAGGATGTATTGACCCAATTCGCCACCTATAGCTTCGATGCTTCTGTATGGGATACGATTGGAGCCTTGTTTTACGGTGCAAAATTGTACTTGCTGTCTTCCGAAGAGCGCGTATCTGTGGAAGAATTCGCTGAAGCCATCGAACGTACGGGCACGACGATTATTACCATTTTGCCAACTGTATTCTTTAATCAGCTATCGACGTACCTGTCAGATGAAGGTTATCGCAAGCTCGCAAATGTTCGAATTGTTACTGTAGCAGGCGAAGCACTGTATGGCTCACAAGTTCGGGCGTTCCAAAGCAAATTCGGTACAGACACAGACATCGTCAACGTATACGGACCAACCGAATGCACCGTAGCGACGACGACCCATCGGGTCCGCGGTGCCGTACCTGAACATGTCGTTAATATCCCGATCGGCAAGCCGATTTACAATTACAAAGTGTACATCGTTAACGACGATAACAAGCTTTGCCCAGTCAATATTCCGGGTGAAGTATGTATTGCTACGCCTGCGTTGGCCCACGGCTATCTCCATCAGCCGGAGCGTACAGCCCAATCGTTCGTGGACAATCCTTTTGTCCCAGGTGAAAAAATGTACCGTTCAGGTGATATTGCCAAGCTGCTGCCAGACGGTACGATTGAATACGTAAGCCGGAAGGACTCGCAGCTCAAAATTCGGGGGAACCGGATTGAAATAGGAGAAATTGAAGACCATTTCTCCAAACATCCAGGTGTTCAGGACGTAGCTGTTGTCGCCGTCAAGGATCACACAGATCAGAACATGTTAGTGGGCTATTTCACCACTTCGGACGGACAGTCCATTCCACAGGACGTTATACAGTCTTATATTGGAGGCAAGCTGCCTTCCTATTTTGTACCAACCCATGTCATTCACCTGGAAGCTATGCCTATTTCACCAACTGGCAAGATCGATCGTAAAAAGTTGGCTCTGCGCCCACTTCCTGAAGTGTCTGATCATACGTCCGGCGGAGAACCTCTCCGTGAAGGAACTGAAACACTCATTGCCGAAGCATGGACACAAGTGCTTGGTAAACATAACATTGGCGCGACTGATGATTTCTTCCTGATCGGAGGCGATTCGCTTCGTGTCATTCATGTGCTGGCTATTCTGAAGCCGCGTTATGGCGCGCTGCGTATTGGAGACTTCTTCCGCTACAAAACTGTTCGTGAGCTTGCTGAATACGTGGAGCAATTAGGTACAGAACAAGCGCCGCAGCGCAAGTCACTCGCGATTTCTCGGGAAAAAACAGATTTGAATGAACATCCTATTGAGTTGCCTGGCGCTTCAGATTTAGCTGAAATCCGCGACTTGCGCGTGATTTTGTTAACCGGAGCCACAGGATATCTGGGTTCACACATTCTGTATGACCTGCTCCACCAGACAGAAGCCAAAGTATACGCAATGGTACGCCCTTCTCAGGACGGTCCATCTGGCTTTGAGCGTATTCAATCCGTATTGACAGGATATTTTGGTCAAGATATCTCCAGCTTGATGGAAGGACGGGTCAAGGCTGTCTATGGCGATTTAGAGCAAGCGGATCTGGGTCTCTCTTCTGTCGACCGCCATATGCTAGAGCACCACATCGACGGTATCATTCACAGCGCCGCTGACGTTCGCCATTTTGGTGATTCGGCAACCTTCGATCGCACGAATGTGACCGGAACACTGGAACTGCTAAAAATCGCTCAAGCTAAGCCAGGAGTCTCCTTCCATCATGTTTCCACCATGGGAATACCTGAGGATCTTGCAAACGAAGGAAAATGGGAATCGACATTAGAGTTCTCTGCCTTCCCAGATGAACTGAACGTGGACAACCTGTACACGAACAGTAAACTTGCGGCAGAGAAGTTATTGTTCCAAGCAGCTCAAGCAGGTACACCTGTCTCGATCTACCGTGCGGGTAATTTGACAGCCCATTCGGCCAACGGACGCTTCCAACATAATATCGATAGCAATGCTTATTATCGTATGATGAAGGCGATGCTGCTGCTGGGCAAAGCTCCACAAGCCGATTGGCATACAGACTTTACACCAATTGATTACGCCAGCCGTGCTATCGTAGAACTGTCCGTCAAACAAAAAAGTGCGAACCGCATTTTCCATATCTGTAATCCGAACCCACTGCCATATGATGAACTGATCGCTATGGTAAACCAGCTTGGTTACGCAGTAGAAACGCTGCCTTTTGACGATTACAGCGCTTGGCTGCTGAATCCGTCTTCTGGCATTCAGGAAGATGCACTTCACCTTGCTATGGGACAACTCGAAGGTGATGGTGCCAAGGACTCAGCTTACCGTTACGGCTGCTCTGTAACCACAGCTCTGCTGGAACAAGCTGGCGTACAGTGTCCGGTAACCAACCTGGAGTTTATTCGCAATATGATCCAGCATGCGGTCGAGATCGGTTACTTCCCGGCCTCATCTTCGGTATCTGTACAAGCAACACAGAGGTAACAAAGTTGTGATATTTCCCCCGCGTGTTTTCGGTATGATAGACTAGATTTTGCTAGTTTCATATTTAGTATAAACCTCTATACTTTCAGAATTTTTTGCATGCGGGGGATGTCATTCAATGAAACACACTTTTTTAAAAAGAACATTGCTCATCATAAGCTTGGTAGCTATTCTCGGGATTTTGGTGCATGAAGCACGTAACATTTATCACACACCTGTAGTCAAAGGAACTCATCGTACACGCACTGCTAATGCAGATCGACTGGTACGCCATTTATTTTCACTGACGCCTACGCCAGATAAGGTATATTACCAAAACAAAGTAATTGTCCTGATGTATCATGAAGTAACCAAGACTCCACCTGATCCCGGTGCTCTCAAGCTTAGTAATTTAACGAAACAATTGGACGAAATGAAAGCAAATGGCTTCCATTGGATCACCATGAAAGAGTATACGGATTTTATTTTACATAAAGGCAAGGTTCCCGCTAATGCGGTCCTTATGACATTTGACGATGGTTATGAATCCTTCTATACGGACACTTTTCCCGTGTTGAAGAAGTATCATGTTCCGGCTACCAATTTTCTCATTACATCCACAATCAGCAATCCTAAACATATTGGTATACCCAAGCTGACATGGGATCAAATTCATCAGATGCATGCAGAGGGCATTGATTTTTACAATCATACCAATGACCAGCATGCTTACGGATACTCCAACACAAAGCGCACCAAACAAAAACCACTTCTGATGGGTCCGGTGTATTCGAAAAAGCTGGGGCGAATGGAAACCGAGGACGAGTTCAAACAGCGGGTTTATACCGATTTGGACATGGCTGACAAGAAGCTGTTTAAACATCTACACAATGATCAGAATGTGCTGGCCTTCCCTTATGGTGGGTATACCAAGGAGACGTTGGAAATTTGCCGCTCCTTGGGAATTGACGTTACGTTTACGGTGAAACGAGGAATTAACTCACCAGGGCAAACGAACGGCTATCGCGTCAATGCAGGAGGAATACACAATATTCCCGAAGTATTGGTGCAATATATGAAAGAAGGGGCTCCACTTCGCCCACTTCCTTTTGCTCAAGGTCCCAACAAAGTATCCTGAACACCATAGTATATTTAAGATAAAAAGAACCTTTACAACCACTATAAGTCGTGGTTGTAAAGGTTCTTTTGTTGTATGGATTCGAGTTCAGGGCCAGATACGAATTAGCGCAATAACAGCCAGATGTACGGGATAAAAACTGCGCCACAACCAACGCGGTACCCGACGATAAAATCCGCTCTCCCCTGTGGCAAAACATACAATCAGAATACTGGACAGCAGACTAAAGTGCTGAATATTCGCATGGTGTACCATATCATACACAACATTCAAAACAAAATGGGCAGCAATCATCATATATGAACGGGTGTATCGATAGATGAGAACAAGCAGCAGACCATAGGCTCCGTAATCCATCTGGCTGAGCTCCATGAACAGGGCTGTGAGGACGTACAGACCCGATACAGCCACCCAATGCTTCATGCGAGATGCAGCAGCCAGCGCGAGTAACGACGCCAGTAGCGTCCAGATCACATTGGGTCTATACACATCAAACGCCAGCATATAGGGCACCTGGGAGATCAAGGCCAGCCCTAGCAGGCGAAGCATGTAGCTCCGCATATTTCGGGTACGGGTATAGCCCATATAGAGGGCGTATGCGTAGATTGGAAAAGCAAGCCTGCCGGCAATTCTCCAAGCCGGATCTGTCGGAAAAAACACAAGTCCGACATGGTCAATCAGCATCGTCAGCATGGCCAACCAGTACATATAAGGCCCCCTTATTCATGTTTTAGGTCTTTTCTTCCGTCAAATTCAGAATGGCGTTCATAATATCCGTTTTCGTAACCCGCCCTACTAGCCCCTGAATTGGAGCCGAGGAGGTACATGGCTCGTCCAAAACAGGAAGACAATTAATCTGATGCCGGATCAGTCTCGATATTGCTTCCAGTAAAGAATCTCCTGGAGCAAGCGTCGTCATTTGGGCCCGGCGAGTCATAGCCATGGTCACCGGGACAGTGTGAAGATCAGTATGTCCCAGCATGACCTTCAGCAAATCCTTGCGGGTAACAATACCAATGAGCTTCTGCTCCTCCCCCGTGACCATCAGAGTGCCTGTATTTTGCTGAAATAGCATTAACACCGCATCATAGGCGGTAGCATCATCTGATATCAAAATCGGGTCACTCAGTATATCTGCCACAGTCAGCTTTTTGAGCATACTGCCGATATGGCTATCATAGTTTGGATAACGCCCTGGCAAGTAGCCTACCTTTGGTTTGGCATCTACTAGCCCGAGCATAACGAGCAAAGCAAGGTCAGAACGCAAAGTCGGCCGCGATAGTCCCAGCTCTTCAGCAATTTTATCCCCTGTAACAGGCGCCAGACGCTGGACAATATCTACAATTTCCCGCTGTCTTTCTGACAGTTGAATAATGATTACCTCCTTATGGAATGGGGTAGTATACATTATAAATGAGCATAGGTCGGCCAATTTCAGCATGTTTCGACAATTCATCAAATTTTAATCAAAGACCGCTTGTTTTCAAATTTAAAATGTGTCACAATTAAAAATGTAATACATACTAATTATAAGTTTAACGTGTGCAATATGCTACATTTAAATGAGCTAATGTACGCCATATGATATGTATTATGTACTATATAACCCTGAGGAGGAAAATCAAATGAAATTTTTCTTGGATACTGGTAACATTGAAGAAATCAAACGTATTGAACGTTTGGGTCTGGTTGATGGTGTAACAACGAACCCTTCCCTGATCGCTAAGGAAGGTCGAGTGTTCAAGGAAGTCATTCAGGAGATTTGCAGTATCGTTGAAGGTCCCGTAAGTGCTGAGGTAATTGGCCTGAAGGCTGAAGATATGCTCGCAGAAGCTTATGACATCGCAAAGTGGGCACCTAACGTGGTGATCAAGCTTCCTATGACCGAAGACGGTTTGTACGCTTGTAACGAGCTGACCAAGAACGGAATCAAAACGAATGTAACATTGATTTTCTCCGCAGCTCAAGGTTTGATGGCAGCCAAAGCTGGTGCTACTTTTATCAGCCCGTTTGTGGGACGTCTGGATGATATCGCCGTTGACGGCATGAAGCTGATCCGTGATCTGAGACAAATTTTGGACATTCATGGTTTGAAATCCGAAATCATCGCTGCTTCCATCCGTAACATTAAGCATGTAGAAGATGCAGCTCTGTCTGGTGCACATATCGCCACTATTCCAGGTTCCTTGCTTCCTTCTTTGTGGAAACATCCGCTGACAGACAGTGGTATCGAACGCTTCCTTAAGGATTGGGAAACCGTACCTAAAGCTTAATTCGCCAGTCATGGCAAACTATATTGTACTAAAACCCGAACAGCCCGTTTTTTGCGGGCTGTTTTTTTGCTCTTTTTCCCGCATAGACAAGTAAAAGTAAAGTGGAAAAGGAATGTATGTTTACAAAACGCTGCACAACTTCCTTTGACAAAACAACTTGTTGTCCATATAATTGTTATAACAACTAATTAATTTCAAAGTATCCTGTGCGGAAAATTAGAAAGGAGTGTCATATGAATAATTTGCCTCCCGATTGCTCTATTGGGATGTTGCTTGGAATCACCCATCGCAAAATGAGTCAACAGCTCTCGCATCGGCTTAAACCTTATGATATTTCCCCAGAGCAATGGTCGGTTCTGTACCAAATCTATCAGGCCGAGGGTTTAAATCAGAAAGAAATTGCAGCTAAGGCTGTAAAGGACCAGCCCACCACGACTCGTATTATTGATTTGTTGGACAAGAAGGGCTGGGTACAGCGTGTGAACAGCCCACAGGATCGCCGGGCTTATTTGCTTCATTTGACTGAAGCAGGCCGACAGCTTGTGAAGGAGACTCTCCCCGTCGAACGAGATGCCAACCACGATTTTGTAAAAGGTATTTCCTCTGCAGATCTGAAGCAATTCCGCCAAACGCTTTTACAAATTCATACCAACATGACTGAATCAGAAAAACAAGGAGAGAACGATTAATATGCAACAAGGCAAGCAACCTCTTTGGACCAAGGAATTTATCGTTCTTACGGTTTCCAATTTATTTTTGTTTCTGGAACTACAGATGATTGTATCTTCCATTCCTTCCTATGTGAAAAATGCATTCCATGCTACCTCCGTGCAGGTCAGTCTTGTTACGACTTTGTTCGCATTAAGTGCAATTGTCGCAAGACTTTTTTCTGCCCGTATGCTGGAAAAAGGACATCGCAGCGCCCTGATCTTCGTTGGACTGCTGTTTGCATTAGCAGGAACGCTGGGATACAGTGTTTCACCGACAATTGCGGTACTCCTGCTCATGCGTATGCTGTTTGGGATTGGCTTTGGTATGAGCAGCACTGCCTTTCCAACAATGGTCACTGACGTCATCCCTCCCAAACGTCTCGGTGAAGGAATGGGATTTTTTAGTCTGTCCACTAGTTTAGCCATGTCTATTGGGCCAACCATCGGTATTTCGATGCTGCAATACGGCAGTTTTAACCTGCTTGCCTATTCGACATCTGCTGTCATTGTTGTCATTTTCCCTCTAGCCTACTGGCTCATTCGCACACTGCCTAAGGGGCATGTCGAACCACCTATGGTCCCTTTGGAGGAAGGGCGCAAACCGGCATTCAACCGTAAATTGTGGATTCCCGCCTTGTTGAACATGTTGATGTCTATCACATATGGCGGGTTGCTCGGTTTTATGGCGCTCTATGGAGATGAAGCTAATCTGGCGCACCCGGCTTACTTTTTCCTGTTTAATGCGGTATCTGTACTGATCGTGCGCCCCTTCTCGGGCCGTATATATGACAAAAAAGGGGCAAAGGCACTGCTCATCCCTGGTTCCCTGTTTCTCATTGGTGGTCTGATTCTGCTTTCCTACGCACACAGTGACGCCTTTATGTATCTGTCTGCTCTTTGCTACGGTATCGGGTTTGGTGTTATGCAGCCAACCTTGCAAACCTGGATGATTCAGGTCGTGTCACCTAAACAGAGGGGCATGGCAAACGGTATGTTTCTCAATTCCCTCGATTTTGGAGTCGCAGCCGGAGCACTTATACTTGGCGTTATCGCCAAAGCCAGTGATTATGCATGGATGTATCGTCTTTCGTCACTGTTTGTTGTGCTGTTCTTGCTGATTTACGTCATTCAGATTATCGCAAGCCGCAAGCCTAAAACAAATGTCCCTTTGGAGGGGTAAGACTATTCTTTAAAATGAGTATCCATCTATATTTGCTCAAATATCAAAAGCACCCGTTACCATGGCTTTACATGGAAAACGGGTGCTTTTTTTATTTCAAAGCTTTTTCAATTGCAATTTATTTATATTTCGCAGGAGTTTTGTGTCTTAGCTTAGAAGAAAGAGGCTTTTCTCGAGACACGTATGTCATTCCCTCAGTCTTATGGCTACGATCACTGGATTTGCCCCCTGCGGGTTCATCCTGCTCTGGCTTGACCGCAAATAGCATAAGCAGAGCCGCAATCCCCCCCACTGCGGCCATGACGCCAAAAAGCAGACCATGCCCACTGCTGCCGATCAGCAAGGATACAACCGGAGGGCCTAAAGATACTCCGACAAAGCGCATACTGCTGTACAAGGAAGTGATGGTTCCGCGCTCTTCTTTTTCAATTCCCTTAGTAATCAGTGCATCCAAACAAGGGAGTGCGAGCCCAATACCACCGCCCCCTAGCGTAAACAGGCCAATCACAGCATAAATATGTTGAAAAAATCCGAGAATAGCAAAGCTGATCGTCAATATGGCCAAACCACCGAAACCGATCCATTTCATACGCTTTTTGTGCTTGCCAATAACCTTGCCACCTAAATAAGAGCACAGACAGAGGGAAATAAGCGGTATGGCCAGCACAAAGCCCTTCCAGACGCCATGGAGGTTGTAACGACTTTCCAGTATGTCGGATAAGTAGAACAAGACGCCAAAAATGACAAACATGCAAATACCGCCCATAGCAAAAATAGCATAGAGCCAGCGTCCCTTTTCGGCAAGCACCTGCTTCACATTCCCCACAAATTCTCGAAACCTAATCGGTTGGTTTTTACGCTTGGGTACATGGATCAGCCAAATGACCAAAATAAGCGAAATCAGACAGAGGCCCGGAATCACTGCCAATGGCAAAAACCATAGTACAGCTCCCAGCGCAGCACCAAGAATCGGACTTAATACTTTACCGAATGTGTTGTAGGTCTCGACTACCCCCAGGTTCTTGCTGGCTTCATCCTCGTTCTCATACAGATCGCCCACAAGTGGAATGACTATAGGAAAAGCCCCCGCCGCTCCCGCGCCCTGAAGTAGACGACCTGCAATAATGGTCCAGTAAGCTGCCAGGTCATGTAGCAGCCATGCTCCCACCGCAGAAATGCCCCCTCCAATCACAGTCAGAATCAGACAGGGAACAATCACCGCTTTACGGCCAAAACGGTCGGATAGATAGCCAGCAATCGGTATCAGTAAAATGGCCACCACCGCATACACTGTAATCAACATGCTAATCCGAAAGGAGCTTACATGTAGCTTACGTCCGATTTCCGGTAAAACCGGAATCAGCATGGAATTACCCAGCGTCATCATCAGCGGGATGGAACCTAATGCAACCAGATTCCCTTTATTTTGTTGCATCCCGTTACCACCTTTGCAAAAGTAATAACACAGCTGTCCAAATTCGTTCAACAGATGTTATTGTGTTTACATTGGTGGGAATTTATACGACTATACTTTAAAACCACCGACCCTTGCGTTTAGCAATTGCGACATATCCGCCAGAGTGTGAATGGACGATGCAATTTCCTCCATGGAAGCCAGTTGCTCTTCAGCCGCCGCACTGACGCTTTGGGTTCCTCCTGCCGTCTGCTCCGCTACTTCACGTATGCGTTCCGCCGCCTTCACCATTCGCTCTGATCCACCGGACATTTGTTCTACAGACCGGTTAACACTGTGAATCTGCTCGCTGACCTGTTGAATGGAACTTCCAATCTGGCGAAATGCAGTTTCAGCGGATTGCATGACCTTTACGCCAGATTGCACTTCAACTGTTCCAGACTGCATGGTGGAAGCGACATGCCCAACATGCTCCTGAATGTTTTGCACAAACTGTGTGATTTCTGCTGCTGAAACCGATACCTGCTCGGACAATCTTTTTACCTCAGAGGCCACAACAGCAAATCCTTTGCCCTGTTCTCCCGCTCTTGCCGCTTCAATGGATGCGTTAAGCGCCAGCATTCCAGTCTGTTTGGCAAATCCGGTAATAACAGATCCGATCATGCCAATCTGCTCCGCCTGTTCACTAAGTGAACGTACAGCACGTGCAGAGCTGTCTACACTTTCGCTTACCTTCTCCATCTGACGCATAGCCTGGCCAATCGATTGTTCCCCTGCTTCTGCATCTTTAGCGGCTGTATCAGACAATTCATATACCTGCTCGCTTGTGGTAGCAATCTGTTCCAGCTCGTAGGCAAGTTCTTTCATGGTATCTGTAGTTTGTGTAATATCATCGACCTGATGCTCCATGCCCGTCGCAAGCTCTTCCATTACACCGGAGGTATGACGATTGGCCTGATTCATTTCCTCAGTACTGACGTTAACACGCTCTGCGGTTACCGTTAATGTACGAGCCGTATCCTGAGCATCCACAATGATACTGCGGAACCCTTCAATAAGCTTGTTGTAGGAGCTCGCAATCATACCGATTTCGTCTTTGGACGTAATATCCAGTCGACTTCGCAAATCTCCTCCACCTTGAGACATTTGCAACAACTGCTCATTCATATGGTGTAATGGACGGATCGAACGAATCAAAACGATAGATTGAGCAATGCTGTAAATAATAACCAAAAGCCCTACAATGCTCGTAATCAAAGTTGTATTCGTCATCGTTTGGTGCGCCTGCTGTATTTTCACCGTTACCATATCTTCCTGCGCCTTGACAAAGGCTACCACCTTGGTATCAAGTTGCTTACGCAAAACCCGTTCGTTTTCAAAATCATCGAGCAATTCAGAAAATGGGGGGAAAGCATCATCTCTTGTACTCTTATACCCCGCTGTAGTCAGTAGACTATGAACCTGATTCATATAGGTATTAATCCCTGTTTTGAGCTCAGTCATCTTCTTCTTTGTATCCTCATTACCTGTATTGAGTAGAGCTTCTGTCTCCTGTAGCAACTTTGCAACTTCACTCTGCTTGTTTCCGATCTCGTTCCCATACTGTTCGTCACGAGTCAGCAAATATGCCCGCTCATCATTGGATATCCCGTTTAGCAAAAATTGAAGAGACTTGGAGTTATACGCAATCGTCTCTTCACGATTCATAATATCTTTGTACTCGTTCTCACTATGTATACTTAAAATGTAATTGGTCAGCAGCATGGCAGCAATCACACTTGGGATCAGTATCGCGCTGAGAATCATTTTGGCCTTAATTGTTAAGTTCATGAATTGGTCCCCCAGTTGTTTCAAAATAAAATGTTCAACTTACTATATATCGTTTTATTGGTCTGTTTTTTTAAATGAAAGCGGAAAAGTGTATAGATTTTTAAATATATTTGTGTCTATTAAGTGAACATATATATGTTTTTTTATATCAAAAAACAAAAAAATTCAAATTAGGGAAAAAGATAAGAACTATTATCCGTTTGTACTTGTCGGATTTGGAAGGTTAAAAATGATATACTATGTAATGGTATGCTAAAAGCCTCAAGGAGGAACTGCATGAAAAGTCTGGAGCTCAAACCGCTTATTCACGTACTTAACGAGTTGGAAACCCGCAGCTGTCTTATTGAGCAGCAGGGAAACATGATCATGGATTACTACCGTGAACCTCAAATTGCCAACCAACTCTATAAAATAAATTCCTGTACCAAGAGTGTGATTTCCGCATTAGTTAGTATTGCTATGGATCAACGACTGGTACCCAAACCAGAGACACCGATCCTCGAATTTTTCCCCCAGCTGGCCAAAGAAAGTGACCCTCGAAAGCGCGATATTACGATTGAACACCTGCTGACGATGTCTGCTGGCTTTAACTGGACGGAATTTGGGGGACAAAATTCTTTTCCTACCATGAGCAAAACGTCCGATTGGGTGCAATTTGTGCTTTCACAGCCATTATCGGATATACCAGGTACGCGAATGGAGTACAGCTCTGGCTGTTCTCAACTTTTGGCCACCTTGCTGCGTTCTGCCTCTGGACAAGCCGTTGCTGAATTTGCCGAGGAGCAATTATTCCAGCCACTCGGTATCGATAACTATCATTGGGAAACCGATCCGCAAGGCACTCATACCGGAGGCTTCGGGCTACATCTCAGACCGCTGGACATGCTCAAATTCGGGCGGCTTTATCTGAACGAAGGAAGCTGGGAAGGACGGCAGATCATCCAGACAGAGACCGTCCGATATTCGACTCGTCCATTTCTTCCAGCCTCCAAACCACAAAAAGCATATTATGGCTGTCACTGGTGGGCTTCTTCCTTTTCTGATGAAGAGACTGGAACGGAAATAGACTATTTTTACGCACTAGGCTTTGGTGGGCAATATATTATTGTGGTCCCGTCCTATGACTTAGTAGTTGTCCTCACGGCTGATAAGTTTAAGAAGAAACGGAATTCTGTGGATATTTTCCGGCAATACCTTGTACCACTACTACTTCAAGAGAATGCATAGGGAACAACATCAAGCTAGATTGAAGATATTTTCTATCAGATGCAACATTAAAAAGGGCCTGCCTGGTTTGTATCAGGCAAGCCTTTTTTTCGCAATATAATTGCTATATTATAATCTATCCATCTACAGATAGACTCCTGACCTAGCCCAAGTGAACAGTAAGCTCTTGTTGTCCGCTGGAGGCTGGTGTAATGATTACCCCCTGTTCTCCTGCCAGACTGCTGCCTTCCTCCACTTGAACAGCCTTATGGATACCGCGCAGTACTAACGACCACGGTTTAACGGCACCTTCTGCCTTCACCGTAATGACAGAATCCTTACGGCTGGCAGTAACCGTGAGCTCTTCTTCGCCTGATGTATTCACGATAACCGAACGAGCCTGTTGCCCTTCGCCGAGCTCAAACAAATGAAGCGTCACTTGATCTGCATAATCATAATCCGGACGACGATCCTCATGACCGATGGCCAACAATGTGTTTGGCTTCACGAGCACAGGTAAGGTTGTAAAATCATGATGCTCGTTGACCCAACGACCACCAGACACGATTTCATTCGTTAACAAATTCGTCCATTGTCCCTCGGGTACATAATAGGTTACATTGCCTTCTTTATTAAAGATCGGGGCTACCAAAATGGAATCCCCCAGCATGTATTGTAAATCCAGCGTTGCACAGGTTGGGTCCTGCGGGAATTCCAATACCATAGCCCGCATCATCGGCAGTCCCCTCACCGAGGATTCCACAGCAGAAGCATACAGGTGTGGCATCAGTGAGCATTTGAGTTTGGTAAAGCTGCGCACCACGTCGACTGACTCTTCGTCAAACAGCCAAGGAACACGGTATGACACATTTCCGTGTAGACGGCTATGGGAGGATAACAATCCAAACTGTACCCACCGTTTGTATAAGTCCGGCGCAGCCGTTAGTTCAAAGCCGCTAATATCATGGCTCCAAAAGCCAAAGCCACTCAAACCAAGCGATAATCCGCCCCGCAAGGACTCTGCCATCGACTCATACGTGGACGAGCAGTCTCCGCCCCAGTGAACTGGGAACTGTTGTCCCCCGGCTGTGGCAGAACGTGCAAATAATGCGGCTTCATTTTTGCCCAGCTTTTCCTCCAGCACATCAAACACAGCTTTGTTGTACAAATGCGTATAGTAATTGTGCATTTTCATTGGATCAGAGCCATCATAATAAACTACATCTGTTGGAATACGCTCACCAAAGTCGGTTTTGAAGCAATCCACGCCTTGATCGATCAGCACCTTCAGCTTATCCTGATACCAGGCAACTGCAGCCGGGTTCGTGAAGTCAACCAGCCCCATCCCCGCCTGCCACATGTCCCATTGCCACACGCTGCCATCAGCTGTTTTGACCAAATAGCCATTCTCCATACCTTCATCGAACAAAATGGACTTTTCTGCAATATACGGATTGATCCATGCGCAAATTTTGAGTCCCTTAGCCTTCAATCTCTGCAACATACCTTCTGGGTCTGGGAACATATCTTGATCCCACTGAAAATCGCACCATTGGTATTCCTTCATCCAGAAGCAGTCAAAATGGAATACCGAGAGTGGCAGATCCCGTTCAGCCATCCCGTCGACAAAATGGTTTACTGTCGCTTCATCATAATCGGTCGTAAACGAAGTGGTCAGCCACAAACCAAAGGTCCAGGCCGGTGGCAATGCAGGTTTGCCTGTCAGCTTGGTATAATTGTCCAGTACCTCCTTAGGATTAGCTCCACCAATAATAAAATACTCTAACGATTCGCCAGCAACGCTAAACTGTACCTTCGAAACGTTTTCCGATGCAATCTCGTAAGATACCTTTTCCGGATGATTGACGAATACACCGTACCCTTTATTGGATAAATAAAATGGAATGTTTTTGTATGCTTGTTCACTGCTGGTCCCGCCATCTTCATTCCAAATATCAACGACCTGACCATTTTTCACAAATGGAGTGAAACGCTCTCCAAGGCCGTATACGTACTCTCCCATACCCAGTTCCAGCTGCTCCCGGAAAAATGGCTGGTCCTGCGGGTCTGTAATATAGCCGGGTCCCCGATGCCCACTGCCCGTGACTTTACGATCCTTGACATAAAAGCCTACGTCCCAGCTCTTTCCACGACCGACTCGCACACTCAGATCGCCGCTCTTCAGCACTGCTACGTCCTCACCCACCGTAATATCCACCTCTGTCGGCAAGGTGTGAATTTCAAAATCTGGTCCATGATGCACCCGTCCCTTATGGTGGTTCAGACGCACCCGAATAACATTCGGCATGGGAGAGCTGTAGGTCGCTTTCAGTAACGCTCCATTTAGCGTATCCCCTTTGTGCTCGATCCGGTGGGTTGCTGCATATACCGTCATGGAAGCATCGTCCGTCACGATATCACGGATGTCAGCAGGATTTTGTATTTCATAGCCCTTGCGAACCAACCAATAGCCATCAGTAAATTTCATCTGTCTCTTCCTCCATCTCGACTTTTATATTCCTTGTTCCCAAATCGCTGATTGGATTTTTTCGAAATCCTTACTATAATAATATTGATTTATGTAAGGGTTTACTTCTTTTATTTTGACGTTTAGTATCAATATTTTGATGTTTTCTATATAAATCAGTGTGCCGAAAGGAATCAGTAAAATGCAAAGGGAAATGTTAAGAGAAAACCGTATTCACGGCAATCCCATGTATCCAGTCAGCGTATATCCGAGCGTAGAGCAATTGAACGGAAATAGTATATTGGAGTCCCATTGGCATGAGGAAATGGAGTTTATCGTAGTAGAACAGGGGAGCGCTATATTTCAGACGGATATGGTCTATACGGAGGTTAGCGAAGGTGAAGCCCTTTTTGTACACAGTGGCGAGCTTCACGCTGGTTATTTACAAAAAAGTCCTCGATGTGTATTTTCTGCGGTGGTGTTTCACCCGGATATGCTGCACAGCCGCACGCAAGATACAGTTCAGACGCAGTTTATTGAACCATTTATCCATAAAAAACTCGTCCCTCCCCCTCACATTCGCGGTGTGCAGCCTTGGGAGCAGGAGCTATTGACCGCGTTGAAACGTATTATCACTAGCCATGAACAGAATGCGCCTGCCCGTGAACTGGCGACCAAGGCGCAGCTCTATAGCATAATTGCCTGCCTGTTCCCGCACATGACTACGGCTAGCGGAGAGGACGTGGTTATGGCGAGTCAACGCAACAAGGTCGAACGGATCAAAAAAGCACTGGCGTACATCAACAGCCATGCGCATGAGCCCATTCGTTTGCGAGAGATCTCAGATGAGGTTGGGATGAGTGAGGGACATTTCTGTCGTTTCTTCAAGCAGATGGTGCAGAAAAGTCCGGTTGAATATATCAACTATCAGCGGATTCAGAAGGCTTGCAGGTTGCTAGAGCAAAGTGACCGCAAAGTAGTTGATATTGCGCTGGATGTGGGATTTGAAAATCTAAGCTATTTTATTGCAACCTTTAAAAAATGGAACGGTCTGACTCCTTCGCTATACCGCAAGCAGCACGAAGCAGATCAGGCGCTTGCTGTCCTTTCTATAACAGACGGAAATTTATGATTTTGTTTTGAATAGCTGCGCGTAAAGTTACAAAAAGAAAGAACGAACAGAAGATCAAGTTCTCCGTTCGTTCTTTCTTTTGGTTATACATGTCCAATTCACCGAATAAGCAAATCATTTATTTTTTGGGCTTCATAAGTATAAGGACAATTTTTCTTCGTTTAATATAGTAGAATATATACCCCCCTACTCCTCCTAAAACAGAGGGAATTAACCAGCCTAATCCTACATCATATAATGGGAGAATTTGAGTAAAAAAGTCATTAATTACTTTAATTTTTATTCCAGCAGCATTCAAGCCGTCAAATAGACTAACAATGAAGGTTAATATTAAACTGCCTTGATATACTTCTGATTTTCCTTTAAACACGGAATGTAAAAGTGTTAAAAATATTAGAGAAATCGCAATAGGATATATTGCAATTAACACTGGCGTTGAAACCTTAATGAGCTGTGTTAAACCTATATTGGCTACAATGGTACTAAATATGGATAACATGAGAGCAATTCTTTTATAAGAAACTTTCGGAAACAAGGTATGAAAAAAGGAAGAACAGGACGTAATAAGCCCTACGCTTGTCGTTAAACACGCTACTGTAATCATTAAGCCTAATAAAATGGAGCCGTAAGATCCAAAATAATAGGATGAAACCTTGGCTAACACCTCAGCACCATTTTCTAAAACACCCAGTTTTTCAACGCTAGAAGCTCCCATGTAGGCAAGAGACGTATAGATAAATGCTAAGAGGACAACCGCAATGGTTATCGATTTGGCACAAATGATCATCAGCTCTTTTTTGGCAGTAACTCCTCTTTCCTTAATTGCATTCACAATAATAATTCCAAAAATAAAGGCTACAAGAGCATCCAATGTTAAATAACCTTCTTGAAAGCCTTTGAAAAAGACGTGCGAAGTATAGCCTTCGGCAGGTGCTTGGAAGGCTCCTATGGGGTGAATAAGGGCTACGACCACCAGAATCCCAATGAATGTCAATTTAATGGGTGTTAAAAACTTTCCGATCACATCAATAATTTTTGTAGGGTTAAGTGATAACAAGCATGCAACCCCAAAAAAAAGAATGGTAAATACAAAAAGTGCGACAGGATGATCTGTATGGTTTGAAAAAAAAGGCTTGACTCCAATTTCAAACGACACACTACCGGTTCTTGGAATTGCATATAACGGGCCAATGGCTAGATAAAGAATCGTTGTAAAGACAATCCCGAATACAGGATGTACACGACTCGCTAAAGTTTGTAAATTGCTTTTGCCTGAAAAAACAAAGGCAGTGATGGCTAGTAACGGTAAGCCAACTCCGGTAACCAAGAAACCCGCATTGGCTATCCACACATTCTTTCCAGCCATTTGACCAAGCATAGGTGGGAAGATTAGATTCCCTGCACCAAAAAATAAGGCAAATAGCATCGATCCTATAATAATAATAAAGGACGAAGAAACACTTTTTGACATAATAAATCCTCCAACCATGAAATCACAACAGTTTGTTATCATTCATTTTCTTTTTATTTTGTGTAGTACATGCTCATAGGGTTATAGCAGCACCAAGTAGGGATAGCCATCCGCTAACCCTTCGCGATCGGTGTGAAACGTTATTCAAGATGTGGGGTTCGATAACTCATCATTACACAATACTCTATATACATTTACGGTATCAAGTAACTTTGTACTTGCGAAAGAACCACTTCATCCCCTTGCATTAGCAATTTATTGTGCTATCAGTATGACCATGTCAGCCAGACCTTAGAACAATTCTACTTCTTGCCGTGTTTTTCCTCCTACTAAATGAGCTCAATGAACTATAAAGAATTTTACACGTAGGACTTATTTCTTACAAGATGAGAAAAGTTATGTACAACCCAACCTGGAAATTGATTGCAATAAGCACAGGAAATCTTGGGAAAATGCCCTATGGATTCAATTCAATTCTCCTTACAATTAATAGTACAGACAATGCTTAATGACGTTGTCAACATATTGAGCAGCTACAATTTGAAGGGGTGCTTATACATGAGGAATTTGGCAAAACGCAACTATTGGTCTTTGAGCGTTTTTAACTTCGCTTATCTGTTTACATGGTCTGCCGCCATGTCTTTTTTTGTCATTTGGCTAGGACAAAGCCTGGGGATTTCAGAAACCTACACAGGGTTTTTATACGCGGCTAACTCTATCGTCGCCTTGATCATGCAACCCCTGTTTGGGTACTTATCCGACAAGCTGGGCTTGAGAAAACATCTGCTGTACATACTTTTTACGATTCTTTTGCTCGTCGGACCCTTTTTTATCTATGTGTACGGTCCATTGCTTCAAACGCAGTTCGTCATTGGTGCTATTGTCGGCGCCCTATTTATCGGCCTGGTGTTTAATGCAGGTAATGGTGTCGTCGATTCCTATATGGACAAAGTGTCACGCAAATACGGGTTTGAATACGGACGAGTTCGTATGTGGGGCTCACTCGGGTGGGCAGCTGCTACCTTTGTTGCGGGACGGGTCATCAATATCAATGTGAATCTGACCTTCTGGATTGCCTCCGTATCTGCCGTTGTTGCTATGATCTGCATCTTCCTGACCAAAGTCGAAATTTCTGGACAGGAGCAGCAGAAAACTGAATCGTTGAAGCTCACTGACGTACTGCATCTCGTACGCACCACAAAGTTCTGGTTTCTAATGCTATTCATGGTTGGCGTGACCCAAATTTATGAGGTATATGACCAGCAATTTGCCACCTATTTCGTATCTCAGTTCAGTTCTAAAGCAGAAGGAAATCAATTCCTTGGTGATTTAAGTGCTGTGCAAGTATTCCTGGAATTTGTGTTTCTGTTTGTTACCCCATGGTTTGTCAACAAAACGACTGCCAAATGGGCATTGATTATTGCCGGAGCGATCATGTCATTGCGTATTATCGGTTCTTCGCTGCCGTTCGGTTCCATATGGGTGGCTGCGATGAAGATGATTCACTCCCTGGAAAAACCGCTGATTCTGGTCGCCATCTTCAAGTACATTACCGTCAACTTTGACCAGCGCTTATCGTCCACCATGTACCTGCTGTATTTGTTTATGGGCTCCCTGGTGGTATCTGTTTTCTCACCTATTGTCGGACATATGTATGAAGTTCTGAATTTCCCGATCACTTATGTTATTTTGGGTTCCATTGCCGGTCTGTTCACCATCATTTCCTGCTTTACGCTGACAGCTGACAAGAAAAATGGAGAACGGTATCTAGAGGAACGCCGTAAACAGGATCTGAAAAGAGCTGCTAAAAAAGCTGAAGCCGTTCACTCGTAATCTAATGGTAACAGCGGTAGTCTAGGACTTGTTTTTCTCGTCCAAGGCTACCGCCAACTTACTTTAAATTTTGAATACAGACACCGTTTGATTCATCTCTTCCGCCCGCTTGGCAAGCATGTTAGCACCTGCAGACACTTCCTGCATGGAAGCAGTAGTTTCCTCGACTACGCTTGCGACTGTTTGAGTAGAATCGGCTGCACGTTCGGAGATTTCGGCAATTTTCTTCATAGATTCCACCATAGAAACGGTTCCTTCATTTACGGATCTTGCTTCTACAGCCGCAGTGTCTACCTCACCGCTCACTTCTTCAACGGCACCGACAATTTCAGAAAAGACGTTACCGACACCTTCGACAAGCATCATACCTTCATTTAGTGATTGAACACCTTCATTCATCGAGATGACAACTTCGTCTGTTCTTAATGCGATTTCGTTGACCAGAGAGGAAATCTTGCCGGTTGCTTCACTTGCTTGTGCCGACAAATTGCGTACTTCATAAGCGACAACCGCAAATCCTTTTCCCTGCTCTCCCGCTCTTGCAGCTTCTATACTCGCATTGAGTGAAAGCAAGTTGGTTCGGGCTGCTATATCACTGATCATAGCTGTGATCTGTCTAATCTCCGCTGACTTTTCTCCTAGAATATTTACTACTTCAGCGGATTGAGTTACCTTGGTATGCACATCTCTTATTTGAGAGACAGTGGAAGACATTTGGGTTTTTCCGTTGTTTGCTTTTTCTTGTGCTTGGATTGTGAGATTAGCTACATTCACAAAGCGATTGGTTATGTTCTCTACACTTTTAGAAACACCTACCGTGTAATTCAGCGTTTCAGCAATATCTGCAAGCTGTGTCTGAGATCCCTCTGCGACTTGAGTGGCACTTATAGCTATCTGCTCGGTAGCAATGCTTGTCTGTTCTGCACTGGCTGTTAACTGTTCAGCCGTAGAAGCAACCAGTAAGGAATTATCCACAACTTCCTTTAAAAGGTTGCGCAGTGAATCGCACATTTCATTAAAATCGGATGCCAATTCCCCGACCTCATCTTTGGATCGGACCCTAAGAGGTTCCACTTGCAGGTTCCCCCTCGTTACCAGCTTTATCTGTTCCGCTATCCTTAATATGGGCTTAGTGAACGATTGAGCCAGTAAAAAAGAACCGATAATTCCCAGGATCGTACATATGATAGTCAAAGAAATCATCAAAAGTCTACCTGAATGGTAAGATTGACTCGATTGATTAGCTGCCTCAGTGGCATACTGCTCATTAAGCACCTTCAGTTTATTTACATCGTCTAATGCCGCCTTATAAATAGAAGAATTTCCATGAACGATCATGTAGGCCATCACTTTGTCGTTTTCTTCCATGGCAGCGGAAACCACCTTTAGATGGCGAAGATACATTGCCCACTGACCATAAAAGTTGGTGAACAGTTCTTTTTCCTCCGCTGTAGAGGCTAAACTTTGATATTTATTTACACTCTTATCCATTGAAGCTGTAGCTTTGGTTAGTTCTTCTTGATAAGTGGTGCGAATAGTCTCATCCTCTTCGAGTATCAATCGAACAGTTAGTCTATCGATTTCTGTAATCTGCTTATCCATACCCTGAAGAAGAATAACCGCAGGTAAAGACCTGTTATTTACCTTATCAGAAGCCTCTCCCATTTCCGACATCTTAATGACGCCTATAACACTTGAAAGGGACAGTACGACAACCAGTATGAGAGCTGCACTAATTATTTTTTTCTTTAACGTTAATTTAAACATCCTTATCTTCCTTCCCGTGACTGGTCTCATATCATCCCTGCTGAGCTTTCCAGTATATGCGTATTTGGCGCAACAGCTCAGTCTTATCTATCTTTCCACTAATGTAGCTTTGGATAGATGCTCCTGTGATGGCCCCATGATCAGGTGGAAGTGTTGCCATAAACGGCAGCGTCTTTCCGCTCGACAAATATGACTTGATCGATTTACTCAAGGGATCGGTAGGCACCAAGTCAATACTCTTGAAGGCCGGTATAACATTGGCCTTGTTGACCAAAAGTTCCTGACCGGACTTTTCGTATACCAGCCAGTTTAAAAATTTCTTGGCTTCCTCTTGCTGCTGAGGCGTGGTAGCTGTGGAGTCGATGAATACATACTTTGTCACACCAACTGTGATCTTTGAATTGTTGGGATCATTCGTATTATCATTTAACGGAAGAGGCAAAAAACCGTATTCCTCATTTGCCGTATCATTGCTCTTTATTCCATTCCAAGCCCAGTTGCCCATAAACCAAAGCCCTACCTTGCCCTCTCCCAAAGCTTTGGCTCCATCGTCATACGTACTGTCCAAAGGCGAGTGCTTATTGATGCTGTTATCCTTGAGCAGGTCTAAAGTTTGTACCCATCCAGACATTACACTGTTTTGGGACAAATCGATGGAGTTGTTCTGCATACCTTTAACAAACTCTGGAAAACCTTCGGGTTGAACAGAATAAGACAGAGCTAAAAGATGAGAGCCGAGAGACCAGTCCATTGGTGAAAGCATGACCGGTGCTACTCCCGACTGCTGAATCTTAGCCATTAATGAGTTCAGGCCGCTTCTACTTTTCACCGAAGAAGGATCAAAAGAACCCCCTGTTGTCTTGTCCAATACTTTTTTGTTATAGATTAATCCGTAGCCTTCCACTGCAAATGGAAATCCCAGCACAGCATCGTTTTTCTTAACGGCGTCAAGTCCATTTTCTATCGTATCGGCTACCCACTTCTCTTTACTTAAATCAACGGCTTTATCCAGGAATGTCTGCGTGTCTCCCGGGTCAAGCATCGACATCGTTGCTGGACTTCCTGAGCCGTACATCGACATCAGCTTTTGATATGCAGACGTTCCCTCTGGAGCAGTAATAATTTCTAAAGATACTTCCGGATGCTCTTGATTGTATTGTTTTGCTACTTCTTCCAATTGGGTTTTTATTTCAGATTTGGAATTCAAAAATGTAATCTTGGTCGTCTGCTGTGATACTGGTGATGCTGAACAACCTATAAACATCAATAAACATGCTAGAGAAATCGCAACTTTTAGCTGTTTTCTCATTAACTTTCCCCCTAAAGATTTACTTTGTAAATTTTATGAACAATATTCAATGTTATCGACATAATTCCCCAGGGAGATTAGAAGTTTTTAGTTGGTAAATATCGGAAATCAGATTAAATAGTACAAACTGGTTGTTACGTTAAGTTAATGAATAGGAAAGCGCAACGAATTTTATCCAGTCGCGTCTGAATATGGTGAAAAGTTGCTACGCAACAAATTTAATTAAAAAAGGAGAAGTCATTTATGAACAAAGCATTCTTTGTTTTTTTTCTTGCTATCTTTTTATGTATTTCATCGTCCACTACATATGCAGCACAAAATCAAATCAAAATTGACGGTGTGGCTATTGCAACCGATGCGAAGCCAGAAATGAAGAACAAACGTACAATGGTACCTTTACGTGTTATTAGCGAAAGTTTGGGGGCTAGCGTCGAGTGGTCCGATTCCGGGGTTATTCTCGCTAAGAGCGATATGAAAGTAAAATTAGCAATAAACAGAAGCATAGCGGAGAAAAACGGTAAAAAGATACTGCTTGATGTAAAACCATACGTGAAAAACAATCGCATATATGTTCCACTTCGTTTTATTGCAGAGGCGTTTGGATGTAAAGTCAATTACAGCAACCTTATAGTGACTATTACTACTGAACCATTGTTCATAAACGGTGTACAAGTAAAGTCACTTCAACAGGAATACCGAATGACTTTGGGCGGCGTAGTTCAGCAAATTCACGGCAATGCATATAACAAAACCATTTATAATATGTTTGCAAAAAACAAAGGTGAAAAGGTTGAAGCACCTGAAAACTATTCTTGGAGCTTCACTCTTGACACACCTGGATCTTATTATAAAAATGCCCAATACGATTTCTTAGACCCAAAAGGGAAAAGCTTAGCTCGTTATGATGTTTATTCTTTAATCCAGTCCTTTCCATCCGAAGTTTTAGTCGGGTATCCCAAGTTTTTGATTCATGACGTATCCAAAGATGAGTGGTACTTGTTTAGCGATAGCGCAGCAAAATCTATTAATCAGTTAATTAATAATGCAACAAATAATGGATTTCTGAAGGTTATAAGTGATACCGTTGTATAATACAATTTTTCCTTGCGATCATCTCTAATAGATAAAAGGCGAATTCCCAGCTGAATAAAAACAGCACGGGAACTCGCCTTGTTTAAAGCCTGTACAAACTCAACTCCTACTTTTATATAGTAAGGGAGTACGGAGAGTTATTTGTCCATCTGCAGCATTTCGAACTCATAGGACTGAAATGCATTTTCCATCCCCATTACTACATCTTTAATCTTCATGTACCCTTTAGTATACGGCTCCGAATCACGAATTTCTTCCCACATATAGTGATATTGCTTCATATCCTCTGTTTCGCATACGACGAAATCCGTATAGTCCTTTCCGGGCAGCGCTTCTGCATCAAAAAAACGAACCTGAACATGTTCGCTGTACTTCTGAATATGAGCCTGCAAGGTTCCCGCATGTTTGCGACGTTCTTCCCGAGGAAGAGCCAACCAGGAAGGGTAGAATTCCAATAATACAATCATCATATAACGCATATGCCTATCTCCTTTTTTTTGTGAAGTTTGAATGGATTTATCGTTATTGTACGCTGCTTGTCTGCCAAGCCGCATTAACATAGGTTAATGCGGCTCGCTGCGCAGCAAACGACTAAGTGAGACGGGGGATACACCTATGTACGAAGCTATATGGTATTGTGCAACTCGTTTGTCCAACCCGGGATACTTGAGAAGAAAGGCATCATAACGTTCCCTAGCAGAAAGATACAACAATTCGCGTTCTCGTTCCTCCTTGCGAATGTATAGTCTTTCCACGCTCTTACGCACGAATCTTTCCCACATATGGCTTGTATCCATAAGCTCCTTCAGGACATGATATGGAATTTCAATAACAACCGAATCTTCCATGGCCTCAATCGTAAAAGTGGATGGTTTACCTTGAACCATAGCGCCATAAGAGGTTACATAATCATTTTCTGGTGAAAAACCAACATTATATTCTCTACCATCTGCCAAAGTATAAAACAACCGGAATAATCCCTCCGAACAAAAATAAGCATGTTTCACAGGTTCCCCTGTTTCAATAAGATATGTACCCTGCTGAACATGCCTCACACGGGTTTGCTCTACAAACCTGTTCCAATCCTGATCTATAATTGAGGCTTGATGAGCCATTTTTTCTAATGAACGATAATATAATTGCACATCTGCTCACCACCCCACAAAACGTTGATTAAGGAATTAAAGATACCTTTCGGACTATATAAGAAAACAGGGGCTATCCCTCAGGTCTGGGTAGACCTGCAGGACAACCCCCAGCGACGTATTCTATCAGGCTTCCGTAGCATCCTCTTCCACGAAAAGAGACACCTTGCGTATACCGTCGGCTCCGATCACGACAAGTCCCTGATCCGACAGGCGGATTTCAGGGATTACGACCAGTGCGAGCAACGACAGTGTCATCAGCGCGTTGTTCAGCATGCAGCCGGATTGCTGAAGTGCCCGGCTGATACTTTCGGACTGCGCAGCCACCTCTGTAAACGGAGCTGGGGACATCAGCCCAGCGATTGGGAGCGGGAAGCGCGTATCACCCGAGGCGGATACAACCACCACGCCGCCACGCAGAGCAACGGCCTGCTTCGCCGCCTGGGTCATGAGCTCGTCATCATTACCAATGACAAGCAGGTTGTGGCTGTCATGCGCTACGGTCATGGCAATTGCAGCCGGCTCGGTGAAGCCGACGCCTGTCACAAGCGCCACCGCGTGGCTGCCACTGGCATGATGCCGCTCGAAAACGGCGATTTTGCACAAATCCTGCGCAGGATCTGATGCAACTTCACCATCACGCACCGGAACGGTCATCCGCACTTCCTTCGTATCCACATGATTTTCCGTGACACGAATTACCCGTACAGGTACATTCCCTTCCTGTACTGGAGCCGCAATACGAAAATCTGCACCACTCAGCTCTCGACCCAAATGGACCGTGTCCATCACTTCCGCAGGATAAACAAAGCCTTCCCAGTCGGCGACCATTTGTCCGTACTCAGCCACCAGTTGGCCCGCTGCGATGGTAGCCGTCACATTCACTTCGGCCAAGCGGCCATCAAGCAGGATAATATCGGCAATCGCACCGGGAATAATCGAGCCAATGTCCCGTGCTACGCCGAAGCGCTCTGCCGTATTCAGCGTTGCCATTTGAAAGGCAGTCACGGGCTTAACGCCCTGCGCAATCGCATGACGCACCACGAAGTCCATCTGCCCTTCATGGAGCAGGGATTCCGCACTGCGATCATCCGTCACCAGCATCATGCGGCGCGTGTCGAGACCCATTTCCGTGCTGGCACGGATCGTCTCGGCCACATCATGCCATGCGGAGCCTTGCCGCATCTTGGCATACATGCCGAGCCGGATGCGCTCGGCTACATCCTCGGGCGTGACACATTCGTGATCGCCCGTAATTCCTGCGGCTGCGTAGACCGGCAGCCGCCAATCATCGGAGGCCCATGTAAAATGGCCGTCCGCCACCTTGCCGGCGCGCAGCGTGGCCTGAATTTCCCCAATCATCACGTCGTCACCATAGACGACGCCAGGGAAATTCATTACTTCGCCCAGTCCAATCATATCGGGGCCCCAGCTTAGAGCCTCTGCGACTTCCGCCGGACCGAAAGAGGCACCGGTCGTTTCCAGCTCTGGGCCTGTGGAAGGCACGCAGGAAGCTACCTGCATGTAAGCAGCCAGCGGTGTCGTGCGGGCTTCGTCCAGCATTAGACGAAGCCCTTTTAGACCGAGCACATTGGAAATTTCATGTGGGTCAAAAAAACCGCCCGTCACGCCCAGCGGCAGTACAGCCTTCGCGAATTCAGTTACGGTGAGCTGTGTGCTTTCGATATGACAATGTCCGTCCAGCAAACCCGGTGCCATATAGCGGCCTTCCGCTTCAATGATTACGGTGTCTTCTCCAATCGTATGGCTAACGTCTCTACCAACGTAGGCGATACGAGAGCCTTGCACAGCAATAGACATGCCCGGTAACAATTCGCCCGATACCACATTGACCAGCGTTCCTCCGCGGATCACCAGCGATGCCTTGCGCTCCCCTCTAGCTGTAGCTACCAACTCGGGCACACAGTCCGCCAGCGGTGGGCGTTGAAATACTCTTTTCATGTCCATTACGTTTGTAACCTCCGTTTATGCTTCTTACCTGTTTGGCTTATTTGCTTATGTTACTGGAATACGCTCAATATTGCCAGCGCCCCTAAAGAACCTGGTCACTTTATTTCACTTTACGGATATACGTCTCCGATTCCTGCGAACTCACGAATGGCGTAATCTCCCCTATGCTATAGATATGCAGCAAATGCATCGCTCGCGTACAGGCCGTGTAGAACAATTTACGCTCACTCTCACGCTGGTATTCTTGGGCCGATCCGTCATAAATGAGAACCGCATCAAACTCCACGCCTTTCGCCAGATAGGCCGGAATAATATGAATCCCCTTTTCAAAAGCGGGAGTTGTTTTCTTAATTAATTTTGGCTTTACTGGCAGTTGTCCTTCTAGTGCTGCGTAGGCTGCCGCGCTTTCATCAGCATTTTTACAGATCACCGCGATGGATTCATAGCCTTCTGCCAGCAATTTTGTAACATTCTCAGTTATCAGTTGATGCAGCTTTTCACGCGAGTTCACCTCGGTTACCAGAGGCTTCTCACCCTTACGGTTAAACGGAACAATATGCTCCCCTCCTGCTACCATCCCCCGGGTAAACTCTACAATCTCCTGTGTGGAACGATAGCTGCGTGTCAGGGAAATCATCTCGGTCTGTTCTGCTCCATACAGGTCATACAATGGTTCTGCATCCTGAAGCACCGAAGCATGGGCATAGATAGCCTGATTAAAATCGCCCAGTGCTGTCATTTTAGCCTGTGGAAATAATCGTTTGAAGAACGCCAGCTGGAATGGTGAATAGTCCTGTGCCTCATCAATAAACACATGACGGATGTTGCTATTGGAGCGGAAGCCCAGCATCAGCTCACGCAAATATAAAAAGGGCGTCACATCCTCATACGCTAGTTCTCCAGCCTGAATGCGTTTCAGAGTTTGCCGACTAATTTCACTCCAGTTGACGGGCAGCTCTGCATGATTCGACAGTTCGCTTAATAACGTCTCGTTCATAAACAGCTCGCTGTATAGACGGGTTGTATCCACGAAGCGAAGTGCCTTAATCCACTTGCGCAGGGGCTTTAAGCGATCACTGACCACCATACGCGCCAATATTTCTCTTTCACGCGTAAAGTCGTCGAAGGTATCGCCTTTATTCTTGGATTTCCGGCGCATGCGGTTATATGCACGCTGATAATCCTCCGGCTCCATCAGATCCATCTGCTGGTCCACCCAAGGAGCGGAGCATTCTTCCTTACCAAAGCGAGCCAGTTCTTTGAGCATCCAATCACGCAGCAGCTCCAATCTGTTCGCCAGCCGCACAGCCGAGTCAAATCCATAAAACTTGCTTGTCAATTGCTCTACTGAAATCACCTCACGTCCCTGAAAACGCACCGGTTTAAAACGCATTCCCTTTTGTTCCAGGTGCGCTTTGTAGCCTGTAATCACATGTAAGAACGTCTTGGATGACTTAAAGCGGATACCTTCCATCCTAGCCTCATACCCAGGCTGTGACGACGCTGATAGCACATATTCCAGCTGCTCAAAAGGATCTTCTAGCTGAAACTCCCGGCCCAAACGCCGTTCCAAATATTCCTGAAATGTGGCCTGAAGCATATTTTCCTCACCCAATTCAGGCAATACTGTCGAAACATAACTGTTGAACATGGGGTTTGGCGAGAATAACACGACCTGATCTGCTCGCAAGTGATCCCGATACTTGTATAGCAAATATGCTACTCTCTGAAGCGCAGCGGAGGTTTTACCGCTTCCTGCCGCTCCCTGAACTATCAGCATCCGGCTTCGATCATCACGAATGATGCGATTCTGCTCCTTTTGAATGGTGGCGACAATGCTTTTCATTTGAGCATCCGAGCTCCGGCTTAATACGGCTTGAAGGAGTTCGTCTCCAATGGTGACGCCGGTATCGAACATAAAGCGGATCTGTCCGTCACGGATCGAGAATTGGCGTTTGAGCATCAGTTCTCCTTCCATCTCTCCTGCTGGGGTCTTATAAGAAGCGGGACCTGGCATGTTATCGTAATAAAGATTCGAAATAGGCGCGCGCCAGTCGTAGATCAGAAATTCCTCATCCTGGTTATCCAGCAGGGAGGCAATCCCCAGATAAATACGCTCCGCAGTCTGCCCTTCCTCAGCAAAATCAATACGTGCAAAATAAGGTGAGTCAAGCAACTTTTTCAAACGACCTAACGCCTCAGTGGAATGCTTGTGTCTTCGTTCCCGCTCAGACAAAATCTCAGACTGCTGACGCAAACTGGTGGACGTCTCTCCCACATCATCCGCCTCACTGAAATTGATCGTTACCTCATCCCAGAAGTCTTTACGCATATCGACGACATCGCCTCGCACAGAACCAACCTCTGTCTCCAGCTTCCGAATACGCCCGCTAATGACTGCGGTCACATCTTCTACTCTTCGTTGTTCCTCATTCCATTGCTGCTCAGTAGTCACTGACATCGCTCCTGTTCCGTTTCCTCCTGCTCCGCGCAGGGCTCCCTTGCGTACAAACTATGCTCTATTATGGACCCGGGCATACTCATCGCATCCCCCTGATCCGGGAAAATTGACTATTCCTTTGAAGCATGCTATAATGTAACAAGTAGTGTGTTAACAACTTATGCAATACGGTTTTACTATGTAAAACATAGCATCCTCTATTGTAGCAAGTTCAGTCCCTGTTCGCAACCAGTGGGCTTTTTTTGTGCTTTCTGGCAACCTTTCATTAGCCTGTTCCTACTTTATTAAATTCATTACATAAAAAAGCGACCGTCCATCTGATTGATGAATACGGTCGCCTTTTCTTTTTTCCGAAATCGCCTATCGGCTCTCTTCCACAGGATGAATATGGTCGGCCAGTCTACTCAATCGCTCCAGTTGATGACCATAGTCGTACATCGTCGCAGCTACGATGGAAAGCCGTAGCATCCCCTCCTGACAATGGTCAAAACGTGTAATTGCATGCTTCATAAAATCACCGTTAGCCTGCTGGAACAATTCACTTTCATCCTCATTTGGTTTCAGTTTATTTTCGAATTTCAGCAGAGCGTGCTCGTGGAAACGAATCAGCCGCTCCAGATGGTCGTCAAAAAACGCATCTGTTCCCTCTGGACGTAAAGATTGGAAGTAGTGCCTTTCCACCGCATCCAAGACCTCGTAACCTTTGTGCAAACTTTCGAGCATTTGTTTGTATACGACCATTTGTCTCGTCTGACTGAACTTGGTGCGCTTGAGCTTTTTCTGCTCCTCTTCGAACAAATGATATTTATCCGAGAGTGATTTAATAGCCCCCTCCAAATTTCCTTTTTCCTCTCTAAAGACAGACTCCTTAATCTCATCGGAAATGGCAGTTCGCAGCAGCAAGGACATGCTGTTAAATACATTTTGAATCTGATTGATAAACTGCCTTTTCGGTTTGGGAGGAAAAACGGTAATGTTGATGACAAAAGCAGACACAATCCCGATCAGAGTCAGCGCAAAGCGGGTTACCGCAAATTTCCAGTCCCCTGAAGCTTCCATGACAGAAACAACGGTCACAAGTGTCAATCCAACCGTATCAGCCATGTTTATTTTCAGACATATCATCAGTACCAATACACATACCAGTCCGACCGCAATCGGCTCATTCGAAAATACCATTCCGCCCAGCAACGCCATGATTGCACCTAATGTGCTTGTTTGGAGTTGATCCAGAAAATAACGCCACGACCTATATATCGACGGTTGCATGGCAAAAATAGCGGCTATCGCTGCCCCCACAGGCGAATGGGTGTTCAAAAGCGTGCTCAGAAAAAGGGCGAGCGTCACTGCGATTCCCGTTTTTAACACCCGTGCTCCAAAAGCCACAGCCATCCCTCCTGCTTACCCTTCAAATTTATTCATACCGAATTACTATAATGAAATTTCAAGACAAAGTCCATGTTTTATTATTACCCAAAACCATCGGAGATCAGGAATATTTATGAAATGTACAGCTCCTACTAGGATACATATCAACAGAATTAACCTATATGCATCAACCTCACAAGAGGAACTTATCGTGCTATGGATTAGTAAAATCTGAGAAGAGCGCCTGTCCGCAGGCCAACTTTTACAAAACCCAGCAAGCCCGTAAACAAAATCATGACACAATAAAAGCCGGAGCCTCCAAGCGGACTCCCCTGGAACATCATAGGATAAATGAGAATGGCGGAGGAGGAATGAAGGCATGCTTCGAGTCGCATTATTTACAGACACGTATACGCCTGATGTCAATGGCGCTGCTCTGACACTGGAACGATGGATTGGCTATTTGGAGACACATGGGGTATCTACGCTTGTCTTCGCACCGGAGGCAGATCATCATCTGTCCTCGGGGCCGGGCGTGGAGCGATTCCGAAGTATTCCCTTTTTATTGTACCGGGAATGCAGACTTGCCATCCCTAACGCCAAACAAATCAACGAGCGCCTGTCAGCCTTTTCCCCGCATCTAATTCATGTCGCTACTCCGTTTAACCTTGGCTTGTATGGAACAAGCTACGCTGCCAAACACCATATTCCACTCGTCGCCTCCTATCACACCCACTTTGATAAATACCTCGAATATTACAAGCTTCGCTGGCTTGAACCTGCATTATGGAAATACATGCTCTGGTTTCACAGACATTGTGAAAGGGTATATGTCCCCTCTCGGTCAACCATGGAATTGTTACGCAATAAAGGAATGGGACAGCTCGAAATCTGGGGTAGAGGAATTGATACCGACCGCTTCCAGCCCCCAGTGAATCGCGAAGCGATATGGGAAAAATGGGGCGTTCATGCAGACGCATTTGTGATTTTATATGTGGGCAGACTTGCACCGGAAAAGGGGATAGACACGTTACTGGATTCCTATCTCCAGTTACCCGACGACGTCCGCGCAGCCTCAGTACTGGTCATTGCAGGAGATGGCCCATTGTTTAAGTACAAAACTGCAGCTGATATCGGGGTGCCAGAGCACACAGTTCACTGGCTTGGTTTTGTAAAAGGAGCGGAATTAGCTGAACTCTACGCTGCAGCCGATGTATTCCTCTTTCCCTCCACTACGGAAACCTTTGGTAACGTCGTGTTGGAGGCTATGGCCAGCGGCACACCCGTGATTGGCGCGAATGAAGGCGGGGTCAAAGACAATATAATCGATGGGAAAACAGGGCTACTGTGTCCAGCTGGGGACGCCGCTGCATTTGCCAAAGCTGTACTCCTGTTGTACGAGGATGCCCCACTTCGCGACTTTCTGTCCAGAACCGGTAGAGCATACAGTCTGGAGCAGACATGGGACCGTATTTTTGAGCGGCTGCTGGACAGCTACATGGATGCAGCGACCCTACATCTCGACAGCTACCCTGTGACGCGAATATAACCCTCAAAAATATTGGACTTTCAAGAAACCCTGCTACACCTTTAGCTGCTTGAGCAGCTTGTTATGTACCCCGCTTAACAAAATCACCGCTGTCAGGGCACCGATGAATGCAAGAAGCATATCCCATTGAGTATCCCATATATCTCCCTGTGTTCCCAAAAAGGCCTCTGCCGCTGTACCGGTTGCCTTGGCAACGGCAAACTCAATCAATTCGTACACAGCACTGATCGCAAGACATACACTAACCGTTAGAAAAGTGAGCCAGCTTCCGCTTCCCAAAGCCGTCTTACGTAGCAGCACTTCCCTGACAATGAGTGCAGGTACAAAACCTTGCGCAAAATGCCCAAGTCGATCATAATAATTGCGCTCCAGCCCAAACGTATCCCGAATCCAGTTGAATAGCGGCATTTCAGCATAGGTATAGTGCCCGCCGACAATCAGGATCAATGCATGTAGCCAGATGAGGGTGTATACCAGATTTGTAAAACGAAATCGACGGTAAATAGCAGCCAGCAGTACAGCTCCCAAAACGGCTGGGAGAACTTCCAGTACCCATGTAAAATAATCCGCCGGACGAACCAAGGACCAAATGAGAGCAAGCACCAGCAGTACAAGTAAAACAAGCGGGTAACGATCATTTTTAGACCATGCCGTTGCCTGATTCATACATCATCCCTCCTAAGCCTACAAGCTCTATCCTTCTTTCATTACAATATGTTTGACACGTCCAACCTGCCCGTCTGCCAAACGTACTTTGATTCCATGCGGATGACGCGGGGAATTGGTCAAAATATCCTTCACCGTTCCTCGCGTCAGCTTACCCGTGGGCTGATCCTTTTTAAGCACAATATCCACCTGAAGACCAGCGCGGATATCAGATCGATTCTGTCCGTTCATTGTAGCTATTCCTCCTTTGCCTTTACATTTTATCTTATGATGATATTTAGCCACTCAGCCCCATCGTAATCACCAGCGATGCCATTCGTCCCGGCGGCTGTTCCCCATCCAGACCACGCACATCGTGGATACATAGCTAACGAGCATAATCACGAATATCATCCCGCTAAACTCCACGAAATGCGTGCGTTGCAAAGAGTCTGCCCATATGGAAGATATTTGTGTGTACAACTGGGACGGCGCAGACACAATATCCCATGTGTTTCCTCGAAAGAAACGACCAATATAAATCCCCAGGCTACTTAGCAGAAGTACCGCCAGCATAAACAACCAGCTGACAAGCCCGCCTCGAGCACGCTGCACCAATTGTCGTACGGATTCAAGCGATACAACCCCCATGGTGAGGCCAAGCACAGCTACCAGCAGCATCCCTAATACATGATTCCAAAAGTACGGATTGCCCCAAAAACGCTGCTCCCCGAGAAATGGATATCTGGCGAATACATGCAGCAAATCTGTAATCAAATAGGGTATATTGGGATAAAAGAAAAGCCAGCCAGCCCCTATGATCCAGAGCATAAATGTCCTCGTTCCCCGTCTCCACGAGCAATGAATGACATCTAGCAAAAGCGTCAGCAGCATAGGAATCCAGGCCAGCATCATATTCCACCAAATAAAAAAATAAGGGCGGCCCCCTGAGGGCAATCGCACGTTAATGATCCACAATGTACTGATTACGGAGCATAAGGCCAGTGCGATAAAAATATAAAGTTTGACTGGATAATTTAACGATCTTAAACGGTCATACATATGTTACTTTCCCTCCTTGTAACCTTCCATCCTTCCTGACGTTCCAATTTACACCTGTTCTGGACAGTGTACACCACAATGGCTTCAAGCTCAATGGAAGCGCTCCACTCTGCATAAAATGAAGATAAAAAAACATCTGTTCTCCCGAAGTTGACCTCATGTCCCCGGGAGACAGATGCTTACTATATTCAAGGCGGATAACCTTTTACTGTCCTCTACCCTTGTATCCAATTGACCAATGATTGTACCGTCAATGCACCTGGCGCAGCTGCCTCAAATGCGGAGGCACCGTTACGCAAGGTCAAAAATTCCACCGTTTTGGGAATACCGGGAGCCAGATCCAGGTGGTTGTCACTGAAAATCCCCTCCTGTTCTGCGGTCAACCACACATGTCTAGCAAGTGTATCCGAACAGAGCATGAACCTACTGCCCCCACTTCCCTGTATCTCTGTCACTTCAATTTTCGCCAGAGGTAAATCCATCTCTTTCGTGCCTGCAAAATAAATTTCGCTGGAGGCCACCTGTTGACCGTTTTGTATCAGACGTGCGACCAGCATATGCTCCGTACGATCCAGGCCATTCAGCCATTGGTCGGTAGGCAGTATATGTACGATCCCTGCGCCGCCCGCTGGCTGTTCTACCTTAATGTTCTCATCACGAATAGCCTGACTGCCACGGATATGCAAAAGCGTCAGCCGCAGCGTACCTGCTATCGGCTCTAGCGTATCGTTAACCAGATGCAGTTCTTTACTCCCCTGTTCCGTATCTACTGCACTCAAGAGCACATCGGCAAAGCTGCGTTTAGCTGTATATTGAAGCGCCTTCCAACGACCAAAATAGTCCATACTCGACCAAGAGGCAACGGGCCAGCAGTCATTCATCTGCCAGTATAATGTCCCCATGCAATAGGGCTTGTGACGACGATGGGCCTCTATAGCCATTTTCATCGCCTCTGCCTGTAAAACTTGGCTCATGAGAAGAAAACATGTAAAATCCTTGGGCTGCCGCATGTACCGTCCCATGTATTCTTGAATCAACCGATTGCCTGAACCGTTTTTTTGATGTGCCAGCATCACCGCAGATTCCAGTTCCAAATCCTTCTCTTCCGCATACGTGCGAACAGACTTGTATTCAGGAAAGGACTGAAAACCATACTCACTCATAAAACGGCCCACATGTATGCGATAATTCTCAAACGGCTCAGACGCATGCCATACTCCCCAATAATGAATGTCTCCTGCTGTTGAGGACGGATGAGCATGCTGGTTTCGATCTCCGGTCAGGTCAATTAGCGGTGAGGAGGGCCAATATGCCGTCTGCGGAGCCCAGGTATTTACCGCCTCCGGTAAAATCCGGTGAAAGAGCGTCTCATAATCATCCCATAGGCGTTCCCGTTGCTCAGGCGTGTAGGCCTTTTTCCAGCCCCAGCCCGCATTTTCTTCATAATGGGCCCACGCAGAATCAATCTCATTATTGCCGCACCATAACGCAATGCAAGGATGATGGCGCAATCGCTTGATGTTATCTTCGGCTTCCTGCGTCACATTGTCCAAAAAAGCCTGATCCCCCGGATACATGCTGCATGCGAACATAAAATCTTGCCACACGAGCAAGCCGTATTCATCACACAAGTCATAAAATACGTCTTGTTCATAAATACCGCCACCCCACACCCGCAACATATTCATATTGGAGGCGGCTGCACTGGCAATTTCATGCCGATATCGTTCCAACGTAACTTCGGCAGCAAAGCTGTCATTCGGAATATGGTTGGCTCCTTTAGCAAACACGGGGATTCCATTCAGTTCAAAATAGAAGCTTTCGCCTGCCGTATCCCGCTCACGTACAAGACGAATCGATCGCAGTCCCGTTTTCACTGATTTTTCCGCAATCACCGCTTCCTGTGCTTGCTCCTTCAATTCGGCTACAAACGTATACTGATGCGGCTCTCCCAGTCCACGACACCACCACAGCTTCGGCTCCTTTATCACCAGCCCCAGCTCCACTGTTTGCTTTCCCTTCCGCAGGCGAACCGGTTTGGACCATACCCCGCCGTCAACAGAAATACACAACTCGGCATCTCTAATCTCATCTGCATTTTCAATTTCTACCAATGCCGTGAGTTCAGCCCTCTCCGTACTCACTTCGTCCTGTCGAATAAATAAGTCTCTCACGATCAGTCCAGACCAAGCTTCAAGCCGAACCTCTCTCCAGATCCCGCTCGTCACCAGCCTTGGTCCCCAATCCCAGCCATAGTGATAGGGAGCCTTACGAGCGAAAACGCTTACTTTTTTATCGGACAAGCCACCTATTTCGGACTGATCATTCGGTGCGGGAAGTCCATAGCCCAACCTTTCCAGCTTAGGCACATCTTCCGTAATCGGAGAGCGAAAATGGATTTCAAGCCGATTTTTCCCTTGCTGAACAAATGCCTTCACATCCTGTCTCCATACCCGAAACATATTATTGGCCGATAAGACAGCTTGACCATTTACTCTTACATCTGCGTATGTGTCCAGGCCTTCCAACACCAGCTCTACACATTGACATTGAAGCTGATTTGCATCTATCTCAAAATAGGCTTCGTATATCCAATCCTGCTTATCAACCCACTGTACCTCTATCTCGTTCATACCGATAAAAGGGTCAGGAATTTTACCATGTTGCAAAAGATCGGTATGCACACAACCCGGCACTTTCGCACTGAGCCACTCATCAGTTTGTGCTTCCCTAAACCTCCAGCCATCCAATCCTATTACATTAATCATCGTCGCAAGCCTCCCTATAAGGATGATTGGGAACATCTGGATCACTCATTAACATAACAAAAATAACATTAAGCTAACAAGTTAGTCAATTGTTTTTTTGGAACAACCGGTAAAACACAAAATAAAAGTCGCCCTCTACCCCTAAACAGGCTAAAAGCGACTTCCCTCGTCTTCACTGCGGATCGAATTCATCCCACATATCCGCACATCAACTATATTTAATTGTGCTAAAGGAACGATCACGATCATCATTTTCCCGGCTGATCCGTGGCGCGTGAACTTCCCGTATGAGTAGATCAGCGTGCAGCAGCTTTTTTTCCACAGGCGAGCTTGGATTCATGATGCGCCATAATAACTGGTCCACCGCTCGCATCCCCAACAGTTCCTTATCCACTCTCACCGTGGCATAGATCGGCATTTGATCATTCGTATCGTCAAACCCAGTCACCCCGCACCGCCTCGGAACGTCAATCCCCTTTCCTTTCAGCACTTCCACGACTTGCGAAGCAGTCACGTCATTAGCGCAAACAAAAACCTCTGGCAGCTCATCCTCGGGCAACTTGTCCATTTCCTCGGCAAGTGCCTGCGCTCCCCCATAAATAAGGGCTTTGTTCTGCCGTAATTCTACTCCGCTCATTTCCAGTGCGGACCGAAAAGCTTCCCAACGTTCATAGAAACTGTGAGCGTCGTCAATATGACCCACAAACTGAAAGTGGGCATAACCCCTACACAGCAAATCCTTCATTAATTCATTCATGCATGTGCGATTATCCGTAAACACCGCATCACTTAAAAATGCAGAGTCCCAATGATCCACCATGACGACTGGAATACCCATTCGATAAATGTTCAGCAACAACGTAGTTGAAATTGTTCCTACTGTGATAATCCCTTTAATGGCCTCCGGGTTCAGCAAAGAAAACATATCATCAGTTGAAGGCTCCGTTAACGTGATCATATCCAATCCCTTGCGGTTCAGACGCTCGGAAATCCCTTCAAATACAGGTCCCCAGTACCTGGACTCCCGATTCTGGTGTCGAATATTCGGAAATAACACCAGCACGGTACCCGACCATTCTCTGGCATCTGTGTCCCGAGGCTCTACCCCGGTCATTTTGGGATGACTGCGAAAATAACCCATCTGGGCAGCAAGCTTAACCAGCAGCGCCCTCGTCTCTTCACTTACACCGGGTTTGCCTGACAGTGCACGTGAAACAGCGAACTTTGAAACACCCGCCGCATCCGCAATTTCCTGCAATGTTACTTTTCCACGCATCTCCTCACCCAACCCTATTCGAAATCTTTTTCTACCTTAGTCTTCTAAATATACAGGTATGCCTATAAACTGGTACCATCGTAGCATACTTTGTTTTAGATCATCAAACGATGGATTTGCACAAATCCACACCTTTCATTAAATATGTTTGCTTAATAAAAAACAAAACACATAACAAATAAACATAAATAACTTGACGTAAGGTTCTTTATTTCCTACAATTTACTAATGAAAGCACTTACATTGTGTAAATCATACTTATTAAGGGGGATTTGCAGATGTTCACGAACAGGTCGGTACAACAATGCTCCATCCTGCTTCTGGCTTTGCTGCTGCTCGTTACAACGGGCTGCGCGAATAGCAAAGGCAGTACGGCAGAAAAGGAAGACCCCGATGACACCAGTCCCATTACATTAACGTTCTTTGGCGGTGACTCAAGCTCCAACTGGAATAACATGAAGGACGCTGTCGGGCAGGAAATTATCAAGAAAACGGGTGTTACACTAAATGCCGAACATGCTGTTAACGGTCGAGGTGAGGAAAAGTTTGCCTTAATGGCTGCTAGTGGAGAGTACCCTGATCTCGTGTACCCCAAAGGAGACATTGGAAAGCTGGTCGATGCCGGAGCACTCATTGACTTAACCGACCTGATTGATAAATACGGTCCTAACATTAAGAAAGTGTATGGAGATTATTTTAATCGTATTAAATACAGTAGTGAAGATCCCGCCATTTACACCATCCCAACCAATTTGGGCGTAGATCACATCGCGTTTGATGCACAAGCAGGCTTCGAAATCCAGCACCAAGCCCTTAAGAAACTCGGATACCCCAAAATTCGCACCGTTCAAGATTTTGAAAAAGCACTTAAAGATTATGTCGCCAAATACCCTACTACCAATGGCCAGCCTACCATCCCTTTATCACTCGATGCCGAGGACTGGAAAATGCAGATTACTGTGACAAACCCGGCAGTTACAGCTACAGGTGGACCAGACGATGGAGAATATTATATTGATCCTAAAACACACAAAGCCATTCTTCACTACAAACGCCCGGAGGAGCGAGAGTATTTTCGTTGGTTAAACCATATGTACAATGAAGGTCTGTTGGATAGGGATACTTTTGTACAAAAAAGTGATCAATACAAATCCAAAATCGCCGCAGGTCGTGTCATCGGACTGATTGATCAGGAATGGAACTACCAGGATGCCGAAAATGCGCTCAAGGCAGCAGGTAAGGATGAATACACCTATTCCCACTTTCCGGTCACTTTAAATGAGCAATACGAGGATCATTCCCTCCAGCCCATTGGTTTCGATACTGCGTCTGGGATTGGCATTACAACTTCATGCAAAAATCCGGTGCGAGCGATCAAGTTTCTGGACTTCCTGGCCTCCGATGAAGGGCAAATTTTACGTAATTGGGGAATCGAAGGCCAGCATTACAATGTAGAGAACGGCAAACGAGTCATTCCTGCAGCTGTGCAAGAACGCAAAAACAAAGATAACGCTTCTTTTAGCAGAGAATCAGGTATCGGTTTGTATTGGATATGGGGACCACATTACGGCGATAGCGTGAAGGACCCTACTGGCAACTATTACACAACCAATTATCCGGAGATGATTACCGAAAATTATAGCCAAGCGGAAAAAGAATCCCTTCAGGCATATAAAGCTCGGACATGGAAAGACCTGTTCCCGAACGAAAAGGATTTTCCGGTAAAAGAGTGGGGTGCTGCCTACAACATGCCTGTTCCGACCAATACAAATTACAATGTTATTTATCAGAAGTCGCAGGACATTGTACGCAAACGGATTCCTGAGGCTGTACTCGCCAAGCCAGATCAATTCGATGCCGTGTATGACCGCATGCTCCAAGAGCTGGATCAGGCGGGTGTACCAAAGGCTGAAGAAATCTTCACTGGCCTGATTCAAAATCGTCTGAAGCTATGGTATGGGGAGAAGTAGAGATTGATTGCTACTAAAGTATATAAGGGCTGACAGTCAAGACCTGTCAGCCCCTTTTTACACTAAACATTCTGTTTTGTTACTTTTTCTTTCCAGCTATTATTTTTCCTGGACACCCGGTGGACATAAAGCAACAAAAAGATTGGAATCAATGCAATCCCGCCACACAGCACCCAAGATATCTGAATAGGTGTTTGATCTGAAGCAAGATTGGTAAAATTACGGCTTACGACTCCTGTCACGATTAAACCTATGCACATACCTAGTTGGGAAATGGCAGAATCCAGAGATAGCAGTGTTGAACGATACGCATTAGAGATTCTTTTGTTTAGAAAAATTTGTTTGGCAACCGGGTACATCCCTCGCCCAATTTCATAGATTAAAAAGGTAAGCAGTACAGGATAAAACGTGTTGAAAGCACCGGCTAAAATGAGCCATATCCCAATCATCCCGCAAGCATACATGAGTATATGTACATCACTATAACGTGCGCCTAGCTTTCGAACCAAATAGCTTCCCAAAGTCATACATAGTGAATAACCCGCCTTGATCAATCCCATAATCCAAATTCCTTGTTCAGAAAGACCGACCAGACGTGGCTGTTGAAATGTATTCCCCGCCGAATTCGAAAAGCTAATAAATAAACCAATAACAAACACAATCCAGATCGACTTATTTTCAAAACCGATACGGACACTTTCCCCGATAATCGTTGTAATGCGAGTAGCAGATGTTTCTCGATGGGTAATATTCTTTTCTTTCATATAAAAGCAGCATAGAATAATACATAAGATAATAGAGACAATGCTGGCTGCCCAGGGAAGTGAATAGTTAAATGTTGCAAGGAAGGCCCCCAACAGACCACAAATAAATCCCGAAATGTACTGTATACTGTTTGAGGTTGTAAAAAGAACTTCCATGGGCTTATCACTGTTTTCCACAACCCAGGATTCCAACGAGCCTGATTGCAAGCATATTGACAGCCCCCCAAAAACTTGTGCGAACACAAGCAGCCACATGCGATCTGTCCAAACGAACAATACACTGTAGACTAGAAAACAACAAAGCCCCAAAACAACAGAAATTTTTCTTCCATATTTGTCTGCAATAGCTCCAGTTGGTATTTCAAACAGAAAAATACTTACAAAGAATACAACCAGCAAGAAGTTCGCACTTTGCAGAGAAAGTCCTTTAGCTAACAGAAATAAGATGAGCGTAGTTCCCGTGATTTCACTCATAAAAAATTGAAGAAAGCTGACGGAGTAAAATAGCTTATGTGGCCTCACTTTCAGGGCTCCTTCGCTTGCTCTACAGCCTCATATTCATTTCGCAACATCCCCATCTGAATGATGTCATAGTACTGTCCTTCCCTGAATAGCTTTTCTCGTAGTCGGCCTTCCTCCTTAAAGCCACATGCCAGATAGCAACGATATGCACGTTCATTGAACGCATAGACCTCCAGCTCCAGCCGATGCAGATTCAGTGAATGAAATGCAAATTTTTGTATCAATCGTATCGCTTCCCGCCCATATCCTTTGCCCAGATCACCGTCGCGCCCGATTACAATACCAAGGGTGGCGTGCCGATTTACCCAGTTGATTTTGAATAAATCGAGTTGTCCAATATAGTCCAGTGTATCTTTATGTGCAATGACAAAGCCCTTGATCTCAGAGTTGCCGTCAATCATCATCTGTACAAAAGATTCACTATTAGCCTGTGAATGCGGATAGATAAATACGTCGCTTAATCCATGTGTGATTGCCGAGTCATTAACCCATCTTCGGATATCAGGTATATCCTCCTGACGGTACTCTCTTAATACAATTCGTGCTCCAATGATATGTGGCATCGTCAGCTTCCTCCCTATTATGTATTGGTTCTGGTAATACTCTATCACCCTGTCCCCCTTTTACGCTCCCATTAATCTCACAAACTCCAGGAAACGTGTACCTTTATAATGAACCTCCCCGCGATCCCCGATTACAATCATTCCGAAGTCCGTATCCTTCACCTCCAGCTCCTTACGCTCCCCCCTGTCAAATTCAAAGGTGATATAGTAATCGGTCGAAGCTGAAAAATTGCCTGACCCCCCACGCACTCTCGTTCGCTTATCCACAACCTTGCAAGAACGTTGGACCTGTTCGGCTGCTTGATTGGAAAGACCTGCACTTATCGATTTGACAATTCCCATAATGATTACAAAAGCAATGAGTCCAAACACGACAAAAAAGATAATACTAAACGGTTGAAATGCCATAAAACCACTTCCCATTTGCCTCATCCTTTCTACAGTAAAATGTAAATTTTCCATTCTATTGCCCATTGACAAATCGTACATCCTCAGCTTAAAAAACTCCAATACTTTTTTAACATACTTACGAAAAAAAAGTTCTTTCGCTCTTTTCCGCACCCTGCTTGGACTTACACCCGATCTGGGTCCTCTGAGCCTCTCTAGACCGATTGACAAAACTATATATAGATATAAAATAGAAAATGTACTCTAAATATAGTGTAAAAAACGTATTTATGCCCGATATCTTGAAGATAAAGGTATGAAAATACATGTAAATATAGAGTCAAAAATCTTAAATGGCGCAGCCAGCAAGGGATTACAGCTATGATGGGTCTCTTGGCAATGCCGTTTTCTTTTTTTCGTTAATTGTTAAGGAGGTTGCACACCATGCTGATTGCTTATGATTCCAAGACCGGCAATGTAAAAAGATTTATAAACAAGCTCAAGCTTCCGGCGGTTCAGATTGAGGAGCAAATGACTATAGAAGAACCTTACGTACTCATTACATATACAACCGGGTTTGGGCAGATACCTGAGAGGGTATCTTCATTTTTGAAAAAAAATGCACAAAACCTTGTTGGTGTAGCTGCAAGCGGCAACCGTAACTGGGGTGAGAAATTTGCCAAAAGTGCGGATTTGATTGCCGACCATTATAATGTCCCCGTGATTAGCAAATTTGAATTATCTGGAACGTTCGGAGATGTGGAGCGTTTTAAACAGGAGGTGAGCCGAGTTGCGGCATATTGAATTGAACAACATGTTGATGAAACGCGATACAGACGGCTTTTTCCAATTGGAAAAGGACCAAGAGGCTGTAGCAGAATTTATGAAGGAAGTTCAAGAACGGAGTTTGAAGTTTGCTGACACAGCTGCTCAAGTGCTGTATATGATTGAGAATGATTATTACGAAAATTTCTATAACAGCTATACAGCTGATGAAATTAATGATATTTTCCATATCACTCATAGCTATAATTTTAAATTCCCTTCCTATATGGCAGCATCCAAGTTTTATACTGATTATGCAATGAAGAGTAACGACCGTAAAGTCTATCTGGAACACTACCCTGACCGGGTGGCTGCTGTCGCCCTGCATTTGGGACGCGGCAACGCCGATACGGCGCGCCTGTTGTCCCGCTCGATGATGGAGCAACGTCTTCAGCCAGCTACACCAACCTTCCTGAACGCTGGCAAAAGCCGCCGTGGGGAATTGGTGTCCTGCTTCTTGCTCGAAATGGATGACTCTCTGAACTCAATCAACTATGTATTGAACACTTGCATGCAATTGTCCAAAATTGGCGGCGGTGTTGCGGTTAACCTGTCGAAGCTGCGGTCACGCGGCGAGGCAATTAAAGGTGTAGAAGGCGCAGCAAAAGGCATTATGCCTGTGCTGAAGCTGATGGAAGATGGTTTCTCCTACGCGGATCAAATGGGTCAACGTAAAGGCTCTGGTGCAGCCTATTACAACATTTTCGGATGGGACGTGCTGGAGTTCCTGGATAGTAAAAAAATCAATGCTGATGAAAGAGTACGTCTCAAGACACTTTCGATCGGATTGCTGGTGCCGAACCGCTTTTACAAGCTGGCACAGGATAATGAACCACTGCATGTATTTGCACCTTATAGTGTGTTCAAGGCTTATGGAACACATTTGGACGACATGGATCTGGATGAAATGTACGATACGCTGCTCGCTGACGATCGAGTGAAGAAAAAAATAGCGATGAGCGCACGTGATATGCTGACGAAAATTGCCATGATTCAGTTGGAGTCTGGCTATCCATATATTATGAACAAAAGTAACGCAAATCAGGCGCATGCTCTTAAAAACGTGGGCCAAGTCAAGATGTCGAACCTATGTACGGAAATCTTCCAGTTGCAGGAAACTTCCGAAATTACAGATTATGGACAACAGGATATCATTCGCCGGGATGTAAGCTGTAACCTGGCTTCCCTGAACATTGTAAATGTGATGGAACATGGCAAAATCCGTGAGTCCGTTCATGAGGGTATGATTGCTCTTACCTCGGTCAGCGATATGACCCAAGTAGCTAATGCCCCAGGTGTTGCAAAAGCGAACAGTGAAATGCATTCCGTTGGTCTGGGTGTCATGAATCTGCACGGCTACCTTGCCAAGAACAAAATTGCGTATGAAAGCAATGAAGCGAAGGATTTTGTCCGTACCTTCTTCATGACGATGAACTATCATTCTATTGAAAAGAGTATGGAAATCGCAAAAACAGCCGGACAAAGCTTCTATGGATTTGAGGAGTCCGATTATGCGACAGGTCTATATTTTGACCGATATCTGAACACGGATTATCGTCCAACAACGGCACGTGTGCAAGAATTGTTCAAGGACATTTATATTCCAACTCAAGCGGATTGGGACAAACTAAAAGCAGACGTCAAGAAGAACGGTCTGTACCACGCTTATCGTATGGCGATTGCTCCTACTGCCAGCATTTCGTACATTCAAAATGCAACGTCCAGCGTTATGCCAATTGTTGAGCAAATCGAGACTCGTACCTATGCGAATTCGACGACTTACTATCCGATGCCGTATTTGCAAAAGGATAATGTATTCTTTTACAAATCCGCTTATCAAATGGACCAATTCAAAGTGCTTGATCTGATTGCCGAAATCCAGCCTCACGTGGACCAAGGAATTTCGACTGTACTTCATGTGAACAGTGACGTGACTACGCGTCAGTTAGCACGTTGCTATCTGTATGCCGCACATAAAGGACTTAAATCGTTATACTACACACGTACCAAAAAACTGTCTGTGGAAGAGTGCCTCACTTGTTCCATCTAATGCATATATGGTAACAAGCTATAAAATAAAATTAGATTTTGAATAGATATGAATGCTTGGCATTAGAAGCTGTATCCAGCGCGTGGTTCAGACCTTTACAGGATTGGACAAAGCCCTCACGGATACAGCTTCCGTATGTCAAGCATACGATGACTCTCTGGTAACATCTCACGTGTGTTTCTAGGGAATCTCGCAAGCTGAAGGGAGAATGCTAACAATGACAGGTATACAAGCCGTAAACTGGAACCGCTCGGACGATGATTTCACACTGATGTTCTGGAATCAGAATATTATGCAATTTTGGACGGATGATGAAATTCCGCTGTCTGACGATAAAATGTCCTGGGTAACCCTCAGTGATATCGAAAAAGAAGCCTACATGAAGGTGCTGGGCGGCTTGACTCTGCTAGACACCATTCAAGGCGGTGTGGGGATGCCGCAAATTATGGAGCATGTAGACGGACTGCAACGCAAAGCGGTATTAAGCTTTATGGCGATGATGGAGCAAATTCATGCCAAATCGTACAGTAGCATCTTTACCACCCTGGCTTCCACGGAAGAAATTGACGGTGTATTCCGCTGGGTGGAAGAAAATCCGCATCTTCAGACCAAAGCAGAAACCATTCGTCAGTATTATATGAACATCCATACACCGAAAGACCTGTATCTCGCGATGGCTGCGTCGGTACTGTTAGAAAGCTATTTGTTTTATAGCGGCTTCTTCTACCCTCTCTATCTGGCAGGTCAAGGCAAGCTGACATGCAGCGGGGAAATTATCGACCTGATCCTGCGTGACGAAAGTATTCACGGTGTCTATGTAGGTGTACTGGCACAGGAGATTTATGCAGAACTGGACGAGGAAGAACAACGTGACCTCTACCAGACGCTGGTAGGCTTGCTGCGCTACTTGCACAATAACGAAGAACAATATACCGAGCAAATTTATGCCCCTATTGGACTTGTAGACGATGTTAAAGTCTTCTTGCGCTACAACGCCAACAAGGCCATGATGAACCTGGGCTTTGACCCACTTTTTGAAGAAGAAGAAGTCAATCCCATTGTATTCAACGGCATCAGCACCCACACCAAGCAGCACGATTTCTTTTCTAAAAAAGGAAACGGCTATGTACGGGCAATGAATGTAGAGCCGCTGACAGATGATGATTTTAACTTTGGCGTTTAAGTACACATACGTAAAATTAATTTAGCAAGGCGTTACTGTAAAATAATAGGGTTTCAGAACTTGTTCCTAAGTTCTGAAACCCTATTATTTTCTTAAAACTACCTGCTATGCAGGTGATTACGGAAAGCTTCGAGCGGTAGTTTACATATTCACATCCGTTCTCTTATATAAAACGGGTATTGCCACTGCTATAAGAATCATCCCCATAAAAGCGGGTGTGGCATGACCAAGTGATACATAGATTTGACCTCCAATGATAGGCCCAATCATTCTTGCCAAAGCCTGAATAGATTGACTACCGCCTTGAATCCTTCCTTGTTCACTAGAATCGACAGACTTGGAGAGCATCCCATTAAATGAGGGCCCAAAGATCGAATCACCAAAACCAAATATAAACATTCCGGCGATAATAAGAGGATAGAATGAGAACAAAGCAGATAGCGCAATAAGACTGTAGCCTATAATCTCGGAGAACATTCCAAGAATGGCTATCTGTTTATCACTAAGTTTTTTTAAAAGCTTTGGCATGATGAAACCTTGTGAAATGATGTCTTGGAAACCCATAATTGAAAACATAAGTCCGATTAGTGCAGGCTTCCAACTGAAGGTATCCATTGTAAATTGAGAGAAAACTGCCTGTAAAGATCCATTGGGTATCCAGAGTAAGAACGCTGAGACAAGTAGCCTTTTCACGTTTTTCATGGAAAGTACGTTTGCAAGCTGTGTAAATGGATTCAGTCTTACAAAGGTAATCTCTTTCAGTCTATGTTTCTTGTCAAGGCTCTCAGGCATAAAAAAGAATCCATAAACAACATTCAATAAAGTGATTATTGCTCCAAAATACATAGGTACAGAATAACCAAACTTGGAAAGTAATCCACCTAGAGTTGGACCAATGACAGTGCCGACACCTACAACTGCACTCAACCATCCAAAGTATTTAGTTCTCTGTTCTGGAGGAATGATGTCTGCAAAATATGCGAAGATCGTGCTTATGCTCCCACCTGTTATACCTTCTATGATACGCCCAGCAAATAGTACCCATACAGCTCCTCCTATACCAAAAACTAAGTACCCGATTGCGGAACCCAAAAGGCAGACTAAGAGCAAGGGTCGACGGCCATATTTGTCGCTCAAAGCTCCAAGTACGGGAGCCGCAAAAAACACGCAGAATGCATAAACAGAGGTCAGCAGCGTAACAACTATAGCTTGTTCTCCCGGATTGCTTGTATAAGGCTGCACTAAGAATGGGACGACAGGTATTATAATACTGAAGCTTATTCCGCAAAGAAACACAGAGATAAGGCCGAATATTAAAGCGTGTTTATCTACGGTTTGTTCTGTGGTCTGTTTATGGTGTGATCTAAATTTGAACACTTAAATCCTCCCCTCAAAAGTTGCAATTTTACTTCCTAGGAAACAAAATTATCGTATCACATTTTTTCTTCCCTGGAAACAAAATAATAAAAAAAAGGCAGCCCGTTCTCAATAGAGCCCGGCTGCCTGTGGTTTGATTTTCATTATTCAAATTTATTTCGACTTGATATCTATATCCTTTTTCTTTATTTCTGCATCCAAATGCCTGCTATACTTTTCCAAGAAGCTAAGCATACTGTCAAATTGCTCCTCGGTTACCTGCTCAAATACGGCTTTATCCCGCTCTTGAAACTCCTTGTGCAGTTCCTCATGGATTTTATAGACTACTTTCCCTTGCTCAGTAAGCCTAAAGTAAATTTCTTTCTTGTTATCCGGCTTCTGGTAGCTCTCGATAAGGCCTTTTTTTATGAGCTTCTTAGTTATTTTACTTATGGCACCGCTAGTCATATAAAGGGACTCCGCAAGTGTTGTCACGTTGGAATCTACATTTTTTTCAATGTATTCCATGCAATGTACTTCAGAAGGTTTATAACCCTTAAGACTGTCTTCCATCTTGTCCTTATTAAGCCAAACCATCTTGTTATATAAGTCCCTGAAACCCATTATGACCTGTTCTTCTTTGTTCATGGACTGTCCTCCCACCCGTTGGTGCATTAACAATTTAATATAATATATTTTGGTTTCCATTTCAACAATATTAAAACAATTATTTTAGGAATTGAGCGATACATGAAAAAAGAGATCCGAACACTCCCCATGTTTTATGTATGTATATTTATTTTTCAGACGAGGACATGCACGCAAAAAAACGGCCAGATCGCTAAAGTAGCGGACCGAGCCGTTTTCCATTTCTTAAGACCGAGCCTCTGTGAACATTTGAAAGGTGACACCAAACTTGTCTGTTACATTCCCATAAGCTGGACTAAAATGGGTTTCCTGCAAAGGCATTCCCACCTGCCCTCCTTGCTGTAAAGCATCAAACATTTTTTGAGCTTGCTCCACACTATCGGTTGTAATACAGATACTCACCTGATTCCCGCTGCTAAACGGCGATCCGGGAAAGGTATCCGAAAACATGAGCTCTGTCTCGCCCACTTTAAGGGTGGCATGTCCCACACGTTCCTTGACCTCTGCGGGAATGGGAAAATCGGGGTTTTCCGGCATTTCCCCAAAGGTTTGGATAAAAAGCAGTTGAGCATCCAATGCCTTTTCATAAAATTCGATTGCTTCTTTTGCATTTCCATCCATCGTGATGTAAGGAATCAAACGTTTGGACATCTTCAACACAACTCCTTTAATTCGAGGTAATTAGCCCAGCCATTTCTCCTGTATTATATACAAAACTTGTCAAGAAAAACAAATCTGTATTCTTAGCTTTCATGCACCTGAACGCCAAGCTGTTTTAGCTCCTTTATCGCTTCCCTAACGTTACGCTGTGGATGAAGCGCAGAGATCATCTGTGCAGTAATCGGAACGCCGTTGAAAATCTGGCTTACCACCCCTAGAGAAATCGGCAGCTCATAGTAACTTTCAGCCCAATCCTGATATTCCTCCGGTGTAACTATAATTTTCCCCAGCAAAAAGGATGAGCCATCGTCATATTCCTCAGGAATGTTCACGTTGCCCATACGCCACTCCTTATCTCCCGCTTCCCTCCACATACAAAAGGTAACGTCCTCCTTCTCCAGCGCTTCATCTTCTAAAAGCTCCATCATATCATCAGGTACACCGTCGTACATGCCCGGCCAGATCTCATATTCGTCTCTTGCATGAGGACTTACAGGGGATTCGTGGTCAAAACCTTTTAATAGCACAGCTCCACGCGTCCATAGCATATGAATCGTATCTCCAGCGCTGTTGTTCACCTCACCTAGGCACACATCACCAGACCATTCAGACTGCATACGATACATGCGCAACCAATCTTCTGGAGACAATATAATATCCAGTGCTGACAGCAGCATCATTCTGTCTTTTAAACCATTCGGCGTTACCTGTGCATCAAGCATCCTATTCTTCATCATTCCTCCACCTTGTCCACGCGTACTAAAATTTCATTTGTCTCTACTTTGTCTTTCAAGCTTCGCTTGCTCAACCACCTGTCGAATGAAAGGTCCCTTGGCTTCGGTATACGCTGCACGGTCATGATTGAATTGGTGAGCCAAATCTTTTTTTAAAGTCTCATACGCTCCCAGGCCCTCAGGATGCGCTTTCAAGTAATCTCTGAATAATAGATGGTTTTCCCAATGCTCTCCTTTATACTTGTAAATATGCAAATGATGGGTCCCAGCTCCCCATTCTCCACGGCGAAAGAAAGCTCGCTCTGGAAAATCAGGTTTATGTACATATTCATATTGAATACCTAGCAAACGCTCTCGCTGTTCGGATTGAATCATCGCCAAATCTTCTACTCCAACCATAATGTCGATAATAGCCTTGGCTCCCAAACCAGGAACGGATGTACTACCGATATGCTCTACGCCGACACACACGTCTCCGAGAGCCTCTATCAATTTGGCTCGTTCCTGTATGTACTCTGCTACCCACTGCGGATTATATTCGGATATCACTACCTGCGCGGACATGAACGCACCTCCATTCGTTTTCCAAAAAAATGCCTTCCCAGTGCGCTTGGCACAACTCAGAAGGCATTCTCTTGTTTAAATTAAAAATCATTTAGTTGCTTCATCCCTGTTATTTGGCTTCTCAATTACGATCAGACAGGTACTGTCTGGCAAAGGAACCGGCTGACCTTGCTCATCCATGAACTCAACACGACTGGACAGCGCTTCGGCATAGCCCTCCTGCAAATAGTGGCGGCTCAACCGGATAATCGCTTGTGGTCCAAGTGTGTTACGAATACACTCTTCATACTGTGACGGAGTAAAATAACCAAACTGCTCCTGTACCTCATGCACATAGGCTTCCGTCCCCCATGTATAGGTATACAGGAATTCCATTGCATCGTTTACCGGCAAAACAGCCTCATGCTCACCTATGCGCTCTATTTCAATGGGGCGACCCGCAAAATCCTGCGCATACCGCATCAGCCATTCCATTCCGTCCGGCTCCAAAAATCGAATGCGTCTGCGCTGCTCTACTGGTTCGGTCATAATACCGTCACGAATGATAATGCGCCCGCCGGGTGCAAGTACACGGTAGGCGCTATGCAAAGCAGCCTCCACTGTTTGTGAATTGAACCTTTTTCCATCTCGTTCAATGTAGGAATACAGCTCGTGAAGAATCGAAGAGAAAATAACCGTATCCATGCTCTCCGTTTCCACATACTCTTCTAATTGAAGCGCATCACCTTTGATGACATCCCAACGACGGTGCTCCAATTGCTTTTTGCGTTTAAGAGCCTCAATAACATTCACAGAAATATCAAGACCCAACGGCTTCGAGTCCGGTCTTTCCTGCTCGATCAGGTCCAGCAGTACGCCCCCGCCAGGTCCGATATCCAGTATACGGGTTCCAGTCACGTAATCTAGAATGACCCTTTTGAAATCGGCGGTCTGGTTCATATCTGTAAGGTATGTTTCCTCATTGTGAAAGCGATCATAGGCATCGCGCCGTAATCCGAACAGATCAAACAGCAGCAGGACTGCTTTGTCATACAGAGGCGTCTTTTCTGCCTCAATACAAAAGTCGATCAATTTTTCTGCAGCTGATGAAAATACAAAATTAAAAAATACGGTACTTGGCAGCTCCTCCTTATGCTCTACGACTACACTCAAATGAGGATTATGCTCCCGTTTCCCTTTTGTGATATCCTGCCAGGACAATGCGCTTAAATATTTTTCTATCATTCTTTTTTTGTATACGTTAATTTTCTTAACACCACGATAGTCATAATACATCGTATTCATAAGCGATTCAAAACTAATATGCCGTACCGTTGCAGGCTGTTCCTGCCCTGTGCCATCCCTCAACGTGAGTAAAAATACCTTAACCAATTCTTGAAGTGAAAAATCCTGCAAAGCTGATTCTACATACCAAAGTGTCCGATTCTCCAGCGGAGCTAGCGCCTTCTCTACATTCAGCTCCCGCTCCAGCTCGGCGTAAGCCTGCTCAAACGGCTCACCTTCATGAATCGAAACCGACCGCAATCTCTCCAGTCGCTCCTTTACACTCCAGACTACAGGGGCGTTATCCCAGGCAATCCAGCCGATTAACTGCTCCACTTCACCGCGTACTTGCTCCCATAATGCAGGATCTACACCGGCGATAATGCATTCGTTCAGTGCTCGTAACACAAGCTCCAATTCCTCCGAGCTCAGCCAGCCTTTACGAGTAATTTCAAGCAGCAGTCGATTTTCCGCAAAAGGTATTTCTCCCCGTATATACTGTCCGATCAATCCATGCGTCTCAATCAGAATCCGGGTCATGCTGTTACGCGGGTATGCAGGGGACTCTGCTTGAGCCTGTCTGACATACAGCTGAGAGGAGCCAATATTATGTACAAACAAATTAATGCCCTCATGCTGCCAGCGTAGCCGTTCGCGGACTGTGCCTCCTTTGGCGGTCTCAGACCATACCAATACATCCTCCAGTAGCTCTTTAACCCAGAATGACAATGGAAGGCCGTCCAAAATAAGCAGTGTGCGCTCCACATAATCCAGTACAGGATTAGCATCCTTTAACTCACCTATGGATCGAATGCGCTCCAAATTTACAATACGCTCCTCAGCCGAAACAAGTAGCTTTAGCCAGGTCGGTGTATCCCAGGCCAGATCACTTTCTTTCCTGTAATTAGCAATGGCTTTTAACGATTGTAACATTTTTCTCACCTCGTGTGATTCGATTCGGTATGCACAGGAGACTTTTGAAAATATCTTGTATACCCTACACTTTACCATACATTTGTAGCTTCCATCTCGTGGAAAATATTAAACATTTGTATCAATTATTCGCTTGACATGTTCTGTGTATCGCATCCCATGATTTAAAGTACCCGTAACTTCGCTCCGTCTCCCAAAAGCAAAAAGATACCTTCCAACCCTAAGGTCGAAGGTATCTTATTACCATTGTTATACGCAGCAAAATTATTTTCCTACGTTGTTTATAAAATTATAGTGTCGCTGTGTGAAACGTCAATCATCTAGCATATATTTCGACTGGATTAACCAACAGAAACGCCATCTGGTACCGGGATACCAAAGTCAGGTGTTCCATCCTCATTCCAGTTCAAACGCTGAACACGTGTATGACGATTCGGATCATACAGCGGGTCACCTGTAATTTCCTTGTAATTACGAGCGTGATATACGATAACGTCACTACCATCCTCAGCAACAGTAAAGCTGTTGTGACCAGGTCCGAATTGACCTGTCTCCTCATTCGTGCAGAATACTGGCGCAGGAGACTTTGCCCACGATTTCGGGTCAAGTAAGTTGGCATTCTCGTCTGCCGTTAGCAGGCCCATGCAATAATTGTGATCTGTAGCACTAGCTGAATAGCTGATAAAAATCCTTCCATTCCGTTTCAGAACGGCTGCTCCTTCATTTACCTTAAAACCGATAACTTCCCAGTCATATTCTGGTGTTGAGATCATGACCTGCTCACCACGCAGCGTCCACGGATTGCTCATTTCTGATATATACAAATTGGAATTACCTACGATGTCCGGATCTTTCTGAGCCCATACATAATATAGAACGCCATTATGCTGGAAGGTTGTCGCATCGAGAGCAAACGTCTCCCAGCGAGTTTTGATCTGTCCCTTTTCCACCCATTCACCTTCCAGCGGATTAGCTGAAGCATTTTCCAGCACAAACATCCGATGGTCGAACAGACCTTCCTTCGTTTCTGTAGTACGAGCTGCTGCAAAATAAATGTACCATTTGTCGTTAATATAATGAATTTCCGGTGCCCAAATGTTCGCGCTTAACGGACCCGTTTCATATTTATGCCACACTGCCACTGGTTCTGCTGTATTCAAGCCTTGAATAGTACGTGCCCGCCGAACCTCAATGCGGTCATACTCTGGCACAGATCCGGTAAAATAATAATACCCATCACTATGCTTGTAAATCCAAGGGTCTGCACGTTGCTCAATGACCGGATTATTAAAAGATACAGGATGATTCATGGTTTTTCTCTCCTCTATGTGTAATATGTAGTTCATATGATTAATCGCTGATACGTTTTCCCCAGATGGAAATTCCTTTTTCATTCATACCCGTGAAAATTAGAGTATGACGACCGAGCTCCCAGTCCCATGAAGGAAGCAATAGCAATTCCTCCTTTGGCCCTTCGGACGCATTGCTCCAATCCATTGTTAGCGTACATCTACCATCAAAACTCCAGTGACCTTCCAGAGAACCACTGGTTGCCCGCCCTCCAGCTTCCAGACGAAGCGGTTCAGCTTCCACCTGACCGTCTACTTCTTGCCTTATCATGATGCGCTCCCAGTTGCCGGATAATAACCTTTTGGGTATATCCTGCTCCTTTTCGCCCGCATACCGCTCCGGCGATACGACAGGCCAACCATCAGCCGTCCACAATATTTTGCGCACATGCAAGTAAGGCCAGCTCTTATCCGTTTCTCCCCGCGCATGATGAACAATGTAGTAATCGTCTCCGTCCTTCAGCACGGAATTATGACCTGGCGCAACCCAGCCTTCTCCTTCGCTGAAACGATAACCACCCAGCACCTTGTTCCCAATCTCATATTGAGGCAAATAACTGGTATCCGCCATATCATGTCCATTTATATCCACGTACGGACCTGTAATAGAATCCGAGCGGGCTACGCGAACATTGTAGTCCTCGAATAAAGAATCATACGAGACGAACAAGTAGTATTTACGGAACACAGGATTGTACACAATGTACGGTCCTTCCACAGCTCCGTCCTCGGTTGCCCGATCTCTGGCAGCGATATTTTTACCATAGCCAGATTCCTTGAGCTTCCCAGTCTGCGGATCAAGCGGTGTGACATAAATGCCGCCGAAAAAGGATCCGTATACCATCCATGGATTTCCATCCGCATCCAATACTGGATTAGCATCAATTGCATTCAGCTTGTCATGCTCATCCGTTTTAATAACCAGCCCCTCATCCTTCCAAGGACCTTCCGGGGAGTTGGATGTCTGCAACCCAATAGCTGATCGTGTGCTGCCAAATGTGGAAGCAGAATAATACATTCGATAGGTATCGCCCATCTTTATAATGTCCGGGGCCCACAGATTCGTTGCTGATGACCATGCCCCCGCTTCCTTTGGAATGCCGGGTAAAGCATATTGAACCCAGCTCCAGTGAATCAGGTCGGTCGATTTGCGCACCATAACACCCGGCCTCAATTCTCCACCTGTCTTTACATCCGTCGAATAGACATAATATCCCTGATCAGTTTTGATAATCGCTGGGTCATGAGCATTGTTAATAGTCCAGCGCTGTTCATCGTCTATCGTACTTTGATCATACAAGTGATCAGGAGGCGGAGCCTGCGGATATACAGGGTCCGGAGTGTTATCCCCACAGCCGGATAGACCCAGCATTAGCAGCATAACCATAACTGTAATTCTCCTCCTTCCTTTACTCAGTACATAGGGTGACTGCGTTACATCATTCATCCGAATTGTCCAAGTGCAAGTTTCAATTAACCCTTGACACCAGAAATGGCAACCGACTCAATAATTTGTTTCTGGAAGATTAGGAATATAATCAACACAGGTAACAAGGCTATTATGGAAGCTGCCATAATAAGCGGATAGTCCGTCTGAATGGCGTAAGTCGCATTAAAATTCGCGATAACCAGCTGCAATGTCTGCGTTTCTGGTGAATTCAAGTAAATAATCGGTGCCAAGTAATCGTTCCAAATTCCCATAAACCATAAAATTAGCTGTGCCGCAACTGCTGGCTTAATGAGCGGAAACGTAATCGATGAATAAAGTCGGAAATAAGAGCTTCCGTCAATTTTAGCAGCTTCGATAATAGCATCCGGTACACTGAGCAAATACTGCCGCAAGAAAAAGATCATGACTACATTACCGAACAAGCCGGGAACGATCAGAGGCAACAGCGTATCTACCCAGCCAAGTTTGGAGAACATCATAAATTGTGGAATCATAACTGTTGGGTAAGGAATCATCATGGATGCGATGAGTGCCAAAAACAGCTTGTTTTTATGAGGGAATCTCAGCTTTGCGAATGCAAAAGCGGCCACACTAGAGGTGAAAGTACCCACAACCGTGACACTTACAGCCACAATCACACTGTTCTTAATCCCGCTTAACAGGGGACCTGCCTCCCAAATTTCCTTGTACTTACCAAACTGAAACACCTCTGGTATCCATACTGGTGGAAGTGCAAAGACATCCTGCTTTTCTTTTACCGAAGTGGACAACATCCAAAGCAACGGCGCGATCATCGCAATCGCTCCAATCGCCAGTACAATAAAGATAATGATATTGGTAACTTTCGTTTTTTGACTATGGGACATAATCAGCCTCACTCCTTTCCGCGAAAATCAATCCCCATCAAAGGATGATTTTTCATTCATTTTAAATTGAATCAAAGTTACGATAAAAATGAAGATGCCGAGAATCATAGCCATCGCGGAGGCATATCCCATTTGCAGGTTTTTGAATGCCTTATCCCAAATATAGAAGACAATTGAGGCGGATGAGTATTCCGGACCCCCTGTAGGTGTCATAATGTTCATTTCAGTAAAGATTTGCGAACCACCAATAATGTTGGTAACGACCAGGAAGAAGGTTACTGGTTTCACCATTGGCCATGTAATATTGCGGAACATTTGGAATCCGCTAGCTCCGTCCAGCTCTGCTGCTTCATAATAAGAGCGAGATACGCTTTGTAGCGCAGCCAGATATAGCAACATTGTATATCCGAGACCTTTCCATACAGTCATGAGAATCAGGGCCGGCTTGACTGTGTCCTTATCCATCAGCCAGTTAGGTCCCTTAATACCGAACAATTCAAGGAATTGGTTCACCAAACCATAATCTCCGTTGTAGGCCCAGTTCCACATAATAGAAACGGCAGCCAACGAAGAAATGACCGGAATATAATAGATCACACGAAATGTTGTCGTACCTGGAATCTTGCGATTCAGTCCCAGTGCCAGTAGTAAAGCTAGTACAAGACCAATTGGAATACCCAACATTAAGAAAAGAGTATTGTACATCGATTTGTAAAAGAGTTCATCGCTAAATAAATCCTTAAAATTGTCGAACCCAATAAAGTTCATTTGTCCCAATCCGTCCCAGTCTGTAAAAGAGCCGTATAACGAATAGACAAACGGGAACAACGTAAAGATTAGCAGACCGAGAATAGGCGGAAGAATAAATAAGTATCCATATATCTTCTCTTTGCGGTAGAGATTAGATTTGGTTATCACAGGGCTCACCTCTGTTTCTGATTTGGAATGAAGATGATGTTAGCAGCATGATATTCAGCCACTAACATCATCCTTTTCCCTCTATTTACGCATTATTTCTGTGATTTTTTCTCTTGCTCCACCGCTTTATCCAGCAGTTTCTGCATCTTCGGTTGTTCTTGCTTCACATAATCTGCTGCCGTAATTTTGCCATCCAGCACAGGTTGGATATCTGTGAAGAAAATATCGTACCATTCTGCGTTATACGTATAGTTACCTGGTAATGCACGTCCATAGTCTTTTACGATATCAATAAATTCTTGTTTGTTGTTAGGCTTTGTTTTTGTATCTTTGGCCCACTCATCAGCCATATCCAGCAGATTCGGAATCTGTACCTTGGCATCTACGAGCTGCTTCATGCCTTCTTTGGAAGTAGTCAGATAGTTAACCAATTCTACAGCTTCATCTGGATATTTTGTTTTAGAGGAAACACCGATACCCAGAGAACCAATCCATGTTGCCGGTTTGCCAGTCGATCCTGTTGGGAAAGGCAACAAATCATATTCGAATGGCAGTTTTTCAAATGTACTCATATCCCAAGGCCCTACTGGGAAGAACGCCATTTCGCCTTTCATCCAGCGTTGATATGTGTCCAATGTTTGTGATTGTTCAATGCCAGGTGTAATTTTATATTTGTTTTGCATATCAGCAAAGAACTGAAGCGCTTCCGCAAATTTCGGATCGTCAATCGTTACTTTGGTTTTGCTCTCATCCAGCCAATCAGCGCCATTACTCCATACAAAGGCTTGCAATGCCCACTGAACGTTAAAGCCTGTTCCGTATTGATCTGGCTTGCCGTCCCCGTTAGTATCTTTGGTCAGCTCTTGGTTAACCTTGATGAACTCCTCCCATGTATACGGTTTGTCTTTGTCAGGCAATGGAACACCTGCTTTTTCAAACATGGTTTTGTTATAACCCAAGGCGAATGGACCCAAGTCCTTCGGCATACCGTAAATATTTCCTTGACCAGCCATTTTACCGTCATAGCGATACAAATCTACACCGTATTTCCAAATGTTATCCAGATTTATATCCTTGCTCTTCTCAATATAAGGTGTCAGATCCTTCAACACCCCACTGTTAACATAAGCTTTCAAATCTCCAGGGGCATAATAGAAGATATCTGGAAGATTGTTACCTGTAATTGCAGCTCTAAGCTTTGTAGCATATTGGTCTGCTGCCGTCACGACCATTTTAACCTTTACACCAGGATGTTCTTCTTCAAATTTCTTGATAACATCCTTATAAGCCTTCTGCTCATCCGTTCCTCCACGGAACATGAAAGTCAATTCCTTGCTTCCATCGCTACTGGAACTTCCTCCACTACAGCCTGCCAGTGCAGCAACCATCAACAACAGAACAACCATTGTTAGTCCAAAACCTTTTTTCTTTGTCAACGCGACCCCTCCTAAAATTAAAATGAAACCGCATACATTAAGTGTTAAAATAACTTCATACCACTCGGCCTAATCTTTAACTGTGCGGTACACAACCCGTTGTTGATTGCCGCTGTGATTATCATCCCTCTCATGTACCATATAATTAACATTTACCTTTATCAATAATGAATTCGTTTACAAATAAAATATAGCACGCCATTCTACGGTTCGTCAATGCATTTTTCAATCTTTTTAAATAATTATAAAACATAGATTGGAGTAACTTAAAAAGCAAAATTAAATCGCATTTAAGTATATTTTCGCAATGAATACTAAATAAAATACTTAAATACGATTTATATTATAAAAAACACCTTATTTTAGAACGTCATTTCCTCTCTTCTTCTTTTAGTAAAAAATATTTACAGAAAAGCAGTTTACTTCTTTATGATTTTATTTTAACATAAATCAAAGTAAAAATATAAGCGCTTACATTACATTTTTTATAGATAAGGATGGGCTATAGCTATGATTTATATTAAGGACTTAATGTCGGGGTTAGATATTTTCAAAGCACTGGGCTCGGAAATTCGCATTCAAATTCTTGAGTTACTTGCTGTTCAAGGACAAAGTATGAATGATATTGCGAGCAAGCTAAATTTGAGCAACGGCACCATTACGATGCATATTCGCAAACTGGAAGAATGCGGGCTTGTGGAAATCAATACGGTAAGCGGTAAACACGGGACCCGAAAAATGTGCTATTTAAATAAGGAAAAGCTAATGGTAGATCTGCGCAGCAGAGAACAAAAAAATGTGTATGAGGTAGAAATTCGTATCGGTCATTATAGTAACTACCAGGCGGTTCCTACTTGTGGATTAGTGACCAAAGACAGCATTATCGGCGATTTTGATGATCCACGCTATTTTGCAGATCCCGCGCGACTGGACTCTGAAATGATCTGGATGGCAGAAGGCTTTCTGGAATACCGCATTCCTAACTACTTGAAAGCGAATCAATCCTTTACCGAAATTCAATTTTCCGCAGAGCTGGGATCAGAAGCACCGTGTTATTGTGAGGACTATCCGTCTGATCTTTGTTTTCATATAAATGGTATTGCCATCGGTCACTGGACGAGTCCAGGCGATTTTGGAGCTGTTCCCGGGGTTCTCAATCCTGATTGGTGGCCCCCACACTTGAATCAATACGGCATGCTGAAGTTAATTCGCATCAACCAGCATGGAAGCTTCATTGACGGGTGCCGTATATCAGAAGTCACCATAGACGATATTGGACTTGATTACAAAAGCGATATTACACTGCGTTTATCCGTATCTGATCAATCGCAAAACAAAGGAGGACTCACTATTTTTGGTAAAAGATTCGGAAATTTCGGCCAAGATTTGCTTGTGCGCGTGCTTTACGATGTACACGAAGAAAGATAACTCCAACTCCTAATTCGCCACAGATAAAAGGCCGAAGTCTGTATTCATTGAATACATGTCCTCGGCCTAAATCCTAATCTTCACTTAAAGAGATATAAATAAATAGATAAAAGATGATTGCCATCCCAAACACCAGCCAGCTAAAGGACAGCAAATGAAGCTTCTCCCCTGCATGTACTGCCCATCTCCAAAGATCCGCAAAAAGCACCAGCGGTTGCAGCAACACATCCCAGCTATTCCAGCGGGCAAATCTGCCTATATACACACCTATGCTGGCCAGCCATAACATCACAAAAACTACAGCCCATGCAAGCCAACCTGAACAAATCTTCCTCAACATACGGTGGATCATCAATACACAAAGGGATGTAAGAAAAAGACCAATTCCAGCGGCCGAAAAGGACGTAAATAAGATTAGCCAAAATTGAGTATTCAACCAAAAACGCGTACCAGGATTCACATCGTACAAACGGAATGCATGTAGTAGTTCGGTCACTAAATAAAGAGCATTCGGCAGAAAAAACAACCATACCCATGCGGCGAAAAATAAAAGAATATTTCTTACTTTTGCATTTCGCAATCTGAATAACGCCACCATGAACAATGAAATAAACACCGGAACCCATGCCAGGAATATATCCCAGTACAGAAATTGATATATTCTCGTCCCGCTTGTGGACTGTAGATACATAATGAGTCCGAAACAGCCCAACGTAGCTACAAGCATCACCCCCAACATACCGGGCAGCTTGTAACCCTTCCTTCTTAACAGCAAACTTCCATCTACCTCCTGCCTAAGAACGCGTATTTACGTCTCTTCAGTTCTCTCTTATAGCGCTTTCACATTTAGAAAGAGGGCTTTTATTTATTCCACGTTTCGTATATCCTCGAACACATGATCTGTTATCGTCAAAGTATCAAAGGTAACATTACACCCCGCCCCTACCGGAGATTGTGCGACAACCCCAACTTTTAGCTGGCTGGGAACATTCATGCCAAAATATCTGGCCAGTTTCCAATGTTGACCATCCGAGGAATAATGAAAGGCAAAGCAATTTCCAGCTCGTGTTACTCGCAAATATGGATTAGAAGCATCCATCGCCCCCGATATACAATCATCGGATGTATCCCGTGTGACCACACTAAGGATCGAGGGGGTATTCTCAAAGTATTCAAAGCATACCTTAGCCCAATGAGTATCATCCGCCATCACCATCAAGCATCCTGAATCATAGGGCTGCTTCATATCGACACGAACCCTCGTCCAGATTGTAAAATCTCCATGTAGGGTGGTATGCAAAAAAGGAGCGGACGATTTGATAACTGCGCCGGACGGATCTCTAAAAAAATCTGCCTGTGAAGGTGCAGAGACTTGTAAAGCCTTGGATTCATCGAAGCTCCATACAGTTGGTTCGTTGATCCACCTCCATCCTTGAGGCAAAACCTTTTCGTTAAAGCCTTCAAATACATTCATATGGACACCATCCCTCTCTAGCCAATATAGTCTTAACACAGTGAAATTTTGGGGCAGAATTCCCCATGATACCACTATATACGTAATCTTCCAGTCGTCAATGATGATGCTTCTGTCTTCCAGAATTATAAAAAAAGACTTGCTATTCTGAAATGTTGTGCTTATAATTACACCTAAATTGATACGGTAACAAATTTCAATGACGAGAACGAGTAAGCTATACAGCGGATTTGCAGAGAGTTGGGGCAGGTGAAAGCCAACATTCCGAGGGTAGCTGAACGCCATCTCTGAGAAGCGGGCTGAACCTGAAGTAAGCTCTGCCGCCTTTCCAGCGTTAACCGGAACACGTATTGATGGATACGTGAACAGAGTGTCATTTCCTATGGAATGAAACTAGGGTGGTAACACGGGTATAAACTCGTCCCTTTTACAGGGGCGGGTTTTTTTGTTTTTCAATAAGGAGGAATCAACATGACAAATGTATCGACAGCAGTATCTATAACTGATTTTTTGACTCCGGCTGTACGGGAAATGCCGCCTTCAGGTATCCGTCGTTTTTTTGAATATAGTGCAGGCAGAAAAGATATCGTATCGCTTGGTGTCGGTGAACCGGATTTTATAACCCCTCAACATGTGAGAAAGGCCTGTATCACAGCACTGGAAAATGGTAAAACCTCATACACACCCAATGCAGGTCTCCCTGAGCTTCGCGAGGAAATTGCCGGATATCTGGAGAGCAGCTTCAGTACATCCTATAACCCGGCAGATGAAATCATGGTCACTGTTGGCAGCAGTGAAGCATTGGATTTGGCGCTACGCGCCCTCATCACAACACACGATGAAATACTCATACCAGCACCCTGTTATATTTCGTATTCGCCTATCACATTTTTGAACGGAGGACATACCGTAACGGTTGAAACGTCTGCCGACCAGCAGTTTAAGCTGACAGCTGAGGCGCTCAAATCCAAGCTGACTCCACGATCCAAAGTGCTTATTCTCTGTTATCCGAACAACCCGACAGGCGGGGTGATGACCTATGAGGATTGGCTACCCATTGCCCGTCTGGTTGAGGAGCATAATCTTATTGTCATATCGGACGAAATTTATGCTGAATTGACCTATGGACAGCAGCATGTAAGTTTCGCTTCTCTGCCAGGAATGAAAGAACGCACCCTGCTCATCAGCGGCTTTTCCAAAGCATTTGCCATGACAGGCTGGAGGGTCGGCTATGTATGCGGTCCGAAAGAATTGATTTCAGCCATGCTGAAAATCCATCAGTATACAGCCATGTGCGCTCCTATTATCGGGCAAATTGCCGCGATTGAATCCCTGCGCAACGGGCTAGAGGAGAAAGATCGTATGATGGAGTCCTATAATCAACGTCGAAAATGGTTCGTTGCCGGCCTATGTCAGACAGGACTTCCATGTCATGAACCAAACGGTACCTTCTATGCTTTTCCTTCCATTGCGCATACAGGGTTAAGCTCCGAACAGTTTGCCAAGCGACTGCTGGAAGAACAAGGAGTTATAACGGTCCCGGGTTCCGCATTTGGCCCAGGCGGCGAAGGCTTTATCCGCTGCTCATATGCGTCATCGCGTGAACAGTTGGAAATGGCTCTGGAACGCATCAGCGTATTCCTGAAACGCCTGTAAACCCGATTTTCCATAACATGGACTGAACATGAGCATGGGGTGAACATTTACTTCAGCAACTTCTGAATAAGCTTTTTCTGGTGTGTTGGCAAACCTTCCGGCCATTCCCCTACGCGGCAATAACAAATGTCGGAGATTTCAGCGCTTGGTCGAAAGGTACCCGGGATCACCCGGCCTGTAAAAATAAGATCCACACGGTTCGGCAACTGGCCAAACTGGGCTTGCGCCAATGAGGTGATCTCTACCTCCAGCCCGGTTTCTTCCCGGACTTCGCGCCGCAGGGCAATTTCCGGCTGCTCTAGCTCCATCCAGCCGCCGGGAATCCCCCACGGCTGCTTCCGGTATACGTGCTTTAATAGCAGCACTTCCCCGGCCTCATTCGTGAAAATGCCCAGCACAGCAATTAAAAATTTGTGTTGTGCCCGGTACACCAAAGCATTTTTCAATCGAGTAAACGGCGTATGCTTATACATGAATACAAGCCAATCCCGCGGGATTTTATTTACCAGCTTAGCCAGCATAACACACCTCCAGTTGAGCACTCTTACATCAACTCATTCGTTGGATTAAGGTAAATGAGGAGCTTAAGTATGTATACTAAAAAATTAATCTTTAGGTGACTGTAGCTTACGGCTATATAACTGAGCATTTTCCGCATCAAAACAAACAAAAATAATCTCTTTCAACCCAGCATGTTCCTGTACAAAACATGTCACTTCCTGTATAGCAATCTCGGCCGCCTTTTCTTTTGGGAATCGGTAGATGCCTGTGCTGATATTGGGAAAAGCAATGCTGCTTGCATTCAATTCTAGAGCCAATTGCAGTGTATGACGGTAGCATGTCGCCAATAGTTCTTCTTCCTGATGGTCGCCACCATTCCAGACTGGGCCAACCGTATGAACAACATATTGGGCATCCAGCTTGCCAGCCGTCGTATAAACCGCGCCTCCTACCGGACATCCCCCTTGTTTGTTTCTGATACGGACACAATCCTCCAATATAGCCGGACCACCAGCTCTATGAATCGCACCATCTACACCACCGCCACCCAGCAAGCTTGTATTTGCTGCATTGACGATAATATCCGCCTTACAACGGGTAATATCCCCTTGCACCACACGTATGATCACGTTAAATCGTTCAATTTGGGTATCCATTGATCCTCCTTCTCTTCTAAAAACCAGCTTTGTTATATAGTCATCTTATAGTCTCTACAAGCGATTTCTAATATATCGTCATAGGTTTTCAACAGAAAGTGTCTTAGATTTTTCCCCCGTGCACTAGCTATTGTCGCTAATATTGGCGTATCTGTAAGCTCGTCAAAACTGCTACCTTGCGCATACTTCTGCTCAGACATGTCTAGAGCCACATCCAGTTCAATCATATTAAAGTAATAGACTCCTGTAAATATGAGCTCATAGGGTACAAAATCGTCTACTGCTTCCGGCGCTAAACTCCCATTAATCTCTCCCTTCAAAACCAGCTCTTTTTTCACATAATTCATATGAACCTGATCCAAATAGACCGCATCCCGTCCATGCAATTCACCAAGCGGTGTTTGAATAGCTTTTATGTGTGGCATCCGAGTGTTCTCCTGTCCTAAGTTATTTTCCATCCAGCAACATAAGTGCGGTCGTAATCGCATGATCCACAAAAGAACGCGCTGGGCGTGACTTCATCATCACAGTTATCCCGATTAACAAAGAGACTAAAGTATGTGCCAAAGCTCGTGCATCCATAGTCACCTCAAGCTCCCCAGATTGAATACCACGTTCGAGGGTCGCCTGAAAGACAGCAGAAAGATACATCTGATGTTCTCTGGTTAAAATTTCAAACCTCTCATCATGAGGGGCTAACTCTACCATTGTATTGATGCAAAAACATCCCTTGTTAGACTCCTTCTCGTACTCTTCCGCCACCACTCCCCCAAAAAAATTGTAAAATGCTTCTTTTACAGATGAACTATTTTGCAGTTTAGCCCTTACACAAGCTGCATGAGATTGCGTATATTTACGCAGCGCAACTTCGAATAATTGCTTTTTATCCCCAAAGGCAGCATATATGCTGGGGCGTTGTATTCCCATACGGGAGGTCAAATCACTTAAAGACGTGGCCTCGAATCCCTTTTCCCAAAAAACTTGCATCGCTGCATCCAACGCTTGATCTTCATCAAATTCTCGTGGTCGAACCATATTTAACCCCTTCTTTTTGTATCGTTCAGTATATTAAGATTGTATGATCTTCAGAAGCGGCTGTCAAATATGTACGGGTTAAACCCTTGACAATTCTTATTGACGAGAGTTATATTGACCTAAAATTATTACATACCGATCGGTATATTATACTGATCGGTATGTAAATCACAGAAAGCGACGTGGTATGTGAAAATGAAGACGTCAGAAGAAAAAGCGATACTGCTCCCCCATCAAACGGTAGCCAGCACTGCCGAAATAGCTCCCATTCCGGTCCTATCCCGGTCTGTGGCGCTCTTGTTTGCCATAGCCTGCGGGCTGGCTGTCGCTAACATTTACTATGCACAGCCATTACTGGATGCGCTGGCGCACGAGTTTGGCATTACACACTCATCGGTCGGTATCGTTATTACCGTCACGCAAATTTGTTATGCGTTAGGACTGCTGCTACTCGTCCCGCTTGGCGATCTCTTGAACAGGCGGCGCTTGATTACAGGACAGATGCTGCTGTCTGTGCTGGCATTAATCCTGGTTAGCTCTGCCCCTACCCGTACAATACTGCTTATGGGCATGGCAATGGTTGGGTTGCTGGCTGTAGTGACTCAAACACTCGTGGCATTCGCCTCGACCTTGGCTCATCCGACTGAACGCGGGCAGGTCGTAGGACTGGTAACCAGCGGAGTCGTTATCGGCATTTTACTCGCACGAACCGTTGCCGGTGTATTAACTGATCTGGCAGGCTGGCGTTCAGTTTACCTTATTTCTGCTATACTTACGCTGTTTATGGCTGTGGCTCTATTGCGAGTACTCCCAAAGAACGAACCCACAAGCGCCACACTCTCCTATGCGCAGCTGATTCGCTCGGTTATCGCACTGTTCGCCCAAGAACGAATTCTGCGTATTCGTGCTGTCCTTGCGCTGCTTATTTTCACAGCGTTCAGCATATTGTGGACTTCGCTTGTATTACCTCTTAGTGCTCCCCCATTGTCTCTTTCACACACTGCAATTGGGGCCTTCGGCCTGGCTGGAGTCGCCGGAGCATTAGCAGCAGCCCAAGCAGGGCGACTTGCTGATCAAGGCTTGGGACAACGAACGACAGGTATCGCACTAGTTGTATTACTGCTGTCCTGGCTACCTATACGCTACACCGAGCATTCTCTATTCGCTTTAACTCTTGGTGTCATTCTTTTGGATTTGGCCGTACAGGCTGTACATGTCACTAACCAGAGCTTGATTTTCAACGTTCGCCCTGAAGCACGGAGCCGACTTACCGCAGGCTACATGATCTTTTATTCCATCGGTAGCGCCACTGGAGCCATTACCTCCACTCACATGTATACCTATGCTGGGTGGAACGGAGTTTGCCTATTGGGGGCGGGTGTCAGTGCTCTGGCTCTCATTTTTTGGGCGATGACTCGACGTTCAACTTGATGGTAAATCCATATGGATTGAACAAACAAAAACCGCCCGGGCCTCAACAACGGCCTAGACGGTTCTCTTCTATCACTGTAAATCATCACTTGATTGCAATATAAATCAAAACAGGTTCATCTGGATTGCCATATACTTCAAAATCACCTGTGTAGGTCCGCTCCCCTTGTCCCGTGGCGGCCCATGCCCAAATTGTCTGCCATACACGGAAGACAGAAGAAGGTTCATGGGTTGCCTGAAAAATAGCGTAGCGTGCAGCCGGAATTACAAGTTCTTCAAGATCGTCAGGAGCTTGGAAATCCTCAGCCGCTTCCTTTCCGATAAAAAATGTATACTCGCCCAAAGCTCCATTTTCATAATCAGTATAGCAACCATAGACGGAAGCAAGTCCATGAGGACCTCTGATCCGGCCTGCCACATCCTCACCTACAAAACGTTCCCACATGTTTGGAATGATCCCGTGGGACGTTTGTTCCTTCTGATTATTTGTACGTGCTTTTAGTCCAATTAAATGGATTTCACCTCGGTACTCCTCCCGAATGGGGCCATCAAATTGAAGCTCTGCATCCTCTGAAGATCGCCACCTCTTCAAGTTTGGTAGATAATTACGCAGCATCGAAATCGCCTCTTCTGCCTGCATCCCCTCTTCTACCATGATCGGCACACACTGCTGGATCATTCCCTCCATCGTCAAGTCAGGCTGTACAAATGCACCTTCCTTGTAACAATACTTGCAATACTCATCTGTATTATGATGTTGTGCATCCGTCCCATATTGACCCTCATGCTCCAGTGGCATCCCGCAACTTTGACAAGCTTTATCCATTCTCGTAAATCCCCTTTCGCCAATTCGTATCTGGTATGCCACCAGTATAACGAAACAAACCTGACAACTATGGGTCAGGTTCGTTTTACTTTAGTCTAATAATTATTTTATAATTTCTGTTCTTCTTCATAATTAGACGCAATACGCAACGCCATCTTATAAATCTTATCTCGCAAATGGGCTGGTTCTTTGACAATCACATCCGGTCCGAGGCTTAAAATAAATCCGTACACCCACGCATCCTCAGGAAACGGGACTGAAACCGTGTAAATCCCTTCCTCCTGCTCGTTCAATGCTTCCACACCAAACCAATCCTCCGCCAGATGTCTTGAGGTGCGGTTAAATTGTAGCGTAAATGGTTGTACAGCGCTGGATGCCGTCATCCGCCCCTCATTCCACGGCAGCACTTCATTAGAAAGATCCCTGCGAGTGAAAGCCGTCTCTGTAACCACAGGCTCATTCATACGGGAAAGCTTGAACAACCGAAATTGCCCCCTGTCGGGACAATACGCATACACAAACCATTGTTGCCCTTTCAGCACAAGCGTATGCGGTTCCACATCCCGTTCTGTTCGGGCTCCTTCCGCATTTCGATAGGTAAAAGCAACCGTACGGACTTGACTCATTGCCTCTTTTATCTTGATTAATTTAGCTTCCTGGACAGACTGATTTCCCCATCCCGAATGATCGACGATAAACTGTGTGGTACGGACACTAAATTGCTCTTTTTCAGACTCTGGTATAATGCTTTCAAATTTATGAAGTAACCGGGATACGTTGGGACCGCCCAACGACGAGGACAAACTCTGCAAGCCCATCACAATGTCCTTGATATCATGATCCGTCAACATACTACGATCCAGGCGATATCCTTCCATCAGGCCGATTCCTCCACCTGCTCCCTGAAAAGTTACTACTGGGATACCAGCCAGACTAATCGCTTCAATATCTCTATAAATCGTCCGAATCGAAACCTCATACAAATCAGCGAGTTCCTTTGCTTGTATTCTATTTCTTTTCAGCAGCAAAATGACGATAGAAAGCAATCGATCAATTTTCATGTTTTTCAAAACCTTTCACCCTTAATAAAAATAAGCCATGAGTTCCTCATCATATCCCTGACCTTGATATTCCAAAGCGTTCTTTTCAATACCATAGGTTTTAAACTCCAATTTCCTATAAAGCTCGACAGCTGCTTGATTGGCAGCCACCACACTCAGATTGATTTGTTTTAATCCTTCCACTTTTCTACCTCGACTGATAACTTCCAATACAAGTTTCTTAGCGATCCCCTGACCTCGGTAAATCGGTGGTACATAAACTCCCCAAATCGCACCTTTATGCTGTGTCTTTATTTTGTTTTCTCTTCTAAATCCGGTCATACCAGCCAGCTGATGATCCTTTGTAAATGCACCAAGTATGTAATGGTCTTTCTTATTTTGTATTTGGTTCACTACATCAGATAGCGAAACTTGTACAGCTTCCTCGTAGGAGGTTCCAAAAGCTTCGGGGTTCATTTTTAAGGCTTCCAGTCTTAAATTCCAATATACTTCAGCGTCTGCTGGCTCTATGTTCCTGATTATGATCATGGCTTCCCGTCCCTCCAAATGTTTTCCTCCATCTTACTCTATCTCTTATTTAAATTGAATCTATCATGCCTAGATTAAAATAACCTCAGATGCTAGATCCAGTCGGATAGAGCACCTGAGGTTCAAAACTCATTACGTATTATGACTCATAGCGTTTCAGCACAATGACCGCATTATGACCCCCAAAGCCGAAAGAATTAGATAACCCAATATTTAGTGGAGCCTTGCGTGCTTCGTTAGGTACATAATCCAGATCGCAAGCAGGGTCGGGATTATCCAGATGCATCGTTGGCGGAATGATACCTTCCCGAAGACTTTGAACAAGCGCAATTGCTTCGATACCGCCTGCGGCTCCTAGCATATGACCTAGCATGGACTTATTCGCGGTAACCGGAATCTGATAGGCATATTCACCAAATAGCTTGTGGATTGCCAGGGTCTCAGCAATATCCCCTACAGCCGTACTCGTTGCATGGGCACTGATCACATCCACTTCTTCAGGGGAGATGCGAGCCGAATGAAGGGCCGCTTTCATTGCTAGGTAAGCTCCGGTTCCTTCAGGATGCGGTGCAACCATATGATAGGCATCCGAACTCGCTCCATAACCGATGACCTCACCATAGATTTCCGCCCCACGCCGGGTAGCGTGCTCCAGCGACTCCAGTACCAGGATACCCGCTCCTTCACTCATGACGAAGCCGTCACGATCCTGATCGAACGGTCGGCTTGCTGTAGAAGGCTCCTCGTTACGTGTTGACAAGGCAGTTGCATTAGCGAAGCTTGCCAAGGCCAATCGGGACACTGCTGCTTCAGCTCCGCCGGCAAAAATGACATCCGCATCTCCTGTACGAATGGTCCGAAACGCCTCTCCAATTGCAGTGTTCCCAATAGAACAAGCCGTTACAGGTGAAAGCGTAGGACCCATCGCTCCGAACGCGATACTTATTTGTGCAGCAGCCATATTCGAGATCATCATAGGTACCAGCGTTGGGCTAACTCTGCCCGGCCCACGATGTAGCAGCACGTCCACATTATCTACCAACGAATCCAAACCGCCGACTCCTGATCCCACATAGACACCTACACGCTCCAGATCGGTATGCTCCAGTTCCAGACCAGAATCCTTGAGCGCTTGCTCTGCCGCATATAATGCAAACTGGGTAAATCGATCCATTCGTCTGGCATCCTTACGCCCCCACTGCTTTTCTGCATCAAAATCCTGTACCAGTCCAGCAATTCGTGCTTTTAAATCGGACACATCAAATGAATCAATTTTGCGTATACCTGAATTGCCTTCCAGCAAATTGTTCCACAGCGTGCCTACTTCATTGCCCAATGGCGAAACGACACCCATACCTGTTATCACTACTCTTTGCATAAGCTATTCATTCCTCCTGCTCGATGGCTTACTTATAATCCTCATTTTACCCTCGTCTTATCCTATTACAAGTGTTTGTTTATCCTGGTATAATGAACACTACTATAGTAAGCGCCTGATTTAATTACTTCAGATACACTCATCGAATGGAGAGAAAATATCTAATGAAAACGGAAGCACGTCTGGAAGCACTATCTGTTTTTCTGAAAACAAAAAGGGCCCGCCTCCATCCGCATATGGTTGGTCTTCCCCCTGGATCACGTCGCAGAACACCAGGTTTACGCAGAGAAGAAGTCGCTCAGCTAGCAGGTGTCAGTACGACCTGGTATACCTGGCTGGAGCAGGGTCGGGATATTAAGGTCTCTGCCTCCGTGCTGGATGCTATTGCTGCTGCCTTGCAGTTGAACACGGATGAACGTAAATATTTGTACGATTTAGCGCTGGAAGCCGGGTCTCATAACCTTCCTGCTCCTGAAGAACAAGCGATCATTTCTCCATCTTTGCAAAAGATCGTACAAGAGTTGCACTACTGTCCTGCTATTATTTCAGATCGGCGCTGTCATATTGTCGGCTGGAACGAAGCTGCTGCTCATGTTTTTATGGATTTTGCTGAACTACCACATGAGCAGCGCAATATGATCGAACTGCTATTTACCAAAAAGGAGTTTAAAAGTCTGGCTGTGAATTGGGAACACTTTGTAAAGGGGTTTCTTGCTATATTCCGCGCTTATTACGGGCAATACGTGACAGACCCCTGGTATGCTCAATTTATACAAAACATGAGTCAGGCCTACCCAGAGTTTAACGAGCTTTGGAATCAGAGTGAGGTAAGCTCCGCTCCAGAAGTGCTCATTGAATTTCGTCATGCTAAGGCTGGCAAAATGTTATTTGACCTGACTTCCCTTCAGGTACAAGGCAGTGTCGATCTCCGTTGCAGCATATACACCCCCAATGCGCAAACTTCTACGGAAAGTAAACTCCAAAAGCTAATGGAAGGCAGCTAAAGGATTTTATCCCTCCTGTTATGAAGATATCTTTTTCCGTCCATACTACATCTACGATCTGTGCAAAATAGATGTCATATATGTGACAGAGCCAAGAGCTTCAACGGTGCTACTACTAGGAGGGAGGGAATCACCATGAAAGCCAAACCGACAAGTTCCCAGCACACACAAAGCCAAGCACCATTGCCTGTTCCGATACAATTTGACCGCAGCTGGCAGGACGAGCTGGACCAACGCCTGCACAAGGGAGGTCCTTGGGGAGATTGGGATCTGTATCAGCTGGCAATCGAGGCGGAAAAGGCCAAGCTGGTGCCGAGCTTTGATGAGCTTCAATGTCTTCAGCATTTGCAAGACCTCACTCCACTGCCCCATCAACTCGATACCGCTCGAAAGGTACTGTTTGAGATGTCTGGACGTGCCATTCTTGCCGATGAGGTCGGCCTAGGCAAAACGATTGAAGCCGGAATGATCCTTAAGGAATATCTGGTTCGCGGGCTGGCTTCCAAAGTGCTTATTCTTGTACCCGCTTCTCTGGTTCTGCAATGGGTGCGTGAGCTGAATAGCAAATTCGGCATTCCCGCAGTCGCCCAGAAAAAAGCGTATTCCTGGTCTTCCGAGGTCGTCGTCGCCTCTATGGATACGGCCAAACGGGAGCCACATAGTAACATCCTGCTAGATACCGATTATGACCTGCTCATTATTGACGAGGCTCATAAGCTGAAGAATAAAAAAACATCCAACTACCAGTTCATTATGAAGTTGCGTAAAAAATATTGTTTGCTCCTGACAGCCACACCTGTACAAAACGATCTATCTGAGCTGTTTAATCTGATCACGTTACTCAAGCCCGGTCAATTGGGAAGACAAGGCGATTTTTCAGCCAACTTTGTTGTAGATAAACGTCTGCCCAAAAATGAAGACCAGCTCAAGGATGAGCTGTCTAAAGTCATGATCCGCAATCGTCGTGGAGAAGGTCCTGTTCAATTCACTAAACGAAATGTTTCCAACATTCACTTGGAACTCTCGCCAGAAGAGCAAGCGCTGTACGATGGGGTGACCTCTTTTGTCAAAGAACAATATCAGGCGAATGGCGGAAATTTAAGCAGCATGCTGTCTCTCGTTACCCTTCAACGGGAGGTGTGCAGTAGCCGGGACGCTGTGTTCGTCACGCTGGTCAATTTGTCCAAAAAGATGGCTCCTGACTCTCCCCTACGTGATCGTGTTTGGGACTTGGTCGCACACATTAAAGCGATCAAGGCCAATTCCAAAGCAGAAAAAGCACTGGAGCTCATCCGGAAGATGAACGAAAAAGTGATTATTTTTACAGAATATCGGGCCACACAGGAGTATTTACTAAACTATTTCCGGGATCGCGGACTGTCTGCCGTTCCTTACCGAGGCGGTATGAACCGGGGCCGCAAAGATTGGATGATGGATCTGTTCCGTGGTCGCATTCAGGTCATGATTGCTACAGAAGCAGGCGGTGAAGGCATTAATCTGCAATTTTGTCACCACATGATTAACTTCGATTTGCCGTGGAATCCCATGCGCGTGGAACAGCGGATTGGACGGGTGCATCGACTTGGACAGAAGCATGACGTAAATATCTTCAACCTATCCACTACCGGAACGATTGAAGAGCATATCCTGCACCTTCTGCATGAAAAGATTAATATGTTTGAGATGGTCATTGGCGGATTGGACGTTATTCTGGAAAAGTTTGAGAAAAAAGAATCTATTGAAAAGAGTTTATATAAAATCATGCTTGAGTCCAGTAGTGATGATGAAATTCGTAGAAAAATGCAAAAGTTGGGCCACTCGCTGGATTCCATCAAACAAGAAATAGCACAAATACGCAAAGACCCGTCAGTCTCTCCAAATGTAGTAACCGATAAGTCACCTGGAACAAAACAGCCTAAAGGACGGCTAACAGGAGTAAGCTCAAGTGTTACCGAGGATTTGTTAGGCTTAGCAGGTGATGCAGTTCCTCCAACCAAAGCTCGACGCAGTGTGAAAGGGGGTCGTTAGCCTTGACTATGAATGCACAGCAAGTCCAGCGTTTTGTCCACACTTATCTGGAATCTACTGGGTGCAGCATCATTGAGAGGTCTCCCCACCATGTAACTGTCAAGCTGTCTCCAGAGGCAGATAAAGCCTTGACAAATCGCCCCTACTATTGGGGATACGTAGAGCGTACTGGCGTTCCAGCGCAAACCATGTCCTTCACATTCATCTTTGATGGGGAAGCCTATCGGACAGAACAGGAACGTTTAGCGGATCAGACGCCACCAGCTCCTGTAGCTGGCAACGCAGCACAAGATCAGGTCATGGGGCGTTACTTCGGTCATGTACCGACGTTACCGCAATTAGGGCCTGGTCGCATTATGCAGGAGGAACTCCGATACGGAAGCCGTCGGCTGCATCAAATTTTTGAAGCTGCTCGGGATGGAGGAAAATATGTTTATTTGTTCGAGCAGCCGGATGCCCGTCAGTTGTCTGCCCGTTCTCCTGTAGTCTATGAAGCTTGGCTCAGCGTCTGCTACAAGATTGAGTTTGCCTGCGATTTGAAGCGCGAGGAACTTCAGTGGCTAGGTATTTCACTCAAAAGTGGCACTATTGTAGCCAATTTTGGCGCTATGCTCGAAACCCGGCAGCTCAGCCCGCTGCTGGCAGGCAATATGCATGTACAGCCAGCGCAGCTATCTGTACCTGAGGCTTCCACCTCGCTTGAAAGCTATCTCACCGAACAGCTCCGACAGCAAGATTATGATTGGGCTGAGCAGGCGAAGGAACGACTGCGCGAGGAGCTAGAGGTTATTGACCACTACTACGAAGATCTAATCAAGGAACAGAAAGAGGAAGAGGATAAAAAAGAATCCGTATTAGAGCAGCATCAAGTACGTCGTAAAGAAATGGTATGGCAATATGAGCCAAAGGTACTCGTATCCGCCATTAACTGCGGCATATTTCATCTGCGGTAACTGATATCTCACGCTCCTTCGCAGGTTAGTAGCAGACATGTCGTCAAGTTGTAACATCTTGCTTCAGCCTACATCAGTTTACGCTGCTGGAACCACAAGCGTGGTCAAGCTTGTCCCCTATGTATCGACAGCAAAAAGCGAACCTGGATACGACATTTGCGCCGACAGAGTGCAGCAGTCTTTTCATCGGACAAGCTGTATGCTAGTTAAAAAAGAATGCCTCCGTCGGCAAGCCATCCGACAGAAAGGTGGATTCCATTGAAAAAAAATCATTCCGGGCATTATAGCGTAGGTATGATCGCAGCTGTGCTGATCGGCCTGTCCGCAGTCTGTCCGTTCGCTTCCATTCATGCGGCTCCCTCAGCCGTTCAAGAAAGCAATGTAAGCTTAGCACCCAACTACAACGAAAGCTCCCAGGTTCCTACAATGGAATCCAGAAGCCCTACTACTTCTTCCACATCCCCGGGTGAAGTTTCATCAAAGCCTCCTACTCAGCAGCAAGGGGTGCCTGAGGACGTGAAACGGACAGCGAGCGATACCGTCCAATCTCTATCGTCGCAACCCCCTTTTGCTTCGTGGAAAGACGCCGAACTCAGCTACCATCCGCTCGGACCTGGAACCCATAGCTGGCTTGTTCAAGTGAACCATGCAGGAGAATACATTGGCTACCTGATTATCGGATCAGACTCAAACGGCGCTTATCAACTCAACGAATACGGGAATGGGCCAGGCGGACCTTATAGTATGGATATACTTCGCCAATCCCTGAAGTCGCTCACAGAAACCGAATTTTCTTCTATCGATAAGCTACAAATTACACCTATGTATGAGGAACCTCTATTGGCCTACTGGCAGGTACGTTCCTCTACGGGGAGCCAAATATGTATTGATGCTGTTACTGGCGATCCGCTACCTGCAGAAGTAACAGATGGGAGCTGGAAACATAAGCTTCCGAACAACGCGATTTATTCATCTATACCCTTTTTGAAAACTCAGGCCCAAGCAGTTACTGTCTCGTCTGATCCTTTCGATCCCTATGAGGATCTGGGCTGGCTTCAACCTAAGCAAAAACTTTCCGTTCATGACACAGACCAATTTATAGACGCGCTAAGTAATTCACCACGTATGATTTTTTCAGCCACAAGCATCAATTTTGCCTTTGGGGGACCCTTATCCATTAGCGGGTTTCAAGCTTGGGTATCTACAGATCATCCGTCCGAACCCATTTTATATGCATTAACCTACCACGATGGTCTTTCCCGATTTGTGCCACTAAAACAACTGTTACCTCATGGTCAATTTTACCGTTTGGAATCTTAGTAGTTTTAGGACCATTAAAAATAATTCGAAATTATCCCTAAACAACATAAAAAGAGACCTCAAATGGCATACCCCATGCCTCTTGTGGTCTCTTTGGCGTGTTTAACGTTGCTCTCTTCGCCCTCTGCGTGTGGATTTTATCCACATTTTTAGAGCGAGAGGCAACATTCCAAACCATTTGCTTACCCACGGCTCCTTGGCTTGTTTTTGGCTGCGTCGAACATCGCGCGGCGTTTCCATATAACGCACAATCCGCTCTGTAATGTACGTCACCAGTTCGTCACTCTTCGCCATCCTCCATGACCTCCTTCATCTGACCTAACATTTCCGATCACCGTATCTTGGAAATACCAAATTACACGTTAGGTTCAGATACCACTAGCTTGCACAGTTTTCAGCAGCTCTAACCCTTGCGGGATAACTATGCATGGTTTCCCTTAAATGGAACATACTATCTTCAATATAACAGTTTCCTTAAGGCTTATTGTTATATTTGAAGACAGCTACGCTACTTTAGGTTTGACCTCTGTTATGCATGGTTTTCAGTAAACAATCAATTCGTCCATTGGAGGAATAGAACGTGTTGAATAAAAAGTTAAAGAAGATGTGCCTGGCCGGGCTAGGGTTAAGTTTTTACCTCCTTTGTAGTGCTGTATTTACCCCGTTTGCTTATGCAACTACTCAGCCTGACGAGAAAAGCACCGAAATAAACAAGCATACAGAACCCCCGTTCAACCGGTCCTATCACGCTTTTGCCAAACCCGTGGTCCTGATAGATGTAGGTCATGGTGGTGTGGATGGTGGAGCAAGTCACAAAGGACTTCTGGAAAAAGATATCAATCTTGCTATTGCTCAAAAACTATACTTGATCTTACGTTCCCAGGGTTACCCTGCTGTCCTGAATCGGGACAAGGACTACGCACTGAGTGATGATAACCGTTGGTTGCAGTCCAAATCGCGGCATCTTAAAGATCTCGCCCAACGTAAAAGCCTGACAGAGCAACTGCCTACTTCTTTGGTTGTCAGTCTGCATGTCAATTGGACCAAACGTGCCGAAAAACGCGGACCCATTGTGCTGTATCAGGATGAAGGCAGCAGCTATCTGTTAGCTGAACGGATTCAGCATTCATTAAACCGCTTATTTTGCATGAATAGACAAACCATATATGGAAAACCCTTTTATCTTCTGAATAAAATCCAACATCCCGCTGTAATAGTGGAAACCGGATTTATCAGCAACGAGCAGGACAGAGCCATGCTTTCCGGGGATCACGGTCAAAAAAGGATTGCTGAAGCTATTGCCGAAGGCATTATTGCGCATCTGACGGCATGGTAGTATTCGTGGCTGGGTCTCCTGTCCATCCCCATACATCACGCACCAGATCGCTAATACCGACAAATTGTGCATGCTCCTTTAATTTAGGGACCGATGAATGAAGCCCTGAGGAGGTATACATGCCGGACACGCCGACATGTCCAATCGTTACACAGGTGTCGTGCTCTGCCAACCATTCGACCACTTTACTAAGTTGCCGATTCACATGAGCGAGTGTATGAACATCATCCAAAAAAACATCATTTCGCACCGGTGGCATTCCCTTTTTAGCGGCAAGTTCAGGCACCACTGACCAATAATTAGTACGGCTATCAACAAAAAATAGTCTATATTCCTTACAAACATCAAGAACGACGGACATAATGCGCTTGTCTGAGGTGACCTTGGAGCCCATATGGTTGTTCATTCCTATGGCATAAGGAACATCCTTAATTGCTGCTGTCACCTTGGCGCGTACTTCTTCATCCGTCATATTAGCCTTGATTGCTCCAGGTCCAAGCCATTCAGGCTTGCCCTGCTTGGGCTCCATTGGAAGATGGACGATAACATCATGACCACGCTTATGCGCTTCCATAGCGTCCTGTTTGGTTGTTGGCAGGAAGGGCATGACAGCAACGGTGATTTTGACGGGTAAATTTAGAATCTCCTCGGTACCTTTCATATTGTTCCCTAAATCATCAATAATGACAGCAACCCTTTTTTGCTGCTGGTTCTGCTGGTCTATTGCTTCGGCAACAGCAGTTTTACAGATCATAAATAACATACAGACTGAAATACAAAGCACTACAATTATTTGCATTCTAGATCTTGCATGGTGTGCAAGCGCATAAGACGAATCCTTCCGGCTGCGTGATGCTTTTAAAGCCTTTTTTATGATATTTCTCATGTGCAGCTTCCGTCGTGTACTCATTTGCGGGTCAGCCTCCTTCTCTGTCCCTTCATTGTGTGAGTAAAACCGTTTAAATATGTACAAGGCAGATCTGAGATATAATCTCTGATCTGCCTTGAAGTGCGCATAATAACGTATATTAAAGCCGATTACCAGTTTTTGTCGATAAATTCATCACGACCGGATTGGGCTCGATCTTCCTTATAATGTTTCACATTCTTCTTGTGATAATCCTGATGATAATCCTCTGCCGGATAAAAAATCGAAGCCGGAAGAATCTCCGTTACAATTGGCTTATCAAAGCGTCCGCTTTGTACCAACTGTTCCTTGGATTGCTGTGCAAGCTCACGTTGCTGCTCCGTATGATAAAAAATGGCAGGTTTATATTGTGTGCCTCGGTCCTGAAATTGACCTTCTCCGTCGGTAGGATCTGTTTGCGGCCAATACAATTCAAGTAGCTTTTCATAAGGAAACAGCTCAGGATCAAACGTAATCTGCACCACCTCATAGTGCCCTGTTGTTCCTGTTTTAACCTGTTCGTAGGTCGGATCGGAAATCGCCCCTCCAGTATAGCCTGAGACAATACTATGAATCCCCGGCTGCTCCTCAAACGGAGTCACCATACACCAGAAGCACCCACCTGCAAAAGTTGCTTTCTCCATCTTCCATCCAACCTTTCAATAGCTTCATCATAAAACGTGTTACTTTCTATCATATCTTAAAAATTGAACTTATAAAAGAATTGCTCAAGGACTTGAATAAAATTCAAGTCCTTATATTGTCCTTCCTGGGAAATCTGCAATAACTCCGAAACATAGAAAAGGTTTATAAAACTGCTACGAGAGCAATTCTATAAACCTTTTCTAAATGGATGCGGTCGAGAGGACTCGAACCTCCACGGGGGGTTAGCCCACACGGACCTGAACCGTGCGCGTCTGCCAATTCCGCCACGACCGCATATATATTTGTCGTCTATTTCAAAAGAATCAATCTTTCTTAGCGACAAGATAGATCATACCATGCTCAAATAAAGTTGTCAAACCTTTTATTTTTCTTTATTTATTCTTGATAAAAAAGGAATAATACGATAATATAAGAACATGAGTTCCTATGAACTTATGTTCTTTCACTTCGATGACTATGAATTATCATCACATTTCCCTAAGGCGGTGAATGGTAATGATCTCTTCAGATACTACTCAGCATCCATGCTCTCTTGTGAAAAGTTATCTGCTCCTTACCTTTATTCAAAAAGTATTTGAGCGTGACAGCCTAATTCTTGAGGAAAGCGGCGTGCTGAAAACCCCTGATCTTTATGTCGAAATGGTTAACGCAGGAATAGATCGTACCGGAATCCTGCTATCTGAAATCAAACATGAATTTAAGAAGTATCACATTCGTGTTCTAGACATCCAACAAAACCACTCCGGCGTTCACGCCACCTATATATATAAAGGCGTCAAAGAACAGTTCCGTATGCCTATGTCCGCATTCCGCAAAGAAATGTATGAACGAATGCGAGCTTATTTGGGGCTCCCTACCTCTTTGCCTCATACGGCAGCTCTACCTTTACCAGAGAAATATCACCCCGAATTACCCAATAACTCAACCCCCAAACCCCTACGCGTTGTTGGGCGAAGTTGGGTTGCATCCTCTTCTGCCTACAAGCATAAATCCCCTCGCCCTGCTGCTTTTGCTGCAAGTAAAAGAGCATAATCCCCGCACTACACGCAAAAAGAAGCTTCCGCAGGCACTATCTGTGCTCGGAAGCTTCTTTTCATAACCATCATTTGTTGAGATCAATCTATGTCCGCTATTACGATTATAAGTTATCTGTATGAATGATTCGCTTTAATGTAACGCCTTCTGTACACGGGTAACCCCTTGACTTAGAGCATGTCCTCCACCAACTGCAGCAGCTACAGCAACGGTCTCCATAATCTCCTGATCACTGGCTCCTTTGGAGCGCGCCTCATTCACATGATAAAACGTACACACCTCATTGTTGGCAAATAAGCCAATACCTAGCGCAATCAGTTGCTTGGTTTTTTCATCTAAACTGCCGGCTTGAAAGCATTCTCCGGTAAAGCGATGATAGGCATGAACTACCTCGGGCAACTTATCTTCCAAATGGCTGATTTGATCCTTGTATGCATGTACTTTTTCGTCCATAACCGTCATTGACACAGCACGCCCTCTCTGTTGAGTTTTCCTTCATTACTGTGTCCGATTTAGAGTTTCTGTATGCCTAATGAAACACACCGTTTTTTAGCCAATCCCCATTTGGAACTCGTTTCTTAATCCAGATCTATCGGATTGTGTCGCGGCTCGCTGAACGGCTGATATGTATAGCTGCGATCCAACTTGACCACACGTCGATTCTGGCGGCGAATAAGCACCTGTTCATCATCCCATGCCAGTACAATGCCAACCACATCGTTTGACTCCAATCCATCGCGTACGACGCGTACCTTTTCACCAGAAAGTCGATAAGCATCCAATTCTTCGTCCATTATCATTCATGTCCCCTCCTTATCCATTTTTTTCAACACAACGGCCATAATTTTATATGCATGAAAAAGTTTAAAAAGAGACCTAAACGAATCATTTAGGTCTCTTTCCGCTTACTACTTATATGGATTGCCAACAGAGCAACAAATTATCCCGACTGATTTACACTGTGATCATGTTCTTTTGTATCGTTCTTCTCGTACCAGAAGTCCAGCACTTGTGCAGACAACACTCGCTGTTCTACATACTCCACTTGGTGAGCAGTAAATTCTTCTTTCCAAGAGAAAGACAATTCTTCGCATAGGTTAACCAATGTCAGCAACTCAGACCAGGCCACATAGCGTTTATACCAAAAAAACTGAGGATGTTCAATCATATAGGGATACAAATCGTCGAATTCCGTATGCTTACAATCCAAGGCGCGTTCAAAATGCACTTTAGCCGCTGCCAGTTTTTCCAGAAAAAACTGTTCGGTCAATTGTTCATTCCCCATGTTGCTGCCTCCTCTCCCAAACCTTATATATATTATAAGCGAAATTGATGCTCATGCAAAGGTTATTATTAGAAATAAGGATCCGAAGCTTCGAATTGTTACTATTCAGCAAACGCTATCTTACCGTCAGCCAATGACGAAATTTTAACCAATGATTCTACACGAATGCCCTGCTCACGAATGGTTCTGGCTCCGGCCTGAAACATTTTTTCAACCGCAACTCCGAATCCAACCAACTCCGCTCCGGAGCGTTGAATAATTTTAACCATGCCTCGTGCCGCATCGCCATTAGCGATAATATCATCAATGAACAAGACACGATCATGCTCATGAATAAATTGACGAGACAGCATAATATCTGTGACAATCCCTTTTGTAAACGAAGGTACACGCTCACACAGCGCATCTGGATCAGCTAATAAAGTCTTTTTACGACGAGCAAATACCAACGGTACACCCAACTCCAACGCTGTCGCAAACCCGATGGCAATGCCTGAGGATTCCACGGTCACTACTCTGGTGATCTTCTCTTCCCGAAAACGGGCTGCGAACTCTCGTCCCATTTCCATTGTCAGCTCTGGATCAACCTGGTGATTAAGCAATCCATCCAGCTTTAGTACCTGATCTGACGCAATCACACCTTCATTTAAAATTCGTTTCTTTAGTACTTCCATTCCATGACCTCCCACGGCATTCCTATGCGGTAAAAGTACCATACTTCACCCGTCGCTTTCAAGCTATAGCCTGTTTTCCATGCATTCATGTGATATTTTTTTTACGTTTGTTCCAGAACCATGCGGTGATTCCTCCCAAAACGATTAAAAGAATAACGATAAGGCCCACCCGATGAGTCACCTTCTCCATCAGCTTAGCCACCTGTTCCCAGTGCATGCCCACCGCATGCCCGATCCCCAAAAATGTACCACACCACAGCAACGCTCCTGCTGACGCATAGCCGATATAGCGAAAAACACCTAGACGGGTTGTACCTGCCAGATAGGATGACACATGTCTCAAGCCGGGGACAAAATATCCGAACAAAATTCCCCAGGTACCATAGCGCCCGAACCAATTTTCGGAAGAAGCAATCCTGGAGGGCGTAAGCCTCACCCATTTACCGTATCGGTGCAATAGTGGTTTGCCCAGCAGACGACCTAATGTGTAGCTAAGCATCATGCCTGTCATACTACCGAAAAATGTGACTGCCAGCGCAGCAATAAAGTTGTAGTGTCCTTGAGACACGAGCCCGCCAAAGGCGATCATTAGCACTTCGTCGGGTATCGGCATACCAGCTACTCCAAGGGCAAGCAAGCCGAACATTGCCAAATATCCGTATTCCAGTATCCATGCAAGGATTTGACCCATAAATTACGCTCCCGTCAAGCTATTCATTAAATGCAGTATAATTATTTTCAGTCTCATCCAGTCATGTCCTATTTCAGTTGAACATAGTTTGTATTATATGCTCGCTGCAGCGTTATTCAAGCAGGCAAGGGGGGACTGGGAATGAAACGTAATATTCATGTTTTTCAGATTGCTTTTACATACATTGGTACAATCGTCGGTGCCGGCTTCGCTACCGGACAAGAAATATTGCAATTCTTTACGCAATATGGACGTTGGGCTACAATCACGATTATGCTGTCCACACTCATATTTGTATGGTTGGGTACGAAAATGATGCTGATCGCTCATGATATTTCAGCCCGCTCCTACGAGGATCTGAACAAGCACCTTTTTGGTGCCAATGCCGGAAAATGGATCAGCATATTCACACTTATTGTGCTGATTGGCGTGAACAGCGTCATGCTGGCAGGAGCCGGCTCTGTTTTTGTGGAGCACCTTCACCTGCACTACCAGACTGGACTGCTCATTACACTAATCGGAACTTACTTGCTGCTGAATAAAGGTATTAAAGCGATTTTGCATATGAACACCATTGTTGTCCCGCTGATGATCACTATATCTCTTTTGCTCGTTCACAGTACCCTTTCCATGCCCAATCCGCAAAGCTTTATTACGAATACGACAGACCACAGTGTGCTACGCACATGGATATCTCCGCTCCTGTACACGTCCTTCAATCTGGCTATGGCTCAGGCCGTGCTTGTCCCTCTAGGCAGCCAAACTTTCTCCCGTAAAACGATCCGCTGGGGCGGTGTTTTGGGCGGAATTGGTGTTGGCTTTATGCTGATGGCTGCACATTTTGTCATGTCAGCGCAAATGCCAGGCATTCAGCAATTTGAAATCCCTATGGGAAGCATTGCTTACCGTCTAGGCGCCCTTGTTGAAATCATATACATTCTACTCATTTTCATGGAGATCTTCAGTACCTTTGTGGCCGACATTTATGGAGTCAGTCTACAAATTCGTCAGCATGTCCAAATTTCGCCCAAGCTCATTACATTATTCATTATGCTCACCTGTTTTTTAATCAGTCAGTTCGGCTTCAGCTCACTGTTATCTGTGCTTTATCCTATTTTTGGAATGCTCAGTCTGATGTGGGTCAGTAAACTGATCTTAGCAGGACGCGGAAGACCTTTCCGCTCCTCACGTCCTCGCTCCAGCTTTCGGCATTCTGATTCCAAACCAGGTGATACCCGTCATGGTTAGTGCGGAAATTTCAAATACATTTTCTTCAGTTCGTTAACAGCACGACTTAATGAATAGCTTGATTTAGCCTTGTCGCAGGCGGATCTAGCCAGTTCATAACGATAGGCAGGGTCAGCGATGACCTTTTCTAATGCGTCTGCCAGTGCCTTCGGATTATCGGGTGGCACGAGCAGACCATTTACCCCATTTTCAATCTGCTCCGGTATTCCCCCTACTTCTGTACCTACCAATGCCAGACAGCTCAATGCCGCTTCTGCAAATACGGAGCCAAAGGCCTCCGCCCGCGAAGGCAATACAAATACATCAAAGAAAGGCATAAACTCTTCCGGGTGAAGAGTATATCCATAAAAAATCGTCTCATGGTATATATCTAGCTGTCGCGCCATCTCTTCCATCTCAGGCCGAATCGGACCATCACCAATGATATGAAGTACAAATTCCTGATTTCTTTTTTTCAGCTCAGCGCAAGCCTGTAATAGAATATCAAGTCCTTTGGCGGGAACAAGTCGGCAAACGGTTATAAGCTGTGTCACTTCATTTTCGTGAGGAATGGGCTTAAATCGCTTCTCATCATATCCATTTGGAATAACCACAACATCTTGCGGATGCTGTACATAAGGTGTTAAGTAATGCTGAAAAGATTGCGATACTGCTATCAGGCGATCCGCCTTCTGCTCCATTTCTCGGTACAGTGACACTAAGAATTGGTGTTCAGGCCCGTTCTCCTCTATTTTCCCGTTCAGAATTAACTCCTTCTCATAGGAAGAGTGAATAGTCTGTACGAGCGGGGTATCAGGAAATACGTTTTTCATAGCTAGCCCGGCAATCGGATGATGAGCATGAATAAGGTCAAAGGGCTTCTGAATACGAAGCCGAGTCCACCACAAATAATCACGGTACGTCTGAATATATTTTTGAACGATAGGATATTGCTCATATCTCGTCCAGTCGAAGGTATCAAAGATTACTTCGTCCCTACCCTTGTTACGAATCCGTTTAGGGATTGAAAATAACTCCATTTCCCAACGGGGGGACGTAAATCGCTCTTGCAAATATGGAATCATGGATGAAACGCCTCCCGGTTGCTCGGGTGGGAAAAAGAGAGCTTGTAGCAATTTCATGAGTGCTTCCCCTTTCAAGCATTAAACTGCCCGGAACACAGGATATATGTATAGGTTTCCGGATTTTCTGAAAGATGATATATTGAGAATAAATGTTAGGCACAAAAGAAAATTATAACATTTTAACTGGAATAAATCCTGTCTATTGTATCGGAACGATATCGTCCGTTCAATAGATAGATTAATTTTACAAATGGAGTCGGTGATGTTGACGTTGTTGTCCTTATTGGGAACCTTGGGCTCCCCATCTCTGGCCGGGGCCATAAGTGCAGCCTGCGGTTTGTATATTATACTCATGATGGCGCTAATGTGCGTGATCATATATAGCAGACAACGAAAAAAAGCCTATATCCTTTTTTCGGTTGCCGCTATTTTTATTATGACATATGAAGTGATGAATCTCTATTCGGCAGGCGGCGGCCAAATGCAACTGCAGGGAATCGTGTGGAAAAATGCTTTGGAGGCGTTTGCCTTCGTGCTCATCAATGCCGCTGTATTTCAGCTTTACCGAAAGCTAAAGCTTATGGAAAAATGGGTCTTGCTGTTGCTGGCTGCGTTATTAATACTGCCGGTAATGGCTTGGACTTTAGGTTTGCTGCCCACTTGGATTAGCCCAGTGAAGTTGGTTGGATTCACTTTGTTTTATCGAGTGTTAGTGCTTATATTAAGCCTTCTGTTCATCACCCCGCGAATCGGACAGCCAAAGAAATTTATGGCAGGCCTATTCACTTATCTGCTCTGGCTTGGTTTTCTCTGGCTGCGAAATGACATCCCTGAAGAAGCAGACGGATCAAACACAATCCTGTGGATGTCATTTTTACCATTGCTGTACTACACTACGTTATTTGTCATCCTGTTTGAACGGATTGTGGAGCTACTCCAAAGGATTTATCGTTCTTCCATTACCGATGGCCTGACAGGACTGTATAACCGTAAATATTTTTCGGGGCGACTACGACGATATATGGACCAGGGAATCCGCGTGTCTGTCATTTTTTGCGATATTGACAATTTCAAAAAGCTGAATGATACGCAGGGCCATGCTCGTGCGGATGAAGTTCTCAAGCAGGTGGCACAGATTATGGAGGACGAACTGGATGAAATCGGGCTGACCGGACGATACGGTGGCGAGGAACTGGTCGCAATGGTTGTGGATCGTCGGGCCAAGGTGGCTCTGGTCGCAGAACGAATCCGCGAACGTGTTGCTGAGGAAAGCATCGTCACTATCAGTGTCGGACACAGTACTGTGAAGAAGGAAATGAACCCGGATGAACTCGTCAAACAGGCCGATCAAGCCATGTACATATCCAAAACGACAGGCAAAAACAAGGTTACAGCTTATAAGGCAGCGGAAGTGAAACAAAATCGGGCAGCACGCGCACAATAATTCGCAAATTACGATTCGTTATCGAAGACTGCCTATGAATACTGCTCTGTCTAATTGTCTATATCATAAAATGACGCACAGGAATCTCGTACGAGTCTGTGCGTCATTTATATTTAATCTTACCATCAAGCTTCTGGTGTTGCGGAAACTATATCACGGCCGATCAATGCCAGTTCTTCGCTAGTCAGCTCTCGATAGCTGCCCAGTGGAAGCTGATCATCCAGCTTCAATGGCCCCATGGCTGTTCTTTTCAAGTAGGTCACTTTTTTACCAACCGCCTCGAACATGCGCTTCACTTGGTGAAACTTACCTTCATGGATTACAAGCGAAATATAGGAAATGACTTCCCCATCTGCCTGATGCGGCTGTTCATGCCGAAGAATCGTCAACTGCGCGGGAAGGGTGACATACCCATCGTCCAGTTCCACTCCTGCTGTAAATTGAAGAATATCCTCCTCCGTGACAAGTCCCAACACCGTAGCTTCATACGTTTTGGGGACATGACGCCTCGGAGATAGTAGTTCGTGCGCCAGCTTGCCATCGTTGGTCAATAACAATAGGCCTTCTGTATCTTTATCTAGCCGCCCTACTGGAAAAGGCTCGAAATGTCGTTCCTCCGCACTCAGCAAATCCAGCACCGTTCGTTCCCTCGTATCTTCGGTTGCAGATATAACACCTGGGGGCTTGTGCAGCATGATGTAAATATACTCTCTAAAAACAACAAGTTCGCCGTTCACTTCAATTTGATCTTGATATGGATGAACCTGTAAGCCGCTATCCTTGATGATCCGTCCGTTTACTGTGATCATACCTTGCTTTACCTGTCTCTTGATATCACTACGGGAACCATAGCCCATATGGGTTAAAATTTTGTCCAAACGCTGAGTTTGTCTTCCTTTTCCACTCATACCGATGTCCACCTCCAGCCTGTAGGATATTCATTTTTAAGCATGCCGTCCTGCCATTTGCCCCACCCGGCCGAATAACCATCAATACACACGAGAGTGTAGCCCTTTGGTTGGACTTCATTCCGAAGCTCCATTCTCTCAACAGGGATGGACAAGGTTTCACCTTTTAAATACCGGATGGCTTCAGCATCCGAGCTGGAAAGGTTGATGCTTCTAACCGCCTCAAAAGAGCGCAAAGCCACCGCCAGTGGGTGTGAAGGTACGAAACGACCATTTCTATCGGTTCCCATAAACCAACCCGGACGTACCACCTTAAGACCGTCCAAACGATGTGATGCCAGCGGCGACTGATAAATTCGATCTCCGTAGACCACAGTGTAGCCTGCAAATGAAACCTCCAACTGCTCCTGAACAAATTGATGATAAGATTCCAACACATCATGCGGGGAGCGTACAGCAGATTTTGCATTTTCTTTGCCCATACGTGACTTGTTACCATCAAAGCCGCGCGCGGTCTTTCCTTTGCCTGACTTTCCGCCCATTCCTTTTCCGGTTCGTTTAGGCTCATCAGTCGTGCGCCTTCCTTGGACACTTGGGAGCAGCGCTTCCTTGACGGGCAAATGTTGCTTCTTGTGCGAATATGCTGCTTCTATTTTTAATATTCTTTCATTCTTGTTCGTATATGGAGCCAGTTCCCCTGACTCAGTGTGATCTGCTGTCGAAGTGACACGACCACCACCCTGATGCTGCAATATGGCGATAAAATGCCCTTCACCCTCTACAAGATGCGGCCATAGGCGTGCTGTACCTCGCAGTTCCGGATGTGCCGATGCAATCTCTTCATTCATCCATTCCGGGTGGCCTGGTGCAAAACCTGCTTCCGAAGGAACAGGGACTACGTTAAAATCGGGATGAGCCTCCAGAAATTCCGCAATCATTCCTTCATTTTCTTCCGGGGCAAAGGTGCAGGTCGAATAGACAATTCTTCCCCCATCGCTCAGCATCGAGGCCGCTACACGCAAAATGTCCCGTTGCATGACCACACATTTTTCTACCGAGTGTGTCTCCCATTGTTTGGCCATATCTTCATCCTTACGGAACATACCTTCTCCCGAACAAGGTGCGTCAATTAAAATTTTGTTGAAGAAATGAGGAAAAGCATCTGCGATACGATCCGGGCTTTCATTCAATACCACGGCATTGCGCACACCGTACAGTTCCACATTTTTAGCTAGCGCCTTGGTTCGATCGGCGCTAATATCATTGGTCACCAGTACGCCACTTCCTTGCAGTTTGGCTGCGATTTGGGTTGATTTCCCCCCCGGTGCAGCGCACAAGTCCAAAACAGCTTCACCCTGAGCTATATTGAGCAGTTCAACCGGAGACATCGCACTCGGTTCCTGTACATAGTACAACCCAGCATGATAGTAAGGGTGAAGTCCAGGCTTAGTGCCGTGCGGAATGTAAAAACCTGTGGGGCACCACGGAATCGGCCGCAGTTCGAACGGAGAACGTTCCTTAAAGTCCTCTACTGGAATTTTTAATGTATTGACGCGAATCCCGGCATGGGGCGTGTGGTCATAGGCAGCCATAAAAGCCTCAAATTCATCACCGAGCAGTTGTTCCATGCGCTTTACAAATGCTGTGGGGAGCTGTACACCCATAATCGTAATCATCCTGTCCTGTTAAAATAAATTTTATTGTACCATAATCAACCTGTTATCCGGCAATATCTGTGTGATTTACAAACTTTCACTACAAGCTGTAATGTTGTATAATAATGAGATTCATAGTTACATATTTTAGATTTTGATAGGAGAGATTCCATTGAACGCACAAAAATCCAACAAAAAAAAGCTTATCCCTGTCATTGGCTTTTTTGTTGTGCTTGTCATTTTGCTTGGAGTGCTGCTCGCTTTAAACTCGGGCACTAAAAACAAGCTGTACGGCGTGTCCACAGCCTCGTTAAATCCTGCTACCCAGGAACTGCTAAATGATCCGAACTATCAGCAAATTATTAAGCCAGAAGATTTACAAAGTAAAATTGACAAAAAGGAAAGCTTTTTCGTCTATCATTTCGCTTCCGACTGTGTTCACTGCCGTGCCACTACTCCCAAGCTCATGCCTTTGAGCAAGCAGGAGAATATCACGATGCACGAATTTAACCTGCGTGAGTATGAGGCTGGCTGGGACAAGTACAAGATTGAGTATACTCCCACGCTTGTTTATTACGAAAAAGGCGTGGAAAAGGAACGTATGGTAGGTGGGTTGAAGGAAAGTCCTTCAGACAACGGATACACACTCGACGATTTCAAAGCCTTCTTTGAGAAATATAAAAAGAACGTGACCTCTTAGACAAATCTCCTCACGTCTGACAATGATAAAGCAGCCCGATCCCTATAAAACGGATCGGGCTGCTCGTTTATTATGCGCTACAACATCAAGGCGCATCCTTCGTTTCCACCGTAGCTGAGCGTAAGCTGCCAGCAGCCTGTCTTCGCCTAATCGAAGCTTCCAGCGCCTGCTGACGCTGCTCATGCTTTTCGCCACGCCGAGGACCTCTCTGCTGAGGGACGTTGACCGGAACGGACAACGCTGCCTTCTCCACGGCCCGACGCAGCCCAGGTTCGATGATTTCAATCGTCAAGTCCCGATAAATCGGCGGTTGACGATGAAGCTCTTCCGAACCTTCCATAACAGCTTCAGCAAGCTGCCGGGCGCAAGCGCGCGCCTCGTCTACCAGCTTCGCCATATTAATACCCAGCGCCTGCGAAGAAGCATGTTCCAACCTGTGTACCGCACTGTCCAGCATCATGTATCCACCACGATAGTTACCATTGCGAAAATGATACAGTCCTACAGCAACTTGCAGCAAACCTTTATATACAGGGTCTCGGTCCAGCTTAAGCCACAGCTCTTCCAGTACCTCATGACATTCAAAGTAATCCCGATCCCGATTGAAGTATACCAAATAAGTCACGTACAACGGTTCATAGGAAGGGTTCACCATTTAAAACTCATCCCTGTCTTCTTCCTTAGTTGAAGCTTCCAGCATCTCCTTGACCTCATCATGCAGCTGCTTGATTCCTTCCATGTCGTGCCGCTCCCACAGTTCATTAAATCTGCGCTGCGCCTCAATCGTTTCACTAATTTTATGGTAGAAATAAAGACGGTGCATGCCTGTTAGGACTTTGGATACGATATTGGCTTCATCCTCAAACTTCTTCTGCGCTTCCAATATTTCAAGACGGATGGAAGACATTTCATTATCCAACACAAAGGCTGCCTCCGCCGCCTTTTTCAACCGGGCCCGCATATCATCCGGCAAGCTCTCACGATACTTATAGCTAAGAGAATGCTCTATGGTTGCCCAAAAATTCATAGCCAACGTACGGATCTGAATTTCTGCCAGCACAATCTTTAACCCCACTGCTGTCTGAACCGGGTACTCCACAATCATATGAAAGCTGCGATAGCCGCTATCTTTATAATTGGTGATGTAGTCCTTTTCATACAATACCGTCAAATCCTTACGTCTTCGAATATATTCGGCTACCCGCCGGATATCCTCTACGAATTGACACATAATGCGAATGCCGGCGATATCCTCGATCCCCGTCTCCAGCTGATCAGGTGGAACCTGTAATCTCTTCGCCTTATCGAGGATGCTGGATATTTTTTTAACCCGTCCAGTTACGAATTCGATAGGAGCGTATTCCTCGCGCTTTTTCAGCTCCGCACGCATTGTTTTGAACTTGACCTTAAGCTCTTCCACCGCCTGATCGTATGGCAGCAAAAATGTTCCCCAGTCTCTTCCGTCCATCCCCGTACCTCCTGTCTCTTCCGACAACACTTTTTTATCTGTGAGCTGCACCAACAGCCTCGGTAATATGTCTAAAGCCGTCCTTTCGAAGCAGCTCACGCAGACCGGCATGTATAGCCCGGTTTACTTCCGGCCCCTCATAGATCAATGCTGTATAAATTTCAATCAGGCTAGCGCCTGCTTTAATTTTGTCATAGGCATCACGACTGGTAAAAATACCGCCTGATCCAATAATAGGCAGCTTCCCTTCCGTCTGGCGGTACACCCGTCCAATGACCTCTGTGGAACGGTCACGTAGCGGCTTACCACTCAATCCTCCGGTTTCACTTGCATTCCGATGCGTCAGACCAGTTCTGGATATCGTCGTGTTCGTTGCAATAATGCCGTCCACTCCGCTAGCTGCAATCGCATCTGTCATATATTCCAATTCCTCGTCCGATACATCCGGCGCAATTTTGACCAGTACAGACTTGGCTTTACCATACTTTGTCGCCTGAACTCCCATCTCTGCCCGAACCGCTTCCAGTAATGACTTCAGTTCACTGCCATGCTGGAGTTTTCGTAAATCCGGAGTATTGGGTGAACTAATGTTCACTACAAAGAAGTCCGCATACGGATACAGTGCGGAAATACACTTCTCATAGTCCTTATGAGCATCCTCATTTGGCGTGACTTTATTTTTGCCGATATTAACAGCAACCGGTACAGGTCGATGTTTAAGGGTAGCCAAACGTTGGGCCATGCTCTCAGCACCCAGATTGTTAAAGCCCATCCGATTGACTAATGCCTCATCGGGAGGCAGTCGAAACAAACGGGGCTGATCATTGCCGGGCTGTCCGACAGGTGTCACCGTGCCTACTTCCATAAAACCAAAACCGATGGAAGAAAAACCGGCAACCGCTTCAGCATTTTTATCCAGTCCCGCAGCCAGTCCAATCGGGTTGGGAAAATGAATGCCAAACAGGTCAACGGCAAGATCTTCCGTTTCCTTGACTCCATACATCCCTCGCAACGTCGCCGCACCACCAGGAAGTGAGCCAGCATGTTTTAAGCCGTCAATGACTACATGATGGGCCCTCTCTGGACTCATTTTGAAAAAAACAGGTTTCGCGATCCTTCGATACAACACGATTCATCCACTCCGTTCTATGCCCTTGCACAATCCTAAAAAAACATCTCTACAAAATAGTTTAGCTTTTTCCATACCAAAAAGAAAGTAATTTGCGAGGTCCAACATCAGAACAATTCAGTTGTCATGGAGATGTCATTGAAAATGTATAATCAAACCATTTACAATGGACATAGTAAGACAGGATCTTAGCCCGCAAGAAAAGAGGGATGCTGATATGAAGACCAAGCGTAAACCGCCCAGTCTGCAAAAGAAAAAGGATGAGGTGAACAAGAAAGCGATCGTATGGACCGCCATCAGCTTTGTTCTACTCATCATTGTGATTGTTCTGGTCATTGTTTTAGCACAAGCAGGAAATCGTTAATCAACAAGTAGCAGCGGCACCACAACGTTAATTTAGCCAGTGATAGGTTTTGCGGGGATTCGTCTGGTCGTGCTGCGGCTCACTCGTAAATCGGGAACCAGGTACAAGCACTTGATCAGGCAGTCCCCCGTTACCAATGACCACCTCCGTACCTGAAGGTACGAATGCAAACAATTCCTCCACGTCTTCCTTCCCCATGCGGACACAACCCAGTGACTCATTTTTGCCGATACTGTCTGGCTCGTTCGTACCATGGATAGCATAATTCGTTGCAGACAGTTGCATACCACGGCTACCAAACTCACCGTTGGATTTGCCGTTCGGATTTACGACTTTATCGGTAATCACAAATTTCCCTTCCGGTGTTCTTTCTCCGCCCAAACCGATGGGATAATTGCGAATAAGTATATTGCCGCTCACCAATGCTAGCCTGTGCTTGGATTTGTCTATCACAATTCGTAGCGGTTGCCCCAGAAAAGGACGCCCGTGCAATGACGATGCCAGCAATAGACTTTTCTCAGCCGCTGCGCCAGTGTTCTGATCTTTCCCTGTTCCCTGTCCTGGAGAAGCAAGTAAATTGCGCATAGGTGTAAAAGCCTTCTTCATCCCGTCAGTCGTACCGTACATCGTGTTATCGGGAAAATCTCGGGTCAGTTCCTCAAGACTCTGGGGAAGACGTTGATGCTGCGAGCGAAATGCACGCATGGCACTATTCAGCACAGCCAGTTCTTCCTGTCCGGCAGCCCATTTTAGACCTGATTTGCGGAGAGTTTCACTATCTGACGGCTTGCAAGCACATGCAGCGGCGTCGTAAGACTGAACAGCTAATCCGCCGTTTCCCTTGTTCTGTACACTAAGTAACGGCTTCATGCCTTCTCTCCAGATCAGCCACGCCCCGCTCTGCTCCATGCCCAGCACCGTGGTCTTGGACGGCATTTGACTCGTCTTTGCCAACATATCCGTAAGCGCTGTTCCAGCCCCACTTCCTTGCCTGGCTTGAGCCGTAAACACACCACCAACATAAGTCTCACCGTTCTGCGCCCTCTCCTTTGGATCTGCAGTAGCCACTTTTGCAACTTCGGCATGATCAATCGCTGCGTCCTCAGTTCCGGATGGAACGGATGCGCTCTCAGGTAAAGTGCTCGGTGAATTGGCTGAAGGGACCCAGATGAGCAGAAGTACCATTAACGCAGTTAGAAGGTGGCGTGTTCGAGCGGTTCTCCGCTCCTTCTCCTTGGACATCTGAACCAGTTTATCCTGATATTCCATCCATACGTCTGCCGGAATCTGTTTATGCTCAAAGGCTTCGAACACTTCCCCTGCACGATTGAAGCAATAATTTGCTTTGCCCTCCTGGCCGCTGCTTTCATACTCTTTACCGAGTAAATACCAGGCCATTTTATTATCAGGGTGCTTTTTTACATACGATTTAAGATGAGGCGAATGGTCCATCGGATCCTCCTGATCGTGTAATCTTGCTTACTATTATGTATATCGGTCACAATAGGTCTGATGGACAGCACATAAAAAAAACAGCACCGCCAGCATACTTTCACCGTTATACGGCGAAGGGTACTGGCGGTGCTATGCCTGTCCAAAAAACTTACACTTAACCTTCTTTATTAAAAGGTTCGTCTGCAACTTTGATGGAATCTGTAGGGCAACCGTCACAAGCATCCTGCATATCATCAAACAGGTCTTCCGAGATCGCCTTGATGCCTTGGTTTGCATCCCCTTCAAAGATCACTTCAGCCAAACCTTCATCATCATAATCATAGATGTCTGGTGCTGTAGCGCCGCAGGCTCCGCAAGCAATGCATGTATCTTTTTCTACCCAAGTGTATTTAGCCATAACTTTTCTCTTCCTCCTATACAATCGAACAAACCAGCTTTTGCATTCTATTCACATATTAATACAAACCCAATATTATTACAAATTATTTTCCTTTATCCTTCATGCAAAAAACGCTTATAGCGTGTGTTACTGATACAACAATAACCCTCCCCGAAGTTCACTCTGGAGTGGGTAGATTGTCTTTTTGCAGCGAAGTTCCGCGCAACTTGGAATTGCGAAGAAGTACCGAAGGATCATCTCCCAGCATCCCCGCAGTCAAAATCGCATTTTCACCAAACTTATCGCGCAGCGCATCCATCGTTCTCAGTAAACTTTCTTTTTTAGGCTGGTCCTGGTATTCAAATAGATCTAATTGAACAGCCGCTTCCTCCTTAGGAATGAGCTGTTGCAGCGTAATCCCCAACAAACGCACCGGCTTATCCTCTCCCCAATGGCGACGATACAATGCACAAGCTTCCTTATATATGTCTTCTGCACTTTCCGTAGGCGTACTCCTGACTTGAGAACGCGTAAAGGTCTTCATATCTGGGGTCCGAATCGTCAGTTGAATACCTCCTGCCAGCATACCGTGCCGTCGAAGCCGCCGGGCTACCTGATCACTAATGTTAAGCAGTATCCTTTGGGCTTCTTCGAGCTTTACTACATCCATAGGCAAGGTGGTGGTGTGCCCGATGGATTTGTTTGGCTCCCGCTCAGCGCTGACTGGAGAATGATTAATTCCGTTTGCCGCCAATTTTAACCAAGAACCCGTTACACCAAATATGCTAACCAGCATGTGTTCATCTGCCTTAGCCAGTTGCCCAATGGTACGAATGTTCATTTGTAGAAGCTTGTCTGCCGTTTTTCGGCCCACACCAAACAACTGCCCACATGGAAGGTTCCACAAAATGTTGGGTACATCACGCAAACGTAGAACAGATATCCCGCGTGGCTTTTTCAGATCAGAGGCCATTTTGGCCAGTAGTTTGTTGGGCGCTACCCCAATTGAACAAGGCAAGCCTAGCTCTTCTTCTACTCTACGCTGGATTTCCTCGGCAATATCCAAAGGTGTTCCAAACTGCTTGGAACCGGAAATATCTAGATAACATTCATCAATTGAAGTTGCTTCCAGCATAGGCGTATACGAGTAAGCAATACTCATAAATGCTTTGGAATAACGACGGTATAAATGAAAATCAGGCTGTATTACGATGAGTTGCGGACAAATCCGGCGAGCCTGCTGAACAACCATCCCTGTTGAAATGCCCAATCGTCGTGCCTCATAAGAGCAGGTCACAATTACACCTTTGCGCAGCTCACTGCTGCCTGCCACTGCGGTAGGCAATCCTTTATATTTTTCCGGCTCCTCCGCTGCATGAACGGAACAATAAAATGCGTTCATATCCACATGCAGAATAACTCGTCCACCAACCGGATAATAAGCACTGACATCTTTCATGCTCAACCCTTCTTTTTAACTGTAATTCACTCGTTAGATCAGGAATATGTCCTTTGATTTTATACTTGGGTTACCCTTGAATGCTATTCCTATTTTACATAAAAAATATAGGTTTTGTGTTCAAAAAAGATAATTATATATTACATTTGAAGTCATTAGTTGTTATAATCGACTATCATACGAACACGACAAACTAACGCTTTCCTGTTTTTAAGCGTTAAACAACTAAATTAATGTACTTAAAAAAGCAGAGCATCACCAATCTGAGCAATCCGCGAAGGAGGAGTCCCTCATGTCCACCGCTATTTCTATCTTTGACACAACGCTGCGAGACGGCACTCAAGGAGAAGGAATTAGCTTGTCTGCTGATGACAAATTGAAAATCGCCAAAAAACTCGATGATCTCGGTGTTCACTATATTGAAGGCGGGATTCCCGGGAGCAACAGCAAGGATATCGAATTTTTCAAACGGGTACAAGAGCTGGGGCTTCAGGCAAAAATTGTCGCCTTCGGCAGCACGCGCCGCAAAGATAGCATCGCAGCGCAAGATGTCAATCTGCAACGGATTCTGGAATCCGGCGCTCAGGCCGCTACTCTAGTCGGTAAATCATGGGATTTTCATGTACACACTGCTTTACAGACAACATTGGAGGAAAATCTGTCTATGATTTACGACTCCATCGCCTTTTTAAAGCAAGGGGGCATGGAGGTTATTTTTGATGCCGAGCATTTTTTTGACGGATATAAAAACAACCCCGAGTATGCACTCGCCGTTATGAAAAAAGCTGAGGAAGCAGGCGCGGATTGGCTCGTGATGTGTGATACCAACGGCGGTACCCTGCCACATGAAATACAGGAAATTGTTACTACACTGCAAAGCCAGGTAACGAAGTCACAGTTGGGCATTCATACACACAATGACTGCGAATTGGCAGTAGCCAACACACTAAGTGCAATTCAAGCAGGTGCAAGGCAGGTCCAAGGCACCATCAACGGCTACGGTGAACGATGTGGTAACGCCAACCTCTGCTCCGTCATTCCGAACTTGCAGCTCAAACTGGGCTACGACTGTCTAGATCCCGAGAAGCTAAAACAACTCCACAATACAGCTCGCTTTGTGAGCGAAGTCGCCAACGTTAATCTGCCTGTAAACCAGCCTTATGTTGGCAATGCTGCTTTTGCCCATAAGGGAGGCATTCACGTGTCAGCTATTCTGCGCGACTCACGAACCTATGAGCACATCGCTCCCGAACTGGTGGGGAACAAGCAGCGGGTCTTGGTCTCCGAATTGGCCGGACAAAGCAACGTTGTATCCAAGGCGCAGGAACTGGGCATCACCCTCGATCCGTCCAGTGATGAGGCACGTGGCGTCATTAGTCGCATCAAAGAACTTGAGCATCAGGGATATCAGTTTGAAGGCGCAGATGCTTCGCTGGAATTGCTTATTCGTGAAGCTGGCGGTGAAGTAAAGGAAATGTTCTCATTTGAATCCTTTAAAGTGCTAGTGGAAAAAACAGCGGGCCGATCGGTCGTCTCCGAGGCCTTCTTAAAGTTGAATGTTGCAGGGACAAGTGTCTATACCGCAGCTGAAGGGAATGGTCCTGTCAATGCACTTGATAACGCACTCCGCAAGGCTCTTTCTCAATATTTCCCAGCCTTGCGGGACATGCATTTGGCTGACTATAAGGTGCGTGTGCTTGACGAAAAAGACGCCACTGCCGCCAAGGTACGCGTGCTCATTGAGTCCAAAAATTACGAGGACGTCTGGAGTAACGTAGGTGTATCTGAAAATGTTATTGAAGCGAGCTGGGAAGCTCTCTTGGACAGCTTCCGTTACGCATTGCTGGAAGCACCAACTCCAAAAAATGAACAAACAGAGCTTACTCATCACGGTTTAGTTAACCACTAATCAAGTACAAGCATGAGCTAATAAAGTGACTTTGGCGGTCTAATCGGCCCCTAAAGTCACTTTATTTTTTGAAGAGCTTCTATTTTACCCTCCAATTCCCGTTCACTGAGCATGCCGATTATGATTTCTCGTACATGTCCATGATGGTCAATCGTAACATGAGTTGGGAAAGCCGCTCCTCCAAATTGTTCAAAAAATGCTCCTTGTTCATCCAGTAAAATGGGGAATCGGAGGGCCAAAGAACGGGAAAACTTCTGCACATCCTCTAATCGATCATAACGGGTTACATTGATGCCATACACATCTACAGCATGTTTGTATTTACTATACAATTCATTCAGCATAGGCGCTTCTAATCGGCACGGATCGCACCACGAAGCCCAAAAGCTAATGATCATCGCTTTATTTCGCGGAGCCCCTACATCGTAGGACTTGCCGTTTAATCCCTTTAAAATCATAGAAGGAAGCTGTTGTCCAAGTTTGATTCTTTTCATTACCTCTGCCGCATCTGATTCAGTCCCTACATTCTTCTCAATTTCAAGCTCTTTTTCACCCTTGTATTTTTCTTCCAACCGTGCATTTCTCACGGGAAGGCTTGCTGCATTGACTGTGTTTGCAATAATTCCCCATGAAGCCCCGACCATAACCAATACCATTATTGCTCTGATGAAAAGAAATCTTTTCAAAGTCTTATCACCTATCTTTCATCTAAATGACCTTTATCCTTCCCCATAGGATGCCCATACTGCTCCCACCTCTAACCTTCTAAAATCTGAACAGGACACAAAAAAACAGCAAACCCACGAAAATCGCGAACTTGCTGTTATTATGTGAGGTCAGATGTTATGCCTTGTACTGATCAGGCATGGCTTAAATGCGCGTAGATATCTGCCAAATTGGTCACATTACGCTTCAGCATTTCCTGAACATACGCCACCCATAGCTTAGCGGTCATCTTCGCATCCTCTAACGCATGATGCCGCCCTTCAATCGGAATGGATTGATAGGCCAACAATTCATCCAAACTATAGGTTTGGTGTTGCTGTGGCTCCAGCCATTTGGCGAGCATCATTGTGTCTAGTACACGGTGAGTTAACTGAACTTTAGATGTTTTCCATAGCGCAGCATTTAAAAAGGCCTTATCATGAGCGCTAGCATGCGCTACAAGCACCCGTCCACCTACAAAGGACATAAAGTCATGCAGTCCATTCATAAGCGGCGGAGCTTCATCCGTCATTTCCCGGGTAATCCCAGTTAGCTCAGTGATGTGTTTAGGAATCTCAGTCCGCGGATTAACAAGCGTATAAAACTGCTCTTTTTCCATAATCACATCCCCGACTACCCGAATCGCTCCGAACGATAAAATCTCATCTCCATGCTGTGCCGAAAATCCCGTTGTCTCCAGATCAAAAACTACCGTCTCCAAACGCTCCAGCGGGGTACGCAATACTTCAGAACGCCGTTGTTCCCGTGTTAAGGACCGAATAAACGCCATCTGCTGAGCCGTAGGAGCCCCCATTACAGATGCGATTGCCGACGGTACCCCTCCTCTGCGGAGAGCACTCCAGAAGCCACCTCCCTGCGCTGGTTCCTTCATGACCTTCTCCCTTCCATAAATCGCAGCTGCCTTTGCAACGCACGATGCAGCCGTCGTACTGTCGAAAGAGCCTCGCGCAGCTCATGCCAGCCTTTCCCTTGCTTCAGCGGCTTGACGGCCAAATAGCCATTACTGAGAAGCAATCCACCCTTCTCCTTTACCGGAGTAGCCATTCGAAGCTGAAGTGCGTTCCGAAAAGCTCGCTCGCAAGCATCAAGTAAAGGCAACGGTGCCGCTTCAAGTGATGCGAGACGCCTGAGCCTTTTCAAGGTAGAAGTTTCCTCTACACCATGTTGCAATGCCAAAAAACGGACGGCGTTCACCAACGGAATGTATAACCCATATTTCACATCAAAATCACCTGCATGCTCACCGAATCGCTCGGTAACGATCTGACCTAAAATATTAAGTGTCGCTTTATGCCTTACCGTGTTCCTAAGTACGGCTGAAGGTAAATCGGGATGTTTTCGGAACAACTTATAAAAACTTCGCTTCCATTCTGCAGACAATTGCTGATCGCCTGCGATATGTCTCATATCAGACGAGATAATAAGATAACGAATCGGCTCCCAAGCAAAATCTTCCGACCATTTGGATAGCTGTTCTTGCCATCCAGACAATGTATGGCGCCACAATGGCTCTGAACACATCACTTTCCCCTCGCATTTGGGATATCCCAAATACTCTAGCATCGCAGACACTCTGCGACCAAACTCGCTGAAATACAATTCTTTGTCAGCAGACACAAGGTCACTGATAATCATACCGTTATCCTGGTCACTCCACAGCGTCGATTCCGAGCGCCCCATGCTTCCGAAGGCTATAAATGCGTAAGGGACGGGAGGAGGCCCAAAGCCATCCTCAACCATCCCTTTTTCGCACATTTGTACAGCTCTGGCCGCGATGCGGTCATGCATTTCATTCGCCGTTCGTAACCAGTCTGATAACGGAGCGGAGGCTTGGGAAGCCAGCAGCCATTTCTGAGAATCGATCCTGGCCTGCCTTAAGGACTCAGGTGTGTCTGCATGATCAATCGCTTCGGCGGAACTCACCCAAGGGGCCATATTTTGCAGTTCCATACTTCCATCTCCTCCGCTCATCCATACTGGCTCTTTATATTTTACATATTAGCTGACAATTCCAGAACGCTTTTCAGCTTCGGTAACTAACTTCATTTGCTCTGGATAGCCGTACGTACCGTGTTCACTGATATCAAGTCCCATCGTTTCTTCCTCTTCCGTAACGCGAATCCCCATAATTGCTTTCATCGCACCCAGAATAATGAAGGAAATGACGAATACGAATGCCAAAGTGCCAATCAGTCCAAGCAACTGTACTCCTAATTGCGTAAAACCACCACCATAGAACAGGCCCGCTTGACCTACACCTGTTATTTTTACAAGCTCAGGAGTAGCGAACAACCCTGTGGATACCGCGCCCCACATCCCTGCAACACCGTGTACGGAGAAAGCATATACCGGGTCATCTACTCTCGCACGCTCAAACCATTGCGCTGTGAAGAATGTGACGATCCCTGCAACTGCGCCAATGACCAATGCCGCCCAAGGTGCCACAAAGGCACAAGAACCCGTAATGGCAACCAAGGCTGCCAGCACACCATTTAGCATAGCCGGAATATCTGCTTTTCCGTATACCATCCAAGATACGAGCAATGCGAAAACTCCGCCTGCCGCCGCAGCAATATTTGTAGTCAGGGCTACATATCCAAAGAATCCGTCATTCATCGCAGAAACAGCACTACCTGGGTTAAATCCAAACCAGCCAAACCAGAGAATAATAACACCCAGGATCGAGTACACCTGATTATGACCAGGGATAATGTTCGGCTTGCCATCTTTATTAAACTTGCCCAGACGCGGTTTGAGCAGCAGCGTAGCGACGAGTGCCGCCGTAGCACCTGTCAAATGGACTACTGTTGAACCAGCGTAATCCTGCATTCCCAACTTGCCAAGCCAGCCACCGCCCCATACCCAGTGAGCTACAACTGGATAGATCACGATGGAGAACAAAATACCGAAAATAATGTATACACTTAATTTTGCACGCTCTGCCATCCCCCCGCATGCGATCGAAAGAGATACCGCAGCAAAAGCAAAGTGAAACAAAAACATAATCGTAATTGGAACATCCAAACCTGAAAGAGTATCAAACGATGCAGCAGCATCTGTCCCGCTCATGAAGAAACCCGTCAGCCCCATAAATCCGTTACCACCATCATTGCCGAAGCCGAAGCCAAATCCGAGAGCCCAGAAGGACAAAGCCGCAACACCCGTCGTGAGAATCGTTTTACCAGCGACATGACCCGCGTTCTTCATTCGTGTCGAGCCTGCCTCCAGCAATGCAAATCCCGCTTGCATGAAAAACACAAGTATAAATGCCAAGAACGTAAAGGCCGTGTTTAGTCCAGCTTGAAGTTGGATATTTGTGGGCCCGTCAGCAGCGAACGCACCTACAGGAAAAGCCAGAACCGTCAGCATGGCCAATAATACAACTAACCACTTTTTTCTCATGAAGACCACTCCCTTGAATGTTAGGTTTCTTTACATTTCGTGAAATTCTTATTGTCATTATAAGCAGAATACATGAAAGTTGACAAGATTTTTTTTATTATGTTAAAAAAATAAGCCTTTAAATCTTTCATGTCATATTTTCTGACTATATAAATAGCTCGTTTGTGTTCATAAAAAGCATAACGTTTGACTGTATGGTTGAGAATCATGTAAAATATCCTTTATAAACTCTCGGTTTAAGATGTTATTATTGAAGATTGAACGAAGAGCGCGAGGTGAAGACAGATGGGGATATGAAGCTATATCGAATTGGTGAACTAGCCAAAGCGGCTGGTGTCAGCGAACGAACGATTGATTATTACACTAAACTCGGTTTGATCACGCCTGAAGAACGATCATTGAAAAATTATCGGCTTTATAATGATGAAACCTTAAACAGGCTTGAACGTATTAACCAAATGAAACAAGAGAAGTATAGCCTCGAGGAAATCAGACAGACACTGATTAAATGGAACTCCGTTGCAGGAGAAGAGCACGTTACTGACAAACTAACGAGTCTAGAAATGCACATGCAGCGTCTAGAGCGTGAAGTCAATGAACTACAACCTCTTCTCGGACAGCTCAAGCCCGTCCAAGCTCGCAAGCTGCTTACCGGTCTTTTGCCACAAAGCGCTGCTTGTATTGAGGCTTTGAAGTATCTGTTGGAGCATAGTTCTATGATGTAGATACCCGAGCTAGTAGTATGAATAATAATGGAGGGTTGCTTTATGATGGGTATGTATATATTGATTATTCTTGCGTTCGGATTATCCTTATGGGCGCAATTTCGTGTAAAAGGTACGTTTAACAAATGGTCTGATGTTCCAAACGAAAATGGACTGACTGGTTATGATGCAGCTCGGCACATGCTGGATCGTAATGGCTTGCACGATGTGCCTATTGAGCCAGTACCTGGCGCGCTATCTGACCATTATGATCCGATACAACGAGTGGTGCGCTTGTCTGAGCCCGTTTATTACGAAAAATCCATTTCTGCGGTTGCTGTGGCTTGCCATGAAGTTGGTCATGCCATCCAACATAAAGAGCATTATCCTATGCTGGCACTTCGCCACCGGATTTTTCCGATTGTAAACTTTGCTTCCGGGATTGCACCATTTCTGCTGATTGCCGGTTTCTTATTTAGCTTTACGAACCTGATCGGTCTGGGTATTATCTTCTTCTCGGCTACTGTTGCTTTTCAATTAATTACATTGCCAGTTGAGTTTAATGCTTCTAATCGCGCACGGGAAATCATGGTTTCTGAAGGATTTATCCGTAGTGATGAAGAACGTGGTATAGCTAAAGTTTTAAATGCTGCTGCATTGACCTATGTGGCTGCAGCTCTCGTTTCCTTGCTGGAACTGATCCGCCTAATCGGCATCTTTAATAGCCGGGATTAATCACTTGTATTGCAAAAAAGGTTGTTCCTCCACCAATGACGGTAGAGGAACAACCTTTTTTTCTTGATCTTAAGCCAATAAACTATACTTAGTAGCCTCAATCTGCTTTTGCCGTTTTGTTCGAAGTAGCAGCATTACCATGAAGGCCAAAATATTGCAATAGAAAAGTTCGGAACGATTTAGCAACTAACGGAAGCTTGTCATCTCTGCGATGAATCAAGCCAATCGTTCTTGTCACCTCTGGATCAACAATCGACACCCTTGCAGGTTGCAACGGGTTAGTCTGAAACAGCGCCATTTCAGGCAGAAGACTAACCCCCATACCTGCAGCTACTAATCCGCGAATCGTATCAGTCTCTTCGCCTTCAAAAGCAATATCCGGTGTAAATCCAGCCTCCAGACAGGCCTGCCAGACAATCGGGCGTAACGAATATCCATCTCTGAACAAGATGAATTTTTCTCCCTTAAGCTGGCTCAATGTGATGTGTTCGGCTGAAGCCAAAGGATGATTAGGCGGGAGAACTGCAAATAACTCCTCGGTTAACACCACATCCCCCTCGACATGGTCATGTCGATCTGGAAAAGGAGATACAAAAGCCAAATCCACCTCACCCGCTAACACATCACGAATTAAACTCGGGTACATTCCTTGTTTAAATCTGAATTTAACATTGGGATACCGCTTACGGAATTCAGCCACCACTGTAGGAATAAGATGAATCCCCAAACTGTGCGGAAAACCGATACGGATTTCGCCCCCCTCAGGGTCTAAAAACTCATGCACTTCCAAAACAGCCCGCTCCAGGTCTTTCATGATCGTTTCCACCCGTTTGCAAAATAGCTGTCCCACTGGCGTAAGCTGCAGATTGCGACCCTTTTGCATAAAAAGATTAACTCCCAGCTCTTCTTCAAGCTGATGAATTTGCCGACTTACCGCAGATTGCGCCACATGTAGCTCCTCGGCTGCCTGAGTGACATGTTCTTTTTGCGCTACTTTCATGAAGTATTGCAACTGTCGTAATTCCACTCCGATATTCGCTCCAATCTGTTTTTCAACATCCGAAAGAAGATGTCCATCGAACATCATACTCTTTCTTACCCTGATAACTTACGATAAAGCTGTCTTTAGTGACGTTTGCGCTGGCCAGTTAATCTAATCAATAATCCATAAAAGAAAAACCCACTGAGCAATCCCCCAAAGTGAGCGGTCCAGTTAATGTTCGCTACAGCAAAAGAAAACAGAATACCAAACCCAAGCAGCGTGTACAGCGTTTTGCGCGAAGCATCATCCATCAAGGAACGTTGGAATAAGGCAACGTACAGAAACGCCCCATAGATGCCATAAATCGCTCCTGAGGCTCCTACAGAGACTGTCGTTTCCGCCAGCATGTTGTAATGTGCAATGGACACTATATTCCCTACAATGCCCGTGACTAGATACAATAACACATATCGTAAGGACCCGAGCAAACGCTCCAGCGGAGGAGCGAATACAAGTATTGCAAAGGAATTAAACAGAAGATGATCAAAGCCTGCATGTAAAAACATAGCTGACACATACCGCCACAGCTGGTCAGTGAATGGCGCCTCATTAATCAAAGCCCCATACCGGATCAGCGTCAAACTATTTTCCGATCCACCTTGCACGGTCAGTACAATAAACATCACAATATTGATAAGCAAAATCAGACAGGTTACCGGGTAAAACCGCAAATAACTTTTCCAGTTCTCATAACGTAAAAAAATCAAGGCAATCCTTCCTTCATGGGGTGTCTCCACCTTATTCAAATTGGACAATGTCTTTTATAAAAGATTATAATAGATTTCGGCAACGATAACCAATGCCAAAAACCAAAGGAGGCTATTACATATGGCACAAGAACGTACAGGAGTTGCTACTTTTAAAGGCAATCCTTTGACTCTCATAGGTCCTGAACTGAAAATTGGAGATCAGGCGCCTGATTTCAAATTACAGAAAGACTTATTGGAAGCAGCTACGCTTCAAGACTTTGCAGGCAAAGTCAAACTGATTAGCGTTGTCCCTTCTCTAGATACAGGCGTGTGTGACGCACAGACGCGACGTTTCAACCAGGAAGCAGACTCCCTGGGGGACCAAGTTGTGGTACTGACGGTCAGCGTGGATTTGCCTTTCGCTCAAGCTCGTTGGTGCGGTGCGGCTGGTATTGATCGCGTATTGACACTGTCCGACTACAAAGATCATTCCTTTGGTGAAGCTTATGGTGTATTCATTAAGGAATTCCATTTGGACCATAGAGCTATTTTTGTCATTGACCAAAATGACAAAATCGCTTACGTAGAATACTTGAGCGAAATGGCCGAGCATCCTGACTATGATCAAGCGATTGCAGCCGTAAAAAAACTCGTCTAAATCAGGACCGAATATTAAAAAAGCGAGTGAAGGATTGCCTTCCTCGCTTTTTTTGATGTTTGTCTACCACATCACTGCTCCCACAACCTGCTACTACTGTACGACCTTATAAGCAGACAGCTTCTTGTCGATCATAGCGAACAGTTGCAAAATAATGCGGTAATTCGCACCCAAGTCCCCTAACGATCCACGTGAAGCAGAATAAATATCCACCGCACTTCGAACTGGCGAGACAGATAAAATAGAAACGGTAATGTCGACGGTTCTGCCGAACGCCGTTCGCTTCTCCAACGTAATCTCACCTACGGATGCAACCTCATGGAGTACCTTGTAGCCAGGAATCTTTTTCAAGATAGATGATACTTCTTCCCAAGCCTTGTCTCTAGATAAGTTATAATAGCGTGTCTTCATTTGGGGGTCCTTGACCCGGTCGCTTGTACCTTCTTGGCTGCGCACAATCCCTACCAGAGTCCTCTTCAACGACAAGACATTTCCTCCTTCACGATAATCGCTACCTATCATACGACACATCGGCTTCCTCTGCTGCAAGCGCTTTATAAAACACGATAAACAACCGAAATTGAGTCCGATCATGCCTGTGGTATGCGACCTTAGTACCTCATGTCTTAGTTTAACATTGTTGCATACAAAAAACACCCTGTTTCTGCATAAGCAGTACCAGAGTGTGTTCATTACATTATGGAGTACCCGCCGATGCCGTCCGACCATAGCGTCTTCTGAACCTGCTTTAGCAGGTGGGTGACCGCAGAATAAACTTTTGAAGTCCCCTTGTCAGCAATTGACAGGGCTTTTCAGCTATTCATTCGTATAGATCTCCCTAGACATTGTCATTGGTTCAAAACAACAAATGACCGTAACGTGCATCGCAGGATGTGACCTTATTATAGCGCTTCTCACTCAGAAAGTAAATGCTAGGAGAAATATGTTTTATTTTTAGAGGTTATCACTTTTCTTGTCTTCAATGGTTGCCTTTTCTTCGTCTTTCTGTTTCATTTTCTCCATTTGATCCTGCATTTTGAGGAAGGTTCCGTAAAAATTAAAAAAAGCGAACCAGGCAACTACACTGCCGATGAAGAATAAGAAAAGCACGGGATATTTAACTCCAATGTATATAACAACGGCGCTGCCGAGCATGGTGGAAAATACACGGAATGGTCGAATCAGCGTCAATAAAACCGCATTTTTAATAATTTGTCCGGTAGACATATGATAATGAGCTACCATCGAAAAGAAGTTAAACATAGACACAAGCAAAATAATGATGAGGATCAGCATGATAACGCCCACGATTTGCAAGTTGCTGAGCTGTGTCATATATACAGTGTAATCCACATACATGACGACAAACAGTAACGTGTAAAAGATACCCCCAATCAGACTCTGCTTATAGTTCTCTTTATATCCTTTAAAGAAGGTACGAAACACGCCTGTATCGGTATCGCCCATCACCCATTTGCGAACCACTGAGAACAAAGCCGATGTTGCTGGAAATAAAGTAAGCGGTGCCAAAATAGCCATCGCCCAGTTCATTTGTAACGATTCATTCGCCAAATTCTGATTCATAACCAGTAATTTCAGTATGAGGCAGAATACAAATGGCGATGAACATAACACCCACAACAAATTGCTAGCCGCCAGCCGGGTAATCCACTCGGTTAGGCGGTAAATCCCCCCCATAGCTCCTTTAAATTCCAATGTTAGTCTCTCCCTCCGCAAGCCTTGGCAGTTCCAAGACTTATGTTGCTATGCCTGTTAATTCCGGCTCTTGACTATATCATACCGTATTTCATCCCTAAAGCGCTAGTGAAATCCATACGTGGTCCATTAAAGCAAATCCCATAAAATTCATACTTACCGATCAAAAAAAGCCGAAGCTAGCATTAGCTTCGACTTTTTAATCATTTATTTCTTATTATTCAGAAGAGGAATCTTCACGTCTTGCAGGACGGCGAGTTTCGCCATTGCTGCTTGGGCGTGGTTTGCGATCTCCACTATAGCGGCTTCCGGAATCACGGTTGTAGCCACCGCCTTCTTTGCCACGGTTGTAACCGCCGTATCCACCTTTACTGCCGCTACCGCCACGGTTGGAATTGTAGCCACCGTTGCTGCGTCCACTATAGTTGGAAGGCTTGCGTCCGCCAGAACGCACGTCTGGTTTACGACGTTTTGCACGGATCGGATCTTCCGGAGTCAGTTCAATAGATGCCTCTCTCTTCTCACCAGTCATCAGCTTCAGAGCTGCGGAGAGAAGTTGTACAGAATCATATTGCTCCAGCATTTGAATAGCCAAACCTTTGTACTCGTTCAGCTCGCCTTTTTCTACAACCTCTAGAAGGCGTTCTGCGATGATACGTTGTTTGCCTTCCAGAGCTTCTGCCAACGTTGGAAGAGGCTTACGTGGAATGCGGTGACGGGTTACACGCTCAATGAAATGCAAATGGTCAATTTCACGAGGCGTTACGAATGACCAAGCTTCCCCTTCTTTACCTGCACGTCCAGTACGTCCGATACGGTGAACATAGCTCTCTGGATCTTGCGGAAGGTCAAAGTTCACAACGTGAGTTACGCCAGAAACGTCCAAACCACGGGCAGCAACGTCAGTCGCTACGAGTACGTCAATACTCCCGTCACGGAATTTACGCATAACAGCATCACGCTGGTTTTGAGACAAGTCACCATGCAAACCGTCTGCGGAATAACCACGTTTTTGCAGAGCTTCAGCCAGCTCGTCTACCCGGCGCTTAGTGCGACCGAATACGATAGCAAGTTCTGGGGATTCCATGTCGATCAAACGGCTTAATGCTTCGAATTTTTGACGCTCAGGAACTTCAATATAGGCCTGATCAATCAGCGGAGCACTAACTTGTTTAGGAATAACGGATACATGCTCAGGATCTTTAAGGAATTGCTCAGCCAATCTTTTAATGTTAGGAGGCATTGTAGCCGAGAACAGCATCGTTTGACGCTCGTCTGGAACCTGCTTCAGAATGGACTGAATATCTTCCATAAAGCCCATGTCCAGCATTTCATCTGCTTCATCCAAAACAACGGTGTTTACGTCTTCTAGCTTAATGGTTTTACGATTAATATGATCAAGCAAACGTCCTGGTGTACCGATAATAATTTGAGGTTTCTTTTTCAAAGCGCGAATCTGGCGTACGATATCTTGTCCACCATAGATCGGCAAAGTGCGAAGACCTTTGAAGCGGGAGAGTTTTTCGATTTCTTCAGCCACTTGAATAGCAAGCTCACGTGTTGGAGCCATAATCAGGGCTCTGATTTTTTCATCGTTCTTAGAAATTTTATTGATCATCGGAATACCAAACGCAGCAGTTTTACCAGTACCTGTTTGGGCTTGACCAATCATGTCTTTCCCTTGCAATGCAATCGGGATGGATTTGGATTGAATAGGTGTTGCTTCTTCAAACCCCAGCTCCGTAATCGCCTGAATTACCTTCGGTTCAAGATCAAATTCTGCAAATGTCGTCAAATTTATTCAAACTCCTTCATAATGGTGGATGTGGTGGACAATCCACAATGTTGTCTGTATTCTTAAGTAGCGATATTATTGTATAAGTTTTCCCCAATACAGTGACAGTTTATTTAACTCTATAACTGCATCTTTCTGTAATGAATTCGGGGAACCCTATCCGATACATCTTAAACGAATTTATCCTTTTTAAAACAGTTTAAATTTTAAGTGTTTCTCTGGACATAGGTCCCTACTCAAGAATATCCACATCGCATTATAGCACAGAACAATTCATGAATACCAGTAAGTTGCTTTCTGTATAATTAAAATGAGGTGAAAAAAAGTTGTTAAAAATAGTGTTAAACTGCTTAACTGTTATTCTTGGAGCCGCTGCCATAGCATGCGGTTTTAATCTGTTTCTCGTCCCACATCACTTACTGAGCGGGGGAGTAGCCGGACTTTCCATGCTAATTGGCTATTTCACAAAATTCGATATCAGCACCATGTATTTTATCATCAATATCCCGATGCTTATTGCAGGCTGGTTTATTTTAGGCAAGCGTTTTATTAGTCTGAGCATTCTATCGGTTATCGTTACCACGTGGATTTTGGCCTGGGTACCCGTACAATCTGTTGTGTCTGATCCCCTGCTGGCCTCTGTCTTTGGTGGGGTAATGGTCGGCGTTGGGGCGGGTATTTCCTTTCGGGTAGGAGGGTCTACGGGCGGTTTTGACATTATCGGCTCCATCGTTACCACATATCGTGACTTCCCCGTCGGAACTGTACTTGTGGGCATGAATGGACTGGTCATTCTCGCAGCAGGATATTTGAACGATGATTGGAATATTGCACTGGCTTCTATGTTATCCATTTTTGTGACTGGTAAAGTGTTGGATCAAATCTATGTAAGTCATACGAAGATCACCGTCTACATCATTACAGAGCATACTGACCAGTTACTCAGCCGAATGTTGACCACGCCACGAGGTGTCAGCAAAATAAAAATTGAAGGTGCATTTTCACATACCGAAAAGGACATGCTGATGACTGTTACGACACGCTACGAGCTTGTTGAATTAAAACGCATCATTAAGGAAGTAGACCCTTCTGCTTTTGTCAATATTGTGGAAACGGTTGGAGTAATGGGTTCATTCCGCCGAAGATAAGCACAAACCCAAGTGTCAAAATACTGTTTTTGTGGTACACTATATGTGCGCTGTTCCCATAGTATATAAAGACCAGCTTTACCTGCTATTTCACAGGCACTTTGCTTTTCCGAATCGTATTGAATGATTCTTTTGGAATGATTCCGAGCAGGAAAGGGTGATTTTTGTGGAAATGGAAACGGTAAAACTGTCCGACATTGTCTTAAGATGGTACCCGGAAATGCTCCCTTCTCTCAAAAAGAATGAGCTAAACTCGATGATTGTGCTTCGAGACGGGTTGTCCATACTCAAGCCAACGGATGCGCTTGAAATTATTCAGTACAGTATTTGTGAGCACCAAGACAATAACTATCTTCAATAAATTTTTTTGCCAAGTGCCGCTTCTTCCGGTTGCATCCACAACCGTGAAGAGAGCGGCATTATTTATGCCTATTTACGGATTCATCGAACGATAGTTAGGTTAATCATGTAAGACTATGCCTGATGATACCAGTATTGGTTACAAGCGTGTTGTTTTTTGATCCATAACTTTACGTATAATCAGGTAAGCGCCATACATAAGGGAGAGAGTTAGGAAATGAATATGATTTGGGCAATTATGCTATTGGCAATGGGAATAGGCGGAAACGGGGGCCAGTCAGCCAACGCTCCAAATGTAAAAGATACGGTGGCAACGACAATCAGCAGTGCCATGATCCAGGCACAACACAGTAATACAAAGGTAGATGCCTCCAATCCGCCGGTTAAAATTGACCCACAGCCGACCACGCCAGCTATTAAAGGTATCTATGTCACAGCCTATAGCGCAGGCGGTTCACGTATAACTCAGCTACTCGAATTACTGGACAAGACAGAGCTCAATTCCATGGTTATCGATATTAAGGACGATGCAGGTTACATCACTTATCCAACGACCAACCCCGAGCTTCTGAAATTGGGCAAGCCGCAAAAATTCATTAAAGATATTTCCGGTTTGATGGACCGTTTGAAAAAACATAATGTCTATCCGATTGCTCGTATTGTTGTATTTAAGGATACGGTATTGGCCAACAAAAATCCTGAGATGTCCTTCCGCAATGCTGACGGCTCTGTTTGGAAAAACGGCAAGGGAGATGGGTTCGTCAATCCCTATAATAAAGAAGTATGGGATTATAATATCGCCATTGCCAAGGAAGCAGCAAAACTCGGGTTTAAGGAAATCCAATTTGACTATGTACGTTTCCCTGAAGGTTTTGAAAAAAGAGCAAACAAACTAAAATATACCAAATCCGATCAATCCCGCTCGGATACTGTCGCTGAATTCGTACAATATGCCCGTAAAGAGCTTGCTCCACTAGGTGTGAGGGTATCGGTAGATATTTTCGGATATGCCGCATCCGTTCCTGCTGCCGAGGGTATCGGACAGGATTTCACTAAAATTTCTGAAAATGTGGATGTCATTTCACCGATGGTTTATCCAAGTCACTATACAACAGGCTGGTTTGGTGTAAAGGACCCAGATAAGAACCCCTACCAGACGATCAAAGGCTCCATGGCCGATACACACAAAAAACTCGATCCTACAGGCAAGCTAAAGCCAATTATTCGTCCGTGGATTCAGGATTTTACCGCAAGTTGGTTAGGAAGCGGACATTATGCCAAATATGGGAAAACACAAGTCGAGGACCAAATTCGCGCGCTTAAGGACATGAAGGTGGACGAATATTTACTCTGGAATGCCACTAACCGCTATACAAGCGGAGTAACCTACAAATAACTATCCTTCTGACTCCTCTTTTTTTATACGAATTTTAGAACTTATATCTTTATTATCGAAGACTGCCCCGTTGTTTGACGAACGGATGCAGTCTTTTTTATTGCTGTTCAATTGTTGCAGTATCCCTTACAATAAAATTTACATGTTATGATATGTACAAATAATCAAACCCTAGTAAATGAGGATAACAAAAATGCAATTGACTCTAACCATGGGACAGAAATGGAAGCAGCTTTTTTACATTTTGCTCCCTATTCTGATTACCCAGCTTGCACTCTCTGCCATGACTTTTTTCGACACGAATATGTCGGGACACTTTTCCCCTGCCGATCTAGCTGGAGTAGCTATCGGAGTAAGCCTATGGGTCCCTGTACAAACAGGCCTTAATGGCATACTTATGGCTATTACCCCCATTGTATCCCAATTGGTGGGTGCACAACGCAAAGATAAAGTCTCCTACTATGTCATTCAGGCTCTTTGGCTGTCTCTCGTCCTATCCATCGTCGTTTTAATTGCTGGCATCATTTTGGTAAAGCCTATATTAAACGGTATGAATCTGGAATTGAGAGTTCATAATGTGGCTCTGTACTATCTTTGTGCGATGGCCTTTGGTGTTGTCCCTCTATTTGCCTACACTGTGCTCCGAAGCTTTATGGATGCATTAGGACAGACCCGTTTTACGATGTTGATCACGCTCATGTCATTGCCCATCAATGTTTTATTGAACTATCTACTTATTTATGGTAACTGGGGTTTTCCCCGTTTGGGGGGTGTAGGCTCCGGGGTAGCAACGGCTACCACCTACTGGATTATTATGCTGGTCGCTGGTATTACTGCGCATCGGGGAAAAATATTTGCCGAATACCGAATCTTTAGCAAAATATACGGGATTGCGGCCAGTGCTTTAAAAGAGCTTATCAAAATCGGGGTACCTATTGGATTTGCTATATTTTTTGAGACTGCCGTCTTTTCAGCTGTCACGCTCTTCATGAGCAGCTATAACACAGCTACCATAGCCGCTCATCAGGCAGCCATGAACTTTGCATCTACGCTGTATATGATTCCACTCAGTATTTGCATGGCACTTACGATTTTGGTCGGATTTGAAACAGGAGCTTCCCGTCCACGAGATGCCAAAACGTATAGCGTAATGGGCATTAGCAGCGCAGTAGGCCTATCATTGATTACAGCTATTATACTGCTTATCTGGGGTGAACAGGTCGCTCGACTTTACTCTACTGACCTGCAGGTCATTCAATTGGCCCAGCACTTTTTAATCTATGCGATTTTCTTTCAGATCTCTGATGCTGTCGCTACACCAACACAAGGAGCGCTACGCGGGTATAAAGATGTCAATCCGGCCTTTTTACTCACATTCCTGTCCTATTGGGTAATTGGGCTTCCTGTAGGGTATATACTCGCACGCTGGACCACGTGGGGACCTTACGGCTACTGGATTGGCTTGATTACAGGTCTGGCCGTAGGCGCCATTTTACTTCTCTGGCGTTTGGTAAGAGTGCAACATCGTTTTGCTGAACAAAAACAACACGCAAAGGCTACTTAGTCTTTGCGTGTTTCGATTACATATGCTACACCAGCAGTAATTCGTTTCTTCTCTACGATAGCCACTTCCTTTAACTCGGGGGGATATAAAAAGTGTCTCTCCACATGTTGATCCATTTCCTTAAATGCCTGTTCTTCATTCTCAGCAGCAAGAATGACAGTCAGAGCTCCTTCGGAACTGTCCACTTCCATTTTGAATAAATACATGCATGATTACCTCCTTTTCCTATTCAAAGCTAAAAAAATAGCGGATGACTCAGGTCATCCGCATAATTTTAATTTTCCCCATATCAGAGCCCATCTACTAAACGTAAAGGTTCTTATTATTGGGACAAACGCAGAGCCAACTCATAAAGCTCCATGTTGAAATCTTTTTTGGTGCTTACAACCTTGCCAATATCTGTAGCTACCAGCTTACCGTCGATCGTTCCGCAAGCTTTGTCAGATACACCCTCAATCAATTGACGAACAGCAAAGTCACCCAAACGGCTTGCCAGGTTGCGGTCAAACGCGGTTGGTGTACCTCCACGTTGAATGTGTCCAAGCACTGTAACACGAGGCTCATAATCCGGACAGTTTTCTTGGATTACTTTGGCTACTGTTTCGCCTTTGCCTACACCCTCAGCAACGATAATGATACTGTGGCGTTTGCCATGTTTGAAGTTTTGTTTCATCCGATCGGATACTTCATTCAGGTCAAATTCTACCTCAGGTACCAAGATCGTTTCTGCACCGGAAGCCAGACCCGCATGGAGAGCAATATCTCCACAATGGCGTCCCATAACTTCCACGATGGAAGAACGTTCATGGGAAGACATCGTATCACGCAGCTTGTTGATTGCGTCCACTACAATACTTACCGCCGTATCAAAACCAATGGTGTAGTCTGTGAAGGAAATATCATTGTCAATTGTTCCTGGAAGACACATGGTTTTAATGCCTTGCTTGGTCAGCTTGTTAGCCCCTTGATAAGAACCGTCGCCACCGATGACGACTACGCCGTCAATTCCACGATTACGCAAAATTTCAGCGCCACGCTTCTGACCTTCTTCAGTCGTAAATTCCAGACATCTTGCAGATTGAAGTACAGTACCCCCACGTTGGATAATATCTCCGACGCTTCTCAGGTCCATTGGAAAAATATCATCGTTCAAAAGGCCTTGATATCCACGTTGAATTCCGAATACTTCCAGTCCAAAATACAATCCGCTACGCACGACGGCGCGAACTGCCGCGTTCATCCCTTGTGAATCTCCACCACTTGTTAATACTGCAATTTTCTTAACTGCTGTCATGATTTATGACCTCCTCAAAATAATCATATAAGCCTTCTTATCCATCGACTGTTTAATAAGAAAAACAAACGCATGAGCGGACTATTTTTCATTAAACGTCTCGAAACAGCGCGAACATCCTGCTGCTCACTAACTTTGGGGTCGGATAAATATAAAGCCAGCAATCCCTCGATAATCATCCGGTGAAAGGAGCTGGCAGGGACATCTGCAATATCAGCCCGCGCCCGATTCACAACGTAGGCGATCCGGTCCAGCATCATGTCGGTATCTTCATAATAATTGCAAAAGTTAAGATCTCCGCCCTTCCGGTCTTCGTCTTGATCGATTAGATAATCCAGCAAAATATGAAGACTGCACACATGTGGAAAATACGATGCATGTATTGAGGCAGCCCCCGCATCTGTGAGATGCCGGTCGCTGGCAGCAAGAAACAGCATAAAGACCCCCAGGGTTGAGCCAGTAGCCGCAGCAAACTCGTTCCAGCGCAGCTCGGGTGTACGGTCTTTATGAATCGACCACCAGTCCAAAAGCGCTTGTTCCCGCAGCTCGGGTTTAATATGCTTGTATACTTGCAAATCCGTGTATAATCGCGCCAAATCCTGAACGTAAGGCATTGCCGCCTCATAGCCCGGAAGCCTGCTTACACAAGACTGACAGGTTGTCACCAGCCCGGTCAAATAACCGCCATCCTCCTGCTCACGACGCAACTCATAATAATTCACTGGCCTAGCCGTCGGATTAACCGCATCCAGCATCGACTGATGCAACAACCTGAAATCATCCGGGTCCATCGACGTACTGCGATCACACAGGTTGTCCAGATAATCGCTAATCGTCTGGTACGCCACAATCAGTGGAATTAGCGTCTGCCGGTCAGACATATTGGCTGCAGCATAAACCGCTCCCCCCACGCAGTGAAACGTCTTCTCTGCTATGCTCGCAAGCGCCTGACTTCTCAGCTCAGGGTCCGGAATTTGTTCGGCCTTGCTCTTCCAGTTACTCAATTCTTGTTTCGTTTCAGGGAGAATGTGCTTGTACATTCGGCTCATTAGACCTATGGGGCCTCTCGGTACTTGATAACGTCCTTGCTCAACATAACTCAAATGACGGTGCCTCCACATTGTTGTCTACGTAATTATACCTATCCAAACCATATTCATTATAATATGATCGACCTTTTAGCACAAATGAACAACCTCACTTTTTTCTTTACTATTCAAGAAAAATGAGCTCTTCTCACAAAAACGCTTTGTAGCCGTGCCACTGAATTAGCCAAAAATAACAGTCAAACTAGATCCACCCTTATAAAACTTTAATCGCAAATAGTAGAATTGTCCTATCTATCCCTTGTCCTCGGCCAGCTTCATGCCTTGGTTTCCCTCTCCCATGCTAGCCTGCTTCCATTTTCCGAAAACGTAATAGAAAATAACTGCTACGGCGGAGATCGTAAAACCAATAGGAAAGCTCCACCATACAGCATCCAGCCCATACTCATCGACAAATGCATAGGCCAAAGGTATACGAATGCCCCATAATGAAATAATGGTAATGAACAGCGGCACCATTACAGAGCCCGTAGATCGAACAACCCCTGTAATGACATTGGTAATACCGAATATAACAAAAGACCACAAGGTGATCAGATTAATCTGCATACCCAGTTCCAATGCCCCTACCGTAGAAGGAAGAAACATCAGTAAGGCTTGACGGTTAAATACGTAAATGAATATTACAGCCCCACCAGTCAATACAAAATTATACACAATCCCAATCCAGGTTGTCCTGCGCACTCGATCCCAGCGTCCGGCTCCGATATTTTGAGCGGCGAAGGAAGATACGGCTGCACCTAATGCCATGGCCGGCATCTGCACATAGCTGGACAAATTGTTAGCTGCTGTATAGGCTGCCGCTGCGACTGTCCCGTAGCCGTTGATCAGGTTCATTAAAGCAATCGCACTGGTGGAGACAGCAATCATCTGCAGTCCCATCGGGACTCCTTTACGAATAAGAGTCCAAATAATCTTCCAATCAAATTGAAGTAAGTGAAGCTCTGAAGATGTAATGCGCAGAAAGTATTTTACACGATATAGGTAAATGAGAATCAATACAAAGCTGATCCCTTGAGCAATCAGGGTAGCTGTGGCGGAGCCTCCGATGCCCATAGCAGGGATCGGCCCCCATCCGAATATGAGTAGTGGGTTGAGTAAAACATCCAGTACGACGGAAACGAGCAGAAAATAAAATGGTGTTTTGGAATCTCCAGCCCCTCTCATTACGGTCATGATGTAGTTATAGCCGTACAAAAAGGGCATACCCGCGAAAATAATGCGCGTATAGGTGATCGCCATATCGACTGATTCGGCAGGCGTATTGAGTACATGAAGAATCCAAGGTGAGCCCAAAAACCCAATAATACCTATAGCAAAAGCAAGCACCAGGAAAAAGACAGCGCTTGTACCTACTACACGCTTCGTTTCTGCTATGTCACCCGCTCCGATATGTTGTCCAATCAGAATAGTGGCCGCCATGGTGACTCCAAAAATCGAGCTGATCAGAAAGAACATTATAATATTTCCATTCGAAGCGGCAGTCAATGCGGCTTCTCCCAGAAACTTCCCAACCCAGATTGAATTAATCGTTCCATTCAAGGATTGCAAAATGTTTCCGAACAGCATCGGCAAAGAGAACATAAATAGTGTTTTGGCAATAGGGCCTTCAATCAGGGAAGGATTACGATTAGCCTCTGCTGCACTCATTTTCTCAGCTCCCTCAACTTAAGATAACTCACGCTTAGTTTTATTACGTATAATACCCTATTCCGGCCCAACCTTCTCATATCATAAACGTTTTTATGCAAAAAAGCGCAGCTCCTTAAATGTAAGGAACTGCGCTCTCAATTCATCGTTTAACCGTAATATATAAGACATCCGTAAAAACGGAACATTTCTTACAATTCAGTTACACTTACAGTTTGATTACGTTAGCTGCTTGTGGTCCACGGTTGCCTTCAGTAATTTCGAATTCAACATCTTGACCTTCTTCCAAAGTTTTAAAACCGTCGCCTTGGATTGCGGAGAAATGTACAAATACATCCTCGCCACCATCCACTTGGATGAAGCCATAACCTTTTTCTGCGTTAAACCATTTAACTGTACCTTTCAAGTGAACAACCTCCTAAAAATACCGCCATCTATGGCGAATATCCATATTATACTTCATGCTTTTTCACATTGCAATTGGTGTTTTTCCGGGTTTTACGGTCTGGAATGATTTGCTTTTGCGGCAGAAACTGCGGTATCATGAACCAAAACATCTATAAAATCGGAGACATGCATATGATGAAAAAACACGAAATATACAAAAAAGACAAGTGGAATATGATGACTGTCGAGGTGCAGGGCCGTTACATCGTTCTGCGGGAAATATCTGATGATTGGGGCGAGGAAGCTCACACGTTTTTGAGCCGTCCGGCGCTGATGCATTGGGCTGAAAATCGTTTCCCCAAGCAGTCCTTTCAAGATAATGAGGAAGAGTGGCAGCGGATCATGAACGCTTTCAAACAGGTGTAGCCTATTCATGGTGTCCAACAGCTATCTCATCTTCATTATTCTGGCCTTCACGCTGGGCGGAGTGCTGATCATGAAGCGTGAAACGATACCGACTCCTCTCAAAAAGTGGATGGCCCTCACTGCCGTAATCATGATTTGCCTTGCCTTTTATCTTATTGTATACAGCTTATTAAATATAGGTTCCAACCCACAGTAAGGAAAATTATACTTTCAGGGGCAAAAGGTCATACTATGGCATAACAAGCCATGGTATAAGGAGGATATGCCGTTACATGCATCCTGTAAAACCTCTTGCCCTGCTGCTTACGGTAAGCGTGGCGGTTTCTTCGTTTTGGCATCCGTCCCTTACCGCCGCAGCCCTATCCCACATTACGTTCGATCAGAGGAGGCTCTCCATGAGTGAAATTGTAAAACGCGCTGATGCGCCAGTGGAAAATACATGGAAACTGGAAGACCTGTTCCCCAACCGCAAGGCATGGGATCAAGAATACGAAGAAGTCAAACAATTGGCCAAAAAGGCTGCTCAATTCCAAGGCAAGCTCAATTCAGCCGAAGCGATTGGCAACTGCTTCAAACTCGAAGATGAGCTGTCACTTAAAACCGAGCGTGTATATGTGTATGCCCATCTTCACCATGATGAAGATACGGCTGAACCTACATATCAGGGTCTTTCGCAAAAAGCTAAAAAACTAGGCGTGGAAGTCAGCGAGTCTCTTTCATTCGTGACACCTGAAATTTTGGCGCTGCCCGATCATCAGCTTGATGCCTTCATTGAAGATCCGAAGCTTTCGGATTATAAGTTTACACTTCAAGAAATGAAGCGGGAAAAAGCGCATATTTTAGGCAAAACAGAAGAAGCACTGCTCGCTCAAGTTGGCAATCTGGCTCAAGCCCCGCAAACAATTTTTGGGATGCTTAACAACGCGGATCTGAAGTTTCCGAAAATCAAGGATGAGCATGGCAAAGAGGTCGAGCTGACTCATGGCAGCTACATTCAATTTCTCGAAAGTCCACACCGTGAAGTACGTGAACGTGCTTTTAAAGCGGTATATGACACATATGCCAAAAATAAAAATACGATTGCCTCTACATTGAGTGCTAATGTGAACAAAAATATTTTTTATTCTCGTGTTCGCAAATACCCTTCCGTACTGGAAATGTCACTATACGGTGATAATATTCCGAAAGAAGTGTATACGAATCTTATTGATACGATTCATGAAAGCTTGCCCCTGCTTCACCGTTATATCAAGCTGCGTAAGAAGCTGTTAGGTGTGGATGAGCTTCATATGTATGATTTATTCGCTCCGCTTGTGGACGAATACAAGATGGACATTACGTATGAAGACGCCAAAAAGCAAACCAAAGAAGGCCTTAAGCCTCTGGGCGAGGACTATCTGGCTTCATTGCAAAAAGGCTATGATGAGCGCTGGATTGACGTATACGAAAATGAAAATAAACGTACAGGCGCCTATAGCTGGGGAGCTTATGGCACCCACCCTTATGTGCTTCTGAACCATAAAGATAACCTGAACAGCATGTTCACGCTTGCGCATGAAATGGGGCATGCGCTGCATTCGTACTATTCAGACAACGCATTGAAGTACCGGGATGCACAGTATACCATTTTCCTGGCTGAAGTGGCTTCCACTACTAATGAAGCCTTGCTGATGGATTATTTGTTGAACAAGTCTACCGATCCAAAAGAGAAAATGTACCTTCTCACCTACTATGCGGACCAATTCCGTACAACAGTATTCCGTCAAACGATGTTTGCGGAATTTGAGAAGATTGTACATGAGCGTGCTGAACAGGGAGAATCCCTTACACCGCAGCTTTTGTCGGAGATTTACTATGATTTGAATGTGAAATATCACGGACCTGGCATGAAGGTAGACAAAGACATAGAAATGGAATGGGCACGAATCCCTCATTTCTATAACAGCTTCTATGTCTACAAATATGCTACCGGCTTCTCGGCAGCAACCAGTTTTTCGAAACAGATTCTGGAAGAAGGCCAGCCAGCCGTTGACCGTTACTTAGGCTTCCTAAAGAGCGGTGGCAGTGATTATTCAATCAATATTTTGAAGAAAGCTGGCGTTGACATGTCCTCTCCGCAGCCGATTCGCGAAGCCATGAGCGTATTTGAAGAAGTCATTACGGAAATGGAAAAGCTAACTGAAGGAAAGTAAAACCGTGCACACTTCGAATCCCGCATTAAAAAGATGCACGGATAAATCCCTTGTCCATGGAGGACAAGGGATTTTATAATGTAACGGGAGGAGGTGGCATTTTGAAAACACAATGGTCTTTGATTGCAGCACTTGTTATTGCTTTGTTAACAGCTGTTTTTGCTGTCATTAATGTCAATTCGGTTCAAGTGAACCTTCTGTTTAGCAGGGTCAGCATTCCTTTGATTCTGCTTATTCTCGGTTGCACTCTTTTAGGTGGACTTATTGTCGGTTCTTTCGGAATCTTCCGTCAATATAAACTTCAGAGAGAGATCAAGCGTCTGACTAATCAGCTTCATACACTACAAGAAGAGCACACATCGGCAGTGGAAGCATACGCGAATGTGTCCAATGACACGACTGGTTCTTCCAGCACGGTGTCTACATCCGACCCAGGTATAGAGCAACCGTCCTCTAACCCTGATCGGTTGTCCAAATGAGGAGGAGCAACAAATGACAATTCAATTCAATGAAAACTATATCATGAGCTTTTTAAATCAGCTTTTGAACACGCCCAGTCCTAGCGGATATACACATCATGTGATGGAGCTGATTCGTAAGGAAGCCGAAAAGCTAGGGGTACCCATCGAATGGAATGCAAAAGGTGGTGCTATCCTGACTCTGGAAGGTGAAGAAACGGACCATACAGTGGCGCTTAGCGCGCATGTGGATACATTGGGGGCGATGGTTCGTTCGATTACAGCGCAAGGTACCCTACGCCTGACATCTGTGGGTGGCTTCATGATGAACAGCATTGAGAACGAATACTGCCTTATTCATACCAGAAGCGGACAAACGTATACGGGCACTATTCTGTCCAGCCACCCATCCGTGCACGTCTATGATGATGCACGAAGCTTTGAGCGCAAGGAGAGCCATATGGAGGTACGGATTGACGAGCTTGTCGAGTCGAAAGAAGACGTGCTTCAGCTCGGTATTTCGGTGGGTGATTTTATTTCGTTCGAAGCGCGCCCAGTCGTAACGCCCAGTGGCTTTATCAAGTCGCGGCACTTGGATGATAAAGCCAGCGTAGCGGCACTGTTTGGTTTATTAGAATCATCTGTACATGGAGGCTGGAAGCCTCGACATACTGTTAAATTGCTCATTTCCAACTATGAGGAAGTGGGGCACGGAGCGGCCTACATACCTGAAGGAATCAGTGAGATGATTGCTGTCGACATGGGCTGCATAGGTGAAGATCTGAGCTGCAAGGAAACGGACGTTTCCATCTGTGCCAAAGACTCCTCAGGCCCTTACGACTATAACATGACGACCCGTCTGATTGAGCTGGCCAAGGAGTTGAATATTCCGTATGCGGTAGATATTTATCCGCACTATGGTTCAGACGCTTCGGCTGCGCTTAAAGCAGGCAATAACATTCGTGCCGCACTGATCGGACCTGGCGTACACGCCTCTCACGCAATGGAGCGCACGCATAAGCAGGCCGTATTAAACACTGCCCGTCTGCTTGCGGCTTATGTAACAGCCTAACCATTTTATGCTGCATGGAAAACAGGTGCACATACTTTTACTTCTACAAAAAAGCAAGCCTCCATCTAAATGGAGACTTGCTTTTATTTTTAAGATTTACTTTGTTCAATTTGCTCGGCTAGCTCATTCAAATAGGTCCAACGTTCCATTTGGTACTCTAGATGCTGTTCAGCCTTCGCTTGCTCAGCCATCAGCTCCTGCAACCGTGCCGAATCGCTGAAAGATTCCTCCATCTGTCGCTGAATGTCGGCCAATTTCTGTTCGGCTTGTTCAATCAGCTCATCAATCTGCTCATATTCCCGCTGTTCCTTAAAGGTAAATTTAAGCTTGGGTTTATTTGCCCCATTGACTGATTCGGAAGGACCCGCAGACTTAGGTGCAGAAGACCGATTCGAGGAAGCTGTACCCGGCGAGACAGACGTATTCGCAAAATGCTGTGCATTTTTACTGATCCATTCTGCATACTCGCTATAGTCGCCTACATGTACACGTACCTGTCCATTCCCTTCGAATGCCAGTATTTTGTCCACGGTCCGATCCAGGAAATAACGATCATGGGAAACGATAAAAACTACGCCTGGGAATTCATCCAGATAGTCTTCCAAAACGGAAAGAGTCTGAATATCGAGATCATTTGTCGGTTCATCCAGCAATAGTACATTTGGTGCGGACATAAGGACACGCAGCAGATACAAGCGACGTTTTTCGCCCCCGGACAAACGAGAAATAACCGTCCATTGCGCACTTGGTGCAAACAGAAAACGCTCCAGCATCTGCGCAGCTGTAATCGTCGAACCATCTGCCGTACGAATCACTTCCGCTTCTTCCTTAATATATTCAATGACACGCAAGGATTCGTCCATTTCCTGATGTTCTTGAGTAAAATAACCGAGCTTCACAGTTGGTCCCAATACAACACTGCCGGAATCTGGTTCTACACGCTGGGCAATCATTTGGAGCAGAGTGGATTTTCCACTACCGTTAGGTCCTAGGATGCCCACACGATCACCAGGAACCGCAATGTAACTCAAATCCTGAATCAGCTTACGGGAATCTACCGATTTGGACAAATGCTCGATCTCCAATATCTTTTTACCCAGACGTGTGGAGGCCACGGACATATCTACAGATCCAGAACGAGCTTCCGGTTGCTGATCCCTAAGCTGCTCATATCGGTCAATACGCGCTTTCTGCTTGGTCGAACGTGCCTTTGCTCCTCGACGAATCCAGGCCAGCTCATTACGCAGCAGGTTCTTCCTTTTTTGTTCCGAAGATGCTTCCCGCTCCTCGCGTTCTGCCTTCAGCTCCAGAAAACGGGTATAGTTAGCCTCATAACGGAAAAGGCGACCATGATCCAGCTCTAACATGACATTAGCAACTCTATCCAGAAAATAGCGATCATGCGTGATCATTAACAACGCACCACGTCTCTTTTGCAAATATTGCTCCAACCACGCAACGGAATCATTATCAATATGGTTGGTAGGCTCGTCCAAAATGAGCAGCTCACAAGGTTGGATCAAAGCCGCAGCCAAAGCAACCCGTTTACGCTGACCACCAGAGAGAACGCCCATACGAGACTCAAACTGAGTGATTCCCAGTCGGGTAAGTATATTTTTGGCCTCGCTCTCCAGCTGCCATGCTTGGAACGTATCCATTTGCTGACTTGCTCGCAGCAGGCGGTTTTGGAGCTCCTCGCTACCCGGATTCAATTCCAGTAATTCCATCGTTTCTGTATATTCACGCACTGCTTTCATTTCAGGCTGGTTGCCATGAAAAATATGCTGGAGTACCTTCATTTCAGGATCAAACTCCGGATTTTGTGCCAGATACTGAATTCGCACATCGTTGTTCACTGCAATATTACCGTCATCTGGCGGCTCTAGGCCGGAAATTACACGTAAAAACGTTGATTTTCCAGTACCATTTACACCAACAACCCCTATTTTGTCGCGCTCATCCATACCAAAGGAAACATCCTCGAACAACATTTTCTCGCCGTAGCTTTTGGTTATATGTTCAACGGTCATAATATTCATTACAGATTCCCTACTCTTCCCCAATTTTGTGATGCATCTTGTTTATTTTAACACAGACACAGCCAATGATTAAAAAAACCGTTAGCTGAACAAAGCCAGTACGGTTTTAAAAGACCACATGTCAGAATTTTTGTACTCCGGCCTCACAGCCATGCATAAATAAATTAGCTGCCAATGCAGCCGTCTGATCCACGTCACATGCACGGAAATCTTGATTCAACAAAATATCCATTTTTAGGCGTTCCATCATACCAATGAATGCCTTGGCATGAAATTCGGGCTTCGGCACACCCTCTGACGCCAGTTTATTTTTGACCAGATCGGTATAGTCCTGAATAAATCCCCGCATAAACTCCATAAGATCAGGGTCACTATTCGGAGTCATAAAAAATAATTTAGTATGCTGCTTGCGTTTGTAATAATAGTGGAGATGCAAATTCGCCATCCGCAGCAGTCCCTCTCCCAAAGTACGATTGACCAATGCACCTTGCATTTCGGATAGATATTGTTCGCAATCTCTACGTGTGACTGCTGTAAATAACTGCTCTTTACTTTTAAAGTACAAGTATACCGTGCCTTTAGCAACACCCGCTTGTTCTGCAATTTCGGAAATTTTGCTTTCATAAAAGCCTTTGGTGCCGAAGACAGTGTAAGCGGCGTCCAAAATAGCTTCATATTTATCTCCGTGCATATCCCCCATCTTTGCACCTCCTGAAACAATGATTGAAGCACGCAGTTATTCTCTAGAACGATCTCCAGCCTGGCTCATAGCATAAAGAAGATACCTGCAAGAGCGACCAATCCTCCGAAAATAGAGCTGATGCTATTCACCCGATCATTGCTCATCCAATGCCAGCCTCGTAGATAGACTGTCGTTTGCCCACAATGCGAGTCTACCTCTACTTCCCGTTTGCAAACTGGGCAGAAACGCATCAACTGCACTGTAGCACCAAGATAGGAATCAGCGAAGGCTCCAGCACTGCCAGATAACCCTCCGATCAGTGCCCACAGCCATATTGGCAATTCCGGCATACCAACGACGTGTCCAAAACCCCATGCGCCTATACCGATCAGTATGCCACCGGCCAAGGCCGCAGCCGTTCCCAATACAGATACTCCTCCCGAGGTTCCGGGTGCCAGCACCTTCCCGGTAAGCACCGAACGAGGCGGCTTACGACTCAGGCTTCCAAATTCCGTTGCCCACGTATCAGCTGTGACTGTAGCCATAACACCGACAAATGCCAGTTGCCAAGCAACATGAGGCCATATCGCATGACCTAGACATAGCAGCATGCCTAATCCCCCATTGGCCCACACTTGTCCTGCATCCCGGTTACCGGTTTTGGCATATGACTTTTCGAGCTCAGCCTTGCGCTCCTTTTTGAACTTCGACAATAGAGTGGACGTGATAAAAAATAAGAGCAATGTGCCGAACCAAAACAGGTTGCCCGCCCCATAATACACAGTTCCCATCAGTACAGCCGCAGCAAAGCCGGATAAGGTTAAGGATTTTTTATAAAATGCAGCCCCCGCCACTACAGCAGCGGAAAGTAATCCGATGATCCAGTCCATGATATACCCCCGCATTTGAGATGAATCTCTGTTTTTCGCTTTTAGTTCTGTATATCATTGTACAATGCTATACGCTTATATAAAAGCCGTGCCCCATGCTTTCGCACAGGACACGGCCTTCACAAGGCTTTTTAAATCATCTTCATTAATGCCGTCTGTAGATTTAGCCGATGATGAAGCTTCCCTGACGGTCACTCCCCCAATAAAGCTCAAAGCGGTCCCCGCTCGCTGTAGGCCCTACACCCGCCGGAGTGCCTGTAAAAATAATGTCACCCTCACCCAGTCCATATTGAGTCGCTATATATTCAACGATGTGCTGGATGGAAAAGATCATGTCCTTGATATGCCCACGCTGCACCTCTTGTCCATTTTTAAGCAAGGAAAAATCCTTCTGCTCCAGCATGTCCAAGCTCTCTAAAGGCAAGAACGGTGTCACAGGTGCAGACGATTTAAAGCCTTTGGCAGCAGTCCATGGATGACCTTTTTTCTTGAGCGTACTTTGTACATCACGCAGGGTAAAATCAATGCCAAACGCAAAAGCGTTCAGACACGCATCTGCGGTCATGCCTGGTTCGTAGTTACGTCCTACAGCCACCACCAGTTCAGTTTCAAAATGAATATCTCCCTTACCCTGAGGAAGCTCCAGCTTAGCACCATCCAATGGCACAACCGCATGAGATGGTTTCAAGAAAATCATCGGTTCTGAGGGAACATCATTCCCCAGTTCCTCCGCATGCAACTTATAATTGCGTCCGACACAATAAACATTACGAATTTCCACATTCATTACGATCCGTCACCCTTTCTGCGTATGTAGTCCAATTGATTAACGAATAAGTTTACGTATATAGTGCCACAACCGGGGCTTGGAAAGCAAAAAAACCTGCTCCCAGCGATTCGGCCAGTTGGTACAGATCATCAATTCAGGATGTAATGAGGATAATCTCCGCATGATACGCCGGTCATCCACCGTCCATGCCATGACCGTAATCCCCCGCCCGATCAGATCTTTCAAGAGCTTTCGATCTAACCGTGGATAGCCAATAGACAAAAAAGAACATTGTAAATTTTCTAATTGCTTTGCCAAATCGTCTGGACGGGCATCGATAATCAGTCCAGTACGGATTTCAGGTGCAAGTTCTTTTGCTCGGCGCAAGGCCGCACGCTCAAAAGAGGTTAAAACCACCTCACCCTCCATCCCCCTCATTATAATTTCACGAAGGACGGCTTTCTCTAGTCCCGGATACATATCACCAGCAGTTTTGAGCTCAATATTGAGCGATACACGTCCCTGGCACAAATCAAGCACTTGGGCGAGGGACGGAATAGGTTCCCCATGATATTGTGCATTTTTCCAGCTACCTGCATCGAGTCGTTGTAAGTCTTTCCAGTCTGCATCCTTTACTCGTCCCGTACCGTTCGTCGTTCGCTCCAGCGTAAAATCATGAAAGACCACCGGAACACCGTCCTTTGACAGCTGAACATCCAGTTCAATCCAGTGCACAAAAGGCTGTTCCAGCGCAAGCTTAAAGGCTGCCATCGTGTTCTCGGGAGCAATCCCCGAGAAACCGCGGTGAGCCACGCACATATGATTCATCCCGTTATGACCTCCATTCACAAAGGAGTCGCTCATACGATCGTTCCGTCCATGTCCATATTAACAATTTCTTTCTTACTGCTACTGAACGCTTACCGTACCATCCACACCTATCGAGACATTGCTTGGTGACAGTGCCGCTACTTTCTGCAAAATTTTGCTGGCCTCCGCATCCTTCAATGGAATCGGTTGACCCAGGTCCGCTCGGTAAGGGGTCAGCTTCATCTTACAGTCCCCGTTCCGGGTACAGGTGGCCTGAAATATCGCTGTATCCCAGGTGGCTGGCACCGTTGATTTAGAAAAAATAAAATTGCCTGTGCTGTATGCAATCCATTTGCCTTTATATTGCTCCATCCCTTGTAGCACATGAGGATGACCGCCAACGACAAGATCAGCCCCAGCGTCAATAAAAGCGTGAGATAACTCAGTTTGATGGGGCTCAAGTGCAGTGGCTCGCTCCTTGCCCCAATGGGCAACCACAATCACCAAATCAGCCTGATTTCGTGCCTCACGAATGGACTTTACGATCGCGGTCGAATCATAAGCCCCCGCTACACCGGGCTGCTGGGCACCTGCATTCCAGTTGGCTTCAGGCATGACACGTGTAGCCCCCAACAACGCAATTTTAATCCCGTTACGTTCAAAATAATGCGGCGCATACGCTTCTTTGGCATTGCGTCCAGCTCCAGCATGGGCTATACCCTTTTCATCCAAATAGTTCAGTGTATCCAGTAATCCGCTTGTCCCCTGATCCAAAATATGATTGTTGGCCAAATTTACAGCATCGATCCCTGCCGCTGCCATTGCAGTTAGCGCCTTGGGCGAAGATTTATACACATACGTTTTATTTAACGCACCAACGCCATTAGTGGTCACCGGTGTTTCCAAATTGGCAATCGTTAGATCGTCTTTATGGAACAAGCTCCCGAGATATTGGTATGGAAAATCAAACCCATTCTGCTCCAACCTCTGCTCAACTTTACCAGAGAACTGCACATCCCCTATGAAGTGAAGTGTAACTGCTGGAGAATTGGCATCATCGTTGTTTGCATCCTTCTTTGGCGAATTCTCCTGTGCTTGCCTGTCTTTCTCCGAAGATGATTTTGCTCCTGAAGAGTTGCCTTCGGAGGCATTGGTGTCGGGCGTTGTCACGGGAGAACTGCTTGTGTCTGGAACGGTAGATTCCTTCGTTTCATTAACTTCTTCACTTCCTGAGGGAGTAGGGTACTCATCATCATTAGCAGACCCCGTTGGGATGTTCTTTTCAGTTTGCGAATACTGGGCGTTTTCCGCAAGAGAATCACTACTATCGCGTTCAAATATGTAATAATAACCGAAAAGACCTACGATCATTAGCAGCAAGACTAGATTCGTAATGATCCAAGCCTTGCCTATTTTTGGTTTTCTCGCTTTCTTTCGACCTTCATTTCTCTGTGACCTGGGAGGGTACATTCTTCACTCCTTCTATGCTACTACATATGCATGAATTCCTTATTAGCTGGCGAATTTTACACCTTCTCCATTATATATCAAATTTCTATATAAATAGAACCCCTCGCCTGGATCGCGAAGGGTTCATTATCGAACATTTATACCTGTACCTTAGCGGCTTCCTGCTGTGCCGCTTGAACAGCATGGGAAGCCCATTCCTTGGCCTGACGGATACAGTCCGGCAAACCGATCGCATCATAGCCAGCGCCCAAAACGTACACACCTGGCATCGCACTGCGCAGCTCTTCCCGCAGATCAGCTATAGCCTGTGGGTGCCCCACCGGATATTGCGGCATGGAATGACGAAGTCGCGTAATTTCTGTGAATAGCGGAGTTGCTGTAACTCCCATCATCTCTTTCAAATCCTTGCGGACCACCGCAATCAGCTCATTATCCGGTAATTCTACTGTTTCTTCAGCACCTGCTCGCCCTACATAACAACGCAACAGTACCTTATCGTCCGGGCTGGTATGTAGCCATTTGGCGGACGTCCACGTACATGCAGTCACGCTACGTCCTTCCTTGCGAGGAACCAGGAAACCGGAGCCGTCAAAGACGTTTTCAATATCTGTTTTATCAAAGGCCATGACTACGTTCGCTACGGATACATATTTTACAGCTTCCAGTGCAGTCACATTTACATGATCTCGCAGTAGCGGCGCAGCAGCGAAGTTAGGAGTCGTTACAAAAATATCGTCTGTCTCCAGCGTCTCTCCATTGTCCAACATAACGCGATAGGAACTTCCTTCATTTTCAGTCGTCTTTGTGAATTCGGTAACAGCAATTCCGGTGCGTAAATCACAGTCATACAAATCATTCAGCAATGCATGCACCAAACTTTGCAAGCCTTGACGGAAGGTCAAAAAAGCGCTTTTCTTGGTACCTGTATGCGTTTCAGCAGGTTTTCGACCTGTCATCATTCCGTGAATGAGGCTTCCATATTGCTGCTCCACCTCAGCAAACTGTGGAAAAGTAGCCTGCAGACTTAGCGTCTTCATGTTGGCAGCATAGATTCCCGCCAGCAGTGGCTCGGTTACATTCTCCAGCACTTCTTTGCCCAGTCGGCGTTCAATAAAATCACCCAGCGCCTCATCTCCCGGTTCACGACGAGGCGGAATGACAAAATCCATCATAGCCCGCATTTTTCCACCTAAAGAGATCAAGCCGCTGCGTAAAAAGGGTTTCAGCTCTGTTGGAATGCCCAGCACCAGCCCAGGAGGCATCGGATGAAGCCGACCTTCATGCAAAATATATGTCTTTTTAGCCTCAGGGTTCGTGCTTACAAGCTCATGATCCAGCTCCAACTCTTTTGCCAGATCTATCATAGCCGTTTTCCGGGCCAAAAAGGAATCTGGCCCCTTTTCAATGACAAAACCATCTTTATGCAATGTTTCAATTTTTCCGCCCAGCACGGAAGCTTTCTCCACCAGCGTAATTCGAGGTGTGTAGCCAGCTTCTTTGTACATTTTCCGTGTATAAAAAGCAGTGCTAAGCCCGGTCAAGCCTCCGCCTACAATTACAATATTACGTACCTTTTGCTCCATTATGTCCTCATCCCTTTTTCCATTGGTCTATGATGACATCACTAAGCGTCTCCATATACAGTGGGTCACTGTTGAGTGAATCAATACGCTGAAAACGCATATCCAGTTCCTTTGCCAAAGCCTGTGCTTCAATATCCAGGTCGTATAACACCTCTAAGTGATCAGAAACAAAGCCGACTGGCGCAGCCAGCACATACTCCACTTGCTCTTCCTTCAGACTGTGCATGGTATCCAAAATATCTGGTCCCAGCCATGGTTCTGCTGTACGGCCGGCACTTTGCCACGTAAACTGCCAGTTGGTAATTCCCGCCTTATCCGCGACAGCCTGCGAAGTAGCCATTAATTGCTCCGCATAAGGATCACCCATAGCCAAAATCCGCTCAGGCAAGCTGTGCGCACTGAACAGAACACGAACTTCGTCCCGCTTGGCTCCCGCTTCTTCAAAAAGCGCCAGTTTCGCATTCACACGCTCAGTCAGCGTCTTGATTAGCTTTGGATGAAGATAATAGCTCTCCACAAACGATATGGCCAGATCCAGTTCCTGTGCCTTAGCCTGTGCACGCTTGATGTAAGAGCCTACACTCATAACGGAATAATGCGGAGCCAGCACGACACCCACCGCCGTACGAATGCCATCTTGCACCATCGCTTCGACACCGTCCTCAATAAACGGCTTGGCGTGTTTGAGCCCCTGATAACAGACAAATTCTATGTCCGGGTTGCGATTTTCCTGATTTAAGGTTTCCTGCAGGTTGTGAACCTGTCGATCTGTGTTCTGACGCAACGGAAACACGCCGCCCACAATGGCTTCGTAGCGATCTTTTAATTCTTTTAACTGCTCCGGTGAGGGAGCATGACCACGGCGAATATGTGTATAATACGCTTCAACCTGGTCCAGACTCTCCGGCGTCCCGTAGGACATGACCAGTACACCCACTTTGGTTTTCATTGGCAGATCCCTCTTATCTTTTCTAGTTGTATTTAGTTCTTTGACAAAACAGAGCGAGAATACTCATGTACATAATCGGTAAGCTCTCTTAGCTTATCTAGCGAGGCTTCAGGAAATAAGCCGTGACCAAGATTAAAAATGTAGCCCGGCTCCAGAATGCCTTCATCTACAATGGTTTTTGCATACTGCTTGATCACATTCATCGGCGCAGTAAGTACATAAGGGTCCAAATTCCCCTGTACTCCAAAATTGTTACCCAAGCGGCGACGGCCTTCAGGTATACTTACCCGCCAGTCCAGTCCAATCACATCGGCTTTTACCCCGCTCAAATGCGGAAGCAATTCACCGGAGCTTACGCCTGGAAAATAAATTTTAGGCACATTCAGATCAGATAACTCATGGAAAATACGTACAATGGTCGGCAACACAAAAGTTTGAAAATCATAAGGCGAGAGTGCACCTACCCAGCTATCAAACAATTGAAAAGCCTTACCGCCGTTAGCGATATGGGCCCGCACGTATGTAATAACCATATCCCCTAGCTTATCCATCAAACGATGCCACAGTTCAGGCTCTCCATACATCATCGCTTTGGTGCGAATATATCCCTTGGACGGTCTTCCTTCTATTAAATAGCTTGCAATAGTAAAAGGCGCTCCAGCAAACGTGATCAATGGCACGTTCAACTCACGGTCTAAAATACGGATGGTTTCCAAAATATGACCCAAATCGCGTTCTACATCAATCGGACGCAAGTTGTCTACGTCTGCAGCTGACCGGATCGGATTATCAATAACCGGGCCAATATTTTTGACAATATCAAAATCAACCCCTAGCGAGGCTACCGGATTCATAATATCAGAATATAAAATTGCAGCGTCCACCCCAAGCTTGCGGACGGGCATCAACGTCACTTCTGCGGCCAACTCGGGCTGGCGACAAATTTCAAGCAGCGTATATTTTTCCTTAATTTTGCGATACTCAGGGTCATACCTTCCGGCCTGCCGCATGTACCATACGGGAATATGATCCACAGCTTGCTTGCGGCAAGCGCGGATAAAAGTATCATTGTAGGTCATGACTTCAGCCTCCAGTTCGAATCATAAATACTATATTTTATTATGCCCTTTTTCAAGAGTCGTAACAACCGCCGCTCTCAAACAAACCATGACAAACCCATGACATTTGGATAAAGTTTCAATGAAGTGTGCTATACTAGAGAAATGGCTTTTTTAAAGCTCCGGGTAAGTTATACATGAATAAGTACCTTTACAACAGGATGAGAATGGCAGAAAGGAAGTGAAAGCACATTGAAAACGTGGGAGACGTGGAAAATCAATCTCATTGTGCTTTGGTTCGGTCAGTTTCTGGTCAATGCGGGAATTACAATGATTACTCCGTTCCTTGCCCTGTATTTGGCTCAAGACCTCCATGTGAAGGGCGAGCACGATATAGGACTGTGGGCAGGAGTTATTTTTGCAGCTAACTTTTTGACCTCGTTTATATTTCAGCCATTATGGGGCAAGCTGGCCGACCGATATGGACGTAAAGTCATGCTGCTTCGCTCAGGCTTTGGTATGGCTCTGGTCATCGGGTGTATGGGTTTGGTCACCCACCCATGGCAACTGCTGGCGCTTCGCCTGCTAAACGGTACAATTTCGGGTTTCAACCCGGCTTCTATTTCCCTAGTGTCGGGTACCACTCCCAAAGAGCGAACCGGATTTGCTATGGGAATTATGCAATCCGGTCAAATGGCTGGCACGATTCTCGGCCCTTTGCTAGGTGGATTTTTGGCTGACTGGGTGGGATTCAGACCGATCTTTTACATTACAGGAGCTCTTATTTTCCTAGCCTCTCTAATGGCAATGTTTTTGGTTAAAGAAAATTTCAGCAAAGCGGAAGCCGCACGAATTCCACAAATTTCGGTTCTTGCCGGATTAAAGGAGCTAAGCCATACGCCCCAGCTTCCGGCTTTGTTCACCGTAACGTTCTTACTCCAGTTTGCTATGATCAGTACCGTTTCTCTGCTACCTTTGTATGTGCAAAAGCTATATGGCTCGGCAGAAGGAATTGCACTGGTTGCCGGATTCGTTACCGCTATTACAGGCGTATCCAATATGGTAGCCGCACCGCTCCTTGGACGATTAAGTGACAAAATAGGAGCACACAAGATCTTGACAATCGCACTGCTTGGAACGGCAGTTATGCTCATTCCGCAAGCTTTTGTCAATGAAGTATGGCAGCTTGTCATTATCCGTTTTTTCATGGGTGTATTTATGGGCGGTCTGCTACCAAGCGTAAATGCGCTGATTCGCACCTATACACCGGAAGGAATGGAAAGCCGCTCTTTCGGATTCAATACCAGTTCGCTGGCGCTCGGGAATATGCTGGGTGCGGTCATTGGCGGAGTGCTTTCCGGATTTATCGGCATCGAAGGACTGTTCATTATGTCTGGTGTGCTGCTGATCGTCAATATCATCTGGGTACGTATGAAGCTTTTTGATCGTAAGGCTACGCCTCATTTCAGGTAAGACAACCTTCAGGTAGGACAGCCTGCCTTAACAGACAAGAACCTCCGCTCCACGTTACTGTGGATAAGGAGGTTCTTTTGGTATAGCTTCACTTAGGGACGCCCGTTACTTCACTCGTGCCAATGCCAATCCATCATAAGCTGGCAAAAGCGTACTGACTAGCCGTGTATCCGTCGCTATCGTTTCGTTAAAACGTCTCACGGCCTGCACGGCAGGTCCGTTCTTGTCTGTGTTCAGTGTCCGTCCCCGAAGAAAACAGTTATCTCCGGCAATTATAGCGCCTGGATTGGCCAGTGCAATCGCATACTCTAGATACACTGGGTAATTTTCCTTATCCGCATCAATGAAGAAAAAATCAAAAGTCTTTCCTTCTTCCTGAAGCTTCTTCAGGCTGTCCACTGCGGGTCCAATACGATACTCGACACGATCACCGTAGCCATTGTTTTTCAGATGTTGATGAGCCAGCGCTGCATACGCCTCTTTTAGCTCCAGAGACACGATGCGACCTTTCTCTCCCAGCCCACGGGCTAGGCATAATCCACTGTATCCTCCTAATGCTCCGATCTCCAGTACCTGCTGTGCACCAGAGACTTCAATGAGAAAGGTCAACAACTTTCCATAGGGATGAGCAACCGATACCTCCGGCATCCCTTCTTTAACAATAGCCTCCCTAATGTTGCGCAGCGCTTCATCTTCCTGTACCAGCTGGTCTACATATTGTTCAGGTGTCATATTAGGTGTGATTTCCACGTTTCATCTCTCCTTCTTGCTTTATCATAACGCAGGTTGGACGCGGTGTCCTTCGTAAATTATTTGCCTTAACGATTTGTCTCTTCGAGTACAATGACCTATACTATAGGGATTGAACCAAGCTTACATGATTATGAGACGGAGTGAATACGTTTAATGACTCAACTGCAACTAATTGCAACTGCGCCGATGGGACTGGAAGCCGTTGTGGCCCGAGAACTCAGAGAACTGGGGTACACGGATCTGACCGTCGAGAATGGCCGCGTCGTTTTTTCCGGAGATTATAAGGATATATGCCGATGCAACCTGTGGCTTCGCACATCTGACCGCGTTCTTATTAAAATGGGCGAATTTGCTGCTACTACCTTCGACGAGCTGTTCGAGGGTACCAAAGCATTGCCTTGGCAGGATTGGATTCCTGTAGATGGTGAATTTCCTGTAGAGGGACGTTCACACAAATCACAGCTTAGTAGCGTACCAGCCAGTCAAGGAATCGTCAAGAAGGCGATCGTAGAGAAACTCAAGGAAACCTACCATACAGACTGGTTTGCTGAAGATGGTCCTCGTTACGTCATTGAGGTCATCCTATTGAATGACCGTGCGCTGATAACGCTGGACACAACTGGTCCAGGACTGCACAAACGAGGCTACCGCAAGCTTGTTACAGAGGCGCCTCTCAAAGAAACAATGGCTTCCGCTCTTATTCAGCTTAGTCGCTGGAGCCCGGATCGACCCTTCTATGACCCATGCTGCGGTTCCGGTACTTTATTGGTCGAAGCTGCTATGCAAGCCTGGAACATTGCTCCAGGCCTGAGACGTACCTTTAACTCGGAAGACTGGCCTGTCATTGGCAGAGAATTATGGAATCAGGCTCGCGACGAGGCGATGGATCTGACTCGTGATGACATTCCTTTTGAGATTGCAGGTAGCGATATCGACCCTAGCGCTATACAAGTTGCTGAAGCAGCTGTAAAAGCAGCAGGCTTTGCTAAAGACATCTCACTAAAGGTACTGCCTGCCAGCAAGGTTAGGCTTGAGGGCCAGTATGGTGTGATGATTACAAATCCACCTTACGGCGAAAGACTGAGCGAGCAAGCCGAGGTGGAAAAGCTGATCCGTACACTTGCACGCACGGCAGCCGAAATGAAGACTTGGTCCTTCTTTGCCATCAGCTCCACCAAGCAATTTGAGCATTATTGGGGCCGCAAAGCCGACAAGCGCCGTAAGCTGTTTAACGGCCGAATTGAATGCCAATACTATCAGTATCTGGGTCCTCTGCCTCCGCGCCGCAAAGATACTTCGCCGTTGCAGTCCTAAATGTTCGAGATATAGGCCAGGAAACGAACCCTTTGTTCGTTGTCCTGGCCTCATTTGTGCCGTGTTTCTTTACTTAATCATTGAAATGCGCAGGATGAGCGCTATAATAATTAAAGGCATTTCGGTTTTAACATTACGTTAATGTGTAGTTTATACTAGCCGAACATTTCTGCCGGAGGGGGTAAAGTGTTGGTTATTCGCACGACCAGTGCAAGACGCACTGGTAACATGTTCAGCAGACTGCTGCTGTCTCAATATTTCGGTTTAGTTCTGTTTTTTGTACTTATGATTGGCAAGCTTGTACTGATTCACTATAACCTGCATGCCCAAAATATCGACATGAATCCGCTGGATTATGTCATTGCTATTGGGTCGCTGTTGCTTGTAAGCTTCTGGACCTTGTGGCTGCCACGTCGCGGACGTTTGATTGCTCTTGTGGTGCTCGATATATTGCTCACCGCGCTCATTTATTCCGACATGGTTTATTATCGGTATTTCCAGGATTTCATTACGATTCCCGTTTTGCTTCAAGCTGGACAAGTTGATTCTCTGGGTGGAAGCATCGCATCCCTTATGTACTGGTGGGATATTTTCTTTTTTGCAGACTGGATTTTATTCATTCCGTATGTCATATTCGTGGCTTCGTTACGGCGTCGGTTTACAACGAATGATCATTACTTGGAAGCATCACGAAGCTCTTTCACAAAAAAATTTCTGTTTCGCTTCTCCAAGGGGGCATTGGCTTTCCTGATTGGCTATGTTTTGACATTTGGACCGATCAAAATATATACCTCTACTTGGGCAACCGGCATATTTGTCGGCAACTGGTGGTCAATGGCCTTGTACAACGTAACCGGATTGATCGGATTTCATGGATATGATATCTACCGCTACGGTCAGGACCATCTTGGGCCACAGCCTACATTGGCTCAGGTGGAATCCGATAAAGATAAAGAATGGTTCAATCAACACCAGAAATTACTTCAGGTAAAAAATGACCTCTACGGCAAGTATAAGGGCAAAAATGTGATGGTCATCCAAGCTGAAGCGTTCATGAACTTTTTTATCGGCAAACAGATCAACGGTCAAGCAATTACGCCTAACTTTGACAAACTGACGAAAGAAAGTATGTATTTCAATAATTATTTCCATCAAACTGCACAGGGTCGTACATCGGACGCAGACTTCTCTACCCACGCTTCGCTGCATCCGCTCCCTACGGGTTCTGTATTTATCCGTTATGCGGACCATAAATTCGATACGTTGCCTTCCATCTTGAAGGATACAGGTTATAGTCCTAATGCGTTTCACGTGTACGACAGCAGCTTCTGGAACCGTTACACAATGTATAAGGCGATGAACTATGACAAGTTCTACAGTAAAAAGGATTTTAAAATAGATGAGCCCCTCGGCTGGTCCCTGGGAGACAAATCCTTTTTTAGACAAACGCTCAACGATCTCACAACCGAAGTGAAGCAGCCGTTCTACGCCTATATGGTCGGTATTTCCAGCCATCATCCGTACAACCTGTCACCTGACGCTGTAGATTTGGATGTTGGTGAATTTGAAGGTACGATGTTCGGAGACTATCTGAAATCCGTCCATTATGTGGATGAGGCTTTGGGTGAATTGGTAGATCAGATGAAGAAAGACGGATTGTGGGATAATACGATCCTGATGTTCTACGGGGATCACGACAATTCCATTAATGACAAAGCACTATATGAAAAGTTTTTAGGCAAGCCACTTACAGATCTGGACATGCAGAAAATCATGAATCAGGTGCCATTACTTGTGCATCTTCCTGACGGAAGTCAGGCGGGCACGTATACAGAACCGGCAGGACAGCTAGATCTAACGCCTTCTGTAATGCATCTACTTGGGATTTCTACAAAACCATATCATTTTATGGGTAATGATTTGTTTAGCGGAAAGCCTCGTATGGTTGTGCTGCGTACTGGTGCTTTCACGGATGGACGAGTGTATTACATTCCATCTGAGGATGGTACATTCTCCAAGGGAACCTGTTACAATCTGAGTACAGGTCAACCTACAGATGTGAATGCCTGCGGGCCGGGCTATACTGAGGCTCTCAATCGATTGAACATATCCGATCAGGTCATCACATATGATCTTATTCGCGAATGGGAGACTGAAGCCAAGAAATAACAAAAATCCCGATCCATCAGCTTGTTAGGGCTGTGGATCGGGATTTTTGTATTGACAGTCATTGGACTGCGCTTGTTACCATTAACAAATACTCAGGAACGCAACGTTTTTTTAGCCTGATCAAGACGTTGTACCTCTTCACCAAGCATTTCCTCAGCAACTTCTACTGCATCGTCACCAAGGCTATCCTTTGCCTGCTGTATAGCTTGCTCCGCATGAGTGCGAGATTGCTCCGCTTGCTCAATCAGCTGTTCAGCCGGATGTGACAATGCCTGAGACACGGCATTATGGAGCTTGTCCACCGAGTTTTGTGTTTGAGCTTCGACACTGTGATTGTCGAGATTGGAATCATATTGGGCCATGAGTCACTCCTCCTTCTGGGCATGGTCTACATTCATTAGCATGGATCAGAAGGAGGGGAACTATTCAAAAGGTGCCAACGATGCGCACTCGAACTATTTTATAAAGCGTGCAGCCTTCTCTAATACTTCATCCTCTGTGGCCGCACTCACATAACGTCCGTTCACATACACAAACGCCCGTTTTCCACAAGGACCGCAATACGACTTGCAACCGATTTTGATCTCCGCATCGGGTGCCATCTTTTTCAACTTAGGCAAGATCGTTTTTAAGCGGATATGATTGCACTCATCACATACACGAATATCATTGGCCATCTGTCATCCCTCCGAGCTCCGGCTTAGTGGTCGCCGTGATTACCTTGGGAAGGGTTAGTAATAACAAATCCTTCTTCGGGGAAGTACAAGTAATCAATTTTCACACCATCCAGCAACGGCTGACCGCTTTCCAAAATTACATCAATACCTTTATCTGTAGATACAACAGTATCTGTTTCCTTAGGCGTGTCCAAATCTAGCCCGTAATGAGCATGATCTCCATGAGCATGAGTAATAACAACGCGTAGGCTCTTCCCTTGGTTCTCTTCCTTATCCAATTCAAGCTTCAATACTTTAGCTGCATTACGAGTAATTTTGCAGTTCATTAAACTTCATCTCCTTCATATTCATTAAATGAAATGTGGTTCGATGGAAATATATCCACACCACACAACCTAGCGGATAAAATCAACAATTCCAAAAATTAGCCCCTCTCCTTGATGAAAAGAAGTTGTGCAGCATAGCACAAGGCAATATTCCTATTGTAAAGAAAATCGCAAAAAATCGCAATCACGAAAATCATAAGTTTACATCTATCGAACACGTACGTGCTGTTTTTCAATCACATCAGGATATTTTCGTTCAGCACGGGTGACGAACCAATTCATAAGCAATAACGTCACACCAATGTCATCGATGGGCATAAAAGGCATGACATCAGGCAGTATCCAATAGAGCAATACAGGCACCGCAAAAAGTAATTTTTCACCCAAAGGAATCCTCGAAGAGGTAATCAATCGGGGAATACGACGAAATACATGTGACCACTGACGGAGAGATAGTAGTTTTTTCCACTTCATAGGTTGTTCACTCCATTTCCAATGCTCCTAAGTATATATACCCTATGGAAGGGACAAGTAAAGAGGAACACGTGTAAAAAACGTGCTCCTCCTAATACGCGTAAATGATGCAATACGTTTCAGCAGGTCCGATCTGTTACCATGACAGCACCGTCGCCATTAACATGCCAACTTCTGCTGCAATATCCTCATAGTCACGCATAGGCAGCGGATTTACGCCCAGACCAACTTCAACGGTAAATCCCGGTTTACCAAACCGTTGTATAAACCAATCCTTATACCCTGCATCGCTTCCCCCCAGCTTTACCGCCCGATACCCTGTTGCGGCAGCCAGCTGCAATGCCCAATCTCGGCTCTCCTTAGGCTCTAGATCCCGATAATTCCAATAGATTTCCTGTCCCTGGCTGTGTATGGATAATACCATGTCGAACTGTTCGCGCTCCGTTAGATCGGCAAGGGCCTTGGACTCTGGCTCAGACAAAGGTGCAGGTCCTGCATAGTCTCGTCGAGACGGACCTGTTTTACCGCGTCTGCGCACCTCCTCCTCCCAATACGCCGGAAACTGATCGTTGAGGTCAACACCGCGAATATTGGCCTTCCAGCCACGAAAATCAGCACGTCCTTCATTCCATTTTCTGAGTTCATGATACAGCGGATGAGTTGGGAGTACACCCTGTTGCACCAGCTCCACTCCATCTGGATTGACCATTGGTACCACCCACAAGGATGTATGCTCCATTAAATCCTGCGGAGAGCCTCCATACACCCATGGATTTCCTGTCTGTTTCCCCCATTCATCGTGAAGTTGCTCAGCATCCCGTCCTTCAGCCCCATCAATCCCTCGTGCATATTGTTCTATAAAACGCAGCAAACAAGGTGTCGTCAACCATTCGTTAGCATGTACAGAAGCGTTGGCATGAATTTTCCTCGTTCCCTGCCCAATCCGTATATAAGGGATATCCTTCCCCATGACACTGATGCCAATGCTGCCAACTTCAATAAACGGAAATCTGTGGACCAATGCCTTCAGGTCTTCCATTAAATCTTCATAGCTATACTCTCCACGTAACCGTACAATCTGATCCCGATGGTCTTCAGGAATGATAATTATCTTTCCTTCCACGAAATTATGCTCCGCAAGTCCCGAATTAGCGAGCCGCAGCTCATCAAGCTCTACACCGAACTGTTTGGCAATCTGTCTTGCATTCTCCCCAGGCTGAATAACGTATTTACGATCCGTAGACGGACGAATATATAGCAATTGACCACAAATCAGATAGGGTTGCGTGGCGGCCCACGGATTATCTGCGATCAAAGTATCCGCCGATAGTTTAAAAGCCGAGGCGACCCGGTGCAATGTATCTCCTTTTTGAACGATATATTCCCTCATCTTACTACGCCCCTTCCATCTGCCTTACTGCATGTTATGCAGACGCTGCGTGTCTTGATGTAGCGAAAAGCAAAACAACCAACTTCTTTTGTCCAATGACAAAAAAGTTGGTTGTCTCGTTAATCCAGATGAGTGACTTGCCAGACAACAGGCGTTTGCCGAATCTGCTCCCCAAGCCACTGTGCGGCAATGCGCTGGAACAACTCTGGATCGCCGGAACAAAAAAGCTGATGCACTGGCGTTTCGTCCCCGGCCTCCAATTTGCCCTTGTTATACAAAATGGTACTTGTCTCTCGCGCTGTTTCATCTGCCGAGCTAATGAGCTTCACCGCAGGACCCATGACTTCCTGAATCGTTTCCTTCAAAAAAGGATAATGCGTACAACCAAGAATCAGACAATCAATCGGATACGTTTGAATAGGTCTCAATGATTCCTCCACAACCTGCGATGTCGTTTTGGAGCGGAACAACCCTTGTTCCACCAAAGGCACAAGCGCAGGGCAAGCGTGGCTCACCACGTCTACATAGGGAGACAACTGCTTGAGCGCAGCTGTATATGCTCCGCTTCGAATCGTACCGACAGTTCCAATCACCCCGACATACCCGGTAGCGGTCGCGCTGATCGCAGCACGAGCCCCAGGGTGGATAACTCCGATCACCGGAATGGATACCTTTTGGCTTATATACTCCAATGCCGCAGCCGTTGCTGTGTTACAAGCAATAATAATGACTTTCGGATTAAACTGAATCAGAAAATCAACCATTTGCTCTGTAAATTTTTTAACCTCTTCCGATGGTCGGGGACCATACGGGGTGCGCGCAGTGTCTCCAAAATAAATGATTTTTTCCCGCGGAAGCTGACGCATGACTTCTTTAACAACCGTCAGACCTCCTACACCGGAATCCAATATTGCAATCGCTTGCTGCACGTACACACCGCTTCCTTTTTTTGTTTAAATATGAGTTGTTTCATCTCAGAAATCTATCCGTTGCTACATACTTTATGTCGTATTGGCGTAAAAGGTACCCCCAAAGATTACCCTAAAACGAGAAAGCGATCAACAAAAAGGCTTCATCCCAACGGGAGAAGCCACAAACTCAAGTTATAGTCAGTTGTTTCACCTACGACATACGGACAGTTACAAAGCATCCTCTTCCTTATTCTCTTGATCAGGCACGGATGAAATGCTAACCTCTGGAACAATATTACTCTTTTTACGCCATTGACCTATTTCGTGAATGACGGCTGAGGCTGTTTCCTTAATTTTGTCAGTATACTCCATGGAGGTGTCTGATATTTTCCCTGCAAGCTCCTGCCCCTTGTCACTCACGTGACGTGCCTGGTCTGTAATATCCTGACGCAGCTCGCGACCTGACTTAGGAGCAAATAACAACGCAGCAACCGAACCAGCAATGCTGCCTGCCAACGCGCCACGGATAAAGCTTTTGTAGTTCTCCTTCATATTCATCTCTCCCTTGTGCCCGGGCGAATGCCCATCTGTTAATGCATTATAAGCATGGAGAGCCTGTCATGATACAGAGAACAAGCCAGAAAAATTTCTACTTATTTTTGGAGCGGATACGATACAAGCAGCAACGGCCTCCATCCGCCAAACAATCCTCCCGGACAACCTCGGCATCAAGCAGCTCCTCAAACATTTGCTGTTCGCACTCACAAGCCTTGCGGTAACGATTGGCAATCTGAGAGATCGGACAATTGTACTCCATAATAGAGTAACTTCCATCCTCTTCCTCACGCCACTCTGCCATATAACCTGAAGCGTTCTGAATGCCCGAAAGCTTTTCTACACGTGAAGCTAGTGTAGACTCACTCTCGATGTGAGGGGCGTAGCGCTTCATCATTTTACGTTTTCTACCATCAAACAACGAGTGAACAGCTTCCATTCCCTGCTCTTCATCCAGCTCCTCTAACAGTTCCAGTAACAGATGATCATAATTACGAGGAAACTGCTCGCTTCCCTGATCGCTCAGGCTGTACAAAAACGTCGGACGTCCCATCGCCTGTCTCAGGATCGTAGCCACAATCAGACCATCCTGCTCCATCAATTTGAGATGCCTGCGCACCCCCATTTCGGTAATGCCCAATTGAGCTGCCAAGCTTCCGACGCCCACAGGTCCCTGGGTTTTCAATAGTGTTAAAATCATGCGCCTAGTGGGCATTTCGGGTACGATATACTTATCCGTCACTTTTGCCTTTACACTCCCTCGGGCTGAGGACCCAATTCCTTATTTAAATAATCGTGCACGCTAGATACAAAAAGCTCCAGCAACCCAGGCAGCTTAGGTGTGAGTGGGTGAAGGCTTGTCCGGTCCCAATAAAAATACTCCTGTACTAAGGGTTTGCGCAAGGCTACCAGCTCTAATAGTGAATGAAATACGGTATCATCCAATACACCTTCCTCATGAATGATACCGATAATGTCCTCATAGCTACTGGCGTCACGCATAATAAAACCGTCGATGATATAGCTCCCTACGTCCGTTACCGTCTCAATGGCCAGATGAAGACACCGCTCCTGCACTAGCCCCTGCAACAGATCGCCTTTCCAGGCGGCGGATGTCTGGCGAAGGCCGTCGACAATGTCGGGAACAGCCCCTAGTCGAAGCTCAATTTGTTCCCGGTTGACATAATACAAAGTTCTGCACCTCCAGTAACCGCTTTAGATTTCATAATCAACTGCGATAGATACATCCTTCACTTCATTCATGTGTACAATAATTTCCTGATGAACAGGGTGTACCTGATACGTTTGCAAGTCTTCCAGTGTTTCTACCACAGCGGTAAGGGAAATATCATAAGAACGTTCCGAACGAATCACATCCGTACCTACTTCAAGTGACAGCAGCTCCTTGATCTTGCCAGTCATGCTGCGCAAAATAGATGCCGTATGTTCAATGCTTTCAGGGGAGCGGTCTTTCAATTTGAACAAAACAATATGTTTAATCATGCGATAGGCTCCTTATCTTAAAAATGTTCTCTTGAAAATTTTATCATAACGCCCCACATACGGAAAGAAACTTTGTAATCTTAGCGATCTTTTCCACCATTTTTACCATCAGACTCCTTGTCCTTTAGTAGGGCAAAAAAATTCTTAAGCTTCGGTGGTAGCGGCAGACCCATTCGTGAACAGTTTTCCGTAATCGAGATCAATTCGTTGGATAAATAAAAATACGTTGCCGCCCCCTTCATGATTTCCGTACCCATCAGAAGATCCATATGATGCGCCAAAGAAATCACCATGAGCATTAAAGCCTTTCTCGCCAACCCCCAAAAGCCAGCTTTACTGCTTAACCCTTGTCCAGTCTTCACGGCAGCAGCGACTCCAGTTACATAATCAACAGCCATGGCAAACGTGAATAGCACCATAAGCTGATTCCAGCCGCCAAAGGCAAACGTAATAATGGCTCCTGCGGTGGCACAAATCATACTAAACATACTCGGATTAATATTCATACCTGCTCCTCCTCTCGGGGCGGTTATTGTAATATATGCAGCGACGTCGTCACCCGTAAAGTCATATGACCTGTGCATAGATATCAATTCATAGATTCATATAAAACAAGCTGTGAAATTCACCATTTCCGAGCAAATACAATAAAAGCACCTTCAAAGCCCCTATAAAGGAGCGATAAAGGTGCCTTACTTATTTTTTGAGGGAATATAACAATTGTGCATCTACTTTATCCATAACGCTTGGTTTCTGCTTATCGTTATATAAAAAACAGGCTACCCCTCTCAAAAAATTGAAGTAGGGCAGCCTGCTTTCCTTTCAAATTTATTCAATTAACGGTGATCATTCCAAAAATTAAGCGGAGTCAGGTTATCATTCAACGGCTCGAACGAATATCCTTCTTTCTGCAAGGCCGCCATGATTTGTGGAAGCACCTTGATCGTAGATGGCTTATCATGCATAAGAACGACTGGTGTTCTACCTTGCTTTTTCAGTCTCTTAATATCACTGAGGACCGTCTGTACAAAATGCTGCGGATTTTTAGTATAACGCCAATCATTGGAATCTATATTCCAGTCCCAAATATGATAACCTGCACCCGTCAGTTGATCACGGTATGCTTTCTTCAAATACGGTTTGCTGCCATAAGGTGTACGAATCAAAGAAGTGCGTTTTCCTGTGGCCTTAAATAAAATCTCATTATCCTGATTCATCTCTGCCAGTGCTGCTGCCGGGGATGCATAGATCTTTTTCACCTGATGCGTCATCCCATGCAGGCCCAAGCCATGCCCTGCGTCTACCATTCTCTTCATCACTGCGCTATGTTGGCGAATTTCAGGTCCCAGCATGAAGAACGTAGCCTTGGCATTATATTTGTCCAGAATATCCAGCAGCTGCGACGTATGCGCCGTTGGACCATCATCAAAGCTCAAATAGATTGTACGGCTGGAAGGCTTGGCATTTCCCGTGCTGCCTGTATTGCTAGTTTTGCCTGGCTTAACAGCTGCATACTGTTTAATTTCTGCCGCAAATGTATTCAAGAACTGAGCATCAGACAAACTAGCGTTTGCATTCTGAATTCGATACACATTACTCGTAGGAATCGTAATAGTGAAGCCAAACGCATCGGTCAAAGTGCGGATTGGCAGCATCGTACGTCCTCCACGCTCAAACACATCACCCTTGTTCAAATCCAGCGTAAAGCTGCGATTATGCCCAGTCAGCACCAATGTATTTCCATTGGCCGAAGTAGAAATGCCCATTTTTTGCCCCAGTGTCACGATAGGAACATACAACTTATCATTTTCCATTACGGGCTTAATTGTATTCGAATCTAGCAACACATCATTGACCCCAAGTAAAGGAGCCTTCGCTTGTGCACTCACTGTATTCGTATGTATACCCAGCAACCCCAAACAACAGATTGCCATCAAGCATACAGCCATCCATTTTACTTTTAAAAGCTTCATCATTACACCATCCTGTGCTGTATTTTATAATGTGCGGGAGCTATCTCTAGCTTGTCTATGAAGTTATACAGACATGACGATATAGACATGGCAATATAGACATTCACTCAACATATAGAACATAAACGCATCTCAACCGACTGAACCGGACGTCTTTTGGCCCCCTATACATATTAATAGATTACCAGACTATAGTAGGTAAATATAGTAAAACAATTTGAAAACAATCTCGCAATCCATCTTACCAAATAAGTTACAAAGTTGTGAATAAATCGACCGTATTTAGAAGAATAAAAGTGGAATGGATTGTATGCCTCCTCCTGTGTAGAAGCTATAAACCTCAAATGTCATAGTTATGTTACTAGATTTATAGAATTATACGGGGACGCAAAAAAGCACCTGAAATCACCATAAGGAATTTCAAGTGCTTTATAATTTTGTTTTAAATTACTCGTTATTTGGTTTCAGGAAAATTTCCCTTGATTGGTGGGGTAGAGTCCCAGCTTATCAGTTTAATATGGTACTTAGCAAGTAGTTCATTTGAATTGGAAAATTGAGTGTTAATAGTCCTTCCATCATTTTCAAAAACCCTTTCATCTTTTTTAATGATAAAGCCTTCTTGTTCAATAAATATAGAGTCAGCAGATCCATTTTTTCATTACATTTGAGAATTAATTAGCAGCTTCTTTACCGAATGTATTCTGAAGACCAATACAGGTATCTCTTATAATCCATGCTTGCACACAGTTAGTGTTATGAACCCAAATGTTAGAGGTTAGTGATGTGATAAAGAGATATAATTATCAACCTCTTACATGTGGTAGAGGCATATAAGAGGATCTTCATGCGGATCTTTCGTAGTATACCGCCCGATTCATTGGACATTTGGTGGGGGTAAAAGTAAAGACCTTGAGAATGGTATATTTTCAAAGTCTTTCTCTTGCCCAAACTTTTTTAAATGCTGTTACTTACCATTCATATTCATTAGCCTTCTCTTCTCATCTAGCCATTCTTCTTCTCTTCTCACCCATTCTTCAGGGCTTAATTTTTCGTCCGTCCAGAACGTAGAAGAGTCTACAGCATTACCATCTTTATCGATTGCAATAACAGATGTCCTACTTTTACCAAAAACCAGATTGGGACAAATTTGGTGACCATCTTGGTTGTAAGTTAAACAATGAACACCTATATTTCCCTTACAACATTTTGAATCTTGATTCTCTTCATTATCTTCATAGAAACAATTTGCCTCTAGAATAATATGTTTCCATCCCATAAGACTCCTCTTTAAACTTAATAAGCAGCATTTAATTCCCTAAGGTCGGTCTTGTAGTCGTGTTGATCATTCCAAGTCACTCAATTACACCGTTCTCAAATTTTCCATAAGCCTGATAAGAACCATCAACTCAGGCAGACACATATACCTTTTTACAAATCATCTAGCTGTATAACCTCCCTTTTTCTCGTCAAAAAAATTGCATGTTGGGCTGTAAAAAACCACTTTTCTCTCTGTACAACCTTACAATCATAAGAGAAGAACATATTACCTCCATTTCCATAAAAAATGTCACATTTTAATATATCGACACCTTAAACTTCCATTTTTATAGGCCAAATGGACCTTATTTTCCATAAACCGGTTAAGCCCATGGGATTAAAAGAAAATCAGGAGAAGAGTCACTTGCAAAGCCCCCTTCGGGTATAGTAGTATGTGTTTAAAAAAATCGGAGGGTATATGCCTAAACAACAAGACAAACATTCCATTCAGGCGTGGTCTCTGATCAATCGCAAATATTTGGGAAAAGGCGTGCGTGTCAAACGTTTTCGCAAACCAACACGCTGTCAAGTACGCAATCGCGTTTTGCTTGCCGTTTTGATGGCTAATGACATTAAACTGTCCCAACTTGCCGAGGAGCTTTCCATCTCCTCTCGCAGCGTCAGCGCGTGGGTATATGAAGGTCGCATTCCCGGCAACACTAATCTGGAAAAGACGTGTAGTACACTTGGTTATCCGCACCATATTCTATTTAATGAAGAGGTTGTCCGGCGTTCACCGCTCATTTGTCAACCATCACCGTCCCGTTTCATGAAACGGACTGTAACTCGTTCTCCAGTTAAAAACCGGATTTTGGCGGGTTTGTGCATGGTACATGATATTTCGGTGACTGATGTCAGTCATTGGATTGGCGTTCACCCGGGTACATTTCGGAAATGGTTGCATCAGGGTACCGTTCCTTCGCAAACCTTCCAGGATCAGGCGGAACAGTTTTTCCGTATTCCAAAATCCATTTTGTTTGCTGATGCCATGCTGAAAAAGTAACAATGTCCTTTAAAACGAAACGATTGAAATTTTCATGAAAGTCTTTGAAAGGAACGCATTACCATCTTTCATTCATTGAGACTTTCACATCATGTGATTTACAGAATATAAAAGCAAAAAAGCACAGTCTGCCGATTCTGGCGTACTGTGCTTTTTAGATAGCAAAATTTAAATGCTTCTTGCTTATAATTTGTAACTTCTTAGGAATGAGTGCTTGCCGCTTCAGTTGAACGTCCAGCTTCTGCCTTGGTGGCCTTCAGCCTTTTCATAACCGGGTTGCCCCCACATCCAAAGTAGTCGTGAAGACGGCTGTATTCCTCATAGAGCTTATTATAGATGTCCACGTTCTCAGGGATTGGCTTGAAGCTCTCATCACGCATACGTGCCATATGACGCGCTGTTTCGGCGATTGTCATATCCTCCGCCCCAACTTCAGCTCCCATAGCCATGGCTGCCAGTTGACCTCCCAAACGTCCTTATTTAATGTTTCAAACATACATAGGTCACTCTTCTTACTTTCATTTCTGGCACCACTCTCATCGCACACTTGTACGTACAACTAACTAATCAACCTTTTTTATATATCTTTTTGATAGATTTATGTACACATTTTCAAAATGTATAGAAAAACAGCCCCTTTTCTGCAATCCAGAAAACAGGCTGCTCCGTGTATCCAGTAACATACCATCAACTTAAAATTAACTAAATATTTCCTAAGCTGGCCCCGTGGATTCGCGTACAATTAACTCTGGGGGTATAATCCATTGACGCTCTTCTTCACGATATCCCTTTTCTTCAATCATCGATAGCATGGTATCGGCGGCACGTAACCCCAATTCTTCCTTGGGGTGCCGAATGGTTGTAAGTTTGACTTCCGTGGCTGTCGCCAAAAATGAATCATCAAACCCAACCAGTGACAGATCCTGGGGAATACTGAGGCCCGCCGAACGTACAATATCCAGTAGCCGCACCGCCAATTCATCATTATAGGTCACCCATCCAGTCGGACGTTCCCCTGTCTCCATCGCCAACAGCTGTGATGCGCGTTGTAACGGAAGCTCATTTTTTTCTTCAGTCCGGTACGTCGTTACTGCGTTTGGATGTAACGTCACTCCATATTTACGGTGAGCGGCTACAAATCCCTTCATCCGCAGAATTCCTTGCATATCATCGGTTTTGAAAAATCCGGCCAATCGCCGGTGCCCCAGCTTGATCAAATGCTCTGCCGCCAAAAAACCACCCTTTTCATCATCCAAACGCAAACAAGGTGCATCCATCTCCTCATAACGCGCATTGATCATTAAATAAGGGATTTGGCGATTCTCCACGGTTAAATAATAGTTCAAATTGGGATTACGTTCCCCGCTTTTGGTCGGCTCAATAATAATTCCGCTCAGTGGTTGACTCAGCAGCATTTCCAAGCACTGACGTTCTTGTTCAGGGTCATTGCCTGTGCTTGATAGCAGCAGCTTGTAGCCCTGCCGGCTTAGCTTGGATTCAATTCCCTGTACAATGGATGGAAAAATATAATCCGATATATAAGTTGTCACAACTCCAATCGTCCTTGGATTTTCAGGCTGCTTATGATCCCGTACCGCGACAAAGGTTCCTTTGCCCTGTATGCGAAGCAGCCAACCTTCCTGTACCAGCTCACCCAGCGCCTGACGCACCGTTTGCCGACTAACTGCAAATTGTTCAGACATTTCATGTTCAGAAGGAAGCTGGCTTTGCGGCTCCAGTCTAGATGAATGAATCCATGATAAAATCTCCTGTTTAACTTGTATATATTTGGGCGCCATAATGTCCTCCGTACTTGCCATATCATGTACCTATTCGTATTCCGATTATAGCATATCGTCCATTTGTACATACAAATGTAACAAGAGCAGGTTATTGTTGTATAGCTGCCGGAGGCGTAACCCATTCACAAATCCCTTCCTCATGCTTAAACTGAGTATCTAAAGGACTCTAGTGTAGGTGTAACACACATTACGAACGAAGCAACTGGTGTTCATTCATATACTTGAGTCCGGTATAGCGATCACGCAAAGTATGTGCCGTGCGCAAAGCACGAGCAAGTTGTTCCTGTGTAACCCCCAGCTCGGCAATGGTAGACGGACCTCCCACCTGAGCTAGCCATGCACGCATCTGTTCCGACGTAGGCAAAGTCCGATATACTTCAAAAGCCTCCACATCCTGATTGGCAGCCAATTCCCTATACATGTCAGACAGCAAAGCGGAGGCAACGCCCACCTTGGCACCATGCAAAACTTGCTTGCGCCCCTCTGCAATAAAATCCATTTCAATTCGGTGAGAAATATGATGCTCTCCCCCTGAGGCAGGACGGGAATGATCAATCATCAACATCGAAATACCGGATGCAATCAGCGCATTCATCAACACCTCGACCCCTGCCTTACTGCCGGCCGCGATCTCATCGACATGCTCTACACAAGCACGTAAAGCCTCCTCGGTAATTCGATTAGCTACAGGTGAATACGGCTCGTTTCCCAAATCTCTGGACACATGCCAGTCTGCTAATGAGGTGAACTTACCGAGCATATCGCCAAAACCCGCGGCAGTCATCACTTGAGGGGCACTTGCCAGTACGGACAAGTCAGCGAAGATCGCCTCCGGCGGAACGGCTTGGAACGTCTGCTTGCTGCCATCTACAATTAATGGGGCACCAGCGGAGGTAAAACCATCTACGGAGGCAGCCGTTGGGACTGACAAGAACGGACGATTCATTTTATAGCACACAAAGCGAACCAGATCATGAATCGTACCTGACCCTACAGCAAGCACAGCCTGACTTTGATCCGCCACACCCAGCAAAACCTTCATGATATAAGTTTCATCAGCAATAACATCCCCTACCGCATTCGGAGGCAGCCGAACTACATCAACTGTCAAACCTGCTTCACGGATTAAATCAGCTACTTTCTTCCCTGCTGCCGCTGAAGTATGCTCATCCTCTACTAGAGTAACATGCTTATAATTCTGTTGATTCAAATAAGAAGCAATGGATTCAAGTGCTCCATCCCGTACCTCGATAAACAATTCAACCTTTCGGTGAGGATGATCAGTGTTACTAGCCTGCGCCTCTTCGTTCCACAGCTTAATCTGCTCATTCATATTCATTTCATCAGCCTCCTGAAAAAGGAATAATTTGTACAAGAATGATCCATACTAATAATAGATTCCGTTTGAAAACGATTACTATTTAATTGTACGCACAAGTGTGGGTACAAGTCCAGAAAAAACGTACAAGTTACGATTCAATTCAACCATTTGAAAGGAACAAGATTATGAAATTTGGAACAGATATTGCCTGTGCGCTCGGTTTACTGGCAGGTACAACGTTTGGCAGTGGGGTTGCTTTTTTGTTCGGCTGGCAAGCTTATCGTGCACTGACTTCTGTCACGGTTTTTGGCATTGCAGGGATTATCATTACCATTGCCGTTTTTCGCTTGCTGCACCGAAAGTCGCTTTCTACGTCCAATTCTCAATGAATTCTGTTGAAAGCCAGACCATTTTAATTTGACTGCATACATAAAAAAACGGGCCTCACAAGCCATTTGCAGCTTGAGAGTACCCGTTTTTGGTTTAGCACATTTTCACCTAAGTTGTGTGAACTTCTGGATCAACGTCCAATTCATAATCAATTTCATCAAAACCGAATCCAAACAATTGAAGGAAATCCAGACGATATTGCTCAAGATCACCCAGTTCGGATACGTTTTCGGTAGTGATCTCAGACCAAGCCGCTTTAACAGCTTGCTGTACATCCTCTCTCATTTCCCAGTTGTCCAGACGAATGCGTCCTTCATCGTCTGTTTCCACAGTGGATCCACTGTATAATGCCTCGAACAGACGTTGCGCCTGCTCAATACAACCCTCGTGCAGTCCCTTTTCTTTCATGACCTTAAACAGTAAGGAAATATACAGAGGCACAACAGGTATAGCCGAACTGGATTGTGTAACCAAAGCTTTATTCACTGAAACGTAGGCCTTCCCACGATAACGCTCCAGTTGCTTTGTTAACGTATGTGCTGTGGCTTCCAAATCATTTTTAGCTTGGCCAATGGTTCCTTTACGATAAATAGCCTCCGTAATCTCAGGACCAATATACGAGTAAGCCAGTGTGGTTACCCCTTCAGCCAGCAGGTCGGCTTCTTCCAACGCTTTTAACCACAGGGACCAATCCTCGCCACCCATGACCGTGATGGTGTTATCAATCTCCTCCTGCGTTGCTGGTTCAAGCGTAATTTCCGACACAACACCTGTGTTCGTATTCACCGTTTTATTCGTAAACGGCTGTCCAATGGGCTTGAGAACGGAATTAAAGGTTTCTCCCGTATCAGGATGTGTCCGTCGCGGTGAGGCGACACTATATACAATCAGGTCTACCTTGCCCAGCTTTTCTTTGACCAGCTTCAACGTCTCCTGCTTAATTTCATGGGAAAAAGCATCTCCATTAATGCTCTCCGCTATGTAGCCAGCCGCTCTGGCTGCTCTTTCAAAGGCCACTGTATTGTACCAGCCTGCCGAAGCCGTGCGCCCCTCTGAAGCAGGACGTTCAAAGGATACTCCTACGGTGTCAGCTCCCATACCGAAGCTCGCAGCAATGCGGGAAGCCAGTCCATAACCTGTGGATGCTCCGATCACAAGTACCTTTTTAGCTCCTTGTAATCCCGTGCTGTCTTTGATGTAGTCGATTTGACGATTAACGTGAGCCGCACATCCTGCAGGATGCGCAGTCGTACATATGAAACCACGAATTTTCGGTTTAATAATCATTGCAAGGGTCCCCCTACTTTGGCATTCATTTAATATTGATGGAATGGTTGTCCAGTCATAACTATATTACAAATCAGCTTGCGGCTCAACATATAACATGGTCTTGAAGGTAAGTGATCAAATACTATGATACAGATATCCCCGAGTTGCGACTCTACGCCAAAAAGAAAATCGCCGTAAACATCATAGTCTACAGCGCTCTTTTACTCCAATATTCATTTGGACTTATTTTCTAGCAATATCACATCTTCTCCTTGCTCTCGTCTTATTTTGATATTAGTCCTTCCCCAGGTACACATTAAATCAATAATTTCATTTGCTGTAATTCCATACTCCGTTATATAATACTCCACTTTTGGAGGCATTTGATTATACACATGTCTGCCTATGATTCCATCCTTCTCAAGTTCACGAAGTTGCTGTATAAGAACCTTTTGAGAAATGCCTGCAATACTACGCTGTAATTCACTGGTCCTCTTTCTACCAGACATTAATAAGCATATGATTAAGGATTTCCACTTACCTCCGATGATCTCCAGTGTTGCTTCTATGCCTAAATTATATTGTTTCATACGACCACCTCTTCGAGACTAAAATAACTAAGTTTATCGAATTCATTTTATAATCACATATCTTCATTCTAAGTACCATGCACACTTTCAAGTAACTATATTACTTTATTGTGTGTATTTACTTTTTTTATAGCTTACAGAATAATAGTACGTATCCACAAAAAGCAAATGATGCGATGTAAGAAAGGTGATTTATAATGAAGACTCTCGTGATTTTAGCACATCCGAATATTGAAGATTCCAGAGTAAATCAAAGATGGAAACAAGAATTACTTCAATATACCAATGATTTGACAATTCATGAAATTTATAAAGAGTATCCCAACTGGAACATTGATGTTTTGAAAGAACAAAAGTTACTTGAAGTACACAGCAATATCATATTTCAGTTCCCTTTATACTGGTATAGTTACCCTCCTTTATTAAAAAAGTGGTTTGATGATGTTTTTGCCCATGGATGGGCTTATGGTTCAAAAGGTGATAAGTTAAAAGGAAAGAAGCTAGGGATCGCCATGTCGATTGGTGATAAAAAAGAAAACTACTTATCTACGGGTTCCGTTACATTTACGGTAGATGAAGTTATAGCCCCTTTTAAAGCAAGCGCAGTACATGTGGGCGCCGTAACATTACCCTATTTCGCTGTCTTCGGAGCCTCGTTTCAAGCAAGTGATGAAGACATTAACCAGAGTGCAAAAGATTATATTAAATATATATTCCAGCATAAATAAAATGGCTGTTTAATAGCACACATCTTAACCATATAAAAACAGGCTCTTGGAGGCATTCAGCCAATCCAAGAACCTGTAATTGTTAGGTATAATGCGGTCGAGAGGACTCGAACCTCCACGGGGGGTTAGCCCACACGGACCTGAACCGTGCGCGTCTGCCAATTCCGCCACGACCGCATACTATGTATTGATGGCGATACTTTAATCACCGTAATTAAGATTATATCTTGAATAGAGCTTAAAAGCAAGCAGATTTATATTATATTTTCTATGAATAATGCTAGTAAATATAAGAAAATCACTGGATATCACCAACCAGATATGGTAAGATGAACGCATCAGGAAAGGAGGTGCGTCAACATCAATAATCATATGTTGAGCGTATCCCTTACCCGGTCCGTTATTCTCTAATTTGCAGAGTTGACGGAGGCGCGGGATACGGATCAAGGCTTTAATTAAGCGCCACGGGTAGAAAGACCGTCCACGGACGGTCTTTTTTATTTCAACATCATACTCTACTACAGATACATATTGTGAAAAGAGGCGTTACAATGTCGATTAGACCTGCGAAAGTAGAAGAATTAAAGGAACTGGTAGCCATCTGGCTGGATGCTTCTATAGAAGCCCATCATTTTATTGCTCCGCAGTATTGGACATCTCAAGCTGCCGAGATGGAGAACAAATACCTTCCCCTCGCTCAAAACTACGTTATCATACAAGATGATCATACGATTGGCGGCTTTGTTTCCATGTTGGATGGATACTTGGCTGCTCTGTTTATACGTGTTGACTCTCAAAGAAAAGGCTATGGCAAGTTACTATTAGATGGGGTTAAGCAACAGCATGAGGAAATTCAATTAAAGGTGTATCAGTCAAACACGAAAGCATTTAACTTTTATACTAAAAATGGATTTACCATTCAAGCAGAGTCAGTGGATGCCGAGACTGGTGAGAAGGAATTTGTGATGGTATGGACAAAACATTAACAACAATGAAGCACATCTAGCTTTTTAGAGCAAAGGCCCCACTCCCGTACCCATACGGAACAAGCAGAGCCTTTTACTTTTATCTACTACTGTCTAGTCTCTTATTTAAGCCCATAAACCTCGGTATATAAAATCTCTTTAAACGGAGTAAATTCCTGTTCAGACAGCGCACCTGGATAGCTCATAATTTGAAGCCGCAGATCCGTCTGTCCTTCTCTTAGAGGGGGCTGTACATATTCAAAATGGTTCAGATGGAATCCCAATCGTTCGTAAAAACCAATTCTTCTCCGTGACCATTCATCCACTGGCGGCTCAACCTCCAGCACTACCGGTTGGTTAGACTGTGAGATAAATCTACCCATAAGCTTTTGGCCTAATCCGCCACCTCGTATACGGGAATCTACCGCAATATGCTCTACAAACCGAAAATGCGCGAATTCCCAACCTGCCAAAAAAGCCACAATGTTCCCCTGCTCATTTTTTTCAGTGATAATACGATAGCTAGGATGCTTCAATAAAGCCTTTTGAGCCTCAAACGTCCTGCATTCTGATGCTGGAAAAGAAGATTCCATAATCGCATATATTTCAGAAAAATCGTGTTCATTTATCATATATCCCTAGCTCCTTTACCTCTACATCCCCCCAACGACACAGCCTGTCTTTCATTAAGAGAAAGAGGGGGTTAGACCTTGTTTAATTCCATAAGCGTCAGCAACACGTGTTCCAACAACTCTGAAATATCCTCCATCTGATCTTCGTTGATTTGCCTGGAAAATCGGAGTTCAATCCTGTTTTGGTATGTAGACGTCTTCTCTCCGTAAATCTGACTTAACGTTTGTACTGGTCGAAGTTCGGGCTTCCAAATGTCGGTCAGTATATTTTCAATCTGGCTGCATTGTGTCTCCATCTCTCGAATCTTCATATCAAAATACAGCAACAAGCTACATCCCGGAGTTTGGTCTTCCATTTCCAAAATTTCTGCAGCCAGGTTGTTTAAATCCATCTTTAGTTGAAGCTCTGCCGTCACACCCGGCTGTTCTCTCAGGCTGAACTGTACGCCAAATTCACGGGACATTACCGACATCTCCAACCTATCGGTCCGCTGTGTAATGTTAATACGTGAATCCAGATTATCCAGATCGTAAACCGCATTTTCTATAGCTACTTTTAAATTATCAAAAACGGTCGGGTCGAACATTTTTTCACCTCCAATTATTGAGTATAACATAGCTTCTGTACACTTCTTAGATAGGATACCCCTTTTCATCAAAGCATATTAAGACGGAATTTTATAGTATACAGCAAGTCGGTCAATTCCTATGTCGAAGATTAGTGAATGAATTTGTAAAAACTCATAATTGTGACAAAAAAATATATATTTTTGTTTATTGTTCCATTTTTATTCCAATTTATTGGAATACACTATATAATAATGGATGGGATTAGCAATATATATCATATAAATCTCAAAACAAAAGAAGGGAAGAGATTATTAAATGAAAAAGGCAATTATTTCCACACTAGGTCTTGCACTTCTATTAACTACATCTACCGCCGTTGCATCTGCTCAAGAAGCTCAAGAAGGAGCACCCGCATTACAAAAGGAATCTATCCAGCTCTTTGGAAATGGGACTGACAGAGAGCCTAATAACTGGTTCGATGAAGCTAGTGAAATACTGGTGGGAGTTGACATCTATGGGGAAATAGGCAAACACATCGATGGGGGTTATGACAATAGCGATTATTATAAGTTTAAAGCCTTTCAGTCTGGTTGGTATCAATTTAATATTCAAGGGGACATATATCCTAATACATGGCTGAGACTTGGTTTGGCTGACAGTAACGGACACTTCATTAGATATGCAAATGATCGTGAATACTCTTTAGGTAAAAATCTTGAAGCTGGCAAATGGTACTACCTGGTCGTAGAAACACCCGGTGCTGAGTTAGGACAATTATTCGACTATAAAGTTACTTCTACGATCAAGTAGATCAAAGGATAAATTGAAGTTAACAAAAAAACGCGATCCTTTTACAGGACTACATTTTCACACTTTTTAACAACTCTTGTCTTACCACAAACGCGCTATCCTCGTAGGAGAACTGCCGAATTACGCTCTTACCTTCTCCGTACTTGTGGCTCGTTTATACTTCTTCATCTTGGAAGACCATCATCTTATAACAACAATTCTATTATACTCACACATATTATTTCTTTTATGCATATCATTTATCTAGTGAATGATATGTATAAATAACCCTAAAATAAATTACTAATATACTTATGTAAATAAATATAAATCCAAAAGAGAAAGGACTCTTAATCATGAAAAAGACGTTGCTAGCTTCATTAGGTCTTACACTTATGCTGAGTACTACTGCTGGTATCGCTGCAGCCGAAGAAACAAACCCTACAGCAAACAAGCAACTAATTGCTGTTCCAACCCTTACGGGAAATGAACAGGAACCAAATGGCACCTTCGAACAAGCTAACCCCTTTTTTGTAGGTGATTCTATCATTGGGACCCTTGGTAAAGAAGGGGTTCCTGGAGTATGGGAAGCCTATGATGTATATAAATTTAAGGCTTATGAATCGCAAAAAGTTCATTTTACCATTCAGGGAGACAGATACCCTGATTCCTGGTTGCAAATGACTGTTTATAATAGTAATCGTCATAAATTGAGTCGTTCAAGAGACGATCAATATTTTTTAGATGTAGAATTTGAAAAAGGTAAGGAATACTACCTAGTCGTCGAAGCACCAGGACTTGAACCTTACACAGGCAGAACGTTCTTTTATAAAGTCTCTACTGAACCTAACTAAAATTATGTATTTACTTAGTAGTTAGAAAATCAATAAATACTAACTACAAAAGCCGTGCCCCTATTTCAGGGACGCGGCTTCTTGTGTTAAGTCACTTCACATTATTTATTCCTTACGACAAACGCGAGCTAAAGTCCTCGTAGGAGAACTGACGGATTACCTTGATGCCTTCTTCGTCATTGTAGCTGGCGATGGCTGGCAGGTTGACTCCGTTAAACATGTGGTTTTTGACCATCGTGTAATGGGCCATGTCGCAGAATACAAGCTTGTCTCCCGGCTTCAATGGCTCTTTAAAGGAATAGTCACCAATGACATCTCCAGCCAAGCAAGTAAGTCCTCCAAGTCTGTAAGTATGTGCATACTCACCAGGCTTACCTGCGCCAATGATATTCGGGCGGTAAGGCATAGCCAGTACATCAGGCATATGACATTCAGCCGAAGTATCCAGAATGGCAATATCCATTCCATTTTTCATCGTATCCAATACAGTCGCAACCAGATATCCGGTGTTCAAGGCGATGGCTTCGCCTGGCTCAAGATAAACTTGCACACCGTATTTATCCTGAAAGTATTGAATACAACGCACCAGCGTGTCCAGGTCATAGTCTTCTCTGGTAATATGGTGACCGCCGCCGAAATTGAGCCATTTCATTTGCTTAATATATGGCCCAAATTTCTCATCCACGACTTTAATGGTGCGCTCAAGCGTATCAGAATTCTGTTCACACATCGTATGAAAATGAATACCGTCCACGCCATCCAGATCCTCAGGTCTAAAGTTAGCCAGAGTCACACCCATTCTGGAGTTGTTGTAGCAAGGATCATACAGCGGCGTTTCGATTTCCGAATATTCCGGATTTACTCGAATGCCGATGTCGATTTTTTTGGAAGTTACGCCTTGCACTCTGCTTTTGAAGCGTTTCAGTTGATCAAAAGAGTTGAAAACAATATGGTCAACATATTCCAATAGCTCATCAAATTCACTGTCAACATAAGCAGGTGCGTATACGTGAACCTCCTTGTCCATTTTCTCGCGACCGAGTCTTGCCTCGAACAACGAGCTGGAGGTTACGCCTTTTAAGTATTTGCCAACCAGAGGAAAGGTCGAAAACATCGAAAAACCCTTAAGAGCGAGCAGAATACTGCAACCTGTCCGCTCTTGTACAGAATTTAAAACCTCAAGGTTTTTGACAAGAAGTCTTTCGTCAACAAGATAACAAGGTGATGGGAGTCCGGTAATATCAATATTCATCGCAGACCTCAATCAAGCAACGTTGGCGTAAAGTTCTCATGCCATGGCAATCCGTGTTTATTTAGTGCTTCCATGAATGGATCTGGATCGAATTCCTCAACGTTGTAAACGCCTGGTTTTTTCCAGAGGCCTTTGATAATAAGCATTGCACCGATCATAGCCGGAACACCTGTTGTGTAAGAAATGGCTTGGGAGCCAACCTCTGCATAACATTCTTCATGATCACAAACGTTGTAAACATAATAGGTTTTTGGCTTTCCATCTTTCACACCTTGGATGATGCAGCCAATGTTTGTTTTGCCTTTTGTTCTTGGTCCCAGAGAAGCCGGGTCCGGCAAAATAGCTTTCAGGAATTGCAGTGGAATGATTTGTTGCCCTTCATAATCAATAGGCTCAATCGAAGTCATGCCTACGTTTTGAAGTACGTTCAAATGATTCAGATAATTGTCCGAGAACGTCATCCAGAAACGGATTTTTTTCACGCCTTTAATATTCACTGCAAGAGATTCCAGTTCTTCATGGTACAAAAGATATATATTTTTCGGTCCAATTTCAGGCAGGTCGTATACCTTTTTCTCAGAAAGTGGCTCAGTTTCAATCCATTCTCCGTTTTCAAAGTAACGGCCTTTCGCTGTAATTTCACGAATATTGATTTCCGGATTAAAATTAGTTGCAAAAGGATATCCGTGGTCCCCTGCATTCGCATCCACAATATCAATCGTATGAATTTCATCAAAATAGTGCTTTTGAGCATAAGCCGTAAATACTCCAGTCACGCCTGGATCAAAACCGCTGCCCAGCAGAGCTGTAATTCCTGCTTTTTCGAATCTTTCTTTGTAGGCCCATTGCCAGCTGTATTCAAACTTCGGCGTATCCGGCGGTTCATAGTTCGCCGTATCAACGTAATGAACACCTGTCTCAAGGCAAGCATCCATTATCGTCAAATCCTGATAAGGGAGAGCCACATTGATAACTACATCCGGTTGAAAGCTTCGAATCAAGTCAATGACCATGTCGGTGTTGTCAGCATCAAGCTGAGCCGTTTGGATCTTCGTACGACCTCCACCCAGCTTCTCTTTAAGCGCATCGCATTTCTCAACAGTTCTACTTGCGATACAAATTTCTTCAAATACATCTGGGTTTTGGCAACATTTATGCACCACAACGCTGGCCACGCCACCGGCGCCAATAATCAATGCTTTTCCCAAAATAAATAACCTCCTTATTCCATACGCTAATCGCTATTCATTCTTGCAAACAAAATGATTATAAAGACATCCCACCAAATAATCAAGAAAAACGACAATTTGCTGTGTCAAAATTCACAGAAGCATGTCACAAAAATTTTACAAACCCCAAAATTAGGCATAAATTCTCCGTAAAGCGAGCAAAAAGCAAACATTTCTCCATACATTACAGGGAAGCCAGCACACCTTTAACGGAAGTTTTCTTGAATATAATGCTCATAACCTTTAAAAAAATTATATTATCTTATTTTTTAACAAAAGACTACCCCTCCGCATGCTATGAAGAAGATTCATGAGGGGGTAGAAAAATGGGCTGATAGCGTAATGCTTCATCTACAATCTCTGCCGCGCTCAAATCACGGTCATCCCAGTAGATCAAATTACTAATCCCCGGATGAGGTGTATTTTGCATGACTACGGTCAGCATGCTGTCGAGTTCCTCCTCTGTTCCCTCGCCTCTGATGATTTTTTCCACCAACTGTATAAGCTCACTTCGGCTTAAACTTTGGGGGTTCAATGGATCTCGATCCAGACTCATACAATCGCCCTCCTAGGTATTGAATAGTCGGCACAGTGCAAGGCCTTATGCTTCTACTGTAAGCGTTATATGGCCTATTATGGAGCTTTAAGAAGTGTCATAATAAATAAAGCCGCCCCCGGTGTGGGAACGGCTCTATATCGTAATAAAGCATATTAAACCATGATTTTGCAAATATCGTTCGTGAATTCAACCGGATCTTGCAGTGGCAAGCCCTCGATCAGCAAAGCTTGATTGTACAGTAATGCCGTATAGAGGTTCACTTTCTCCTTATCCTCGGCAAAGGCTTCTTTCAAAGAGTTGAACACCGCATGGTTCACGTTGATTTCCAGCACTTTATTTGCTTTGACATCAGCGTTATTCGGCATGGCGTTCAAAATTTTCTCCATCTCAATAGTCACTTCGCCATCAGCGGACAGACATACCGGATGTGTCTTCAAGCGCTTGGAGGCTTTAACACTGGATACTTTGCCTTCCAGCAAGCCCTTCATGTACTCGAACAACTCCTTGTTGTCGTTTTGTTCCGCTTCAGTTTCTTTCTCATTTTCGTCAGACTCAATGCCCAGATCGCCACTCGATACGGATTTGAATTCTTTCTCTTTATAGCTTAAGAGCATTTTAATAGCGAACTCATCAATATCATCAGTGAAGTACAAAATTTCGTAGCCTTTATCGGCCACCAATTCGGTCTGCGGTAGCTTTTCAATACGCTCATTGGACTCCCCGGAAGCATAATAAATATACTTTTGATCCTCTGGCATACGAGATACATATTCGTCCAAAGTAACCTGCTTTTTCTCTGTAGAAGAGTAGAACATAAGCAGATCTTGAAGGGTTTCTTTATGTCTGCCGTAATCGTTGTAGACACCAAATTTCAATTGTCTTCCAAATGATTTGTAGAATTGATCATATTTCTCCCGATCATTTTTGAGCAGAGTCAACAGCTGGCCTTTAATTTTGCTTTCAATATTTTTGGCAATCAGCTTCAACTGACGATCATGCTGCAGCATTTCTCTCGAAATGTTGAGTGACAGGCTTTCGGAGTCAACCATACCTTTTACAAAGCTAAAATAATCCGGCAGCAGGTCAGGAGATTTTTCCATGATTAGCACACCGTTAGCATACAACTCCAGCCCTTTTTCATATTCCTTAGAGTAAAAATCAAACGGAATATTCTCAGGAATAAACAAAATCGCTTGGTACACTACCGCGCCGTCCGCGCTGACATGGATATGCTGGAGCGGCTTGTCGTAGCCATAGCGTTTTTCCGCGTAGAAATTTTGATAATCCTCGTCGGTTAGCTCGCTTTTATTTTTTCTCCAGATGGGCACCATGCTGTTAATACGCTGTTCTTCTTTGTAATCCTCAAACTCGTTATCGCTTCCTTCTTTCAGACGCTTGCCTGTAACATCCATTTTAATCGGGTAGCGGATAAAGTCGGAGTATTTTTTAATAAGCGCTTTTAAACGGTACTCGTCCAAATATTCGTCGTAGGACTCATCCTCGGTGTTTTCCTTGATTTTCAGAACAATCTCGGTTCCGACCTCGTCCTTCTCAGCCACCTCAATGGTATAACCGTCAGCACCTGTAGATTCCCATTTATAAGCAGTATCGCTTCCCAAAGCCTTGGTCGTTACTGTAACTACATCTGCTACCATGAAAGCTGAATAGAAGCCGACGCCGAATTGACCGATAATGTCATGACCATCCTTGGACTCATTTTCATTTTTGAATGCCAGTGAGCCACTTTTAGCAATGACGCCCAGGTTATTTTCCAGTTCTTCCTTGGTCATCCCAATCCCGGTATCACGCAGAGTTAGCGTTCTATGATCCTTATCGGCAATTACTTTAATATAATAATTCTCTTTGTCAAAGACTAATTGATCGTCAGTCAGTGCTTTGTAATAGATTTTGTCAATCGCATCACTTGCGTTGGAGATCAGCTCTCTTAGGAAAATTTCCTTTTGAGTGTAAATCGAGTTAATCATCATTTCGAGCAGACGCTTGGACTCAGCCTGAAACTGTTTTTTCTCCATTCGAATATCTCCTTTCAAATATAAACCTATGTAAGGCCAGCGGATAAGAGCTATGCAAACGATTCAGCTTTGTTAGCACTCCCATCATTCGAGTGCTAGCCTACCTTTTTTATAACACTCCTCATTTTTTATGTCAATATCTTGGTTAATCTGCATAGTAAAATTCCATTTCAGGGAATCGTTAGTGCCCGATTTGCTTAAACATAACGTTAAACATTTCGACAGTGGATGGAAACAGCCCCTGCACATGGGGAAGCAGGTTACTCCTAATCTGTAGCTCATCCTCATCCAAATGCCGGAGATCCTCGTGAAAGAACCAGACAATAGGATAATCGCCGTCCTTATGTCTGCTGCCTACATTTAAACATACAGGGCCTTGATCGTCTTCTGCAATGGCAAATGGAATATAGCCTGCTGACAGCAAAGGTGACCATTGATCGATCAAATCATAAAATGCCTTTAAGCCTTGACCTGCTGGCAGACGTGGAAACTCTACAAACGTACAATCGCTCCAGTATACTCCTGGGATAGATTCATTATCGAATTGTAAAGATACATAATGGTAGGACATGATAAAATTCCTCAGCAGAAGCGGCAGCTCAAAATGGTATTTTTCTTCCATTTCCCGAACTTCCTGTTCTGTAATCTGTGAAGGAAGGGGCTTCCACTTGATCCATCCCTCCTCATCGACGTTCCCATCACGCATTTCGAACGGTACATTTTCTTCCACATCCATAAAAAAGGCTTCATCCATCTGTGCAAATAACTCTTTCATGGATGTGCGAATATCCGCTTTCTTGTCCATGTCCTCACACCTCTTTCCTTTTTATTCGCATTTTGCATCATAGATGTATGCCTCATGCGTCTCTATATGAGAATAGCATTGCAATCATATGCCACTATACTTTTTATGTTCAGCTTATCAGAACTTGCTTTTTTCACCATTTGCGGAATATTAGTATTACCAGCGCAATGGCTCATAGTTACGCCAGAGCAACCAACGCTCTATCTCGTGAATTGGAGCAGTGCCAATGGTATATTCATCCTTGGTACCATGCTGCAAATCAATCAAATGAAGCATACCGCCATACGTTCCAACCGCCAACATGCCTTCATCAGATGTAACTGCCAGTCCAGATATCGTACTTCCGACAAAATAGCGCCAAAGTTCACGTCCCTCTCGATCCATAAGACGGAGATATCCGTAGGCATCACCTAGAATAGCTCCTTGCGTCAGCGCTACTGCAGCGTATACTCGCATTTCTTCATTTATTATCGGCCATTCTTCCGTATTCTGAGCAAGTCCCTGCTCCACTTCGGCAATCGGCACCTGAATGGTGGCACCGTTGTAGAAATGACAGGCATTGTACCAGACATCCAGACCATCTTTGGAAAATAGAGCATAATGCGGATAGCTGGAGCTCGGCTCCCATGTATGCACCGTCTTATCGGTTAAGTCCATGAGCAAATGCTCACTCATCTGGCTTCCATAAGCGATCCAGCGTCCATCCTTCGACACAGCTCCATGCGCCATATCCACAATCGTGTCTTCCAGCCCCAATTCTCTTCGTTCAGACGCCTTGGGATGGATCAAATCCACCTGATCACCAGCCAGCAAATAAACACCGTAACCGCAAACCAGCAACAGGCGCTGTCCATCGCCAAACGGAATCACTTCATCTAATATATCCTCAGGGTGTTCCTCATCCGCCAAGCATTCCAAGTCAGGAATAGATGCTTTTAAGCGGACACGTATATCCGTCCATTGAAAATGCGCTGTCTCTTCGCCTTCCAGGTTCTGTTCCGGGTGACGAATAATCCGAATCCCTTGTCCGTCCACCAGCGCAAAATAACTCTCGTCCGGCGAACAACCTACACGATGCATTCCGGGGATTTGCCTGATTCCATCTTTCCCCGTAACATAGATCTTGCCACGTTCCCGAGGATTGCCTGCATGCAGAATAACCTCGTTGCTTCCATTCATAAATGCCATCGGTCTAACGGCTTGCAAGGCCTCTTCAAACGCTGGTGTAAGCGGCCAGGATGCAGCCGGAATTTCCCGACGTAACTGCTCTGTTTCCCCTGCCTGATTCGCTTCCTGAATCATACGAAAAATATCTTTGGCCAGCTTAGAGCGTTCGTCCTGCTTTGGCTCTGGTTGCTCCTGCTGCCACTGGCTTTCCATACCGATTCTGACAAATTCGTTCACATCTGCGGCATACCTTTTCCCTTCCTGTCGCCACTGTGCTGCCAATTCATGATTCAACCAGCTCATTCTGCTCCCCCATCCCAGTCGTCTATGTATCCCCGGTTTGTTCTACAGGCTTTATTCATTCTGTTAGGTGGTTTCTCACCTTCGTCAACACAGACCACAGGTCTGTCACTGCTTTTACCTCCTCATAATCCAGGTAGGCATCGTGCTGTTCGTAATATTTGACCGCCACAATCACCATCTGAATCGTCACTGGCTGTCTAGCAGCCTTAAGAACTTCTACAATACTTTCAAAGGTGGCCAGCTCAAACCAAGTTTGAACCTGACGATCTGATATCCATAGGGGAATATACTCGTCCTGTTCGTTGGTTGCGGCTGTACCGTCCTCTGCACATTCCTCCAGCCAATGCTCATCCAAATAATAAATCGGTGTTTGAACAGGGTCCTGATCCCATTGATCCACATTCACATATAACCAGTTATTATGAAGTTGCCCCACGCTGCGCACCAATTCCTGCAATCCTTCAAATACACGATAAGAAGGGCGCTCCCTGCGACGGTAATCCTCAAGTCTTGTCTCATACCTGCTCATCTCCAGCCACCCCGTTTCTGTATCATCCAAACACTCAAAATTCGCGTAACATACATTTATAACTCATAAAACCCGATATAAGTACAAGCACCTTGTCAATAGTTAAGACTACATAAGGAGATTGATCTATTCATGAAAAGAATCACCGCACTTATTATTCTGTCTATGCTCTTACTTGTAACCCCGATCTACGCTGCTGCACCAACACCTATGCTGGTTTATGTGGATCAGAGTAACCACTCCTTCATCCCGCTTCGCCTCCTAAACAGCTATGAAGGGATCACACTCAACCTGAACCCAGCAGACAAAAAAATAGAAATTGCGCAAGGCAATACCCGGCTTACATTATTTACGGGACAATCTACTGCTAAAGTGAATGATCAAACGGTTCGTATGCAAAATGCACCTTTTACCGACAACAGCGCTACCTATGTACCCTTACAGTTCATCAGCCAACATCTAAATCTGCAAGTCTTATGGCAAAAAGAAACCTCAGCTGTGCGTATTACGCAAGGTACAACGTCTGTTACGCTTCCGGTACTTACCGGCAAGCTACCCGGAAATACTTCCCCCATCACGACAGCTCATAAAAGCTTCAAGGTTGGGTCTCGTACCTTTTCCGCTAAGGTAGTCACCATCTCCATGCTCCATCCCAAGGTGAGTTTGGACGTAGCACTGGCGGGGAATACCATTGGTAAAGTGGAAAACTTAAGCAGTCTCGCCAAACGCAATCAAGCGGTTGTAGCCATTAATGGCACATTCTTTGACGCCTATACCAAAAGCTCCTACAAGACACCTTACGGCTATCTGGTCAGCCATGGCAAGATGTTGAAAAAAAGCTCCGGCGATCAACGCACTGTCTTCACCTACGATGCTAACCATTTAGCTGAGCTCGTGTCGGGCTCTGCCTTTGAACAACGGTTAACCCAAGGTAGCGTCGAAGGTGCTCTTCAAGCTGGACCTCGTCTGGTCACGAACGGCCAGGTTTCCCTGAATGTCAAAGCCGAAGGCTTCAAGGACCCTAAAATATTAACAGGCGGCGGCGCCCGCAGCGCACTTGGAATTACTAGGGATCATAAGCTGATCCTCCTGACCACAAGCGGAGCGACTATTCCGCAGCTCGCCCAAATGATGAAGCAGACTGGCGCTTATCAGGCTATGAATCTGGATGGCGGTGCTTCCAGCGGACTGTACTACAACGGTTCTTACCTCACCACACCCGGCCGCCAAATCAGCAACGCCATTATTGTAAAGTATCAATAGACGAATAAAGCGCTGTTCTCACGGATATACAAGCCGTGGGGATAGCCTTTTTCATTTTCCCAGTCACGGTTATTATAGATTCTCTGTGTTGAAGCGGCTTGCCTGATCCGTTACAGTTTGATCCTACAATCTACAATCGAATCAGACTGGCAAAGCTGTTGCTGCCTTCGCTTCCTTTTTTAAAAGAAAGGTATATACGGTTATTTTCTCTGCTGGCCAAGCATTCATAAAGTCCGGGTTGCACAGACAGGAATGACCCTCCCCATACACAATCAGGTTCCAACTCACCACCTGTGGCTTCCTCTCCTGCACCAATAAATATGTTTCCTGAGGGTACCTTCAAAAACAGCCGCACCGTCGGCTGCTCGATATATTCTGCTATCACAACCTCATACGTCCCGTCCGCTCCCAGATTCAAAAAAGCAGCGTTTCCCGCATTTAACTCCCCTAGCTCGTCCTCTTCGATGGACCACCAATCAGGCTCATCGTTCAAGCGATGCTTCAGAGCTTGCGTATCAAATAGGCAAAGAGTCGCCGTGTCTGTCGTAAATTGAAATGGACTACCTGCCATGTTCATCATGCGATCCTCCTGATCATGGTCAGCGAATTTCCGTTTTCTCACGTCTTCCGCTATCCAAATTGCTATACACTTGAGGGAAAATATCCCTGTATGTAAAGTATAACAATGCTTGCAGGGCCAGACAACATACTAGGGCTACCATCCATTCTGCATTAAAAAAGCCCTCCCTCACGCTGTCGTGAAAAAGGGCCGCTTTGTGAATTTTAGAAAATCTGAACCTGCTGTTAGATCAGAAAAGATTTGGTGATAATCACCAGCAAAATGAACAATACCAAAATCGCGCCTGTGGATGTCCATGCTCCACCGTAACCTACTTCACCCATATCTAAATCCCTCCTTGCGTTAAAGCTTACTCTTATCGTATGTAGAAAAGCGGATAACGACCGGGCGAATCGGCAAGTTTATTTGCCATGGAGGGGCTTTTTAGAAAATGGCCTGATACGTTTCGGATAAATCAGTCATGACTCGGGATGACAACTGGCAGAGAATGTCGTCGGTTCTGCGCAGTATCCTGCTCACATCCTTCTGCTTCATCTTTTGAAGGAGCGGGTTTTCTAGCTGGGATGAAAGAAATTGAGTGGTACCTATAAATACAACAACATCCAATCCCGGGTTGGTGTCAGTATGTAATAAGTGCAGCAAATCCGCCATGGACAAAAGTCCCGGAGGGAAAATGCTATTAGTTTCTTTCATATATAGAGCTTTTACCATGGAGGTTAACGTCCAGTCGCAGAGGATAATGCAGCATTGGAGTTGGTTATGCTTGTAAAGAATTTGAGCTAGTTTCATATGGTATTGGGCTAAGGTGTGGAAATCGGTTATGGAATGATGTAGGTGTTGTACGGGTCTGGGTGGTTGAGTGGGACTTGCAATATAGGTAGAAGGAGCTTCTTTCATATCTATTCCTCCAGAGAATTTAAAGAATAGTCTTATTATACTCCAAAGTAATACTTATAGATATAATTAATAACAAATATACGATTCTTAATCTCATGTTTACCCAAGAAAATCTTGTCTACACTTTTTAGTATGAAGGGGTGTAGATGTATGCTGGACAAAGAAGTGTTAAAGCTAGTTGGGGCTAGAATAAGAGTTTTACGCAAAGAAAAAGGTCTCTCGCAAGAAGCACTTGGGGAAAAAGGTGGATTTCATTTTACATACATTGGGCAGATTGAACGTGGAGAAAAGAATGTTTCCTTGATAAATGTAGCTAAAATTGCAAAAGCACTAGAAGTAAACTTAGTTCAGTTGTTTTCATATGTAAGCGAGGACCCCAAAATTGTGGAGTCTGATGAAGATATTATAGAAATTATTACAATGCTCAAAAAATCGAGTCCAGAGAAAGTACGTTTGGCGAGGAATGTGATACGAGAGATTACAAATTAAAAAGATTTTTTTGTTTTCAAAATTATGAAAACCTAATAAACCCTTGTATAATAAGGATTTTTTAATAATTTTATAATTGCAAAACCATGCCAAAATTTCCTGCTATACTCGCCTTAACCCATTTTTTGCAATGGATTCAAATCCAACTTCTTGAATATATGTGAAAAGATTTTCCTCTCAGCGTCCATTGTTTCATCATTTCGTGGATGTAGTATCTTATCCTTAACGAAATAGCCGTAAGAGGATTAGAGCCTTTACACTCTCCCTTTAGCGCTTTTTGTTTTAAAGCTGTTTTTATACGTGTAGAGATAATCTGGATCTCTCACCAAATTTATACGTGCTATCTTCCTTTGAAATTAACTCAGTAATCGTTGTAGTAACCATCTAGAAATAACCGGAACTCCACCGGCATCTATCAAGTGCTGTTCGAAGGAATGATAGCCTGGTGTAGGATTAATCTCAAGGCATCGAAACAAGTGAGCTGCTTCCTCGTAAATGAAGTCGATACCAGCGAACTCCACTCCTTCTCTTCGAGCTGCCTGGATACACCAAGTTGCCACGTCTTGTGGAAGCTCAAACTTGGTCATACTCAATTTTTCTCCATACCGATAGTCAACTCCATCTCCGTCGATACGTACTGCATAAACTTCCTCGCCGCATACATGCGCCCTGATGCAGGCGCCTTGAAGTTTTGGTTGCAGTTGTATAGGGCAATTCAAATCACCCTCCCTATGTAACCGCGTATCGGTTAAAGTGACCACCTCCGATCGTATATAGCTAATTGACTTTACTATCGTTTCATCAGCAGGGGTCGTTCCAAATCTATTACAAATGTTACTCAAGGAGGTAGGAATTGACCTCACAACTTGACTACTTGATCCAGTAATAGCCGCCATTTGAAGCGGTTTTGAGCAGTTCAGAGAAAGTCGAGACGGCCGATTGATAACAATGCCTGGGTAAAAGGTCAATAGATCGTATATTACCTCGAGAATCCCATTCATCTTTGCACACGTTGTTGTCGCACCTCGCAAGTAGATTCCAGGGTATATATCTTGATCCGAAACTATCTGAGTACTCCAAGTAAACTTGCTGATGCAGCCTGGATCCTCGATACCCATAAAATCTACCGAATAACCGTTTTGATGAACGAAATTCTTAAAGTAGGATGCCGTTGGGTCCTCTTCCGAGGCAATGATCAATATAGTGGGTGACTTTTGTTCTTTTTGGATTAGATTTTCCCTATCATTTGTTGATGACGACCGCCCGTTGACTTTAAATCCATGAACATGTGGTCGTAGTTCTGAAGTAATAAAGCTTTTTCGTTGCATAATGTATCACCCCTCAAAATACTAATAGAGTCAACGAGACATCAAGGTGGAGAGCTTAAGGTAGCAGAAATTAATTGCAAAAATTCAGGGATACTAGAACTAGGTATATACCTTACATCAATGTTTGGCCTAATGCTGCCAAATATGTATAATTTATCCTTCTCATCATAAAAGAAAAGAATCTCGCCTAATCGTAAATGGAAGTGCTCCATAAGAGCGTAACAAAGATCGCTCACTTCTTCGAGAGCTTGAGAGTATTGAATGGCATTATGAAGTGGTTGAATCCACATGTGATTATCTAAGACTGTAACGACGAAAGGATTTCCACGTGGACGATGATACCAGAGGTAATGATCGTCATGCGATAGAGTTTGTGGAACCCCTATTTTCCAATACAAAACATTAAAGGGATTATCAGATGCAATTGTGTTATATCCTAGGATCAAGTCGTTGGGCACATGCTTCATTGAACCGAAGAAAGCCCGAGGAACTTGAATATCCTGGGTATACTGTTGAACAAAGGCCCACTGATACGGTAAGCTCTGGCAAAACCCAGACAGAGTTGCACCCCAAGAGGGATTTAAAACATTTTTAAATTGGTTTAGTGCAAATAACAAATAAGATGTAAACTCTGCTTGAGCATATTCCTGATCCTCTTCTGTGAATTCATTAAACAAAGATCGGTCAAGAAAACCGAGCAGGTTGAGTACGCCTGTGGTGCTTTCGGGAGAGATATCCATCCCTCTATAACACCATTTGACAGTTGTTTTATCTGCGTTAATTTCATCATTAACCTTCAGTTCGTTTACAATATCCTGTCCGTCAAGCCATATGACCTGTCCCTTGTTTGACTTTGAAAGATACTCGTATATCATATTTAGGAGTTCATTCGTCTTGTCGCCAAGTATCAAGTTCATGTCTGCCTCCTATCAAGTCTTTGAGATGATGGACTCGAATCATAAAATTACACTCTTCTGGTTGCCTATCAGCAACGATAAAGTACTTAAATCCTGCTGCACGAACAGTTTTAATTTTTTGTGCAATCCCCCCAACTGGCAAAACATCCCCGTTAAGATTTATGTCTCCTGTCAAGACTATTGCTGACGCAGAAAATCGGAGATTTACCCCTAATACCTCGAGAAGAGCATACGTAAATGACAATCTACATGAGATTCCAGAACCATTAATCCTATGGAGAGGAAAGTGAAGGTGACAGTCAAATGGCTCAAAAGTAATGTTAAGATCATGAAGGACACGCTGAACGGCGAATGAGCACAAGACAAAACTTTGCAGTAGGTCTTCATTCAAGGGACCAGACGTCGTGACTTGATAGGTACCACCACGACGTATGCAAATCTCAAATGGAACCATATATCCCTCGGATCCATCCTGGCCAACTAACCAACCTTGGGAGTACCTCATGAACATCCTCCAAATAACCATGATGATTCGCGAAAGAAGATCGATAAACCAGTTTACATACCGATTTGTAGTTCCCCTACAACAGTTGTACCCGTGCAAAGGAACTACATGGTTTAAGTTGCTTAAATACCATAAGGGCAAGAAATTATCCAGTGCTGGCTTTCGCATTAATAGCTTGCTTTAAAACCAGATCTTCCTGGATCAATGTCGCATTCTCCGACAAGAACTTTAAGCCTAGATACTGCATCATTTGATCACACGAGGTGTAGAAATAGGCATTATTTACTCTTACTCTGGACACATTCTGGATAATACTTGATCGATGTCGGCTTTCGCGTAATAGCCTGCTTTAAAAAGTGGATCATCCTCGACAATTTCCGCAGCCTCCAATAGTGATTTGGCCTGTATCATCAGCACTTCCTGATCCCTAGAAGCATACGTACCAGCCATTATCAAGCTAGCTTGTTCAGTCAAACTTTGAAGATATGCAAGATGTTCGTTTAGCAAGTTCTGATCAATCTCATTCTGGGTCGTTTTTTCTTTAAGAATCGCAATATAAGGGTTCTTTTCCTCGCTAATCTCATATCTTGTATTGGATGTTAGTGCTTGCCCTCTACCAAAAATAGTAAGCGCATCGCTTGCATCCTTTCCCTTATCGCTTGCTGGTTTATCGCATGCTTGATCACCATAGAAAATTCGAGCTGAGGGCTGCTCGTGCAGAAGGTCTGAAAAGAGGTCTCGCATATTTCATTCTCCTTTTATTGTTTTATTTTATTGCTTATTTAGTTGCCCAGGCCTAGTTTCTGCTTTTAATGGATTTTTATACATATACAATCTTGCTGTCATTATAAATTTCCTTTTTATGTATTTTATATTCTTTTTTCACCTCCATATTATGTTTAATATCACTTATATCGATTTCTGTTTTCTTAATATGCCGGACTTCCTTGTAAGTTATGTACATCCCCTATTTGAGTTTTAGTTAACATTTTTATTTTATATTTAAAGAAACACCTTCATTCTTTATTTAATGTAAAATACCTAAAATATGGTACCACTCTTCTAGTAGACAAGAGAAAAAAGACATCTGATAAGATGTACTAATCTTGTTGAACGGAGGGGATTTTTCATGGCTAAAAAGGGACAATCATTCCAACAATACTCCTTAGATGTGAACATGGAGGGTGTCATTCTCCATTCAGACCAGGGGTTTCAATATACCTCCAAGCCGTTTAACCGCAAACTTAAGCGGCTTGGCACTTGGGAGCCATTCAAGGCGTGGAAATTGCCTAGACAATGCCTGTATAGAATCTTCTTTCCCCATCTTAAAACAGAGAAGATTTATTTAACGGAACCTTGTAACCCTAGCGGAGGTAGAACAACACGTACGGGATTACATTTCATTCTATAATGAAAATAGATCTCAAAAAATAAAACAACCGTTCCCCGATTGAATACCGAGAAACGGTTGCTGCTTAAAGATGTCTTTTTAGTTCTGTCTACTTGACAGGGGTATGACCAAATTGTGCAGTTTTTTTATTACAAATCTCTCCAATCCAATTCCCCTAAACTAAACCCTTACTTCCAAATCTCATCCGCGATCTCTTTAATGAAAGCAAGCTTTTTCCATTGCTGCTCTTCGGTCAAAATATTGCCCTCTTCTGTCGAAGCAAAGCCGCATTGTGGGCTGAGGCAGATGTGGTTAATGTCCACGAATTGAGTCGCTTCCTTAATGCGGTTAATGACCGTCTGTTTGTCTTCCAGTTCACCTGTTTTGGAGGAAACGAGACCCAATACGACCTGTTTTTCATCTTTCAGATGCTTAAGCGGGGTGAAATCACCCGCACGGTCGGTATCGAATTCGAGATAGTAGCCGTCGATGTTATCGATGCCGAACAGGGTTTCGGCTACAGGCTCATAGCCGCCTGAAGATGCCCAGGTGGAATGGTAGTTACCACGGCATACGTGGGTTGTAACGACCAAATCGGCTGGAAGATCCTTCACGGCTTCCTGATTCACGCGAGCGAATAGCTTTTTGGTATCTTCCACATTTTCACCCGCATGCTGTCTAGCTTGCCAATAGTTTTTATCACAGAGCATGCCCCATGTGCAATCATCCAGTTGCAGGCTGCGGCAGCCTTCATTATACAGCGCTTGGATCACAGATTTGTAGGCTTTGGCAATGTCCGTCACCAGTTCATCCAGATTGCTGTAATACGTATCGGTCGTTTCTTTATTTTCTCCGCGCAGCAGCTCAGCCAGGAACTGCGCAGGTGCCGGAATCGTTTGGCGGGCGATAGCATCCTCTCCTGCGACTTGCTTCAGGAATTTGAAATCTTCAATGAAAGGATGATGAGAATGTCCGATTTTACCGGACAAGCGTGCGGTTTCCGCTCTTGTTTCCACACCTTGGAATTGGTAGCCGTTTGCAAGCTGTACCTTTTCCACGCCGTCCAGTCCCCACATAAAATCAAGATGCCACCAGGACCGTCTGAATTCACCATCCGTCACAGCTTGAAGTCCTACGGATTTTTGCTTTTCGACCAGCTTGATAATTTCTTCATCTTCAATCTTTCTCAGCTCGTCCGCAGAGATTTCATTATTTTGAAATTGAGTTCTGGCGTCTTTGATCGCTTGCGGGCGCAAAAAGCTGCCGACCATGTCATGTCTGAAAGGGGTCACTTTACGTTGGGATGCATTGTCAAGGATGCTGCTCATTAGGTTATCTCCTTTTTCGCTTCAGTAGTGAAGTTGTTGTAAGAAAGATAACATACATTTTCAGCTATAAGGTAACTCCAATAAACTATAGCTAGTTATAGCCTAAGGCTATATCAAACTTTTTTATTCCCCTATCGCCTCATGCAACGCTTCTACATAGACAGTAGCCAGCTTGGAGAGCGCGACGTTTTTATGGCAAATCCATCCTACATTAATAGACTCATCACACTCCAGAGGGACGGAAATTATCTCGTTACCGTTCAGATCCGCACTAATTACCCCAGTAGAAATGGTATAGCCGTTCAAGCCAATAAGCAGATTAAAAAGGGTCGCCCGGTCATTAACATGAATGCTTTTGGGATGCGACAACGTACTCAGAATTTCCTCGGAGAAGTGAAAGGAATTGTACTCCCCTTGCTCAAAGGACAGGTATGGATAAGGATGAAGCTGGTCAATGGTCACGCTAGACTGCCGGGATAGCGGATTATTGGCACTAATAAAGATGTGCGGCTTGGCCGTAAACAGGCTGTTGAATTGCAGATTTGCATCTTTTAGCAGCTTGTTGATGACCTTGGCGTTAAATTCGTTCAGATACAGGATTCCGATCTCACTGCGCAGGCTTTTGACATCCTGTATGATTTCATGGGTTTTGGTCTCCCGCAAAGCCAGTTCATATTCATCCTGTCCATATTGATTCACCAGATTTACGAATGCATTTACTGCAAAAGCATAATGCTGCGTGGACACAGCAAAATGCTGTGGTGAAGGCTTGGCATCCAGATAGCGATTTTCCAGCAACTCCGCCTGCTCAACAACCTGACGTGCATAACCGAGGAATTCCACGCCTTCTTTGGACAAAGAAATGCCTTTATTGGTACGTTCAAAAATGGTGATATGAATTTCTTCCTCCAGATCGCGAATCGCGTTCGACAGACTGGGCTGGGAAATGAACAACCGCTTCGCCGCCTCATTCATGGAGCCACGATTGGCAACCTCGATGACATATTTTAATTGTTGTAGGGTCAATGCATGATGTCCTTTCCGTTTGTGTTTCTTCTATTATATAATACATAATCACGCTTCTGGGCAAAGGGATAATAGAAACACCTCCTCAAAATGGTAACATCCATTTCAAGGAGGTGCTTTTCACTGCTTCTTTAGTTAACGAATTTCACCGTTTGTAGCGATCAGCTTTTGATACCAGTAGAAGCTTTGTTTACGAATGCGGCGCAGATCTTTGAGATCAAATTCCTCACGATCCACATAGATAAACCCGTAACGCTTACTGGAACCCTGGTGGGTACTCACAAGATCAATCGCAGACCACGGACAGAAGCCGAATACGTCTACGCCGTCTGTAATAGCCAATTGAATCTGCTCGATATGTTTCTTGAAGAAGTCAATACGATAAGGATCGTTTACTACATCCCCTTCTTCCAGCTTGTCAAATGCACCCAAGCCGTTCTCTGTCACGATTAAAGGCAAGTGGTAGCGAGAATATATTTGACGTAATGTACTTCTAAAACCGACCGGATCAATCTCCCAACCAAACTCCGTCTTTTGCAGGTTGGGGTTCACAGAGCCCCGGTATGCTCCGGGTTCACCCACAATTTCATGCTGATCGCCTGTATGTGAAAAATCATTTCCATCATCCAAACTTTCCCCTACGGTTTGAGAGGTATAGTAGTTAAAGGCGATAAAATCTGGATTTCCTTTCGCTAATATATCCATATCCCCTTCTTCAATAACAGGCTCATAGCCCTTCTCGACCAAATAGCTCCAGGCAATGTGGTTGTAGCGGCCAAATACAGCCATATCCAGGTAGAGCCAGTTGCGAATAGCTGCATAGTTGTCAGCTGCCAGCGTATCTTCCGGTTTGGAACTAGCTGGATAAATGACCCCAATATTCGGTGCTGGTCCAATTTTCGCATTAGGTAGCATGTCATGGCACAATACCATTGCCTTCGCCTGCGCAACTAACATATGATGATTTTGTTGATACAGTACCTTTTGTGGATTTTCCAGACTTGTATCCAATGTACCAATAGAACCAGGATGGAGAATCAGCATGTTTTGTTCGTTAATGGTTAGCCAGTATTTGACTCTGTCCCCAAAGTTCTCAAACAACGTTTTGGCATACTGCTCGAAGGCATCAATCGTTTCCCTTTTGGACCATCCGCCTTGTTGTTCAAGCGCATAGGGCAGATCAAAATGATACATAGTAACAATGGGTTCAATACCATATTTAATTAATTCGTCAATCAATGAGCTGTAAAATGCAATTCCCTTCGGATTGACTTCACCCGCGCCTTGTGGATAGATGCGTGTCCAAGCGATCGAGAAGCGATACGCCTTAAAGCCCATTTCAGCCATCAGAGCTACGTCCTCTTTGAACATATGGTAATGATCACTGGTTACCTTAAAATCAGTGACTCCTTCGACGTGGTTAGCCATGTCAATGACAGAGGGTCCTTTTCCATCTTCGTCCCATGCACCCTCTACTTGATAGGCGGAAGTAGAACCTCCCCAGAAGAAGTTTTCAGGAAATGCCTTCAATTGATTATGTTTCATGCTATAGTCCCTCCAGTTATCGTTATATCCTTCTGATTTCGCAATTCATGTACGTGAGGATGAGCTTTCCTGTATTACACCACCAAAGTTAGCAATACTTCATTTTTCTGAATCTGCTCCTGATTGGTCTCAAATACGTCCACTTTATGTTTCGTCAGTGTGACGATGACAGGCGTTACGATTTCGTACCCTGCTTCTATAATCTGCTCTCTGTCAAATTGGATTAACAAGTCCCCTTGTTTTACGATATCTCCCTCTTGAACGACCGGATTAAAATGCTTTCCTTTCAGCGCGACGGTGTTAATTCCGATATGAATTAATATCTCCGTACCCGCCTTGGAAGTCAAGCCGATGGCATGTCCTGTAGGGAACAGCGAGGTTACAACTCCATCAATAGGCGCTACGACCTCACCGACAGATGGTTCAATGGCTAAGCCTTTTCCCATTGCCCCTGTAGAAAATGCCGAATCATTCACTTGGCTCAGTGGTGTAGTCTTGCCTGTGATCGGGCTGTATATCGTTTCTTTCTTGATGTCAACAGCCTTAGTTGCTGTAACAGCTAGTAGAGGTTCTTCCGTCTTAGTGGTCTCAACGGTTGCTGCCGTCTCCCCCTTCACTTTGCTTTCATACCCAAAAATAAGAGTCAGCACCGTGGCTACCGCGAACGAGCATGCAATGGCAATCACGTAAACCAAGGTCGGCGTATAGACTGGAATCGCAAAAATGTTGTGAAACACATAAGCCGTCATTTTCACTCCAAAATGTCCATTGATGGCACCGCCTATAGCCCCTGCGATAATGACAATTGGAATGACTCGTTTAAAGCGAAGCACCAGACCATACACAATCGGCTCTGTTACACCCGCCAGCAAGCCTGTAATGCTCGTGGAACCCGCAAGGGTTCTAAGTGTTTTATCTTTTTTCGCCTTCAGGAAGATACCGAATGCGACACCAATTTGAGCAAATACAGCCGTAGCCGCCATAGCCTCAATCGGATCACCGCCAACACCAATATTTTGAATCGTGATCGGGGTAAAGCCCCAGTGAAGTCCGAAGACGACCATAAAGGTCATAAAACCGCCAAGCACAATCCCTGACAAAATGCCGCTTACACCGATTAACCATGTCACACCCGAAGAAATCCAATCTCCTACTGTTGTACCAAACGGTCCGAATGCTAGTGCAGATAAAGGAACCATAATCATTAAAGCCAACATCGGAACTAAAAACAGCTGCAAATCCTTAAGAATGATCTTCTTCAAAAACTTGTCTACCAACGCATAGATGCTGATAGATATGAATATCGGAAAAACACTCGCTGAGTAGTTCATCATGACCACCGGTATTCCCAAAAACGATACATCAGAACCTTTGTCCATCAGTCCCGTAAAGTTGGGTTCCAGGAGAGCTGCACCGATCACACCAGCTACATAAGGATTCGCCTTTAGCTTTATACCGAGCGTAATCCCTAGTAAAATCGGCAAGAAGTAAAATACAGCATTCCCGGCAGCAGACAGGATCAGATAGGTATCACTTGTTGCGGACATCCAGCCCAGCAAGGTTAAAACCGTCAAGAGGGCTTTCAGCATCCCCGAGCCTGCCATCGCCGGAATCAACGGGGAGAAACTGCCGGAAATAACCTCAAAGATTGTGGATATGATGGATGTCTTCTTTCCGCTGGATTCGTGAGCCGTAGAGTTGTCTGACCCAAAATCCCTGTTTTTCATGATTTCCGTATATACATAGGCAACATGGCTGCCAATCACGACTTGAAATTGTCCTCCGCTTTCAACAACAGTAATGACTCCCTCGTGTTTCTCAAGCGCTTCTCTTTCAGCTTTTCGTGAATCATTCAGGTCAAATCGGAGCCGTGTAGCACAATGGACAAGCCCATTAATATTTTCTTCTCCTCCAACGAGACGTACGATATCCTCGCCCATTTTCTTATGGTCCATGTTCATTCTCCTCTTGGGCAGATTGCCTGAAAACAAAAAAATACCTAAACGAAAGGCCTGCATGATCATAGAAAATGATCACTGCCATTCATTTAGGTATCGCCTGCTTATCAGTAACAATCCTTAAATTTAAGTTGTGAGCCTACTATAAAACACTCCGAAATCGTTTGCAAGCTTTTTTTTCTAAGCATCAGCCAAATCATTTCTGGAGGTTACACGCTGTATATGAATCGTCAAATACACTTTCTCGTCAATCGACATCGCACTTTCATGCTTTAATTCCAAGTATTGATTAATTAATTGGGTGCACTGAAAAGCCCTCTCGTATTTTTCTTTGACTTGGTCATACAAGAAGTTATCCCCTGATGCTAATTGCTCTTGTTCATTGCTCAGCAAGCGTTGAGCAAAGTACTGCAAATGTGTAATAAATCGCGAATAATTAAATGAGGTTTCATCCAGTGTAATCTGATAGTAATCGGTTACAATATTGAAAATGTCATCAATGACCTCTGTAATCTCAACCGTTTGTTTCATTCCCTGACCGTCTTGTCTTGCATTAACAAAATGCATGGCAATAAAGCTTGCTTCATGCTCATCCATTTGAATGCCAAATTGAGCATGAATGATGTCCAATGCATTCATACCGATCATAAATTCCTTTTTGTAAAATTTTTTGATCTGCCATAACAGTGAATTTTTAAGTCCCACGGATTTTCTGTATCGAGAGATGGCAAATTGGATATGGTCAATCAACGAAATATAGATATTATCACTAAAAATATCTCCCATTTCTTTTTTGGCGCTGCCTACAATTTCATCCGCCACCTTTAAATACTCTACAGATGTCTCCCCAATGAGATCAATTAATTTTTGTGGAATTTTATCGGACTTTAATACAAAGGTTTTTTCTATTTTTTCTTCATCGACCCTTTGTCCATTTTTCTTTTTAAAACCCAGACCGTTCCCTATGACAACAAACTCATGACCTACCTGATTTTCGGCCCGAATGACATTGTTGTTAAATATTTGCCGGATGATCATCTATCTGCTCACCTCATTGATGTAATAACAAAGTTGGAATAACAAAAAAAACCAAATAACGACTAAGTCCATTAGTCATTATTTGGGTATCGCCTGCTTATCAGTAACAATCCCGAAGGACACTATGCCCCTCATTCAATTACTCTTACTATACCGCTTTCAAAGCAGAATAACAATACAATCATGCCAAAAAACCGCCAAACACTCGAAATCCCTGTGCTCAGCAGTTTTTAAGTTGATGCTTAACGTTCTTTTTCTTTGCAAAATATGTCTTTGGCAACCTGAACTGCTGAGGCTGCCCGCGGCCATCCTACGTAAAAGGCTAGCTGTGTAATGACCTCAATCAATTCTTCCTCCGAAATCCCGTTCTCCTTGGCCAGGTTCAGATGATAAGGAAGTTGATTCACATGCTCCCCCGCTACCAGAGCGGCAACTGTAATGAGACTCCGTTCCCTAAGAGATAGCTCACTTCTTCTCCATACATCTCCAAAAAGAACCTCCTCCGTATAGGTTACAAAAGCGGGTGCAAAATCACCTATCGTTTCCCGAACACTCGATCTAATTAATTTATGCTTCATAATATCATCTGGGCAAGTCCGTTGCCAAAGGACCAATCCTCTAATTCGGTCTCTACCAGTGTCACAAATACATCCTCCGGTCTAATCTTGCATTCAATAGAGATGAGTTCGGCTAATCTTTGGTAAAAACTCTTTTTTTGTTCCGTAGTTCTACCCGATCCCATCGTAATTTGGATATAGAGCAGCTTATCTGTTCTGGGTACATTCAAATAATCGGAACTATAATAAAATTCGCTTTGCTTATGAGCATGAAAAACCTGAAAATAATCCTTGGGCGGGACCTGAAAATGTTCAATCAAAGCATTCATGATACAGCGGCTAATGCCAGGCAGCTCTTGCTCTGTGTATTGTTGCTCCAAATAACCTACTCGTACAAAAGGCATATTCATTCTCTCCTATCCGTTGGGATAAGATGATTGTACTCTCCTTATCTTCATCTGTATAATTGAAAATAATCATAAACATATTCAATTTTATCGATGGAGATGAGTCCATATGGATCTGAAAGAGTTAACTACGTTTCGTACCATTATTGAAGAAGGAACCTTCTCAAAAGCTGCCGCTAAATTAAACTACGCACAATCTACAGTTACGAACCAAATCCAAAGGCTAGAAAAAGAGCTGGGATTTCAGCTTTTTAAAAGAGGCTGGGATGCGGAATTAACCTCCTCAGGAAAAATGTATGCCAAAGAGGTTGACGGCCTTATTCGGCATTGGAATTTTGTAACGGACCAGGCGAAATCGCTGAAAAAAGAAGAGATTGGTACGCTCCATATCGGTGTGATTGAAACGGTAGCTACTATCGCACTGCCGTTGATTCTACGACAGTTTCGAGAGCATAAACCGAATATTACGTGCCACTTTACAGTGGGAAACACGGATGCACTCTCCAAAGCTTTGTTGGACGGTACGCTGGATTCTGCAATCTCTGGAGAACCTCACTCCATTCCTTCCCTACACTTCGAACCTCTGTATCACGAACAAATTGCTTTTATCGTGTCCCGTAGTCACCCTTTTGCGGCAAGAAGTGAGCTTCAGCTCGAAGATCTGTATGAGTATCCGCTTATCGTTGGAGGTAGGAACTGCTTGTACCATATACGACTGGAGAAAGAACTTTCCCGCTTCCCGTCGATGCCGTTTTTTTATACTGTCAGTCAAATTTCGTCTATACCTTCATTCGTAAATACGTTTCCTTCGGTTGGAGTGGTTCTGTCGTCAATGCCTTTGCAGAAGGACCTGGTCACCATCCCTCTCCAGTTAACAGACCCGAATATTCCCATCGGACTATTACAAAACAATCAGCACCCACAATACCTGACTTCGGCCCAAAGGCTGTTTATGCAGCTGGTTAAAAAAACAGTGGGGAATGACACCCGTTGGAGCTGAAAATATTATGAGCCCATAAAAAAACCGCTAAACACCTCGATATACGAGTGTTTAGCGGTTTTCCTATGATAAGACCAAGAGGAGTTCGGCTCCTCTTTTAATTTCTATACTCTTGTGATACTCGTTATTTCGTTTCAACTGGTTTTTTCCACAGTCCCAGAATGAGCGCGGAAATCACGGAGCCGATCGCCACTGCAAGCAAGAATAGCAACGCATGGTTGGCAAGAGCTGCTACAAAAATTCCGCCATGCGGAGCTGGAAGATTGATTTGCCAGAATTGCGTCAGACCGCCAGCGATCGCCGAGCCTACAATACAAGAGGTCAGGACTCGCAGAGGGTCAGCAGCCGCGAATGGAATGGCACCTTCCGTAATGAAGGACAATCCGAGTACATAGTTTGTCAAGCCAGACTTGCGTTCTTGCTCGGTAAATTTATTTTTGAAGAACGTTGAAGCTAGTGCGATCGCCAGTGGAGGCACCATACCGCCTGCCATAACAGCTGCCATCATAGCCCCGTTTGTGTTACCGCTGGAAGTAAAGACACCGATCGAAAATGCGTATGCTGCTTTGTTGAAAGGTCCGCCCATGTCGATCGACATCATTCCGCCCAGAATCAGACCCAAAATAACCGCATTACCAGTTCCCAAATTGTTCAGAACATTGACAAGCCACGTATTAATACCACCAAAAATTGGATCGAACAGGTAGAACATAATCGCGCCTGAAATTAGGAGTCCAAATACAGGGTATAACAAGATTGGTTTTAAACCGTCCAGAGCTTTCGGCAGACCTGCAAAAGCTTTACGCAGGAAGATAACTACATAACCGGCCATGAAACCAGCTGCCAGACCGCCAAGGAACCCTGCATTGGAGTTTACAGCCATCAAACCACCGACCATACCTGGCATCAGTGCCGGGCGGTCTCCAATGCTCATTGCGATAAATCCGGCCAGTATCGGAATCAGGAAGTGAAACGCACCTGTTCCTCCGCCAATCGTTTGCAGCAATTGGAATAGTACATTATCTTCTCCAGCCACTTGTTCGATCAAGAAGGAAATCGCTAACAAAATCCCCCCGCCGACAACGAATGGCAACATATGAGAAATCCCGTTCATTAAATCCTTGTAAATTTTACTGCCTACGCTGGTCTTCTCGGCTTTTGACTCTTCAGCGTTGCCTTTACCTTCACTACGGTAAATTGGCGCTTCGCCGTTCAGCGCTTTGCGAATCAGTTCTTCAGATTTACGGATACCGTCACTTACCGGTCTTTGCAATACAGGTTTACCGTCAAATCTGGCCATTTCAACCTTCTTGTCAGCTGCAACAATGACGCCTTTGGCACGACGGATTTCATCTGCTGTCAGTACGTTTTGTGCGCCTTCCGAGCCGTTCGTTTCTACCCGGATATTTACACCCATTTCTTTCGCTTTCTTAATGAGAGCGTCTTCAGCCATAAACGTGTGCGCAATGCCTGTAGGACAAGCGGTCACCGCAACTACAAACTCGTCAGAATCCGGGTTGCCAACGATAACGTCCGGCGTTTGCTGTGCTTTGGCTGCCTCTTTCTTGGCCTCTTTTGCTTTCTTGGCAGCTTCTTCTTCCGCCTGCTTAGTATCAAATAGCTCTGTTACTTCATCCGGTGTTTGTGTATTCATCAGCTTGTCGATGAAATCAGTATCAATGAGCAACCGAGAAAGGGCAGCCAGTGTGCGAAGATGTGTGTTTGCTGCTCCCTCTGGAGCTGCAATCATAAAGAATACCTTCGCGGGTTCACCGTCCAGCGATTCGAATTCTACGCCTTTACTGCTTTTGGCAAAAACGACGGTCGCTTCATTCACGGCTTTCGTCTTGGCATGCGGCATCGCAATACCACCGCCGATTCCAGTGCTGGATTCAGCTTCGCGTTTGTATATCATTTCTTTGAACAAGGCCCGGTCATTAATACGTCCACTTGCTTCGAGACTGGTGATGAGTTCCTCAATCGCCCCGTCCTTTGTCGTTGCCTGCAGGTCCATGATCATCGTTTCTTTAATCATCAGGTCTGTTATTCTCATTGTTCACACTCTCCTAAGTTCGATCAGCGTGTAGACACACGCATAATAAGCTCATGCTGTAGCCAGATTACCGTTTTGAAATCGTGACTTGCGGCCGTAATTGTTCAATTTTCTCTCTCGTAGCCAGATCATCGGAGAACGCGGTTGCGCTTCCGGATGCCACTCCTGCACGGAAGGCTTCGATCGGATCGCCATGTAGAGCCAGCGTACCCACGAATCCAGCAATCATAGAATCACCTGCGCCTACAGAATTTTTCACCGTTCCTGCCGGTACATTTGCGTGATACACTTCATCTGCCGTAATGAACAAAGCCCCTTCTCCTGCCATGGAAATGAGTACATTTTTTGCACCTGCTTCCAGTAGTTTACGACCGTAAGTGACGATCTCCTCCTCAGAATGAATAGTTACGCCAAACAACTCAGCCAGCTCATGATGATTCGGCTTGATGAGCAGCGGTTTATGAACCAAGGCCTTCATCAGCGCCTCACCTGTGGTGTCGATAACGAATTCAGCCCCGGTTTGCTGACATACGCGAATCAGTCGCTCGTAGAAGTCCCCTCCAAGGGATGGCGGGATGCTTCCCGACAAGACGACAATGTCATTTTTCTGGAGACTCGCCAGCTTTTGCACCAATGCATCGGCTTCTTGCTCACGAATCGCAGGCCCCAAACCGTTAATTTCCGTTTCATCACCATGCTTGAGCTTAATATTGATCCGTGTATCATCTTCGATCATTACAAAATCAGTTTTAATGGATTCTTCCCGCAATGTATCGTCGATAAACCTGCCTGTGAACCCTCCGAGAAAACCAATCGCCGTGCTGTCTGCCCCCAACTGGTTTAGTACACGTGATACATTAATTCCCTTGCCACCTGGCAGTTTTAAATCACGTTTCATCCGGTTCAAATCACCAAGCTTCAAATCGTCAACTTCCACGATATAATCAATGGAAGGGTTCAGCGTTACTGTATATATCATCGTTATCCCTCGATTATCTTAGTTTTCTGTGCGATGGATCGGCGTGAACGTTCCGGCACCGATTCAGTAATAAGGATAGCTTCCTTGAGTTCGAACAATTTGGCGAAGGTTACTTCTCCAATTTTGCTGGAATCGGCCAACACATATGTTTTGCCGGATAGCTGGTGGGCACGCCGCTTGATCAGCGCCTCTTCAGGATCAGGAGTGGTATACCCCATCTCCACGTCTACCCCGTTCGTTCCCAGAAAGCACTTGTCGAATCGGAAATTGTCCAAATTCTGTAGGGCAATACTCCCGATTACGGCTTTGGTATGAATTTTCATCATCCCTCCCAGTAGATAGCTTCTAATTCGTTTGCTTACCAGTGCTTCTACGTGGGAGAGACCATTCGTCACGACCGTCACGTCTTTAGCTTCAATGTAAGGAATCATCGCCATCGTTGTTGTTCCCGCATCCAGATAGATACATTCACCATCCAAAATTTCTTTGGCTGCCATACGAGCGACTGCGTTTTTTTGTTGAACGTTTTTGAATGTTTTTTCTTCCATGCCAGGTTCCTGACTTTTCTGATTCAGCAAGGTTGCCCCGCCATGAATCCGCTTTAACAACTGACGGCCTTCAAGATCTATCAAATCACGCCGAATCGTTGACTCAGAAGCTCCCAAGAGATCAGCCAATTCCTGCAATTTTACAACACCACGCTCTTGTAAGCGCTGTATTATTAACTTGTATCTTTCTTCCGTCAGCATCTTCATTCCCCCAACTGTTCTTATCGTACCACAAACCTAGCAAAAAACAATCATTTTTCTCCAAAAAGATTCAAAAAAATTCATTCCAACTTCATTTTTTTACAAAATGGTGAATTCCTGCTCCAATAAGCATGATTGCGTTTACATTTTAAAGAAAATTCAGCTACTTTTATGTAAATTCATTCTTCTTACATAGGAATTCAGCAGTAAACGTTCAAAAACGTTCTGACACTTTAATATGCCCCATCATATCCCTTGCTCCCTACGGTCTGGATTGCTGTAGCTGTAATTCTCGATTCTTCAGCCAGCAAATCATAAAACTTTCTTATGGCCTGGACGCGAGGGTCAGTGCTGCAAGCTTGGATTAACTCAACAAGAGCCATGACTGCGTGCATACCGCATTCATGGCTCACCTCATTAGGATAAATATTCACCCTCAATCATCTTCTCTAGATAATCTTCCGGCTGCGCAAGAAACTCAGCAAAGCTGCATACATCCGCATATTCTTGATGCTCCTCGTCATAATAACCAAGACACTTGTGCTTCGGATTCCACACCAAAAGGATATCCGAATAGTTATCTACGTTTAGAGACAATCGCAACAGCTTTTGCCGTCCCACCTTCATCTCAACCGTATCTATGAAAGAGAAGAACTCAACAAATTGGATACCTAAATCATTTTCTTGAAGATCCACACGGAGCTGATCTCCCATCAGAAAGGCTACAAGATCCTCAGGAAGCTTGTAGCTTTTTAAGGTATGTCGTTTATTCTCCAGATTATGAAACGCTGGTGGTTCCACAGACTTTAGATATTCGGCCATTTCCACGTTCTTATTGCTAACAGCAATCGTATATGCCCGATCTCCATCCTTTTCTGCCAGTGTCACATCAGCTCCATACTCTACCAGGTACTTAACCATCGCAAAATCATTATTTCGTGCTGCCACAGTTAAAGGAGTCGCTTTATAGGGATATACCATATTAGGGGCATTGTAATTAATATCCGCATCATGCTCCAACAGTAGTGCCACGGTGTTCAGATCATGGTTACTAACTGCGTTGCGCAGCGTTGCCCCACCGTGCTGCTTTATATCGAGGCCAAGTTCGTGAATCAGCAAGATATTCTTTTTATTGCCATAATAGGCTTGCTCATAAGCACCGGCTTTGACCTGATTTTTCCCATCCAGCTTAGCACCATGGGCAACCACATAGCGGACAATCTCTTCTGAGCAGTAGCGAACAGCTGTTAAAAATGCAGGGCGATCTTTCGCATTGAGCTGAGCTCCCTGCTCCACCAACAGCTTCAACACATCCAATCGCTCGCAAATAAGCGCAAGGTCTAATGGACTTAACGTCGAATATTTGCTGAGTTTAATTTCTTGTTCTATATCCCAGCCTTCGGTCAGCGCTTGGCGTAATGCCGATATATTGCCTTCTACAATATGCATTGCGATTTCTGGAAGAACGTCAAATTTGCCGATATCTTTTAATTGGATCATCGTATACCCTCACTATTTATGTATCTGCTATTCATGTACATCTATTTTATACCAATCTTCCGTTTACTTAAATCCGCCTGACTCCCTAGTTTATTGCTCACTCTAATGCAAACAATTGAGAGTATAGGTGAATATGCCTTATAGAAGCTATAATTGTAGTTGATTCTTTATACTCGATGTAACGAAAAGGAGAACATATGAATAGCATTCAATACTTATCCCAATTCAATTTGCTGCATAGTCTCTCACGAGAAGATTTGATTGAAATGGATCAAATGACCTCCATTACGACTCTACCAAAAAATACATTTATTCAAACCCCAGATACCTTTTCCGAAGGGCTTTATTTTGTGAAGAAGGGAAAAGTACGTCTATATAAGCTAAATGCTGACGGGAAGCAATTTACTTTGGATATCCTCAATGAGGGGAATGTATTTGGTGAAATGGATATGATTTCATTAGGGACAAGGGATATGTATATAGAAACGATAGAAGAATGCGATATCTGCCGGATGGACAAAGACCGGTTTGAGCATTTTTTAATACAACATCCCCGGTTTATGATGAACATGATCAAGGTGCTAAGTGACCGAATCTCAGGAATGAGCAGTCTGGCCCAGCATTTAGCCTTGGGAAATTTACAGGATAAAATTTTATATGTTCTTTTAAAATTATGCGATCAATTTGCCCTTCAAAGTCATGATGAGTATTACAAAATTGATTTCCCGCTTTCTCACCAGGAAATAGCACATTTGGTTGGAGCCACCCGTGAGGCTGTAACAACCGCTCTACAGGAGCTCGTCAAAGAAAGGGTCATTAAGACCGGCTTTAAGACAATTTATATCCATCGCCAAAAGCTAATGAAGTTGTAAGCTACATTACATCTTTCCTCCTGACAAAAGAATTATCGTATACCTACCAGCAAATATACGATATGGAGTGATGAAATGCTACACCGCAAAGGGGCTCGCAAAAGAACAGATATCCCTACTGATGTACTTCAATTGCTACAACAGGGACAACTTGAGACTGTGAATCTTACCGAATGGCTGGCTGTAGATCATGTTGTACTTCTGCGGAACGCTCTTGATGAGTTTGGATTGCAGCGATCATTCAATGTCTTCTTGACTGAATTGGATCATCTGAAGGAAAAAAAGATCATGAAAGTAATACCCGCAATAGCACAAGCATGGCTTTATGTGTTTGAGCAACAAACGTTAGAAGAGCGTACTCGTATCTATGACGCGATGGCCTCTCATCTTTCAGATAGCATTCGCTGCTGGGCTGCCTACATCATCGGGGTAGATTCCCGTTTAAGTCTAGAAGAAAAATTAGCTGGTATTCGACCATTTGCAGCAGATTCCCATTTCGGAGTACGTGAAATTGCCTGGATGGCAATGAGAGAACCTATATCCTTGCAACTGGATGAGGCGCTTGTGCTGTTAAACAGCTGGATGCGAAACAAGGATGCTAACATACGTCGTTTTGCTATAGAATTAACCCGGCCACAAGGCGTTTGGGCCAAACACATCCCTGAACTAAAAGAACATCCCGAGTTAGCCCTTCCACTTTTGGAAGTGGTTCAATCTGACCCTGTCAAATATGTTCAAGACTCGGTGAGCAATTGGCTGAATGATGCCAGCAAAACTAACCCGGAATGGGTAATTCAGGTATGTGATACATGGCTGTTGGCTTCAGATACAAAGGAAACGAAGCGAATAGTAACTCGGGCACAAAGAAGCTTGAACAAAATGAAATAATCTGGAGACTCCTCCCCATCCAATCCATAGCTAGAATATTTACATAAACTATGAGATACATCTGGAATATTAGGAATGGAGGAATTCCTATGTCTATTATCCGAATCTATCTGGAAGCAGACAGTGTTGTATCTGGGAACATTGCGATCACCACGAATATAAATGTCACTCCAATTGTCAATCGGTACACAGCCGTTGTTGTGCTCGGCAACATCCTAGGGGGAGTGACCACCATCCCGGCACAAAATTTTACGAATGATAGTGGGACTTCAGTTGCGGCAAACAGTCTGCTGGTTCCGACCAGTAACGGTTACTACAATGTATTTGTGAATGGAACGTTGCAGCGAGGCGGACTAACGACACTTTCTCCTACTAATCTAATCATAAATACTGGCTTGTTAGTTGGCGCTACCGTAGTTATTGAGGTGATCAATTTCAACACCAGCGCTTCCTCAACATCTGTCAACAACGTCACCGTAACGACCACAATAAGCGACTGAAGGAAAACTATCGCAAATTCCACTTAAAAAAACGCCAAACACAGGGCTTATCCTTGATGAATACAGATGGTTTTTCCCGTTACACAATTAAAAAAAATTTTAAATCTTGAAGTTCTCTACAAGTACCTGAAGCTTCTCGGCCAGTGATGAGAGGAGCTCTGCGGAGGATTCCACTTCTTGCATAGCAACAAGCTGTTGCTCTGAAGAAGCCGATAGAGATTCTGCCCCTTTAGCTGTATGGTTAGAGACGAGCACGGTATTCTGAATGGCTTGAACGAGCCCTTCAGAGATCAGTGCCAAATCCCGAACTGTAGCTGATATTTGCTCACTTTGGGAAGAGACATCAGAAACGGAGGCTTCAATCTCGGAGAAGGAACGTCCGGCCGATATAATCAACGCTTTCCCTTGCAGCATTTCGTCCGTGGAACGCTTCACATTTTGTCCCGCCTTGTCCATTTGGGCGATAATCAAACTGATCAGCTCACTAACTTGTGTGGCGGATGTGGCTGAACGTTCGGCCAACTTGCGGACAGAGTCAGCGACAACGACAAAGCCCCTGCCTTCTTCTCCAGCGCGGGCAGCTTCTATCGCTGCATTTAGAGATAGTAAGTTAGTCTCCTCGGCAATACTGGCGATGGTGCCGACAATGTTCTCAATCTCCTTGGAGTGGCTGCCAAGCGTATTAATAATGCTTGAGAGATCGCCGATACTTTCACTCACAACTCCCATTTGGGAGGTGGTGGAATCCATCGATTCCCGACCAAGACGTGCTTTCTGGACATTATCGACTGCCTTGTTCCTTGCGATGTCTGCATTGCCCGCAATATCGCTGATGAAGCGAGATATATCCTGAACCGCTTTGTAGCTTTCTTCTAGATTCTGTAATTGGGTATGCGCCCCATCTGTTAGCTCAATCGTAACATTCACGCTGTGCTCCCCAGCACGGTTCGTTGCTTGTGCGCTGGCTGACAACTCCTGAGAGGAAGAAGCGACCAGTATAGAGGTGTCATTGACCTGAGTGATCAGGTTGCGTAAATTCATTGTCATATCGTTGAAGTCGCGGGCCAGAGTCCCGATTTCATCCTTGCTTTTGAAAAGAAGTGGTTCATGGGTAAGATCGCCCTTGGCAATGGTATTCACAGAGGCTGACAGCTTGGTAAGCGGACTTACCATATGGCGAATCAACAGGTAAGCAACAAGGATAGCCACGATAAAAATAGAACCGCCAATAATAAAGGGATGAACAATAATATCCAACGTCCGTTCCTGAATTAATGAGCCGTCAAAATTGATGGCCATCAGTGCAACAATGGGCTTGGTGGGATCATGATCCTGGTAAATGGGACCATAACCAGTTTTAAGCGAGGTTCCTTCATATGTATAAACCTTGGAATATGCTGAATGCTTCATCGTAGTTATCATTTCTTTGTCTTCATCCGTGAAATAGAAGGAATCGCCAGCTTGGTAGCCTCTTTGCTTGAGGTTGGCGTCGGCGGCCAGAATTTTTCCATCTAAAGACATGATGAAAGCCTCTTTAAAAATAGGCTTATGTGCTACGATCCAGCCAATTCGCTTTTCAATGGCAGTAAGTTTGCTCTTATCTCCACTGACCAGACCCGATATATCCGCGGGATCTATAAGACCTGTCGTAATATTGGCGCAGCCCACCAGCTCGATCCCTGCAGCTTCATCCACTTGATGGTAAGCGGTACGATATCCGAAGTATCCAATGGAGGAGCCTACGAGGAGGAACATGATGAGCATCATCCAGGTTAATTTTGTTGCGAGCTTCATTATTTGAACCACCAATCCTGACTCTAATAAATTTTTATGACAATCAGTTTTCACTGCTACGATTATAGCCTATCAACACTTACTAATAATATGGCATTCCAGTGTCGGAATATGTCGTTTTATGTGAGATTTGTCGCTGTTTTTTGTAAACGGGAACGTTGCAGCGCAGTCGTTCATGACACCATGATAACTACCAATAAGGGACTGATGTAAAAGCCTACATAAAATACGATAAAAAACCGCTAAACACAGAGGTTTACCCTTGTCTTTAGCGGTCTATTTTTCTATCAATCAAGTTATTCCATCAGGAAAATGCACCGATTTGTTTAAGCTACATCCAGTTTTATTTTTTGTGGGCTAATAAGAGATTAACTATAGTGTCCAGTTGAAGCTCCAGCGAATAGGGATCTTCCATCACAAACTCATCCCCTTTATCGCTGAATGAACCGTACATGTACACCTGTCCTTTTTTTACAGCCGGAAGACCCTTCCATAGCTCACTATGTAGAATCTGATTGGCCCCTTCATCTTCTGAGCCATATACAAAGATGTGATCTCCCATATACTCGGGTAAAACCTCAAGCGAAATATTTTCAAATCCTTCTTTCATATTCAATGCTTTCTTAGTGGGTGGCAGCTGTAGCATTTGATATATGGTTGGACTTCCGTAGTTACCGCCTTTCGCCGCTAAAACATAGATTGATTTATTGGCGACTTGTACGATCGAAACCGTCTCTCCATCTTTAATAATACCGTCAATTTTAGTTCTAGCCTCTGCAACTTTCTTCTCATATTCAGCAATCCACTGCTCGGCTTCTTTCTGCTTACCAAATATTTCACTGATTCTGCGGAATTTATCCAGTGGTCCCGCTGTAGATTCACCCTCCCAATACGGCAGGAACACAGTCGTTCCTACCTTCTGGTAGCTGTCGATGTTCTTTTCAATTGAGCCGATAATTAAATCCGGTTGCAGTACGGTCAGTTCCTCCAAATCCATAGGAAAATCCCCGAGATCTTTGATTCCGGCTAACTTCTCTTTGGGATATCCCGATTGATCAATCCAAGCCTCATTCAACATAAAGCTTCTGACCCCTACAGGTATAATCCCCAGTTTTAAAAGATGACCCATATACTGATCCGATGCTACTCGTTTCGGGTTAGCAGGTACTTCCACATCGCCTTTTAGTGTCTTAACCGTTCTGGTCTGTGCTTGTACTGCCGCTTGTCCATCGCTGTTGGATGATGTCGCTGTATGATTGGCTTTCGTTTGCGAGCTTCCATTTGTATTCGTCGGAGCTGAGCAGGCTCCCAGCATCAATGATAAGCACAACATGATCATCATTGCTGTAATTTTGCCTCTTCCGTGCATGAATAAATCCCCTTTCGCATGATACCGATATTGATAATCAATATCAGTATAACGGGTGAAAGCTGTCCGCTGAAGGGCATATTTAAGCTTCGTTTGGGGCATATCCTGATCTTGCGCCTGGATATGCTGCTGCCGTTCTTTTTTGAATCGTATAGGAGATAGTCCCTTATATTTCTTGAAGCTGCGACTTAATGAATGAGCATCTGGATATCCCACACGCTCTGCGATCTCCTGCAAAGTGGCATCCGTCTGCATTAGCAGCTCTGCCGCTCGATTTGCCCGTATCTGGCCCAAGTAATGAATTGGACTGGTATGCATTTTACTTTTGAACAGCCTTGATAAATGTCCGCTACTGCACTCTAGCTCCTCCGCAATGGACTCTAGTGTTATAGACCGACTAAAATGCTCACAAATATAAGTTACAGCTTGCGCTACTAGGTCAGGCTTAAGAGGCTGAATACCTTGTCGATCCAATTGATGCAACAATTCGAATACAAAATGATGAAATAAAGCTTTGACGTGCAGTTTACCAAGTCCCGATCCCTTATGCCATTCTTGCTCCAACAGCTTTACTTTATCATACAGGGGCAGCGGGTAATGAGGTGCGAAAGCATACTGATTCTGAAAAGGATTTCCCTTTTCCAGCAATTGTGCGATCTCCTTCCGACCAGGTAGGGCCAAAGTTGCCTTGTACAGAATGATGTAATATTCAAGCACATCCTCCGTCATGACGCTCAGGCACATTCCTTTTCCCCCATGCAGGACATGAAAACGATCCACCCTATGAACACTGTCATCTAACCATACCCGCGCACTTCCGCGTACAGTATATAAAAACGCACTGACCGGAAGTCTGTAGTTTCAATTCTTCCCCTTTATCCATTTTCTTATGGCGAACATCCATCACCTGTATAAACACATGATTCCACAATAAAATGTGTTCGTTCAACTTCATTACTACCGCTCACCCCCTATCCAAATATAAGAAAAAGCCCTGTAAAGGGCTATCTTTTTTTGTAAACCATTCAATTGTCGCTTGGATTTCCACCGATATGATTAGGTTCCAAATCGTTTGCGATAACCACACTTTCGGCACAACTCTTCCACTGCTTCTCTCTTGGAGAATCCAAAGTACAGACGGTTTGCACGCTCACCTTCCACGATCTCGGAAAAAGTTTGCTCATGGACATTTCCTAAATTAATGACGCCTTCTCCATCAAGACAGCAAGGGACCACTGTTCCATCCACCAAAACCGCCGCTTGACTGCGAAGCGCATGACAAAAGCCTTTTCCGTCATCTTCTGGTGCACTCAGGCTAGGCCATTCAAATTCGTAGTCTTGATTCAAATATACATTGGGGGCGATTTTGACCCCACTGCCCGGCATTACTTTTTCTTCAATCCGATAGTCCAGCCCAAACTCTTGCTCCAATTGCTCCAGTGTCTCGCGGTTGCGCTGACGCTGCACATTAGTCAAATTGTCTTGAGTCAGGTTCCAGAGACGGAATGAAATAATGACATTGTGCTTCACAGCTTCTCTGACAAACGTGAAAATATGACCCAAATAACCTTCTCGATCCACAGAACCTTCATGCCCGTCAAAACTATGAAGAGAAAAGTTCATCTGCCGTAATGCCGGCTGACCAAGCAGCTTATGTCCGGTCTTCGGCAGCAAGGTGCCATTGGTGGTAATGTTGACCTTTAAGCCTTTCTCATGCGCACTCTCCAGCAAAAGATCAATTTTGGGATGGAGCAAAGGCTCTCCTTTGACATGCAGATAAATGTAATCCGTATGCGGCTTGACCTGATCAAGCACATTCCGAAAGACTTCCGGATCAATAAATTTTTTGACACGTTGTGTCTGAGGGCAAAAACTGCATGCAAGATTGCAAATGCTTGTTATCTCAATGTATACCTTCTTAAATGTCTTCAACATAATTTCCCCATTCTAACCTTCATCCTGAACATTTGGTTTATGCACACTAATCTTATGATTATAACGGGTTATGAACGAGAGGTAAACTCTATTGACCTTAGGTCTGACCTAAGGTTTATAGTGAAGTTATTCAATTATCAAGAAGGAGACCTGTCATTGAAAAAACACATTACGATTAGTCAGCTTGCTCAGCTCATGAATGTATCTGTACATCAGCTGCGGTATTTTGAAGAAAAGGGTATCCTTTATCCATTATACACAGATGAAAATCAATATCGAATGTACGGACTTCATGAAATTTATCAACTTTCACATATTTTAATGCTACGTAAATTAAATATCCCTGTCGGTCAAATTGAAGAATGCATGACTTCCTACACTGCCGATGATTACAACCAGCTTTTAGAACATTCGTTACAGAAGGTACAGGATGAAATCGCTAACTTAAAGCTGCTCGAACAGTTTATTCATAAAGTGCTAAAAGAACATCATAACCTTACCCGGCAAAACAATGAGTATCGAATCAAGCTTTTGGATACTCGACATTTAAAGCTGTGGTTTGCATTGGAGAGTGATCAAGAACTCACGGCCAGGAATCTATTTGAGCAGCGGCCTTCACCACCACAATTATTTGAAAATGATCTACATTATCTATCTGATTCTGGACAGGTGAAACTATATTATGAAACGACATCAGGAGCAGCTGACTATATTCTGGAAGAAGGCAGCTATCTTTATAAGCACTTCTCTGCCACTGAAGACGCTGAGATCGAACACCAAGTCCAACAACTGGAGCATTATGCGACCCAGCACCAATATGAATGCCTAAGCAAGGTCATTGTGGTGGAAAAATCCTATCTATCCATATTCGACAGCAACGAGCTGCAATATGAGATTCAAGTACAAATTTCTGATAGCAGGAGGACGTTACATGAGTCCACAATCCTATGACATTGTTGCTTATCAAGAGCAAGACCATGAAGCCGTATGTAAGCTCTTAGTGGAATCGTTTAAGGCAAAATTTCAAGCTCTTGTTACTTTGGAGGATCAAGATATACAGCGTTTATTAATGCAGGTTTGGGTTCAACATCCTGATTCTACATCTGGGAAGCAATTTGTGGTTAAAGAGAACGAAGATGTTGTTGGTGTCCTTTCGCTCAAATGGAAGGCTCCCTCCTCTTCACTTCCTAAAACAAATCTCACTTCTTTGACTTCGCTTATAAAACAGTTTGGCTGCTTCAATGTATTTAAATTTTTGACAGGCATGTATGCGCTGGACTATAAACCTGCCATAGATGAGTGTTACATTGATCATTTGGCGATTCGCTCAAGTCATCGCAATCAAGGGATCGGGCGACGTTTTCTAGCTTTCGCACAGCAGTTTACGGTTGAATCCGGGTTCCATACGTTGACACTTTATGTAGCACATCAGAACCGGCAGGCTATCCGCTTGTACCGCAATCTAGCGTTTGAAATAGAGCAGTCCCGATATAATGGTTGGCGGCATTTTTGGTTCAAGGAGCCTGTATGGCATCTAATGAGCTGGAAAGAACAAAACTGCATTCGAGGAGAGAACAGCATTGAAAAAAACATATAAACTTACCCTTGGTATTGCGGCAGGTCTGGCTGTTGCCTTGATATTGATTGTTTTATATCAAAATTCCTACAAGATGACGGAAGAAAAAATACAAATTGCAACTCCCAAAGGAGTATTAACAGGTACACTGGCTTTGCCTAAAAACTACTCGGGAAAGGTTGGATTGGTTGTTTTTGTCCATGGAGATGGTCCAATCAATGACACCTATGATGATGGATACAAACCACTGTGGGAAAGGTTTGCTTCTAAGGGGTATGCTTCCTTATCCCTGAATAAGCCCGGTATTAACCGCGCTCCAGGCGATTGGCTGGAGCAAAGTATGGAGGACCGGGCACAGGAGATTCGATATGCAGTTGACTGGGCCAAAACCTTACCGATGATTGATAAGCACAAAATCGGCCTTTGGGGAGCCAGTCAAGCAGGCTGGGTCATTCCGAAAATCGTTAAAGAGGAGCATGATATTGCATTCAGCATCCTTGTATCGCCGGCTGTGAATTGGATTACACAAGGGCAATTTAACACAAAAAAAGAGTTGGAACAAGCAGGAGCTAGCCCGCAGCAAATTAAAAAGAGACTGGACTACGACCATAAGGTTCTACAATTACTGAAAAATCATGCTTCCTATGAAGAATACCTAAGCATAGCCAGTCCTAACGATATCATTTCCAAAGAAAGATGGAGCTTTATAGGCAAAAATTTTCGTTCTGATTCTACGGAAGAATTAAGCTACTTTAAATCTCCTGTACTCTTGGTTCTGGCTGGGAAAGATATAAACGTAGATGTAAAAGACACTGAGCGAGTATATCGCCAAAAGATATCTCCAGACCTGCTGTCTGTTATTCATTTGCCAGAAGTTGACCATTCCATGATGAATGAACAAATCGCGCATTCCAAGTCCCTAACCTTCTTAACCGCCGTATTTGCCCCCAGACAATTGGTAAATGATGATTATCTACAAATTCTCGCCGATTATGTTAGTCAGCGTTAAGCTTGGAACTGCTGTATACTCTATTAGACCGGGAATAGATATATAAACAGCAAAAAAACGGCATTTCTGCCGTTTTTTTTAAAGGATGGACTCTCAGGGACTCGAACCCTGGACCAATTGATTAAGAGTCAACTGCTCTACCAACTGAGCTAAGAGTCCATATAAAATTATGGTGGAGCCTAGGGGGATCGAACCCCTGACCTCATCGCTGCCAGCGATGCGCTCTCCCAGCTGAGCTAAGGCCCCGTCTCATGTAAGTTAATTAACGTTTCAAGCGACTTCTATATCATATAAAATATTCGACCCTGTGTCAATACTTTTATAAAAAAAATATTAACATCTTCCCGCCACGGCCCTAAAAAGATACAGTCAGCGATCAGTCGCTGTCTGTATCTTTAGATAACAGTGTTTTCAGTTCCTTCATAAACATATTGATGTCTTTGAACTGCCGATAGACGGACGCAAAGCGTACGTAGGCCACTTCATCCACAGGATAGAGCTGTTCCATGACCAGCTCACCAATCTGCTGGCTATCCACCTCTGTGGCTGCCGTGTTGCGAATGGCGTTCTCCACCTGAGATACAATCAGATCGAGCTGCTCGACTGATACTGGACGCTTCTCACAGGCACGAATGAGACCGCGCAGCATTTTATCACGGCTAAACTCTTCACGGCTGCCATCTTTTTTGATGACCATCAGTGGGGTCTCTTCCACCATTTCAAAGGTGGTAAAACGCCTGGCACACTGTTCGCATTCGCGGCGGCGTCGGATGGACTTATTATCATTCGCTGGTCGCGAATCCAACACTTTCGTGCCGTTGTAAGCGCAATACGGGCACTTCATAATCTCATCACTTCCTTTTTCCAATAAATTCCCGAAGCTTTTTAGTAATAATTTTGTCGAAACGGATCATAATATGTTTACCACGTCGCGAGGAGGTGAACAACAATGGCACAAGGAAACAATGGCAACTCCAACAACCTGGTAGTCAGCAGATCCTCCGGTGCTCTGGAGCAAATGAAATATGAAATCGCTCAAGAGCTGGGTATCAGCATTCCTCAAGATGGATACCAAGGTAACATGACTTCCTATGAGAACGGTTCGATCGGGGGCTACATCACAAAACGCCTCGTAACGATCGCCGAACAACAATTGGCAGGACAATACCAATAATCTCGGTAATAATGAAGAAGTAATACGAAAAAGTGTAGGGATAGGCTGCTAAAAACAGCCTGTCCTGCGCTTTTTTTCATTTTAAAGCGAAAAGGCTCATGTTGTCATTAACCTGTCCCTTAAAACTCATTATAAATTTTTGTATATTGCCTGTAGTAATAGATGACTCGCTGTACATAATGCCGTGTCTCACCAAAAGGGATTTGCTTAATGGACTCTTCTTTGCCATCCCACACCCCCTGATCTAGCCATTCCTGAACTTTACCTGGACCAGCATTATAAGCCGCTACGATGACCACAGGATTATCCTGAAACTTCATAGACAGGTTATGCAGATACCAGGTACCCAGCTCAATATTGGTGCCGGGCTCGTGCTTGACACTGTCCAGCGGGACCTTCTGAATCTGGGCACTCTCCATAATCCAATTGGCCGTGTTCGGCATAATCTGCATAAGCCCCAGTGCACCCTTGTGTGACTGCTTGCTGGTTTTAAAATTTGTTTCCACGCGGATAATAGACGCCACCAAAAATGGGTCCACTTCATAGGTCTGTGAATACTGCCGAATCTCATCCTTATATTGAATCGGGTAAAACCAGGACATCCAATTCGAGTTGAGGAACAGAATCAGGACAAATCCGACAAACAAAATGAGCAGGACTCTTTTCTTACGTAAAATGTTCATGCAAGTCCCTTTCGCTGCCAAAACTGATCAATTTGCATCTGCGTCTCAGACTGTGTTCCGCTATTATCAATAACAATATCAGCTAAATTTTTTTTCTGCTCGATATCCATTTGTGCGGACAAACGAAGCTCGGCTTGCTCTTCTGTCAGACCGTCTCTGAGCATCAGACGTCGGAGCTGAACATCACGTGGTACATATACAACCATAATTTCCTCGTACAGGCTCTCCAGCCCAGACTCATACATTAACGGGATATCTGCCAAAACAAGCTTGTCCGGCTGCTCCCGTTCATAAGCTTCCATGCGCAGACGCATTTCCTCACGAATAGCAGGATGCGTAATATCGTTAAGTGCCTGTCGCTGTACAGGATCTCTGAATACAATCTCTCCCAGTCTTTTGCGGTGCAGGGTTCCGTCACTGTTCACTATAGCTTGTCCAAAATGCTGTATGACCGCCGCCAGCACCGGATGCCCCGGAAGCATAACTTCCCGGGCAATGGCATCTGCGTCGATCAGCAGCGCACCCTTGGCGACCAAAAGAGCCGACACGGTGCTTTTTCCGGTAGCGATCCCTCCGGTTAATCCGATATTCATGCTCTTCACCTCATAACAGCTTCAATATACCCATCATAATCAGTAATAATGCCGGCAATACGCCGAGCGCCTTCATAAATCGAAATGCTGACAGGAAGAACCCTGCCTTCATACCAGCAATCAAAAATACACCACTGAATAACGTAATAGCCAGCGCAGTAGACAGGGGCTGAAAACCAAGCATGGCTGCACCTAAGCCCGCTCCGAACGCATCGACCGATAATGCAATACCTAACCAAACCGCTTCGGTAGCAGATATACTGCCGGAACGGTCCATATCCGCAGCAGACGGGCTTCGAAGAATCCGAATAACAAGCCCCCATTTGCGGAACTCCAGCGAAAATAACGTTCGCTCCTCCTGCTGTAGCTCCAAAGAAGTCTCTGTCGATAGATCTCTTCCTGAGCTGGTTAGAGACTCTGTATTGGCATTCTCAGCACTTTTTTTCTCCGCAAGAGCTGATATATGCCCTGAATCTGAATCAACCTGTTCCGTAAGGTGCAGATCCCGAGGGACTTCCGCTGTTTCTTCCGTCAAATCTTCCTTGCGTTGCAGAGCCTGAATCAAAGAGTAACAGCCGATACAGATCAGAATGACAGCACCGAAAACCGTCGTATATACAGGAGACAGGACACGGGATAGTAATGCGCCGAGCTGCATGGATATGCCGATCACCAAACCTGAACATACGGAGATGATAGCAATCGACAACAATGGAATTTTCATTTTGCGCAGACCATATGTAACACCGACTCCGAAACTGTCCAAACTTAGCGCAAATGCCAGTAACAGCAGGGCTCCCCAATGATTAGCCACTCCAATTCCCTCCCATTGCGAAGGCTGGGCCTTACAGCAACCGACTCCCTTCGCAGTATTGGTACTTGGAACAATATATGAGAGGGATGGGCTTGGGGTGACTGTGCCTGTTTAGCGCAAAGGCTGGCAGACCGGGCAATGATGTGTGCCACGTCCAGCTACGACGGATTTTTCGATCAATGTACCACAGTTAATACAAGGCTTCGCGTTGCGTCCATAGATTTGCAACTGATGCTGGAAATCGCCCGTTTTGCCCTGTCCGTTAACGAAAGATTTGATGGACGAGCCACCAACCTGAATCGACGCGCCCAGCGTGGAGACAATAGCTTCATGCAGTACTCGAAATTGGCTATCCGTTAGGCTTTTGGCTGGCTGTGCCGGATGAATCCCTGCCTTAAATAACGATTCATCTACATAAATATTCCCGATGCCTACCACATATGACTGGTTTAACAGCGCTGCCTTGATCGAAGTCGAACGAGTTCCAACAGCGGCACGCAGCATTTCAGGTGTAAAAGCCTCGTCCATCGGTTCCAGACCGAGTTTATTCAGCGGCTTTTCCAGCAAATCCTGTCCTGCCGGAAATAAGTGCATTGTACCAAATTGGCGCACATCCTGATAACGCAGCTCTGTACCATCTTTAAAATGAAAGATGACATGGGTATGCTTTTCCACAGGATCATCTTGTGAATACAATCCATAGCGTCCTTCCATTCGAAGATGGGAGACAAGCACTAGCCCGTCCAGCAAAATCCGCAGAAACTTACCGCGTCTTTCCACCCCAATAATCCGGTGGTCAGCCAATTCCATCGCAAATGCGTGAATATCATCGGGACGTTGGATAATACGCGGCAAATTTACGGTTACATGATCTATATGTTTATCGACTATAAGCTCGTTTAGTGTTCGTTTAATGGTTTCTACTTCCGGTAATTCCGGCATGATGTCTTCACCTCACCCTATATTATAACGGAAGCAACGTCAAATTGGGACTATCTACTCATTGAAATATCTTACTTGGCCTCATACCAATTGCTGCCATAGCTTACTTCCGCTTTAAGCGGCACAGCCAGCTTTAATGCAGCTTCCATGGTAGCGGGAACAAGCTCTTTCATCGTTTCCATTTCCTCAGGCGGAACCTCGAATACAAGCTCATCATGTACTTGTAACAGCATACGGCTGCGAAGATTGCGCTCACGCAGCGCTGCGTCCATCTGCACCATCGCCAGCTTGATAATATCGGCTGCGGTACCTTGAATCGGCGTATTCATCGCTGTACGCTCGGCGAACGAACGCTGGTTGAAATTGCTGGCGTTTATCTCTGGCAAATATCGTCTGCGTTCCAACAACGTTTTTACGTATCCATCCCTCTTCGCATCCTTCACAATATCATCCATGTAACGGCGAACACCCTGGAACACGTCAAAATACTGGTCGATAAAGCGAGCCGCTTCCTTCCGCGTAATATTCAAATTTTGCGACAGACCATAGTCACTAATCCCGTAAACAATCCCAAAGTTGACCGCCTTTGCAGAACGGCGCATATCGGAGTCTACAGCCTCTGCCGGTACACCGAACACATCGGATGCGGTCTTGGTATGGATGTCCATATCGTGAACAAAAGCCTCTTTCAAACGCTCATCATCCGAAATATCAGCCAGCACCCGCAGCTCGATTTGTGAATAGTCTGCCGCCAAAATCGACCAGCCCGGCTCCGATGGAACAAATACTTTGCGGATTTTGCGTCCTTCTTCGAGACGGATCGGAATGTTTTGCAAATTCGGAAATTGACTGCTCAAGCGTCCAGTTGCTGCAACCGTCTGCCGGAAATACGTATGCACTTTACCTGTCTTCTCCGAAATTTCTTTAAGCAATCCTTCGACATACGTCGATTGAAGTTTGGCAATGGTGCGATATTGCAATATGTTTTGCACAATATCATGATATGGCGCAAGCTTTTCCAGCACCTCTGCATCGGTCGAGTACCCGGTTTTTGTCTTTTTAATAACGGGCAGACCCAGCTTATCAAACAAAATCTCACCCAACTGCTTAGGCGAATTAAGATTGAACTCTACCCCTGCAATACTGTAGATCTCACCCACCAACGTTGTAATCTGGGCTTCAAATTCTTTTCCCAAAGCGCGCAGTTCCTCTACATTCACCAAAATACCCTGCTTCTCCATATCCGCCAGAATGCGGGATAACGGCATCTCAAGCTCATGGAACAGCTTGTGCATTTCCGTTTTTTCCAGCTCCGCCTGCTGCACAGGTACCAACGGTTCGATCACCGCTGCCTTACGCGCCACATGATCGGATAGTACATCTACGTCAGGAACTTTATATTTAGCTCCTTTACCAAACACTTCGTCGTCTGGACGAATCGATGACAAGCCATACTTGGCTGCCAGCCCACTCAATGTCTGATTGGCGTCTGTCGGATCTAGCAAGTATCCGGCCAGCTGCACATCAAACTCAGCTCCAGCAAACTCAATTCCATGCCAGTGTAAAGCCAAGTCCGTACGATGCAGATCATGACCGCGTTTTTTGCGTTCAGGGTCGGCAAGCCACTCCCGAATAGGGGTAGCTGCATCACTTTGTAGAACTTCCAGTGTCATAAAAAACTGACGCCCTGTTGCGGCAAATATCAAGCCTACAATCTCAGCATGATGCGGATTATCACCATGCGTCTCAACATGCAGCACATCTACGTTATTCAGCACTTCTACCAATTCGCTGATCCGCTGTTCATCCAGCACAGTCACGTCTGCTACGGCTTCCTCTACGCCGACTCCAGCACTGCCGACCTCGCCCGAAAAGGATAAACGCTCCAGCAGGGACTTGAACTCCAGCTTCGCCAAAGCTGGTCCAGCCGTCTCTGCCTGTAGCCCGCTGAAAACCACATCTTTCAGTTGCTTGTCCAACGTTACATCCCGATAAATGGTCGCCAAATCCTTGCTCATTCGCGCATCGTCAGCATGAGTCTCCACGCGTTCTTTCATTTTACCCTTCAGCTCATCCGTATGCGCCAGCACCTCTTCAACTGAACCATATTGATGCAGCAGCTTGAGCGCTGTTTTCTCACCCACGCCCGGAATACCAGGAATGTTATCCGACGTATCGCCCATTAGGCCCTTAAGGTCTATGATTTGCAGCGGCTTTAAGCCGTAACGTTCCTGAATCTGCTCAGGTCCATACGTTTCCACCTCGGTAACCCCTTTGCGGGTCAAGCCGACTGTGACATGGTCTGAAGCCAATTGAAGCATATCCTTGTCGCCGGTCACAACCAGCACATTAAAACCCGCTTCGTCCGCTGTTTTGGACAGGGTGCCTATAATATCGTCTGCCTCATAGCCATCCAGTTCAAATTGGGCAATGCCGAAGGCGGTCAATAGCTCTTTCAGCAGCGGAAATTGCTGGGACAGCTCCGGCGGCGTTTTCTCCCGTCCACCTTTGTAATCCTCGTACCCTTTGTGGCGAAACGTAATTTTACCAGCATCAAACGCAACCAAAATATGCGTTGGTTTGTGCTCCTCCAAAAGCCGCAATAACATTGTCGTAAATCCGTACACCGCATTCGTCTGCTGTCCGCTTGAATTCGTCAACGGCGGCATAGCAAAAAACGCCCGGTATATGATACTGTTACCATCTATAAGCATGAGTTTATCCATTTCGCACCTCGCAAGTTCATCAATGCATTCGTAACGTTCTTACGTATTACGCATTCCTCTTCCTATCTTAACATACAAGACTCTTTTTCAGAAAAAAACGGCTGTTTCCTAGCCAAATTTGCCTTTTGCTCAAAGACAAATCTGGATTAGAAACAACCGCTATATACTAAAAGCCTTACTGGTTCAGATCTGGCCGCTCTCCTGTCACGAGATATACAGTGCTTTCACCGATATTCGTAGCATGGTCGCCAATGCGTTCAATGTAACGTCCTACGAGCAGTTGCAGCATGGCTTGTGAAGCCTCTGCTGGCTTTTCTACCATAAAAGCGTATAGATCGCTGATCATGTGGCTGTACAAGGAATCCACCCGATCATCCTCTTTAGCCATTTTGTAGGCCAGATCTGTATTTTCATCCAAATAGGATTTGATCGCATTGTCGATCATTTCTTTAACAATGGAAGCCATGTGTGGAATATCCACCAACGGCTTCATCGCCTGCTGTCCTTCCAAGCGAAGTGTGACCTTGGCAATATCAAGTGCCAAATCACCCATACGTTCCAAATCACTGGAAATTTTAAATGCAACAATGATCCGGCGTAAATCCTTCGCTACTGGCTGCTGGGTAATAATGAGCTTGGAGCCCATATCCAGAATATTTTCTTCCATTGTATTAAGGGATGCATCATTTTTGACTACCTGTTGGGCCATTTCTGTATTTTTGGTCTGCAAACATTCAATAGCCTGATCGAGCGCCTTCGAAACGTGTGCACCCATTTCGCGCAGTACGGCTCTCAGTTCTTCTAATCCTTCATCAAAACCTTTTCTACGTATCATTTCGAAGTCACCCCTTCTCGCATAATCATCAAATTTGGCTTTAGCCAAAACGCCCGGAAATATAATCTTCCGTACGTGAATCCTGTGGCGTGGAAAACATCGCCTCTGTATCCGCTGCCTCTACTACAACCCCATTCAAAAAGAACGCAGTTCGACCAGACACACGCGCTGCCTGATGCATGTTATGCGTCACCATGACGATGGTATACGTGTCTCTTAATTCTTGAACCAGCTCTTCAATTTTCATCGTCGAGATCGGGTCCAGCGCAGATGTAGCCTCATCCATAAGTAAAATATCTGGCTGTACAGCAAGCGCCCGGGCAATACATAGCCGTTGTTGCTGTCCGCCGGACAAACTCAGAGCAGAACGCTTGAGAAAATTTTTAACCTCTTCCCAAAGTGCTGCCTGCCGTAGGCTTTGCTCTACCAGTTCATCTAACTTGTCCTTTTGCCGGATTCCATGCAACCGCGGACCATAGGCCACGTTATCATAAATGGATTTGGGAAACGGGTTAGGCTGTTGAAAAACCATTCCCACCTGTTTACGCAGCGTTTCTACTTCCATAGTATCGCCGTAAATATCCTGACCTGCGATGCTCACGGTGCCTTCAATACGCGTTCCCGGTATCATGTCATTCATCCGGTTTAGCGTACGCAGCAAGGTTGATTTTCCACAGCCGGATGGGCCGATGAAGGCTGTTACCGTTTTTTCAGGAATATCCAGGTTTATATGTTTCAGCGCGTGGAATTTTTCATAATACAAATTCAGCTTATCAATCCGGATTACGGAATCATTCATGGATTTATGATCTCCTTCGTGTTGCAGTTATGGTCCTCAAGCATTGCACCTGATTTGCACAATATGAAGATTATATAAGCTGTGTGTAAATTCAGTGTGGTGGATTTGTTAACGGTATGTAAAATGATCAAGAACTCAGCATGAGCTCAAGCTCCTGTGCTATTCCAGCTGCATTCAAGGCAGCTTCTTCTGCGGAACGGGACATTTCACTATTTTTAGCCTCTATTTCATCGACTGCCTGCAATAATTTGGTAAACGTTTGGGTTCCGGCAGATATAAATTTAGAGCCTGTATGAATCTGCTGCATACTCGTATCCGTCAGTTCAGCAGTGTCACGCAGCATTTGCTCAATATGAGTGAGTAAGCCGGTAATCTGTACAGAAAAAGCTTTGGTCTGGAGTGACATATTCCGAACCTCTTGAGACACAATCTGAAAGCCACGCCCGTGTTCGCCAGCATGGGCCGCTTCAATAGACGCATTGATCGCCAGCAATCCGCTGTGATCTGCCAATGCACGAATGGATGAGGCCATGCCCGCAATATCATTCAGCGATTGGGTTAAGGCTGTCATCTGCTCATGCTGGCGCTTCATTTGTTCCGTTACTGCATGATAAGAAAGCAGAACATCCTCCAGTTCCACTTTACCACGGCGGGATAATTCACTCATTGAGCGAGTTAGCTGCACACTGTCATCCGCCTCTTTCGCTGCATCCAAAACAGTCATCCGAATACGCTGGACTCCATCATAGCTATGTCGAATCACATCGCCCCGATCTTCGTCTGCTTCTCTTTGCATTCGCTGAACGACAGACAGGATATCACGAATTGTGAGTACACCGAGTAATCTTGTCCCTTCCTTTATCAATAAACAATCGTAAAAACGCTGATCTTCACGCATCATCGCCTGTTCTACAATTTCCGCTGCCGGACTTTTCAAATCCACAATTAATGTATTCGGATCGGCAAATAGGGAAGCCGGTTTATCATAGAACAACGCCGCAGCGAACCTGCCCGTAAAATGACGATTGTATGCATCTCTCATGATAATGCCCAATGGAAGGTCATTTTTATCCACGACGATGACACAGGGGATATCTTCCTGTGCTTTCATGAGTGCTAACAGTTCTTTGCAAGACATATCCGTGCCAATGATCGGAACCTCCCGGCATGGCACATAGGTAGTAATCGGCTTGAACGTTTCACGTTCAATCACGGCAGTGGAACTCGGCTGGGTCTTTGGTTCCGTTATCATCGTTCTGAAGTCCCCTTTTTTTACTTACTTGGAGTGACGGGAACATCATATCGGTCATTTGTTGATTTTAATGGCTAGTTTTGTCAACGAAATGTAAAATCACAAAATGGACATAAAAGTTGCTGCTACGGCCTGGAAAGAGAAAAACGCTCCTCATTTATAACAAATGAGAAGCGCTTCTTTTTTTATTTACAACCAGCTTATACCCCACTCCGCGGATCGAATCAATATGAACCGAGTCGGGATCAAGCTCCAGCTTTTTACGTAAGGAGCTGACGTGTACATCCACCGTCCGTTGACCACCGATGTAGTCAAAGCCCCACACGGCATTCATTAGATCATCCCGAGTCAGGACGACGCCCGGCTTGCGTGACAAATAGAGAAGTACCTCAAATTCCTTGGGTCTTAAGCTGATGGATTGACCTCCAAGAATGACTTCATATTTTTCAGGGTAGATTTCCAGCTCGCCCAGTTGAATTTTGGAGCCATCCTTCTGTTCAGACAACACTCCCTCATCCCCTCCGGATGTTCTTCGCAGCACAGCCGTTACACGGGCCAACAGCTCAGAAACGCCAAAAGGCTTTGTGATATAGTCATCAGCACCCGACTTCAGTCCTTGGACCACCTCAGCCTCCCCGTTTTTAGCGGTGAGAATAATGATAGGTGTCGTCAGCCCCTGATGGCGAAGTCTGCTCAGAATGTCCAGTCCATTCATTCCCGGCAGCATCAAATCCAGCAGGATCAAATCGTAGGATTCTCTGGAGGCTCTTTCAAACCCAGCACTGCCATGATCCTCCGTGTCCACTTCGAAACCTTCTTGTATCAAATTGTAGGATAGCAATCTGGCAAGCGTTGGTTCATCCTCAATAACCAGCAAACGTTGTCCCATTAATAACTTCATCTCCTGTTTACCTGTTAAAGGCGCATTAGTCAAAATCCTGAAATCTTTTCCATGCTCATGCGACACCCGTTTATTTTATCACGGCATTGTTAACACAATGTAAAAAATGTTATAGTTCATTCTTCCTGTTGCAATAACGGTAATTCAACGGTAAACGTCGTACCCAAACCAAGCTCGCTTTCGACCGAAAGTGTACCATGATGCAGATCAACCAGGTGCTTGACAATAGATAATCCCAAGCCCGTTCCGCCCGAGTTGCGTGAGCGACCTTTGTCCACCCGATAAAAGCGCTCAAAGATACGTGGCAGGTCCTTTTTCGGTATCCCAATACCCGTATCACTGACTGTAAATACGACCTTTTCCGTGTCATGGTCTCGCTGTAGCGTTATAACCTTGATTTTTACCTTGCCGCCATCAAGTGTATAGTTAATGCCATTAGACAAAAGGTTCAGGAAAATCTGCTGAAGCTTATCTTCATCTGCCTCCATAAACAATTCATCCGGGATATCCATGTGCAGTGTAATCCTTTTCTTCGCTGCTACATTGTTCAGTTTCTCCAGCAATGATTCTATGAAAGAAGAGATATGAATTGGAGAGCAATCCAGCGGAGAGCGCTTGGACTCGATTTTGGAAAGCTCCAGAATATCGCCGATCAGTCGATTCAGTCGTTCGCTTTCGTCATATATAATTTGTAAAAAGGAACGGGCTGTTTCCTCATCTTTGACCCCGCCACCAAGCAATGTCTCGGCAAAACCCTTGACTGCGGCAATCGGTGTTTTTAGCTCATGAGAGACGTTTGCCACAAATTCGCTTCGCATATTTTCCAACCGTCGAATAGCTGTAATATCCTGCAAAAGGAACAGCATCCCCCGGTATCCCCCTTCATCCTCATACATAGGGACACCATCTAGCAAAACGAGTCGTTCTTCGGGATTGTACAAATGCACCTCACCATGTAGCCTTTCTCGGCTTTGTATACTGCCCTCAATTAGCTTTGTGAGCTCATAGTGCTTCTTCAGTTCATGATACGGCTTGTCTGTCACCCGCTTACCCGCGACACCGAGCATACGCTCAGACTCACGGTTGACAAGCGCAATGCGTTCATTAGCATCGATCATCAGAATCCCGCCTGTCATATTACTCATGACGCTTTGCAGCAGATCCTCATTGTCACGAATCGTTTTCATTTGGTTTTGGAGGCTGTCAGCCATACGATTAATGGCTTCACCCAGTTGTCCTACCTCATCCCGGCGCTGTACGCCGACCCTTGCGTCATAATCCAGTCCTGAAATACGGTTGGCTACCCCTGTAATATGTTCAATGGGCGAGGTGAGGCTGCGAGCAATACGATAGCTCATCAGTCCAGCAGCAATAAACAGCAACACAAGACCAATCCCGATGGCCGTCCAGCCGCGCTGCATTCCCTCTTCCACCGCTTTCAGACTCATGGACAAACGGATATATCCGTCAAAGCCCTTCTCCGATACAACAGGCTCAGCGATGTATAGCATGTTTCGTTGCAAAGTTTCACTGTAGCGTATCGTCCGTCCGATTCCCTCCGACGTAGCTTGTCGTATTTCTTCACGCGATGCATGGTTTTCCATCTTGCGTGGATTGCTTAACGAATCACCCACCACCGTCCCGTCCTTACGAATGAAGGTCACTCGCGAATCGGTCAGATGGGCAATTTCCTTCGCCTTCTCAGAATAATAGGAGACATAATCCGTACTGGATAGGGCATCAGCATTAACAAATGGGAAAGTAGCGCGGAGCAAGTCAATCTCGCGGCCCATGTTCTCCTCTAGCACCTTCATATTCGAATTTTTGAAAATTTGTCCCATAGTGATTCCAGCAGCAAGGACAGATACGCCAATCAAAATCAGCATGATCAGGGTAAGCCTGAAACGAAACGATTTCATAGAAATTTGCCCATCCTTTTATGTAAGTTAATCTCATTCTACAGGCTACCTGCATTATGTTCCACCGTGAAAAGAAAAAAGGCCGGAGCAAAAGACTGCCCCAACCTTTTCTTTATCCTCTTACCCGTTTACAACTTCACCGCCATTGATATGAATAACCTGCCCGCTTACATAAGACGAATCGTCTGAAGCAAGGTACACATAAGCTGGCGCCAGTTCTTCCGGCTGACCCGGTCGCTTCATGGGCTGTGCTCCTCCAAATTCGCTGACCGTCTTGGCATCAAAGGTAGACGGGATTAACGGTGTCCAGATCGGCCCTGGGGCTACAGCGTTCACTCGAATACCTTGTTCCGCCAAATTGAGTGATAGGGAACGAGTGAATGATGTGATTGCCCCTTTGGTGGAGGAATAATCAATGAGTGTCTTATTCCCAGCGTATGCGGTAATCGACGTTGTGTTGACGATCGCGCTCCCTTTCTTCAAATGTGGCAATGCCGCTTGTGTTAGGAAGAACATACCGAAGATATTCGTGCGGAAAGTGCGCTCCAGCTGTTCCTTGGTGATATCTTCCAGCTTTTGCTGTGGATGCTGCTCGGCCGCATTGTTCACGACGATATCGAGCTTGCCCAATTCGTTCACCGTCTGTTGCACCGCTTTTTTGGCAAATTGGTCATCTCCGATATCGCCAGGAATCAACACGCATTTGCGTCCTTCCTGTTCGACCTGACGTTTGGTTTCTTCCGCATCCTTATGCTCATTCAAGTAGACGATAGCTACATCCGCACCTTCTTTGGCATACGTGACAGCTACAGCCCGCCCAATTCCACTGTCTCCACCAGTAATCAGTGCAACTTTGCCTGTTAGCTTGCCAGCCGCTTTGTAAGTTGGTTTTTCAAATTGCGGTGCAGGCGTCATTTTGGACTCAATCCCCGGTTGCTGTTCCTGGTGCTGCGGGGGCAAGGTTTGCTGAGGTTGGTTGCTTTTAGCCATTGTACATTCTCCCTTCAAAATCAGATATTTTTTAGGATGCAACATTTGCATCCACTCTACTCCTGATTTACCACACAAACTTATCCGTTAAACGAAAAAAGAAAAATCCAGCTATGTGAGCACACAAAAAAACGACCTATGCTTATTCTGCACAGACCGTTTTTTCAACGTTAGCCGTTGTCATTATTCAATTCCAACCGCTCATAAAATGATTCATTAAATAATATGGCTGTATACCATTAAAAACGTAATTAAGATCATGAAAACGGCCAACAGCGTACTGAACATTCGCACTTTACCAGCGTATTGCGTAATTGGCTGTTGGTTGCGAACCGCTTCCAGTGACAATCGTAATGGCTTACCCATAGCACCTGCGATACCAGAAATAGCAAGAAACAACAACAACACGACCACGATCCATGCTACCGAATAAGACTTCCAAGCAAAAATCATATAGATGCCGCTAATAAGCACAAGGATTAGTGCAAATTGCGCCAAACGGTTCAATAGCTGCACAGCCGATATCGTTCCCTCCTGCGCACTTGGAGCCAATTTGTCGATTTTGCCCACGACGAAGGGAAGCAATAAATAAAAGCCCATTGCCAGTGATCCAATAATGTGAATAAAAAACATTCTTTATAACCTCCAATTCTTTGTTTTCTTACAAACTGATTTTTCCATAGAACGATCATATTCCAACGAATGACTAGCATCTTTGCAATGTTTTGGGACATGCTTTTCTATGTAACTATTAATGCATATGAACTCTATTATACCGGGGAAGTGGGTTAAAGCAAAGGAATATGAGGGGGAAAGTTTCAACTCGGGTGGATGCTTGTCCGCAATCATTCCGCTCGCTCCGCTGGTGCCAGCAAATCCAAACTGAAACTTTCAATATTAAAAGAAAAGGAAGAAAACAATAGACTATTTAAAAATAAAAGAGGTGGCCGACAGCCATAACTATGACTTGTGGACACCTCTTTAAGTAAAAAAGTATACCGTTTTAGTAGCAAATCGTATTTATACGTTGACTATTTTAGTCACATTACGAACCGCTTCGGCAGATTGATCGAGCGCTGCTTTTTCTGCAGCTGTCAATTCCAACTCGAACACTTTTTCGATGCCGTTCCCACCAAGAAGTGTAGGTACACCGAGGAACAGGTCCTGATAGCCATACTCTCCTTCCAGGTAAGCAATGACTGGAATAATCCGTTTTTTATCTTTTACAATCGCTTCTGTCATTTGCGCAAGCGAAGCTGCTGGAGCATAATATGCGCTGCCATTACCCAATAGGTTAACAATTTCTCCGCCACCCACTCGTGTACGTTGTACAATCGCTTCGATACGTTCCTGAGAAATCAGGTTATCGATAGGTATACCTCCTACGCTGGAATAGCGTACGAGCGGTACCATATCATCACCGTGACCCCCCATAACGAAGCCGCGCACGTCTTCAACCGAAACATTCAGTTCCTGGGCAATAAAGGTACAATACCGAGCCGTATCCAACACACCTGATTGGCCAATAACCCGATTTTTCGGGAAGCCAAGCGTTTGGTACGCCGTATAGGTCATAGCATCGACCGGATTACTCAGAATAATGACGATAGCATTGGGCGCGTACTTCTTCACATTCTCACATACGGATTTTATAATTCCTGCGTTCGTGTTGACCAAATCATCACGGCTCATCCCCGGCTTGCGCGCGATCCCGGCTGTAATAATGACGATATCCGAGTTGGCTGCATCCTCATAATTAGAAGTGCCCATGATCTGGGTGTCAAATCCCTGCACTGGACCAGCTTCCAAAATATCAAGCGCTTTGCCTTTAGTCGGATTCTCTAGTTGCGGAATATCAATGAGTACGATATCACCTAACTCCTTTTGAGCCAGCAGCAATGCGGTAGTGGCACCGGTAAAACCGGCGCCAACAATGGATATTTTTTTGCGTTGAATGGTCAAGTAGTATTCCCCTTCCTTACAGGTTACTAATAATAGTGTCCGCGAACTCGGAGCATTTCACCTGTGTAGCACCGTCCATCAGACGGGCAAAGTCATAAGTTACGATCTTTTTATTAATGGACGTCTCCAGCCCCTTGTAAATCAGGTCAGCTGCTTCTTTCCAGCCCAAATGTTCAAGCAGCATAACGCCGGACAGAATTACGGAACCAGGGTTCACTACGTCTTTGTCTGCATATTTTGGAGCTGTACCATGCGTAGCTTCAAAGATAGCATGCCCGGTTACATAGTTAATGTTTGCACCTGGCGCGATCCCAATTCCACCAACTTGAGCAGCCAAAGCATCGGACAGATAGTCCCCGTTCAGGTTCAGCGTAGCAATGACATCAAATTCAGAAGGACGAGTCAGCACTTGTTGAAGTGCAATATCAGCAATCGCATCCTTAATAATGATTTTGCCTGCATCTTCAGCTGCTTTTTGAGCTGCATTTGCCGCATCCTCACCTTCTTTTTCCTTGATGACATCATACTGAGCCCAAGTAAATACTTTATCTGCAAACTCTTGCTCAGCTACTTCATAACCCCAGTTTTTGAAGGCACCTTCGGTAAATTTCATAATGTTACCTTTGTGTACGAGCGTTACACTCTTGCGCCCATGGTCAACGGCATACTGAATAGCTGCCCGTACCAGACGCTTTGAACCCTCGGAGGAAACTGGCTTAATCCCAATTCCTGAGGTTTCAGGGAAACGGATTTTATTCACGCCCAGCTCTTGCTGAAGGAACTGAATTACCTTTTTCACGTCTTCAGACCCTTCGGCATATTCGATCCCTGCGTAAATATCTTCTGTATTCTCACGGAAAATGACCATGTCTACCAACTCAGGACGTTTTACTGGAGATGGGACACCGTTAAAGTAGCGAACAGGACGCAGGCATACGTATAAGTCCAGTTCTTGGCGCAATGCCACATTCAATGAACGGATACCACCGCCAATAGGTGTCGTAAGTGGACCTTTAATGGCTACAATATACTCACGGATGGCTTCCAAAGTATCGTTAGGGAGCCACTCGCCGTATGTATTGAAAGCTTTCTCACCAGCGAATACTTCATACCAGGCAATCTTTTTCGTGCCGTTATATGCTTTTTCTACAGCCGCGTCCAGTACGCGCTTGGAAGCTTTCCAGATGTCGCGACCTGTGCCGTCACCCTCGATAAACGGAATTACCGGATGATTTGGAACCTGCAGTTGACCGTTATCAATTGTAATTTTTTCGCCTTCAGTTGGGAGCTCAAACTTTTCAAATTTCGCCATAAGTTCCTTTTCCTCCTCAGATATGAATGGGTACAGGACGAAAGACATGATCTTTATCACAGACAAAAACGTATATCTCTCGCCGACCCTTCTATTGTACCTTATTTTTTAAATTCAGGGTATACAACCTCAATCTTCCTCCAAAGGTTAGCGCAACTCTGGTGACACATATTTTTGATCCATCGGACCTGTGTATTCCGCACGCGGACGAATCAAGCGGTTATTTTCATACTGCTCCAAAATGTGTGCAGTCCACCCCGATACACGGCTTACAGCAAAGATAGGAGTAAACAGGTCCCTCTTGATACCCAACTGGGTATATACGGAGGCAGAATAAAAATCCACATTCGGCTTCAAGCCTTTTTGCCCTGTTACAATACTCTCAATTCGAACTGACATATCAAACAACGTAGTGTCGCCGTTCATTTCTCCCAGCTCGCGGGACATTTTGTGCAAATGTTTGGCACGCGGATCACCGTTTTTATAGACACGATGCCCAAAGCCCATAATTTTTTCGCGGTTATCCAGTTTGGCCTGAATATAGGAGTCCACCTGATCCAATTCGCCAATCTCCTCCAGTGTTTTGGCAACAGCCTCATTGGCCCCACCATGTAACGGTCCTTTTAAGGCCCCAATGGCAGACGTGATCCCGGAATAAATATCTGATAAAGTGGCTACCGTTACACGCGCAGCAAAGGTCGAAGCATTCAATTCATGATCCGCATGCAGCACGAGAGCCTGATTGAACGCCTTAATAGCCGTCTCCTCCGGGTCCTTGCCAGTCAGCTGATACAAAAAGTTTTCAGCAATGGAAACACCTTTTTTAGGCGCAATTGGTTCCAAGCCTTCGCGTATACGCGCTATGGCTGCCACAATTGTGGGCAATTGCGCCTGAAGCTTGACGGTTTTGGTCACATTGGACTCTCTTGACATATCATCCGCCTCTGGGTCATACAAAGCAAGAGACGATACAGCTGACCTCAAGGCAGCCATCGTACTCAATTCTTTCGGGTATAACTTTAATTGAGTAATAATTTCATCCGGAATAGCAGCATATTCGCTTAACTGGCTGCGAAGCTCTTGCAATTGCTCTTGGTCAGGTAATTTTCCAAACCACAACAAATAAGCTACCTCTTCAAAATCGGCGTTAACAGCCAAATCATCAATGTTATAACCCCGGTACGTGAGAACGCCATCTACGATAGAGCTTATGGAGGAAGTGGTCGCTACGATCCCTTCCAGACCTTTAGTCGCTGTCATCGTTACATCTCTCCTTTGTAAAAACATTGTGAACGGACTTGCAATGTAAACATTTTCAAAAGTAAGATATGTCTTTTATTTAGCTGAGTAATGTTAACGCCATATGTCAATATTTAAACCTTCTTTCACTATACTGGATTTTGTCGTTTATGTGAACATTGAGGGCTATTCCAACACATTCAAATGTTTTATCGCATCTATAAAGAAATTTTTGAAACCCCTTACAAAATATATGCGTTCATTTGCACTTTTTTACATAGGTCTTGTCTTACCCTCCTCCCGCATAAGTATAGTAGAGCACTTCCTTTAAGGAGTGCCATCGAAAAGAAAGGAGTCGTGAGAGCTTGAGTCGGTTAATCTTGAATCGCATATTTCGTGCTCTATGGGTCGTAATCGTGATTGTAGCTCTGTTGCTGGGCATATATATGCTGTTCCCTCTCGTTTATCCTTTCCTATTCGCCTGGCTTGTGGCCTATGCTATGAACCCATTGGTCGTTTTTTTGCGTAACAAGGCTCGTATGCCACGTTGGGCGGCTGTCACGGTCTCCTTATTTGTATATTTAGGCGGAATCGCAATCATCCTGTCTGCTGCAATCACCCGAATGGTTCGAGAAATGATTAAGCTGGCCATGACTTTTGACGGGCACATCGAGCGTTTTAAAAGCCTGTTTATTGATTGGACGCAAAGCGATTTAATCCAAAATATAATTATTGAAATCAACCATTTTATTCGGGATAATCCCGATTACCAACACACCATTAACAGCAATATTGATAAAACGACTCAAACCGTCAGTTCTGCTGTTACTACGCTAGTCGGTCAATTTTTTAATGGGGTTTTAAATTTGCTAACCTCTCTACCTAATATGGGAGCTGTGCTAATGGTTATTGTATTAGCGGCCTTTTTTATTAGTAAGGATTGGGATCGACATAGTCGAATACTTTCGAATACGGTTCCTGATACGATCCGCAAACCATTGTCAGATATTTGGCACGATCTGCGTAAAGCATTGTACGGCTATTTGCGTGCACAGTTTATTATCATTTCCATTACCGCATTAACGGTTATCATTGGGCTGTTCATCTTGCGTGTGGAATCGGCCTTTACCATCGGTTTGATGATCGGGCTGGTGGATTTGTTACCTTATTTAGGGGTTGGCATTGTGATGATTCCGTGGACACTGTATGCGTATATGTCAGGGAATTTGGCACTAGGGGTTGGATTGTCGATCCTCTATGCCATCCTGTTGATTGGACGGCAGATCGTGGAGCCTAAGGTGCTGGCCAGCAGCGTGGGATTGAACCCGCTTCCCACCCTCATCGGTATGTTCATCGGGCTCAAGCTGTTTGGCGTTTTAGGACTCATTATCGGACCTGTATCACTCATCGTTCTTGATGCACTGAATCGTGCAAATGTCATTCAGGACTTGCGCAACTACATTCTTGCTGGAAGAGTCCGCTAGGTTATAGAGAGGGGACAACGGCAGCTCAGTCAAAACCGCCGAAACGTAATACTGCCGTTTTTCATTTTTTTCTCCAGCCACTTTAATAAAAAACGTCGGTACAATACTCGTGTTAAAGGAAACACCAACGTAAAACCAATAATATCCGTTATAAATCCAGGGATAAGCAGCAAGCTCCCGCCGAAAAACACACATAATCCATCCAGCATTTTACGGCCAGGCATTTGGCCACGGTTCATTTCATTTTTGGCATCGGCAATCACCTTTCGACCTTCAAATTGCATCATGGCAGCGCCAATCAAGGTCGTCAGAATAATGAGCAGAATAGTTTTCCCCGCTCCAATCCAGTGACTTACCCATATAAACCCGTACAGCTCCGCCAAAGGAATGAGCAGCAGCAACAGCCACAGACGTTTACGCATCATCATGACTTCTGTCCCTCCCCGCCTGTAAAAGCAGACCTTAACGCAGTGTACAACTCAGGCAGTGCCTGATCGAGCCGAACGGGCTTCCAGTCGGTATTCAGCCACACATGTCGTGTCGATCCTGTGACCAGCAGTTCTCCCGGCAGCGTGTCAGCCTCTGTCCATACCTTTCCCACATTGTTTTGGTGCTCCTCATCCGTTACCCGTCGAACCTCATAAGTATAGTTCAGACGTAGTCTGGAGAAGTCCGTAATAGCGGTATAGATAGTAACTAAATCATCATATCGAGCAGGGCTCGCATATTTCGCATTGATTTCAATAACTGGCAGCAAAACTCCTCGATCTTCCATGCTCCGGTAGTTAAAGCCTGCCTGCCGAATCATTTCCGTACGTCCGATCTCAAACCAGTTTAAATAATTCGCATGATACACGACCCCCATCTGGTCGCTTTCCTGATAACGGACACGTAGAGGTGCGCCATACCATCGTAGTTGCGTTTGTTTCTCCTCTTGAGTCATACAAGCTCTCCTATCTTTGTGCATCTTTATCTCTATTTTGCCCTCTCTCCATTAAACCATATTTACCGCCTGGGAACAAAAAGAGGGCCGAACCATACGGCTCTCCCTCTCAAAGCATTTACAATGATGGCTTTATTATTGTGGCAACGGCTTGGACAGTTTATAATATCCACTTTCCGAAGCCAGTTTCAATAAGCTCTTGGCCTGACTTCCCGCCCAGGCGTAACCAAGTCGTCTTTCTTCACTAATTTTCATGATGTCCGTATACTTTTTGCCATCTCGGTCTGAGAAGAAATACTTATTGTCCTCCACGTTGTAGAAACGATACCACATCACGCTTGATGCATCCTTTTGGAAGAACTCCGGACCTTGACGATTGTATTTCATACCGTCGATCCGATTCGTGTCAAACCATTTCAAGGCACTCTGAGCTGCTTTTTTCACCTCAGTCGTCTGCGGTTGAGACATTAAGAATGCGGTAATGCCTACCGATTCCGTCGTTGTTTTGGAAGCAAGCTCGAATGCTCGCGCAGGCACAGATTCATAAGTAACCGGATCATGCTGTGCTCCCCAAATTGTTGGTGTGCCATTGTTTACAATTTGAGCTTTTAGTGTATACTGTACGCCTTTATTCAGAGCCTGCTGAAGTCTGGAGCGATATGTATTGTCAAGAATATCGCTATCAAACGGCTGTCTTTTGTTTACAATGTCATCTGCCAGTACCATCACTCTAACCATAGCATCATCGTTGTAAGTTGCGGCATCTGAGTAATTACCACGTTTAGGGTAAACCTGTGGCCAAGCGCCAGAGGAATATTGAGAGGTTAGTACGAAATCAACTGCTTTTTGTACACTGTTTTTAATGTCTTTGTTTTTAGTTTTTTTGTATACATCCGCTAAAAAGCGGATCTCGGTTGTCGTGGCCTCGTTATCAAACGTTCCGAGTTCAACACCATCCTTGCTCTTCCATGTAGAACGTGCTGCCTTGCCATCCCATTTGGATTTATAATTCTTTTCCATCGCTTTGAAGAATCCACCATGCGGCAATTGCCACGATACAATATTCAAAGCAAGCGTAGTGTCCTTGGATGTATTTCCTGTAGAAAATTTACTAAAATCACGATACTTATCCAGCAAACTACTCACATTCACACTAGCCAGTGGAACAACAGCATTTTTGTAAACGTTTGCATAATTGTATACGGCTTGGGTAACACTCGCACCTGCATCAGTCACATTCTGCTCAGCTGCTGCCCATGAAGGGCTAACAAGTCCAGTTGTTAGGGTAATAGCCATTCCAGAAAAAGCAATCCATTTGACAGATTTTTTAACGTTAAACTTCATTGCAAACCTCTCCTTTAATTGGATTGTGGTATTTCAAGAACTATTAAACACATGTATTATATGAAAATATAACCAAATAATCAATATATTTTATTATATACAAATGTAAGAGTTTACTAAACTAATAAAAAAACATCTTACTAATACTAGATTAGTAAGATGTTTATCATGTTTTATATCTATAACAAGTCGTCAATCTGGACGGCTTATCCAAAGCGACCCATGATATACTCTTGAGTCAACTCGTTTTCAGGATTGGTGAATATATCGTTTGTTTTCCCATGTTCCACCAAACTTCCAACATAAAAATAGGCAGTATAATCGGAAATTCGTGCAGCCTGCTGCATATTGTGCGTCACAATAACGATGCGCAGTTCTTTTTTCAATTCGGTAATAAGCTCTTCCACCTTGCCTGTAGACACAGGGTCCAGCGCGGAAGCTGGCTCGTCAAGCAACAGAATTTTCGGTTGAACGGAAAGTGCACGTGCAATACAAAGCCGCTGCTGTTGCCCGCCAGACAGAGCAAGAGCCGAATCGTGAAGACGATCCTTGACCTCATCCCATAATGCCGCCTTACGCAGGCTGCTTTCGACGATTTCATCGAGCTGCTTCTTTTTGCGCACTCCCCGGTATTTAGGACCGAACGCAATGTTATTATAAATCGATTTGTAAAAAGGGTTAGGCCGTTGCCACACCATGCCTATTTGCTGACGCAGCTTGATCACGTCCGTCTCAGGTGCCGTTAAATCCTGTCCGTCCATCCAAATATGTCCCGTTGTCGATGAAGACGCAATCTCATCATTCATTCGGTTAAGGGAACGCAAAAAAGTCGATTTACCACAGCCGGAAGGCCCAATCAGGGCGGTCACGGTCTGCTCTGGAAAAGCTAAGTTTACTTTTTTCACGGCCTCAAAGCTTCCGTAATAAATACTCAAATCCTCAGTACTGAACGGATGTGGCGCTTGCCCCGCAAGTTGTTCTGAACGCGTAGACTGAACGGATGTTGCTGGTGTGGCGGTTTTTGCCGTTCGTGTAATCACATGTTCCATTGTTCTCCATCCCCTTTCTAATCCATTCGTTTGGCAGCTGTCAACCGACGGTAAACGACTCTTCCGAACCATCTTGCACTCAAGTTGAAGACCAGAACGAGCAGCACCAATACCGCAGAAGCGCCTGCGGCGATATCTTTGGAGTCAGGAGCAATGCCTTCACTGTTGACCTTCCAAATATGAACAGCCAATGTTTCGGCAGGTCGCATCGGATTAATAGGCGATCTGGCATGCAATGGATTCCAATCGGTAAAATCAAGCGGCGGTGTACTCATCCCTGCTGTAAACAGCAATGCGGCGGCTTCCCCAAAAATACGGCCTGCGGCCAAGATGGTACCCGTAATCAAGCTTGGCAGCGCTGCTGGCAACAAAATGGAGGTAATGATTTTCCACTTGGACAATCCGAGCGCAAGTCCGGCTTCCTTTTGCTCCTTCGGTACAGCACGGAAAGCCTGCTCAGTTGTGCGAACCATCAGCGGCAGATTGAATACGGCTAGAGCCAGCGCCCCTGACAAGAGGGAAAAGCCAAAATTAAATGTATTGACGATGAGTAATAGTCCAAACAATCCAATGACGATCGACGGGAACGAGGACAATACTTCGACGACAAGTCGTATGAAGTCCGTAATTTTTCCCGGCTTTGCATATTGCGCCATGTAAATGCCGGCGCCCCAGCCAATTGGAATGGTGATAATCAAAGTTAAGATTAGCAAAAATACAGAATTAAACAGTTGCGGACCAATGCCGCCACCTGCACGTAACGTTTGCGGAGCACTGGTTAGAAAGTCAAAAGAAATATGACTGACTCCACGGGCCAAAATGAAGCCCAGCAATCCCACCAAAAGTGCAACAATGAACAAGGCGAAGAAACAGATTACAAATGTAGCGATCTTGTCGGTCGTTTTAGCTTTCATCAAACCCGGTTTCTCCTTTCAAGCAGCCTTACCAGCAGCACGAAAATAAATGTCATGAGCAGAAGAACAAGCGCCATACTCCAGAGTGCATTGTTATGAACGGAGCCCATCGCTGTGTTGCCCATGCTAAGTGTAATGACGCTGGTCAAGGTCGAAGCGGATTCCAGCAAGGAATGCGGTATGTGCGGAGCATTCCCGATGACCATCTGTACAGCCAACGCTTCTCCGAAGGCACGAGCCATCCCGAGAATAATTCCTGTTAAAAGAGCAGGCAGCAGCGTCGGGATAATAACACGGGCAATTGTCTGCCAGCGGGTAGCCCCCAATGCATAAGAGGATTCTCGCAGTCCCCCCGGCAGGGAAGACAACGCATCCGCCATAATACTCGTAATCGTCGGTAATATCATAACCGACAACACAAGGCAACCTGCGAGAATACCGATGCCTTGTCCCCCGAACACGTTTCGCAGCAATGGGACGATTACGGTCAAGCCGACAAAGCCATAGACAACCGACGGAATGCCGGATAACAATTCAATGGCAGGCTGAAGGATACGTTTACCCGATTTCGGCACGATTTCCGTCATAAACAAAGCTGCGCACAAGCTAAGCGGACTGGCAATTAAGGCCGCTAGTATGGTTACGGCAAAAGAACCCGTAATGAACGGAAGCGCGCCGAAGGACTTGGGCTCGCCATCCGGGCTCCATTTGGTTCCAAAGAAAAATTCTCGCAGACTGACTCCATTCACCGCAAATGTAGCTACACCTTTGGAGGCAACAAAATATACGATGGAGACAATGACTGCAACTAAAAAAACGACACAAACCGACGTATAGATGCGGCCGGTCCATTCTTCCCAGTAATGTCTTTCTTTCATAACTCGGGATCGTTTATTCTGTTCCATGTATGCCTTCCCTTCAATTGGTTCCATACTGTAACTCCTTTAAGCGAAGAATAGAGGCCGGACGTTAGTCCGCCTCTTCTTCGTGAATATACTCGCGTTAGCTGCGTTCATCCGAACAGGAGATCGCTCTCCTTATTTCGTGATATTACCGTCAGCATCACGTTTCACTTGCATACCTGATACCGGGATGTATCCCAGGTCTACAACGTCTGCTTTTTGGATTTCATCAGACAGAATATAGTCCAGGAATGCTTTTACATGTTCTTTTGGCTCACCTTTAGTGTACATATGCTCATATGCCCACACTGGATATTTACCTTGTTCTACATTTTCAACGTTAGCTTCCACACCGTCGTACTTCAAAGCAGTGACTGTGTTGTCGATGTAGGACAGAGCCAGGTAACCAATCGCACCAGGTGTTTCAGCAATCAGCTTTTTCACAGTACCAGAGGAATCTTCCTGAATGGAGCCTGGCAGATCTTCTGTTTTTTGTCCCAGCGCGTATTTTTCAAAGGTTGCACGAGTACCGGAGCTACTTGGACGGTTCACGATCACGATTTTTTGATCTGCACCGCCAACTTCTTTCCAGTTCGTAATTTTACCTGTGAAGATTTGTACCAGTTGATCTTTTTTCAGGTCTGTTACGCCTACTTTAGGATTCGCTACCGCTGACATAGCTACAACAGCTACTTGGTGATCGACCAGCTCTTCTGCGCCGCTCTCCAGTTTTTCCTTTGCAAATACGTCAGAGTTACCGATATCCGCTTGTCCACCGGAAACTTGGGTCAAGCCAGTACCGCTACCGCCACCCTGCACTTGAACCGCAATGCCTTTATATTTATCGACAGCCATAAATTTTTGTCCCGCTTGCTCTACCAATGGTTGAAGTGCAGTGGAGCCAACAGCCAGAATGTTACCTGTCAGTTCAGCAGCTGCTTTATTGTCTGTTCCTGCAGCAGCGTCTCCTTGTGGTGCAGCATTGTTACCGGATCCGCAAGCTGCAAGTGCAAATACCATGGTGAGAGTCATCAGAATGAACGGCCATTTTTTCAACATTTTTTATTGTCCTCCCCTTAGTTAAGTGACGGTTTTTTATTTATGACCATCAACACTTTTACATTGTAGGCCCGGAATGTTAGACGAACGACTAGGTTTTGTAAAACAAATATAAAATATTGATAGATAAATTATTTTTCGGTATATAATTAATCTATAGTTTAAATTCACGCATAAATATCAAGTAAGGAGAGTTGTTCGATTCTATGAATATTTTAAAATTGCGCATCTTAGTGCTGATCGATAAATACCATAAAGCGACGGAGGTGGCCGAAACTTTACAAATCAAACAGCCCACCGTCAGCTTTCATATGAAAAGTCTGGAAAAGGAAATGGGTGCGACTCTGTTCTCTCTCCAACAAGGCAGAATTATGCTAACCGAGGCTGGTAAAAAAATGTTGCCTTACGCAAAGCAGATTCTCTCTCTTGAGCAAGAGGCCCGACAAGCTGTAGATGAACAGACAGAAGAATCTCAGAGCCTCTTACACCTGGGGGCAGAGTCGATTTCAGGCATGTATCTTCTCCCAACTATCATGGCTGAATTTGCACAACAATATCCAGAATGGCGTATTCAGTTAGAGATTCAATCTCCGGATGTAATCAAGCAGCTACTGAAAGAGGGGGATATTGATTTTGCTTTTCTCGACGATGGAGAATCTCTTCTGGAAAATACGGTGGCAGAACCAGTGGCTTCAGATCAGGTGGGGATTATCCGCTCAGCATCGGCTGAGACATCCAAGTCACTGGACATCAATGGGCTCGATACGCTGGATAAGCACATATGGGTAAAATATAGCGGGGCATCCGTTGTAGATTCCTATTCTTCGCTAATTAAATCCCATCTGGAAATCAACTCTTGGGAAGCAGTAAAGCAAGTGGTAAGTGGCGGTGACGCGCTTGCCTTCTTTCCTGCCTGCGGAGTTCGTAGCGAGGATCATACTGTCCCCTCGGTGGAATGGCTTCCTTTTCCCGAAGCTGACAAAAAAAAGAGCTATTATCAAATAAACATCGTGTATCAACAAGATACACATAGGAACATGATGCAACAGGCATTCCTTGATTTTATACGACGAGAAGGAATAAGAACCAGTTAACAAAAAAAAGAGCATTCAGGTCTTATGGACCTGAATGCTCTTTTACTTATTGTAACGAGTAAATGCCATCCCTGTATTACTTTGCGGGGACTACAATTATGCTTGTGCTGGAACGCAGCTAATTTTGATCAGGTTCGTGGAACCGGAATCACCAAGAGGTACGCCCGCTGTAATCACAACCAAATCGCCCTCTTTAACGAGGCCAGATTTGCGACCACCTTCCAGCGCATTGTCAAACAGACTGTCTGTTGTGTCAACGATGGGTCTGCCTTGTACTGCATGTACGCCCCAGATCAGAGCCAAACGGCGAACTGTTCTTTCCTGTGTTGTCACAGCGACAATCGGAGCTTCTGGACGGTATTTAGAGATCATACGCGCCGTTGTTCCGCTTTGTGTGGACGTCAGGATTGCTTTGGCATGCAGGTCAAGTGCAGAAATAGAAACGGATTGGCTGATTGCTTCTGTAATACTAATTTCTTGAGCCGTTCTTTGTTTTTTGAACAAATCGCGGTAGTTCAGAGAAGACTCAGCTTTTTCGGCAATACGTGACATGGTCAATACAGATTCTACCGGATATTTACCCGCAGCTGTTTCGCCGGACAGCATAATTGCATCTGTTCCGTCAAAAATAGCATTGGCTACGTCACTTGCTTCCGCACGAGTCGGACGCGGGTTACGTTGCATGGAATCCAGCATTTGTGTTGCTGTAATAACAGGCTTGCCAGCTACATTACATTTGTTAATCATCAATTTTTGCGCCAAAGGCACTTCTTCAGCAGGAATTTCCACACCGAGGTCACCACGGGCAACCATCAGACCATCCGAAGCTTCCAAAATTTCATCCAGGTTGTCAACACCTTGCTGATTTTCTATTTTGGAGATGATTTGAATGTGGCTTGCGTTGTGCTTCGCCAGCAATTCACGAATTTCCTGTACATCACTTGCTTTACGAACAAAAGAAGCCGCGATGAAATCAATGTCCTGCTCAATACCAAAAATGATATCATTCGCATCTTTCTCCGTAATACCAGGCAATGAGATAGCAACGCCTGGAACGTTAACGCCCTTCTTGCTTTTGATCGTTCCGCCATTGACAATGCGGCATTTGATTTCAGTGCCTGATACTTCAATAACGGTGAGTCCGATCAGACCATCGTCGATCAGAATGGTGGAGCCGGGCTCCACGTCCGAGGGAAGATCCTTGTACGTAATGGAGATACGATCTTGCGTACCGAGAATTTCTTCCGTTGTCAGCGTAATGAACTCGTCCTGAACAAGCTCAATAGGTTCAACTTCGAGCTTTCCTGTCCGGATTTCCGGCCCCTTCGTATCGAGCAAAATAGCAACATTTTTGTTAAGCTCCTTACAAGCTTGACGGATGTTTTTAATCCGGTTGCCATGCTCCTCGAAATCACCGTGAGAGAAATTCAGGCGGGCTACGTTCATACCAGCCATAATCAGTTTCTTCACATTTTCCAATGATTCACTGGAAGGACCGATGGTACATACAATCTTAGTTTTGCGCATTTGGGTTTTTCCTCCGTTTTCAAAGGTGCTACTCTTTATATCTTTTTCCAACAATTAAATCTACTACACTTTTTCCTATTTGTATAGGAAGTTCGTCATATTTATTGTTACCCGTTTCCAGCGTATTACAACATAGGTTCAGATTCCGAAGGTTTTAAGAAAGTATATTGTCCTATTTTCCGGAATTTTTGATACCTGTCTTCTCTCAATTCATCGCAGCTCATATTCGTAAGGTCTGCCAAATGACGTTCTAATAACTCCTTGATTGCGGCAGCAGTCACTTCATAGTTACGATGTGCGCCCCCTTTCGGCTCTGGCACGATATCCTCGATAATCTCCATGCGCAGGAGGTCATTAGCGGTGATCTTCATCGCTTCAGCTGCCTGATCTGCCTTAGAAGCATCTTTCCATAGAATCGAGGCTGCGCCGTTCGGAGAAATGGCCGAATAAATGGCGTGTTCCAGCATCAGCACACGGTTACCCACTGCAAACGCAAGCGCACCGCCGCTTCCACCCTCGCCGATGACCACACAAATAACAGGCACCGAAAGCTTTGCCATCTCCCGCAAATTGCGGGCAATCGCTTCCGATTGACCTCTCTCCTCTGCTGTATTACCCGGATAAGCGCCCTTCGTATCAATAAATGTAATAATAGGACGCTTAAATTTTTCAGCTTGCTGCATCAGCCGCAAGCCTTTACGGAATCCTTCCGGATGGGCACTACCAAAAAAGCGTGCAATGTTATCTTTCGTATCCTTACCACGTTGCTGACCAATGACGGTCACCGGAATACCATTTAGCTTGGCAATCCCGCCCACAACCGCCAGATCGTCTCCGAACAAGCGGTCGCCATGCAATTCAATAAAATCTGTAAACACCTGCTCGATCAAATCAAGGGACGTTGGTCTTTGATGATGACGAGCCAGATGCATCTTTTGCGATGCTGTAATGTTCGTGTATATTTCTTCTTCCATCTGGAGATAACGTTCTTCCAGACGGTTAATTTCATCTGTAAAATCAATTTGCTTGTCCTGTCCGAATTGCTTAAGTTCTTCGATCTTCTGTCGCATCTCGACCAGGGGCTTTTCATAAGGCAATTCGCCAGCCATTTATTCCTCCCCTTTCACACTGTGCAGATCAAGCAATTGCCCAAGGGTATCACGCAGTTCCTTGCGATGTACAACCATATCCAATTGTCCGTGCTGCAAATTAAATTCGGAAGTTTGGAAATCATCCGGCAGCTTCTGTCTGATCGTTTGCTCAATTACAATACGACCTGCAAAACCAAATACAGCACCTGGCTCTGCAATAATAATATCTCCAAGCATAGCAAAGCTGGCGGAGACTCCACCTGTAGTCGGATCAGTGATCACAGAAATATAGAGCAATCCCTGCTCGTCCAGACGAGCGAGAGCAGCGCTTGTTTTGGCCATCTGCATCAGACTCAGAATACTTTCCTGCATACGTGCCCCACCGGATGTGGAGAAGATGATAAGCGGCAAGCGCTTGTCAATCGCCTGCTCAATGGCACGCGTAATTTTCTCTCCTACGACCGAGCCCATACTGCCTGTAAAAAAGTCAAAGCTCATCACCGCTACGACAACAGGATGCCCATGAATAAGGCCGTCGCCCGTAACGACAGCCTCGCGCAGGCCAGATTTCAGGGTCTGTTGCTCCAACTTACTTGCATATCCCGGAAAGTCCAGCGGATCAACCGAAATCATATCGGCATCATATTCCGTAAACGTGTCTTCGTCGAGCACCATGCGAATGCGATCCATTGCATTCAAACGCATATGGTATCCGCACACCGGACACACTTTCAAATTTTTCTCCAACTCTTTGCTGTATTGAATACTTCCACACTTGCCACATTTGGTCATAAGACCTTCGGGAATTTCCCGTTTGGGACGATCCGGCATGTCCGCTTGATCGCCGCTCAGCGCCCGTTCCGAAGGGATGGTCGCGTATTTACGCTTCTTTTGGAATAAATCTTTAAACACAACTACACCTCTCCAGCCGTTTATTTGTCAGCCGTAACCGATACAAGGTCCTCTGCCGTCGATGCGGCACCTCTAAGCATTATGTTCATACACACGTCAACGCCTGTTAATACAACATTACCGCCGATCGTGCATCCTTTGTTCCATTCATGCTGCTGTATCACTTCCGCCGTTCCGGACTCAAGGGCGCAAAATCGAATTAAGCACTTCCTGTATTTCTTCGACTTCACCCGAAGGCACAAGTATCTCAAACTGTTGCTTGGATGCACTGATGGCCCGGGTCTGCACCATAAAACCTTCTTCAGACAGTTTGAGCTTAATCATGTCAGCCAGTCTGGCCGTCGGTGCAATATATATCACCGTCCACATGCCTTGTTTCTACCCCCTAAGCCTCAAGTTTTGAGCCCATATAATAGACTCATGATAACATACCTTACTTTTTTCCCGCAACAAAAGCCCTCCTGATCATTCAAGTTTCGTCGGAGGGCCTAGATAATCATTAATTCTGTTTATTCAGGCCAATTAAACATCCAATGATGCAGGATAATGCTTGGCATGAAGGCTCCGATGGGCAATACGCGAAGAAGCGGCGGCAGCCAATCCGGCGACAAGATCGTCTAAAAACACATGAATACCACTGCCTTTTTGGTTCAGCTTATCGATAATTCCAATCTTTTCTTTATCCAGATAGCCAAAACTGGTCAAGCCAATCATGCCGTACACGCTCGTAATGCCAAGAGCCATTGTCTCGTCCACTCCATACAGCGGTTCGTCTGCCTCCATAATGGCTTGAAGTGGCTGGGGAAGAAGTTTTTTTTCGGCCAGCTCATCGAGTGCAATGCCTGTCAGCAGTGTATATTGTACCTCTCGCTTTTGCAAAACCGCTTTGACACTTTCTACACATTCTTCCATAGTCAAATGAGGATAATATTTTAGCTGAAGCTGAAAAACAATGTCCGCAATGGACTCGATCCGAATGCCTCTGCGATTTAACAAGGTTTCTGCATATTCATAGGACATAATTTCCCTCCCGCTTTCACCATGCAGTTCTAATTCTTCCACCGTGCGGGACCTAATGGTGCAGGACACGTGTTGAATCTCCTGTTCCGCCAGTTTTCCAAGTGTATGCGAAAGGGAAGGAAAATGTTCATTAAACCGTTACAATAAGGGCGGGTTGCTGTGTGTCTGTCATTTGACTTTCACGGTGCCTTCACCTAGCATCGACTCCATTCGATCAAAAAGCTGAGGAGAAGGCTTAATGCTGTAAGCATCACTCAACGCCAGCAGACGCTGGTTGCTCTCGTAAAAAAGTACGGTAGGCACAGCACCGGGATGCTCCTGTAGCAATGCCTTGAGGCTGACCAGCAAGCTGGCGTCCTCCTCGGCCTGGCGGGTGATTTTGACAAACACCCGCTGACGGGCGGACGCTTCCGAGCCGCGCGGGGAAGGCACCTGCTCACCGTGAGCCGCTTCGCCTCCGCGTTGTGAGGGGGCCGCTACGGGACGAGCCGCCTTCTGCTGCGGCGAAGCTGATGGAGCGGCTGCTGAAGGCAAGGGCGACGTACGCGGCGCTCTCCCGCCCGGACTGCCAGCAGCTGACACGGATGTTCCAGCTGCTGCGGACGAACGTGCGCCGGTACGCCGGCGCTGAAGAAGCCTTGCCAACGCGTCTTCCGCCAGCGGGGCTGCCTCATCCGCAAGGAGCTTGAAGTGCTCGTCCTGCTGCTGCATCTTGGCACGTAGTGCAAGCAAGGCACCCTTTTCAATCCACTGCTGGCTTCGCTTCCATACCTCAGGAAACAGCACAACCTCACAGCGCTCAATCTGATCCTCCAGCTCAATGAAGGCCATGGCCTTTCCCTGCTTGGTCGTAATCGTCTTGAGTGACACCACCATGCCTGCGGTTACAATAACTGTTTCATCTGGCACGTCGCTCAGCTCCATCAGACGATCCGCTTGGCTGCTTTCCAGCAGCGATTCAAAATCATCTAGCGGATGCCCAGACAAATACAGTCCCAGCAGTTCGCGTTCCAGCTCTAATTGCTGGCTGGTACTAAATGGAGGTACATTGGGGTATTCAATATCCCAATTAGGCATTTCTACAAAGCCAAACATATCAATTTGCAAATCGTCACGTTCCTTGCGCCATTTGGCAGCTGCATCCACCGTTTCATCCAGCATGGCAAGCAACTGTGCCCGATGGCCTGTCAATGAATCAAATGCCCCTGCCTGAATGAGCGATTCAATCACTCTCTTATTACACACCCTCAAATCAACGCGTCGACAAAAATCGAGCAAGCTGTCGAAAGGGCGTTCCTTACGAACAGCAAGAATGCTTTCCATTGCTTGTGTGCCGACATTTTTAATGGCAGCCAGTCCAAAGCGGATATCACCCTGCTGTAATGGGGTAAACAGCACCCCACTCTCATTCACATCAGGCGGCAACACTGCGATATCCATACGACGGCATTCGACGACATATTCAGCCACTTTTCGATGACTTCCCATGACGGCCGTCAGCATGGAAGCCATGAATTGTACTGGATAATGGGCCTTAAGATAAGCCGTCTGGAATGCTAGCACACCATAAGCAGCTGCATGGGCACGCGGAAAACCGTAGTCAGCAAAACGGACGATCATATCGTAAACCCTGCCGGCTTCCTCCTCTGTGTACCCCTGTTTAATACTGCCTTCGACAAAATGACCACGCTCCAGATCCAGCACCTCGCGTTTTTTCTTAGACACCGCGCGGCGCAGCAGATCGGCCTCTCCCAAGGAAAAGCCAGCCATGCGCGATGCAATCTGCATGATTTGTTCCTGATACACAATAATACCGTACGTATCCTTTAAGATCGGTTCAAGATCAGGATGCGGATAAGAAACCTCAATCTGTCCGTGCTTAGCCTGTATAAAGTTGGGAATAAAACCCATCGGGCCCGGACGATACAAAGCCAGGACAGAAATGATATCCTCGAAAACACTCGGTTTCAAATCCTTGAGTACCCGGCGTATACCGGCCGACTCCAGCTGGAACACGCCTCCTGTATCTCCTTTGCCCAGCAAGTCATAGGTATGCGGGTCATCGTCGGGAACACGGCTAAAGTCAGGTGTTTCTCCATGCTGCTCCGCAACCCAGCGCATGCACCGTTCAATAATGGAGAGCGTACGTAGTCCAAGAAAATCCATTTTCAACAAACCGATGCGCTCCAGATTTTCCATTGAGTACTGCGTTAAAGGAACCCCTTCGCTCCCCTCTTGCAGCGGAACCGCATCGGTCAATGGAGTCCGCGAGATGACAACACCCGCCGCATGTGTCGAAGCATGGCGAGGCATTCCTTCTACTTTGATCGCCATATCCAGCAGTTCACGTGTCTTGGGCTTCGTTTCATACAGAGCCTTCAGCTCGGGGGTGATCTCCAACGCATGCCGGATATTAATGCCGAGCTGCGCCGGGATCAACTTGGCCGCCTTGTCCACCTCGCCATACGGCACGTTCAATACACGGCCGACGTCACGGACTGCGGCTCTTGCCGCTAATGTCCCAAAGGTAATAATTTGCGCAACATGCTCATTTCCGTACTTCTGTACTACATAGTCGATAACCTCGTCGCGGCGTTCATCGCTAAAATCAATATCTATATCTGGCATGCTGATCCGTTCAGGGTTCAGAAACCGTTCAAAGAGCAGATTGTATTTTATCGGATCGACATTCGTGATATTAAGCACATAGGCGACCAAACTACCGGCGGAGGAACCCCGTCCCGGACCGGTTGCAATCTTATGCTTATGAGCAAAAGCAATAAAATCCCATACAATCAAGAAATAATCGCTGAAGCCCATACTGTCGATCGTATTTAATTCGTAGTTTAGCCGCTGGTCCAGTTTTTCCCGCTCCTCCGGCTGCTCCCATACAGGATCGCCTCCGTAGCGACGCTCTAGCCCTTGCATGCACAGACTACGCAAATAGGACGAAGACGTCATGTCCTCTGGCAGCGGGCGATATTCAGGCAAAATCGATTGGCCGAATTCCAGCTCCAGCTCGCATTTTTCAGCAATACGCACCGTATTAGCGATGGCTTCTGCTACATGTGGAAATAAACGAGCCATGTCCTCCTGACTTTTCAGATACAACTGACGTGTTGGTATACGCAAGCGCTCCTCATCGTCAACTGTCTTCCCTGTCCCGATACAAATTAGAACGTCCTGGACATCAGCATCCGGCTCGGTTAAGTAATGCACGTCATTCGTCGCCACTAGTGGAATATCCAGTTCCTTCGCCAATGCGATCAATTGAGGATTTACGCGTTTTTGCTCAGACAGACCATGATCCTGAAGCTCCAGATAAAAATCTTCGCCAAAAATGCTACGGTATCGTTCGGCCGCACGTCGTGCTTCGGCTTCCCGACCATGCAGCAAATGCTGCGGCACTTCACCGCCCAAGCAAGCGCTCAAGCATATGATGCCTTCATGATGGGCAGCCAAAGCATCCATATCGATGCGCGGCTTATAGTGAAAACCCTCCAAATGGCCAATGGAGCACAACTTCATCAAATTTTGATAGCCTGTTTTATTTTTGGCGAGCAAAATTAAATGATATATGGGCTGATCCTTCCGGCTGCCACGCTCCTTGCGCGAGCCTGCCGTCATATAAGCCTCACACCCGATAATCGGCTTAATGCCGTTCTCTACACATGCTCTATAAAAAGGAATGGCACCGTACATGACCCCATGATCTGTAAGAGCCAGCGCCTCCATTCCATAAGCTGATGCCTGTTTGACCAATTCCGCGGTACGAGCCGCGCCGTCCAGCAGGCTGTACTCGCTGTGAACATGCAAATGCACAAATGAACTCATGCGCTTCTCTTCCCTTCACCGCTTGATTTTCTTCAAACTATTTTATCATATCCACGTTAGTAGCGCCCATAGAATAAAAGTACAGACCCGGGCGGACAAGCGCGGTCCTGATTCGTATACCCAAGGAGGAAAAGAGCATGAGCACTTTTATATCCAAAGCGATTCTCGACTTCTTCATTGCCTTCGGCATCGTGCTCGGAGGAGCCATGCTCGGCGGAATGGGAGCTGTAGTATCGCTTCAGCCGCCTACCCAGACGATGCTGGAGGTTGCAGGAAGGATTAAAATATGGGCGCTTGCCGCCGCTGTGGGAGGAACGATGGACCCGATCCGGGTCATTGAGAGCAATATGTTGGATGGTAATTTGTCACCTGCCATTAAGCAAATATTGTATTTGATTTTCGCCTTTTTAGGCGCTCATATGGGTGCAGAGCTGGTCAAGTGGGTATGCGGCAACGGACGGCCGTGAGGTGAAACGTCTATGAGAGTCCCTCCCTTTGAGCGCCTGCGCCCTTTTATGCAATTATCCTCCGTTTTTGTACTCGGTATGATTACGGGAGGATTGATCTACAATGCCATCTGGCATGCGAGTTTCAATCAGCTGTGGATGAACAACCAGGACCTTCAATTCCAGCTCCAGCAAGCTGAAGAGGACAACAAAACATTACGTAAATACAGCAAGCGCCAAACCGTCATCAAAGAAATCAAGCTGATTGCGGAGGAAGCCACGGCTGAAAAAATTGACTCTATTAATCTGAAAGAGCTTCTTCGCCGCGTCAGTCGTGATCTGGAGGTGCTGCGCGGCAGAGATATGTTTGAGATTGACTCTGACAGCAAGCTGGTACGTATGTTGCTGCACCAAAAAAAATACACCGTTCGTGACAAGGAGTATACAATCCAGGTCAAAACGATGCTTGTAATGGAAGGTGTGCTGCAAATCTGGCTGGAGGCCAAAGAAAGACTGCCTCAAAGCCACTAAGTCGATCTATTTAACTCCATCTTCTGCTCCAATCCAAAGGTGGATTAACCATGTTCAATGGATTGAAGCGTCATCACTGCCTTGCACACCAAATGATTTTCCCTAGAAATCGCAATTTCTAGCTTGCAGGTGCGGCGACTCATCTCAAGCAGCAACGGACGAAGAACGACAGCATCCTCAATCTGTACTGGTCGAATAAAATAAGTTGTCAAATTATCCAGCACATAATCCTTGCCGCTCATATCTCTAGCTGCCCGGTAGCCCGCTTGTGTCATCACGTTGACCAGTACGCCTTCCGAGATCGTCCCTAAATTGGTAGCCATCTGTGGAATGATAAAGCCGCGAAAAAATAATGATCCGTCCTCATTACGCTCCTCAGCAAAACCGTTCCAGATCAACTGGTCGAACGTCTCGCCAAGTTGTGGCTGCTTTTGGGCGTTACGCAGCGCCTCCAGCACCTCACGCCGTGTAACGGACCCGAGCAGCTTACGGTTGCGGTCCACGACCGGCAAGTAATCTACACCTTCCCATGCCATCATTTGAGCAGCAGAAGCCAGCGAGGTCTGGTAAGTGACCGTAATTGGGTTACGGATCATACATTTATCCATCGTATGCTCAGGTTGAAGTCCTTCCACATCTTTACGGCTGACGATACCAATTAAACGATTCCATTCATCCACTATGGCAAAATGATGATATCCCGTGGTCGCTGATAGCTCTTCAAATTCGGTCAGCGTGCTGTTGATTTTCAAGGTCAGCGTCTTCGGTTTGCTGGCCGCAATGTCTTCAATCAACATAATTTTCTTTTTGATCAAACGGTCAAATATCGCTCTATTAATCATAGAAGCCACGGTAAATGTATCATGACGCGAGGAAATAATCGGCAGGCTGATCTGGTCTGCAAGCTGCTTAACCTCCCGACTCGTACCGAACCCCCCTGTAATCAGCACACCTGCTCCTTGCTCTAATGCAAGCGAATGCGCATCCTCTCGGTTACCTACGATCAGCAAACTGCCTGCGTCAATATAACGAGCCATGGCTTCCTCACGCATCGCCCCGATCACATACTTGTGCAGCGGCTTCTCGAGCCCCTCGCTTCCGCCCAGCACATGTCCCTCTACAATATTCACGACATCCGCAAAGGTCAGCTGCTCAGACAAGCCGCGTGGACGCTTCTCCACTCGTACTGTTCCGATCCGTTCCTTGGTAATGACAATTCCCAAATTCTCTGCTTCTTTCACAGCCCGATAAGCCGTGCCTTCGCTAACGCTCATTTCTTTAGCCAACCTGCGTACAGAAATTTTGGAGCCTATTTTTAACTGCTCGATATGACGCAATAGCTGCTCATGCTTCGTAACTGTTTCATCTAGCCCGTCCAACTCTGTTACACCCCCAACGTTCAATCTGTATCATTCTGTATCTATTATACCACAAAACCCCTTTGTTTTAGACCCTTGTTATTAGGATATCTTTGCTTTGAAAATAACAAAAAAGCGGTCCCTTGTTACAAGAGACCGCTTCGTACTAGGAGAAACACTTACAGCATATTGCCTTTGTCAGCTTTGTTATCCCATTTCATCTGCCACTGCTGCATTTTGGCCCGTCGCACACGCTCCAGCGTTTTACGCTTTTCCTCATCTACACCCAGCAAAAAATGCAGGTTCGCTCCGATGACAAGCAACGCAAAAAGTACCCATACCATCCCAAAGCCGTTGACCCAATTCAAACCACCTGCCAACGAGATGCGTGGTAATGCGACCAATACCATAGCCAATGCAATCAGTGTGTACAAACCGTGTTTCCATTTTTTAAATGAACCCAATCGTATCCCTTCCTCTCCCTGTGACTCTATGTATCTAGTCTATGAGAGGACAGGAAGGAATATGAGACAAACTTACAGAGACGAACCGTACAAATGTTGAAGACTGTCCGCAATAATCTTATTTACGTCCTCAATAATCACACTCAAGCGACGTTCAGCGTCAAACAGACGACGGATGTTGAGGTTCAAGCTGAGTACCTCGAACATTTTTTCCATCTTTTCCATCTCTTCCTGTGCTGGCATATCGCCGCTCATCATCCGCTGTTGCACTTCCATTTGGCGTTCACGGAAATCGTCGAGCATTTTCTTGGCTTCTGGATCCGTTTCAATCAGCTTCATCGCTGACGTAATTTCCTCTACCTCTTTGCTTTCTTTCAATGCTTTTGCTAAATCATGGGCTTTGTCATAGATATTCATGATTGTTCATTCCTCCATTACAAGTTTTGTGTCAACATTTCACATTGTCCGTCAATCACCAAGGTATATATGTCCTCATATGATGAATCAGTGCTATTACAGCCCATTCACGTTTCCCGTTACTTTCAAGACATCAAGTTGCTGCCCGGAAGGAGATCCACGATGTCCATCAAAAAAACAACGATTCAAATCATCGGATCGGGCATCTTGCAGGATGACGTACTCATGGTCGGCGAGTCCCTGCTTCGCAAATGGAAAATATCCGCAGGCCACCCCGTTCAGCTCGCCTTCGGTTCGTTCCGCCAAGAGGTTACCGTCATATCGGTACCCCGATACAGCGGTCTACGCGTGGGAAGCGTACTGGCCCGAAAAATGGGGCTTCATGCCAGTCATGACAGTTGTAATCTGCGAGTAACCTACAGCCGAGGCCGCCGGACACTTCGAGTGGGCCCACTTATTAGCGTGCTGGTTAGTCGGGACTATCCCGAACAACCCGACAAGCCTTTCGGGTCGATCACCCTGTTCTGCCGTGAACTAGTCGGGGAATGCCGCAGACAAGGAGCATATGTGTATTTCTTCACCCCGGAGCATATCGGAAGTCAGCCCGGGCGAGTTCAGGGATGGGTGTATGACGGAGGCTGGAAAAAGACGGTCATGCCTGCCGGCGATGTCGTCAATAACCGGCTTACCTCCCGTAAACTCGAGAACAGAACTAGCGTACAGCATTTCATGAAAGAAGTAAAATCGCAGTACGGCACGGCCTTTTTTAATGAAAAGTTTTTGGATAAGAATGAAGTGTTTGATGCACTCAAATCGAATTCTTCCCTACGCAAGTATTTACCCGAGTCCCACTTGCTGCAAACCTTTGCCGTTTTCAAAAAAATGTGCACCCAGTATCCCTCTGTTTTTCTCAAACCCGTGCGCGGAAGCCTTGGTAAAGGCATTATGCGCATTAACAAGCAAACCGATGGTACCTTTTCTGTGCTATCCACAACAGCGGGCACACCCCGAAAGCAAACGTACGCCAACGTCGATAAACTGTACAAAAGCTTAGCGGGAAAAATGAAATCGACACGCTTTCAGCTGCAACAGGGCCTTACCTTGATTGATCACGGTAAACGTCCGGTCGATTTTCGCGCGCTTGTACAAAAAAATGCGTCTGGAACCTGGACCGTAACATCCATTGTCGCTCGGATCGCCGGAGGCAGCCACTTTGTATCCAATCTGGCAAGAGGCGGTACGCTCAGTACAGTCAAGGAAGCACTGGCCAAAACCACGCTGCCCGCAACTGTTAAATCGAATGGTCTTACCTCTCTCAAAACAGCAGCACTGGATATCGCAAGCGGAGTAGAAAAGGCAATTCCCGCCCATTTCGCGGAATTTGGTATTGATTTGGCGATTGACAGCACGGGGCGTATCTGGTTGCTGGAGGTCAATTCCAAACCATCAAAAAATGACAATACGCCGTTAAATGATCAGAAAACCCGCCCGTCCGTAAAAAAAATGATTGAATACTGCTGTTATTCAGCCGGATTCAAATGAATCCATCTCTTCCAGAGTCCGGCTGCCAAAGGAGCTGTTGTCGGTGTCTCTTGTTATGCCAGGCATGCTGGGCGTGCTTGTTAGCCGAAAGCAGGACGCTACTCCCCCTATTACCGAAGCCGATTTCTGTCGCAGGCTAAGCTTGTTGGGCAAGCGCTCTGGTATTAGCGTAATGGCGTTTACCGCCGAAGGAGTTTCACCTGAAGATCATTCCATACGGGGTTATGTTTATCGTGCTGGAGTATGGACATTTGGCCGCTTTCCCTTGCCGGATATTGTTTATAACCGCTGTCTCCATATCCATGAGAGCCAGAATGTCAAGCGCACACTGGGAGACATAGCGGAGCAAAAGTCGCGCAAGCTCATCTACTGGTCGCGTAACTTGCCTGGCAAATGGCAGGTGTATCGCGCTCTGCATACGGTAGATAAAGTACGGCCCTTTGTGCCGCCTACGGCCCCATACCGGGATACGACCCAGCTTGTGGAGTGGCTGCAACGCCATTCGGAGCTATTTATGAAACCACAGTCCGGAACACATGGCAAGGGCACGCTGTATCTCCGGCTGGCGGAAGGAGGTCAGGGACTGTACGTACAAGGCAGGAACTCCCAAAACCGCCCGTTCCGTCGCTTGTTTACTGAATTGGATGCAGGATTGTCATGGATTGACGGTATTGCACACAAACGCGCCTATATCGTGCAGCCTTATTTGAAATTAACAAGCCAAAGCAATCATCCCTTTGATGTTCGCGCGCTCATGCAAAAGGACGGCAACGGCTGTTGGCGCCTGACGGGCTTTGCCGTGAGGGAAGGCAGAAAAGGAACTCTGACTTCCAATCTGCACGGTGGGGGCGAAGCCCATCCGGCAGAGCCTTACCTTCGTGAACAATTTGGTGTGGACAGCACACGTCTCATCATCGGACAGATGATAGAGCTGTCCTTGACCATTGCCGGGGCGTTGGAGGAACGCTATGGCCGCCTTGGCGAGTTGGGAATTGATTATGGTATTGACCGGAGCAGGAATATCTGGCTGTTGGAGGTTAATTCCCGCCCTGGCCGGGCCTCCTTTTTTCAGACTCGTCAGCCAGAGTGCGCTTTTCGGTCGGTCAACCGCCCGCTCGAATATGCTCGATATTTAATGACCCATTCCAAAGCGACAGGGCCAAAGGGCGCGGGCGCCTCCCTTGAACATACGGTATAGGAGGATAAACAGATGAGTTTAACGCATTGCAATGTGCATTTCTCACAGCAGCCCGACAAGGTGGCGTATATATCCACTGCCTTGTTGAAAAGCCTTAAGTTATCTGGAGCCAAGTCCATTCGTCTGCGACTTGGCAAGGATCAGATTCCCGCAACAGTAAAACCCATTCAGAAGGCGGGACGTCATCTATACTTGACCTCCGGCTTGCGTAACGCAATTCGTGTTCCCAAAAGCGGGTCTATTTATTTGCGGAATCTAGACGGAGATGTTCAGCTTGGACCGTTGATTGGAGTATTGTCTGATGCTACTAACTCCACCACCCGCCCTTTTGGATCACGCACAGGCTTTATTAAGCAACTTTTGAAGGAAGGCAGCAAAAAATCTTATATTTTTGCCTTCACCCCACGGGATATCAACTGGCAAAATGATACGATTAACGGCTATTTCCTGTCATCCAGCGGGGAGTTTACACGTAAACTCGTACCTCTGCCGGACGTAATTTATAATCGTTTGCCGAGCCGCCGCTCAGATTTTTCCCCAGCGATTAATCAACTACGCGAACGCTTTTCCCGCAAACGAATTCCTTTCTTTAACTGGAGCTTTTTCAATAAATCCGATATCTATCATCTGCTGGAAAATAATCCAGAGGTTAACCGTTATGTCCCTGAATCCTATATGAATCCCAGCTCTGAACGTATCCGAGGTATGCTGGAGCGGCATCAATTTGCTTATTATAAGCCAAGTAGCGGCAGTCTGGGCAAAGGAATCTATCGTCTGTCCTATGTCCCCAAACAAGGATACTATGTGAGGTATCGGAAGAAAAATAGCAATGTACTGCTGCGGTTTACCACTTTTAACTCCATGCTGCGGATGCTTCACTCCAATAAGGGACAGACGCTAAAAGGCTACGTCATTCAGCAGGGCATTCAACTAATCGAGATTGATAATTGCCCGATTGATTTCCGGTTTCATATGCACAAAGACGGCAATAACCAATGGGTCGTCGTTGGCATTGGAGCCAAAAAAGCCGGACGTGGCAGTGTCACGACTCATATCAAAAACGGCGGTTCCCTGATGACACCCGAGCAAGCACTCGGTCGGGTATTCGGAGACCGAGCGGGTGAAGTGCTTCAACGTGCCAAGAATGTAGCAGTTACGCTAGCAGAAGCCATTGAATATCACCACCAGCATCTACTGGGTGAAATCGGGTTCGACCTGGGCATTGATCAGGATGAAAAGGTATGGATGTTTGAAGCCAATTCTAAGCCAGGTCGATCCATTTTTCAGCATCCATCGTTGCGTGCGGAGGGTAAAGCATCCGTGGAGCATATTTTGGACCACTGTCTTTACCTCAGTAAATTCCGCAGAAAAGAGGAACTATGAATACCCGGGCGGAGCAAAAACCAGTTGTTGCTGTATTGACAGTGCACGACGATGAACAATTTTTCAAAGGAAATCAGCGAAACTTCAGGGATATTCTAGAAACGGGAACGCGCATGGGGTATCAGGTGTACATTGTTACTGTCAGGGACTTGAAGCTGGCAGATGAAACAGTGAAGGGCTACATCTACAACAAAAACTCACAGATATGGGAGGAACAAGATTTCCCATCTCCACAGGTCATTTATAATCGTATCCCCAACCGTAATTATGAACTTAAAACTTCTGTGCGCGCAAAGCTGGATGAAATTTCACATGCCTCAGGCGTTGAGCTGTACAATCCGGGCTTTTTTAACAAATGGGAACTGTTCAAATGGCTCCGTACCTCGGAATCCACTCGTCAACTTGTTCCAATTACCAAACGGTTGAGCAACCTGTCTTCCTTAGGAAAAATGCTGTCTGCATATCCATACCTGTATCTCAAACCGGAAAACGGTAAGGCCGGAAAGGGAATTATGATTCTCAGATTCAACCCTGAGCATCTGATGGCATACAGGTTGACCATTCAACATGACAAAAAAAGCATAACCTACCGATCTGTATCCTTGTCTCGGTTATGGGGACGTATTCGCCGAGAAACAGGCAACTCGCCTTATATCATTCAGCAGGGTATCGATCTGGCAACCTATCAGAAAAAGCCCTTCGATTTGCGGCTTCTGGTGCAAAAAAATGCCCGTGGCGCATGGAGCATTACCGGAGTAGGCGCCAGACTAGCGGGTAAGGGAAGTATTACAACACATGTTCCGCGTGGGGGAAGTGTGGAGGATCCGTTCAAGCTGCTATCCTCAATCTTTGGACCTGAGGACAGCACAGATTTGCTGGATAAGGTTAAAAGTACGGCCATTCAGATTGCACGTCAAATTGAACGCGCATCCGGTCTTTCTCACGGTGAAATGTCTATGGATTTGGGCGTAGACACACTCGGGACCCTCTGGTTTTTTGAAGCCAATGCCAAACCGATGAAATTCGACGAGCCCGAAATCCGTCAAAAATCACTTAGACGTATATTTCAATACAGCTCCTTTTTGGCCGAACGAATGAAATAATCTCAAGGAAGTGGAATCATGCCGCAAATTAGCGATGTTCAACATTTGCCTGCCCGGAGTTGGGTACTGAGACGACGACAGTTGCTGTTTCTGGCTCGCAGTTCGGGCGGCATGCGCATTACTCGCAATGCTCTGCGGCAGTTGGCTGTTTTAACGCCGGAGCAATTGAACACCCCTGGCTCCTCCCTCCTGTGCGCATATGTGCGCACGGAGAAGGGGCTACGGATTGCGGGATTTTCCCTCGCTCTGAATTATGGGAAAGATGCTTGCATCGTGATTGTTCGTCCGCTTTACCGGGGCCGCAGACTGGGCGCTAGACTGCTGTCCGCCCAGCTCCAACAGCTGCGCCGTCTGACGTGCAGCGTAGCCACCGACAATATGGCCAGTCTCAAAACCTGTTTCGGCGCTGGACTTATTGCGCATGAAATGACGACTGGACCGACGGGAAAGCCCACGCTGATATTTTGTGGGGAGTTGTCCGAAGATGAGCAGACGGCAGAGGAAGGTGGAATGCTGTGCCAAAACCTGTCCTAGGCATCATGACTTTGTATTTGAACAGTAAGAAGCAACTGGAGGAACGTGACATATATGAACGCATGATCGCAGAAGGCAAAAGGCTGGGGCTGGATATGTATGTATTCACTCCTGCGGATGTCCATAAGGATCGCAGACTGCTCCTTGCCCAAATTTATGATCCACATAGCGGTAAATGGACTCGAAAATGGCGAGAATTTCCGGATATGATTTTCGACCGCTGCCGAGTGCAGCGCAGTGAGCGGTATCGTCAATTAAAGAAATTCCGATTGCAGTATACAGACCTTGTTTATTTAAACCGACCGCTGAGCAATAAATGGGCCATTCATCAGCAGCTTGCGAGAAAGGCTGCCTTTCGCCCCCATCTGCCTGCAACAGAGCCGTTCGATGGATTTCATAGTGTAAAGCGAATGCTCAAACAGAATTCACTAGTATACCTCAAGCCAATTAACGGCACAGGAGGCCGCGGCATTTTACGCATTGAGCCTGTTAACAAGCAGAGTGGCCTGTATCTGATTGAGGGACGCAATCGCAAGCGCCATATTATTCCCCAGCAACGGGTACGTCTGGATCGTCTGGAGCCGCGTCTGAGTAGCTGGAACATGGATAACTACATTGTTCAGGAAGGCATTCCTGTGCAGTTGCCGAATGGCAGGGTCCATGATTACCGTATGCTGGTACAGAAAAATAGCCAGGGAGTATGGGAGCTAACGGGATGTGCCGGGCGCATCGGGGCACATCGGAGTGTCACTTCCAACCTGCATGGCGGAGGCAAGGCAGTACCGATGAAGCAATTGCTGACGCAATGGATTCGTGATGAAGGCCACAGAGAGAAAATCATCAAGCAAGGGGAAAAGCTCGGACTGGACATTGCTGCATATCTGGAAGAAAGCTATGGGGCATTATGTGAGCTTGCGCTCGATTTGGCAATTAATAAGGACGGTCATATCTACGTGCTTGAGGTCAACCCGAAGCCGGCTCGCGAGGTATTTTCACGCATTGGCGAAAAAGAAACCTATCGTCGTGCCATCACCAAACCTATGGAATATGCCCTATGGGTCTACCACACTCAGATTAATCCGAAGCCGCAGACGGAACAAAAAGCAGAAGAACAAACAGAAGATAAGACAGAAAGTAAAGCAAAGGAAGGCTCCGCCTAAGTGGCTGCCTTCCTTTGTTTTGTTATCTGCTTAACATCGTTTGCATGTATTATTTATATGGTACGCCACAGCGATTTATAACGCTTATCTGCGTTTTCACCGTTACTCGGCGTTTTTATAAAGCGTAAGCAACTGCGTAAAGTCTGTAATAATCGCATCGGACCCTTCCAACTCATCATTCACACCAAATCCAGCATAAGCACAGCCGATCACCGTCTGTCCGTTCTTTTTGCCAGCTTCCACATCTGAGGAACGATCTCCTACCATCCATACATTCGAAATATCGTGCTTGCTCAACAGAATTTCTAGCAAATTCACTTTGGAAAGCGTACTGTATTCCCCAGCGCTGTACAGTCCTTCAAAAATAGGAACCATTTCATACGCTGCAGCGATCCCCTTTACATAATCCTCCAGCCCGTTACTGGCTACGAATAATCGGACACCTTGCTCATGAAGTGCCTGAAGTGTTTCTTTTACATGTGGATACAGAGCATGACTTCCATTCTTCAATCCCTCCAGCTCCAGCTGAAGCAACAACTCGTCCGCTCTTCTGTGAGCCGCTTCACTGGCTTCTGGCATCACTCTTCTCCAGATTTCATCCAGCAGCATACCCAAACTATTCAAAATAAGCTCCTCGGGAGGAGTCTCTCCTTCATAAAGCCCTTCGGCGCGCAGCGTATCAAACAGCTTGTGGTACGCAGGAAGCAATAGCGTCTCTGTCTGAAAAAGCGTACCGTCCATATCAAATACCATAGCCTCAGGTTTCTTCAACACAGGTGCATTGTTCATGTAGTTATCAGTCATTCCTTTCCTATGTAAGTTTACACTCCAACCCCTCTCATGATAAGCAATAAGAGAGGTCTGTGTAAACCTCATTGCGCATATCGTTAACTCTTATATTTTTTTAGAACAGTCCTAAAACAATGTAAACCGCCCCACATATCTGTGTGTAAAGCCCCCCGTGGAAGCTTAAGATCCACCCCACTCCAATACGAAAACCCCGCCTCTTCTATCCACTGTTCCATCGCTGAAAGGTCCACTGTAGGATAATCAAATGTCAGTAAAAGCATTCCGTCATCCCTTAACGTTCGGTGAAATTCACGCAAGGCTGCCAAAGATTCATCGGGGGTTAAGTGCTCCAACACTGATATACATACAATTTTGTCAAAACTGGCATCCTCATAGGGCAGAGCAGTTAAATTGGCATGTGCGGAGTGGAGCCGAACCGGTAAAATCTCCTGAATGCGCTCAGCAGCCTCCTCCCCAATATCCCGCCGCACCTCAGCCAAGATGGCATCTACAGAAACGATGCGTATATCCAAATCGCAGGCATAAACCTGAGCGCAACGGCGGGCAAGCTCGAATTTGAACGGGTGCGGTATTCCACAAGCCGCGTCCAATACTGTATCTTGCCCGGACATAAATTGGAGACACCACTCATACTCATAGGGACGACTCCACCAGCTTTGAGGGAGTCTGTAAATCATATTGGACGAATTGGGATCAGAATATACAAAAAAGCGAGACAGATACGGGTCAGCCATATTCATGAATGTAGCCTCCTTTGGAGATGTTTAGATTACTCTTGCTACACAGCATAATTCATGACCCCGTTTCTCACCTTGAAGCTTAGCCAACAATCCCATTTGCTCTGTAAAGGCAAGCTCACCGTACAAAGGATGTGCTTGCAGCAAGGCATCCAAACCAGCAGGAAGCTGGCGGGTGAACAAAGCCACCGGGCGCAAGCCGGACTTTTCCAGCAAGAGCGTCAGTGTATGATCCGAATAATGGTACAAATGATCTTCCTCCGTAAATAAAGGCGAGTGAACGCCATAGGCCTCGTTGGTAAACGAGTTTTTATTGGGGACCGTAATATATAACGTTCCATCAGGTTGAAGCTGATCACGCAAATCCGTCAAAAATGTGATCGGGTCCGCGATATGCTCCAGTACATGCCAGCATGCGATGGCTTCGTATTGGTGCTCCAGAGGTAAGTCCGCTTCTTCCTCTAAACTTTCAGTCTCAATCCCTTCCTGATCTTCATGATCTCGGTGAATTTCCACAGTTTGTTGTATTTGAGCATCTAATTCTGTTTCACCGTTCCAATAGCCTGATAATAAATCTACCTCATATTTGCATTTGGCATAGGCACGCGAGTCACTGGACGGCTCAATGCCCACTGCATTCCAGCCAGCTTGAAGGGCAGCATGGATAAATTCTCCGGTGCCTGAGCCAATCTCAAGCAATTTTCCTTTTCTGGGACTGAACATATCGAGCAACATAAGTCCAAAAAGAGCATGATCCCCATAGGTGGACGTCGCCGCACTATCCCGCATAGCAACCCAATCGGCATTATAAATCTCTGCTATCATTTCCTCAGACTGAATATGATCTACATCCTTACGAAAAACCAATCCACAGGAGCCGCATCCCATCAAGGTAAAGCGTTGATAATCATGAAATACTACCGTGTCAGATGAGCCACACAGTTTGCATTTTACACTCTGCTCTGCTCCTTTCCCCTTCTCCGTAGCATAAAAGGTGTCCTTGGCTTCACTTTTTATTTGTAGTTCGGGTTTGTTCATGACCTGTACACTGGCCACCTTGGCGACATCCAAGGCGTTCACCTGATGGTCAGGTTCATATTCTGATGTAGGTTCTTTTTCTGTATTTTTGTTGTCCTGATCCACCCAGAGCGTGAGTCGTGGGTTCGGGTCCAAAATGGATTCATATTGCTCTTTCCATCCATAACGAGCACTTGGGTCAAGCAGCTGGTACCGCTCAAATTTAGCCATGCGAATAGCAGGTGTATACCAACCCCAATGTTGAATACGGTAGTTGCTGATCTCTGTGGGAAGGTCAAGTACATTTTCGGGTAATCTCCCACAGTGCAAGGACTGCTCCTTCCATTTATAAGGGAACCCCTCTTTATAGCGAATTAAAAAAGGACGGTAATACCGATGAGCCTGCCAATAGTCATCATCACGGTAATGCGTCGAAGACCACATATCAAACAACCTGAAACAAATCGTATCCGCTTTCGTTCCCGCTAACAAAGAATGTACCCCTTGGGCAAAGCGGGATTCGAACATTTCGTCAGCATCCATGCTTAATATCCATTCGGGAGAAGAAGCCAATGTCTCTCTCCACTGCTGCTTTCGAAGTTCGACTTCATTGATAAAAGAGGGTGTTTCATTGCGGATCAGACGCAGAGGGATTCCTTGTAAGATTTCCCGGCACAACGCTCCGCTATCGTCATGACTACCATCATCAATAATGACTGCTTCATCAATGTATTCCCGGTGACTCAGCAGCACGTCTGTAAGCTTGCGATCTGCCTCATTGCATACCGTCATGGTCAGCGTCAATTTAGGATTAGAGACAGGCGGTGTATAAAGCTCACTTTGTCGTGGACCAGTGAACGCCGGGGGTACAACAAACGAATCTGCCGTGTACTTGGCAAAGACAGCAGTTTCGCGGAGATCATCGGGTATAACTGGAGGTTCGTTGAATTTAGGGGTTCTTGACGATGCTGGACGATTGAAGGCTGGAGAGCTTGGAGAAATATCGGAGTGTTCCGCATGTGTTACATGCTCTGGGCGGTTCGATGTAAAGTACTTTAGGGTGAATAATAGCTGTTCTGCCTTCATTCGATCGGCTTCCCGATATAGATGCATTGCCGGATAGTGTGTGTCTACAAAAAGTGGAAATCCAAATGCAGCCGCTCGAATACAAAAATGTCGATCTTCTCCCCAATAAGAAACGTTTTTGATTTTACCAAAATGAATCCCTGCTTCCAGCGCCCGTCTGCGGATTAAGGTACACGCCCCTAGACCACCCACCTCATACAAACCTGGAACATGCAACTGGTGTATAAAATGCAACTCACGTTGCGCTCGCTCCTCTGCGGACAACACTTCGCCATCTTCACGATGGAACAAGTTATATTCATCACTAACCCACACTTGAGGCAATAGCGGTCCTTCCGGTTGCCAGCGTGTCCAGAAAATCTCTGATACAATATCCTTCTCCGTCTCCACCAGCCTGCACAAGGTACGGGAATGGAGAACCAGGTCTGAATCGACTAGAAACAACGCGTCATAATTGTGCTGAAGTGCATAATCAATAAGACGATTTTTAAAGCCAGCCACTTTCCAGACAAGAGCAGGCGGCCAATAATGAGTGTGCTCATCACTTCGGTTCTCCACTTGCTGCGAGCCTGTTAACAAGGGTAAAACCCGTCCCGGAAGTCGATTGGAAAAGTCAACTAGCCACTGGCTTGAAATCGGATTGTCATTATCATCGACAAACAAATAATCCGGTAGCACGTCAGGTGCCTCCAGACGCTCCAATGCTTGAAGGAACAAAGACAAAATTTCCGGCTTCTGGTGCACCGGGCTGCCGATTAGTATACGCATGTGTCAACGCCTCCATCAGGCGGAAGCCTCATAACCATTCCCCCTCCATGTCCTAACGCATACCATAATTGCGACCAAGCGATATGGGAGTGAGCGTGGTATGAATGGACTTACACCTGGAAATATCAATGAAAACGACATCAATACAAAATACAATTTCCCCACTCAACGATAAAACCCATCCTGTCGCACATCCTAACCCGGAACGTCACCCACATCTTCAATCCATACCCTTCCCCCAAACATCCAGCTTTGATTTTCTAATTTATTAGAGCAGAACTGAATTTATGATCATCATATCCCCTTTACATGTTCAAGCCGAATTACTACATAATGAGCAAGCTATCCTAATAAAATGGAAATTATACCAAGTTTTTTGGGAGGGACTAAGAGCATGGTGACTGTCAGCTTATGTATGATTGTCAAAAACGAAGAAGAAGCCCTTCATACCTGTCTGAAATCAGTCCATGACCTGGTGGATGAAATCATTATCGTTGATACTGGATCTACCGATAGAACCCAAGAGGTCGCTGCATCATTCAACGCTCGGATATACAACTTTGAGTGGTGCGATGATTTCTCCGCTGCCCGTAATTATGCGTTTGATCAGGCCACGCAAGAATATCAATTTTGGCTGGATGCCGATGACATACTGGAAGAAAAAGATCGACTATCCTTTCTCAACTGGAAAAAACAAGCCACCCTCTCTTATGACAGCATTACAATGGATTATGTGCTATCCGTAGATGAACAAGGACAGCCGTTGTATAAGCTCAAAAGAAACCGAATTGTACGGCGTGATCGCAGATTCAGATGGACCGGATTTGTTCACGAGTTCCTGAATGTAACAGGCAGCATCTTTCACAGTAATATGGCGGTGACTCATAACAAAACACGAGCTTATACTGCTCGTAATTTGCACATATATCTCAAGCATCGGGAGCAGGGCACCGTATTTTCTGAACGAGATCACTACTACTTCGCCAATGAATTATATGATAACGGACGCACACTAGAAGCCATTCAGCAGTACGAACATTATCTAGGGCTAAATCAAGGATGGATAGAAGATCGGATTGCTGCTTGCTTTAAGCTTGCGGATTGCTACGGTCGTCAAGCACAAAAACAGGAGCAACGGATGGCACTGCTCCGCACACTTACCCTCGATGTACCACGCGCCCAATTCTGCTGTGCTTTCGGCAATTTGTTCATTGAAGATGAGCAGTATGCTCAAGCCATTTATTGGTTTCATCAGGCGACGCTGATTGAGCCCCCGCAAAATGTGATGGCCTTAACCAATTCGTCGTACTATACCTGGTTTCCACACTTGCAATTATGTCTCTGTTATGACCGAATCGGTGACATCGAAAAAGCAAAATCGCATCATCGCATAGCCCAGTTGCACCATCCTACTCATCCAAGTGTTTTATATAACGAGCAGTATTTTGCACAGCTAGACCAAAAATAATATTCTGTTGAGCGCCATTGAAAAAGTCGATTTCTTTTGTAGAAAATCGACTTTATTAGCTACAATCTGCTTTGTTTACAAGTTACTAGTTTTATAGATAGGAAAGGCCACCTGCACGTGATGCTTGCAGATGGCCTTTCCTATTCGTCATACAAGACTCCTTCAGAACACCTTTTTCCGGTCTCTTTCTCCCTTCAAAATTTCTACTGACTCACGGAAACGCAACGAATGAATCACCTCACGTTCACGCAGAAACTTCAAACTATCCTGCAAATCCACATCGTCTGTCAAATCAATCAGCCACTGATATGTAGCTCGCGCCTTTTCCTCTGCCGCAATATCCTCATACAGATCAGCAATCGGGTCACCTTTAGCTTGGATATAGGCCGCTGTAAAAGGCACTCCGGAAGCGTTTTGGTAAAATAACGCATGGTCGTGTGCCGCATAATATTCGCCTAGACCGGCTGCCTCCATTTGCTCCACACTCGCATCCTTGGTTAGCTTGTAAATCATAGTCGCAATCATCTCGAGGTGCGCAAATTCCTCCGTGCCGATGTCATTGAGTACACCGATCACTTTATCGGGAATCGTATACCGCTGATTCAGATAGCGCAAAGCCGCTGCCAGCTCGCCATCCGCTCCGCCATACTGCTCCATCAGCAGTTTGGCCATATGAGGATCACATTTACTGACACGTACGGGATATTGCAGTTTTTTCTCATATACCCACATTTATGTTCCTCCTTTATACAAAAGGTTGTACGATTCCCTACCTATACCTGCCACGGCCAAGGTGATTGGCTCCACTCCCAAGGATACTTGGAATAGGCACGACCAAAATTCTGTAAGGGTCCATATAGGAGTTGATACTCGTTAGCAATCGCCGTTCTTTCCTGTGTCAGCTTGTTGAACTGTTCGATGGCCTGCAAATCATCCGGGTGTGTATCCAGATACAAATTCAGTTCCACCAGCACAAAATCCACCGCTTGGAGCTTCTCCAATAGCGCATAAAACTGGGCATCACCTGGCTTGGTTTGAGGCGCATAGGCTTGGGGCGTATAACCTTGGATCGGTTCTCTGGGTTGACTATAGTCCTGGGCTTGATTTTGATACTGGTTCTGATATTGATATTGGTTCTGGTATTGATATGAATTTGAATAAGGGCTTTGAGACTGATTCGGCTGTTGATGTCCACCCTCAGGCTGATTTGGCTGTTGGAATTGATTTGGGGACTGACCCTGATTTGGATTCTCCATTTTATTCGCCTCCCCCCTGGTTTCTCCTAGGCTCATAAGGACTGTAAAGCAATGGCCATAGCGTTCCTTTCGTCAGTGCCTCCTCTGGACTGAATTGTGGCAGACCAGGGGGCTGAAATTGTATAAACAAGTTTGGCGGGAGCACATAAGTCTTGCACAGAACGGGCGGACACGGATCGAACGGGCCGACAAACGGGGCATACTGACCTTGCTGTGGAAATTTCACGGGCCGGAACCTCCTTTAATTGATCCATCTGCTTTACTATTCAACATATGCCGCATCGCCCAAGTCTCGAACAAAAAAATAACGGATACAAATTTTTGTTCAAAGAAATAAACTATACAACTGCTGCTCAAGCTGATTATGGCATCCTCCCCGCTATCTATATTTCGATTGAATTGCAGTAGTAACTAACTCAAAAAGAGCCTTTAAAACCACGGTAACGTGGATTTAAAGGCTCTTTCTTTCCGCACTCTATATAACTACATATCTGAACTAATCATGGCTATCTCTGTGGATTAGGATTCCTCATCGTTAGAAAGCTCATCTTCAATGACAGGCTCAGTTTTACGGTGAATTTTCACTCTCATAATGCGAAGCCTTGTTGCTTCCTCCACTTCAAAGGTCAGATTATAAAACTCTATTTTCTTCCCTTTCACCGGACTGCCTTCCAATTCCTTGAACAGCCAGCCTCCGATGGAATCCACTTCGTCGTCTTCAATGTTCACTCCAGTTAAATCATTCACATCCTCAATGAGCATACGACCGTCCACAGAGATAAAGTCTTCCTTCATTTCCACGCTTGGACGTTCATCCTCAAACTCATCATAGAGATCCCCGACGATTTCCTCCAGAATTTCCTCCGCTGTCAGCAGACCGGCGGTTCCACCGTATTCATCCACCACGAGAGTCATTTGGGAATGCTTTTTCTGCATAAGGCGTAGCACATGACTTACTTCCATGGACTCAGGCACATTCAGAATAGGACGCACCACCGAGGCCAGATCCAGTTGCTCACCCTGCTCAGCTAACAGAAGATCTGTAATATGGACAAAACCGATAATCTGATCTTTATCTTCAACCGCTACCGGGTAACGGGAATGCTTGGTCTCACTGATAATCTTCAAATTTTCCTTAAACGACAAATTCGTGTACAAGCAATCCATATCTGTACGCGGCAACATGATTTCACGAGCAAGCAAGTCGGAAAAATCAAAGATATTATCCATCAGCTTGATTTCATCCTTATCGATTACACCGCTCTTGGCGCTCTGATTCATCAATATACGGATCTCTTCCTCAGAATGTGCCGCTTCGGCTTCACTCGCCGGCTGAATGCCGAATGCCCGTAACAACATGTTTGCGGCAGCATTTAACACCCAGATTACAGGTAGAAAAACCTTATAAAAAAGCAGCAAGGGCGCCGATAAAAACAACGCCACACCTTCAGTCTTTTGAATCGCCAAAGACTTGGGAGCCAGTTCGCCCAATACAATATGCAAAAAAGTAATGACGCAAAATCCGACGACAACGGATACCGTTGTAATCAGTGTACCGTCAGTTACACCGAGTTTGTGCATGAGTGGCTCTATCAGGTAGCCGGATATTGCTGGCTCACCAATCCAGCCTAGCCCCAATGAGGCCAGCGTAATGCCCAATTGGGTGGCAGACAGATAAGCATCCAACTTTTGGTTCACCTTCAGCGCATAGCCTGCCAGGCGATGACCCTCACTTTGGAGCTGCGTCAATCGGGATTGGCGCATTTTGACCAGCGAAAACTCTGCGGCCACAAAAACACCGTTTAGAAAGACAAGCAGCAGTACCAAGAAGAGATTCACCCCTAGCAATCCCCAATGAAACTCGGTATGACCATCCAATACGAACTCCCCATTTCTTTAGTTAGCATTTTGCACCATTCGACTTGTAAGTTATTCAATTCAGTATTTATGATCGGAAACTGTAATTAGAATCATGTAAAAATGCTTATAATTGCAAAGCTTTTCTTGATTTAAAGTCTACACCCTTGTAATACATATCTGCTACGAGTAGGTTTGGTCCGCAACACGCAGCCGCATCACAATGACAGTTCACGGTCTGATTCAGCGGATGCTCATTCAGCCATTCACCGAAAATATTATCTAGACTGTTTTCCTGAATGTTTCCAAAATCTGGAATGTCTGCAAAATCCGTCACATATACGCTACCCGTGAACATATTCACATTTACACGGTTTCTTCCGTCTGGATCATTACGCACCGTAATATTCGGTTCTTGTCGCAAACGGCGAAGCAATTTACGGTCTTCCTCCCGCTCTGAACAAGCAAAGAATGGTAGTGTACCAAATAACATCCACATATCCTGATTCCGTACATCCAGCAACTTATCAATCGAGTTCCGCATATCGTCAAGGGACAGTACAGGCAAGGCAGAAGCAAAATTCGACGCATACATCGGGTGAACCTCATGCCGGCGGCATCCCATTTCGTTGATCAACTGATGAATGCCTCCTAGCTTCGTATGTGTCCGATAATTAATCATGGACTCAGCTGAAATGAACATTCCCATTTCGCTCAATTCGCGTGCATTCTCTATCATTTTTTCATACAGGCGCACAGCACCCGCGCGTGGAGTCGGACGTCCGGTATTTGCAAATCCCACTTCATAAAAATCGTCAGCATTTAAATAATTAAACGATATATGCATGACATCCAGATACGGAAGCATCTTCTCATATCTTCGGATATCCAATGTCAGGTTGGAGTTGATTTGCGAACGAATACCGCGCTCTTTAGCATACTTCAACAGCGGAACGATCACATCGTCCACTGTTTTATCAAGCAAAGCAGGTTCTCCGCCTGTAATACTTATTGTCTCCAGATGCTCAACTTCATCCAGGCGCTTCAGCATCAGATCTAAAGGAAGAAAAGGGGCCTCCTTCATAACCAGCATGTCACCGACGGCACAATGCTCACAGCGCATATTACATAAATGTGTTACGGTCATTTCCACACTTGTAAGCAAATGACGACCATGCGTACGCAGTGATACAATCGGGTCCCACGGATCATACGTTGGCGATATTTGGGGTAGCGTGTTATTTTGTAGAACTGTCATTATGTTTTCACCTTATTTCTGTTATTAACCTCAAAAGACGTATAATTATCATATCATGATGTGTAAAGTGTCTGCATGCTTTCTTCCACATCCTCTGCTAATCTACGTGAACTCCTCCGAAAGGACCGGTAGCTGCACCCAATGTGTTTGTAATCATAACCGAAAGGGATACGGACAAATCCACATCATAAGGCGCCTTCAGTTCCTGTCCATCCTGGTCTCTTACAATACGAATGACAGGCCTTTGCGGGATTTTGGGGTGTATACGCACTACGACTCCCTCTTCCCCTGTGTTGAGCACCACAGAGAGCCCCAGAGGATAAATAGCTACACAGTCACGAAAGGCTTCCAGCATCCGCTGCTCATACAGCGTTCCTGCCCCGGCGTATAGCACCTCCATCGCTTCATAAGGCAGCAAAGCCTGCTTGTATATTCGACTTGCCGTCATCGCGTCATACGAGTCCGCCAGACCGATCCATTTCGCATATTCGTGGATTTGGTCCTTTTTCCAACCATGTGGGTATCCACTGCCGTCAATACGCTCATGATGCTGTAATGCACAATGAGCTGACAACAAGGGAATCCCGGGTTCGTCTTTAAGTAGCTTATAGCCGATCACTGTATGTGTTTTCATGTGCTCATATTCCTCGTCCGTCAATTTACCCGGCTTATAGAGCACTTGAGGTGAAATCTTCATTTTACCGATATCGTGCAGTAATGAACCTATCCCTAGCTCCATGAGCTGGTTATTATCGTAGCCATTGGATATCCCCAGGACTAGTGAATACAAGCATACATTCAAAGAATGATGATACAAATCCTGATCCGCAGCCCCGATATCCATCAACATTATGATGGCATCCTGGCGGCCTCCAATATCGTCCAGAATGGATTCCATTACCTTATAAAAAGACTTGCCAAAATATTTGTGCTTATGATCTACGGAGTAGGATGACAAACCCTGAAACTGCTTTTTGATTTCCTGTAGCGCCGCCGCCCTTGTCTGTTCATGGATCATCTCGGGTATGACGATATCTTCTGTCACTGCATCCTCAATGTATACATATCCAATTCCGACTTGGCCTAGACGTTCAATCAATCGCGAAGTAAGCTCAACACCTTCCGAGAGCAGCACCATTCCATTTTCATTGTATATTTTTTTGCCCAGCTTCATGCCGGCTCTCAATAATGTAACAGGTACCAGTCGCAGCTTAATCCTCTCCCGATTGTTTTGATACCTGAAGCCACCTAGCTGCAAAACATTCTTCCATCGCGCCCGGACGCTTCAACTCCATTTCAATCAAATCCCGTAAAAATTCTGGAAGCATAAATTGGAGATCTGTTCCGTTCGCAAGCACCTTATAGCCTGCTTTGAAAGTGAACATATCCAACGTGCCCACTGTGTATTCCTCATCTTCTTCCAAGGTTTGACCCGCTACACGAATGTCCGTCACTTTTTCATAAGGAGCACGGTCCGGATCATACTGAATGGTCAACCCTTCCACACACATGGTGCCAAGTACTTTGCCTCTAAAGCCAAAGCCGGTCATGGGCTTGTCTGTAAATTCAGGCAGCAGGGACTGCTCCAGTGCCAACCGAATGTCTCTTCCCCGCAACTTCATAACACAGGGATTAATCGGCGATGGGCATAAGGAATGTAGTATTCCTTTGCTAATATCTCCTTGAGGCAACGGACCAAGCAGTTGACCTGCATTGACGAGGGCAATTTCGGTTCCTGTAAAATGGGATACCGATTGTGCCAGCAAATTCCCGAAAGGGGACTCCTCATTATAGGCGATCTCCAATTCCCGATCCGTTACTGCCACCGTGCTCTCCATGGCGCGTTCTGCTTGTCTGCGATGCAACACAATGGCCGATGCCACTTTTTCGTCCAGCAGCGTCTGATTCACAGGAACTACGCCGCCTGAGGTAACTCGAAACGGTTCAAGACTATGGTTACGGGTTAGTGTCACTTCACCGAGCAACGTTCCGAACTTCCCGGCCCCACATAGAACGGTGTTCCCGATCTGAAGCGGTTCCTCCAGCACATGGTGGGTGTGACCACCAAGAATAACGTCAATCTCAGGAAACTGGGACGCTAATTTCTCATCAGAGGGTAAACCCAGATGAGACATCACGACCACCACATCCACCTGCTTTCTGAGTGCCGCAATCTGCTTCCCCAGCACCTCAAACGGATCAAGCACATCCCAGCCCAACAATTGATAAAACTCTGTAAAAGGAGCCGTCACACCTAGTAAACCGATCTTGATTCCTGCTTTGTTCAAAATAACGGATTCCTTCATCCACGAAGGATTCCTCCCCGTAGCACGCTCTGTCAGATTGCCACATACAACTGGACAATGAATGCCTGCATATGCCTGTTCAATCATATCCGAGGTAAAAGTCAGTCCCTCATTATTGCCGATCGTAATTGCATCGTATCCTGTCAGATTAATCACATCCACATTTGCCCCACCGAGCGTTCCTTCCGTTTCGGGGGCCATCCGATCCATGTGGTCTCCTATGTCCAGCACAAGAAGCGCATCCCCTGATGCAGCTCTTCGTTCATTGATCATCGCGGCTATCGAAGGCATACTGCCAAAATGACTATGGATATCATTGGTATGCAAAATGGTCAACGTTTGCCGAGTCGTCATCTCCATAACCGCCCTCCTCTATATTTTATATATCGACTTTGGAGCTTCTAATGTTTAAGCATACCATGTTATTTAGCAATATGGTACATATGAGGTGGACATAGATAGTGAAAATCATTGACATTACCTTCTATATGTAACTCAGAGGTGACGGGTCCTTGGGACCTATTTTACAGCTTGGAATAATAGTAAATTAGTCGTTGTCATCCCATATAATTCTTGATATATTAAGTTTGTTTCGTATTTTCGACAAATTTACGACAATAAGGAGGTTAGCGCATGAGAGTTCACGTTACCGATGCCAAGCCGGGCGATCGCCTCAAATCCGATACATACAATGGGCATGGTGTGCCTGTCATGATACAGGGCACCGAGCTTCAGCATGACGATATTTCCAAGCTCATTATGCACGGTGTCGATTATATCGACATTGATGCTGGTTCTACGAGCATTCCGGTTGGCTTTGCCCCCGATGTTCCAGCTTCCCCCGAGTCCCTTAAACGCGCCGTTCCCCTCATAGAGCAGACGATCAGCGGCTTTGAAAGCATGTTCCTCGAAGCTTCCTCAACTGGAAAATTTGATGAATATCGAGTTGATGAGCTGTTCGGCCCTCTCGTTTCAGAACTGGCTCGTCAAAAAGATGTCGTATCTCTGCTGTTAATTATGGAACGAGGAGACCACTATACCTATAATCATTCTCTCCAAGTAGGCATACTGTCATATTACATTGCCACTTGGCTAGGATATACAGAGGAAGAGGCATATGCCGCTGGTAAAGCTGGATATTTACACGATATAGGCAAGTCCATGATACCGGATGAGATTTTGAACAAACCGGGTAAACTGACACCTGAAGAATTTCATGAGATGAAAAAGCATTCTCTGTATGGCTATGATATTATTCGCAATTCAACCAGCGATGAGATTTCAGCAATCGTCGCCTTGCAGCATCACGAGCGCGAAGACGGAAGTGGGTACCCCCATGGACTGTTCAAGGAAGAAATTCATCCTTTTGCCAGCATAACAGCTGTTGCCGACGTATACAGCGCGATGATTTCCAATCGTGTGTATCAGACGAAGCAGGAGTTGCTGACTGTATTACGCGAGCTGCACAGTATGAGTTTTGGACATCTAAATCCAGAAACTACTCAAGTGTTCATCAGACATATGCTACCGAATTTTATTAATAAGCAAGTTCTATTGACTACAGGCCAGACAGGAACCATTATTCTGAACAATCCTGTGGATTACTTCAGACCGTTAGTAAGAATTAACGACGATGAATATATAGATTTATCCAGGGAACGCCATGTATCCATTGATGAGATTTATCTGGAATCCTGATCTGCCACTGCCACCCCGCGTTACTTTGTTTGTATGGAATGATTGTTCGAAGCACAGGTTACACGAATGAAAAGAGACTGTCCTTAATCCGTAGGTTTTTCCTACAAGGGACAGCCTCTTTTTGTATTACGGATATAAGCCTAATTACTATCTGTATTTTTATATTTAATCCTAGGAGTTAAGATCTTGTAGACCTGGGCTATGTTCATTAGGCAATTCAGGCATATACGGAAGAGGAAAGCCTTCTGGAGGGTCAATGACATTCAAATCCCCACCGTTTCTGCTTGGAGTTTGCCCATTGAATATTTCTCCAATACGGGTAGAGTCCAATCGAAAATTAAACTGTGCATTGTGAAAGCCCATTTCAACATACTTCCGACATTCTGGATACTTGTTAATATCGTAGTTTGGAACCGGGAACAATTTTCCCCAATCCACTCCAAGTGTCTCTAATGCTTTGGCAAATGCATTTTGATGAGCATTATCCCGTACAATCAAAAAAGCCAATGTTTCCCGAAATGTTTTGTTCGAGCTCATTTCGTAAATTCGAGATTTTTGCAGAACCCCTGTAGATTCGAGTACGAGATTATCAAGCAAATCACTAATCAGATTGCCGTGGGAATAGACATAACTGCCTAACCAAGGATTTCCACTTGCATCAACGGGTAAGGAACTTTGAGCTCCCATAATAAAATGATGAGGATTGGCATGTTTTATCGCTTCATCCAAAGGAGCATGATCAACTCCAGCATCGCCGGCTTGGTCTTCACCTGAGCCAGTCAGAAGTTGATTTATGGTATGTTGGACCAGTTCAACATGACTAAGCTCCTCTAGAAAAACTCCTCGTATCAAATCTCTATACTGTACAGCGTTACCACGAAAATTATTACTTTGAAAGAAAAACTGCATCATGGTACGCATTTCTCCAAATCGACCACCCAATACCTCCTGAATCACTTTTGCAGCAGCTGGGTCGGGTTTATCAGGTACTATTAAGTTAATTAAATCTTCTTTATAAAAATACAATACCAAAACCCCCTTAGAGTTTTATTTTGAAGTGAAACATATGCTACCCTTTTTTATCATTTTTATACAAGTCAAAGAACCAGAAAAGTTATTTTCATGAAGGCTCCTATCATTCTAGTAGTATTAGGGGATTTTATGGTTAGGCAGATCCTCGTTTTGTTGCGCATTGAATGGGTTAATATAGCTTGGATTCACTAAACTGCTTTTAACCTATAGGAGGACTAATTATGTTTAGACATCAAAAAGAGTTGCAGTTCGAAGTGAAAGTAGAGCGACCTGACCCTCTATTTGCCCGACAGGTACAAGAAGTTTTGGGAGGCCAATTTGGAGAAATGACCGTGATGATGCAATATTTGTTTCAGGGGTTTAACTGTCGCGGTGATGAAAAATATAAAGATATGTTAATGGATATTGGAACAGAAGAAATAGGACATGTGGAGATGCTGTGTGCTTTAATTAGTCAATTACTTGATGGGGCTAAACCAGAAGATCAGGAGCAAGCTGCCAAAGACCCTGTTACAGCTGCCATTATGGGAGGAATTAACCCGCAGCACCTGCTGGTCAGCGGTCTTGGTGGATTGCCTACTAATTCCAATGGAGTTCCATGGAATGGTTCTTACATTGTGGCTAGTGGCAATCTTTTGGCAGATATGCGGTCCAATCTGCATGCAGAGAGCCAAGGTCGATTGCAGGTAGCCAGACTATATCATATGACGCAAGACGAAAGCGTTAGGGCTACATTACGGAAAATGCTAGCACGCGACCGCTATCATCAATATCAATGGATGGCGGCAATTCAAGAATTAGAAGAAAAAAATGGTGTTGTGGTACCGGCTTCCTTCCCTCCTGAAGCAGAGCAAGAATCTCAGCCTGAAGCATATGAGTTTTGGAACTTGTCAGAAGGCGAAGAATCTAGTGAAGGTCTGTGGGCAACAGGAAGTGCGCCGGATGGAACCGGAAGCTATGTATACATCTCTAACCCCATTGCCAAAGGACAGATCTATAATGCCAAAATACCAGCAACCGAGTTGCATCATGACTTAGACCATAAAACTTCAGATAAATAAATATGTAGAAGCGAGCTGTCCCAACTTTTGGGGCGGCTTTGGCTTTTTGTCGACCTATTAAGGATCTGTAAACCCACTTCAAACGTAAACACGTATTTACACGTAACCAAAAAAAATAGAAGAAGACGAACTTAAAAAGTTCGCCTCCTATACTAGCAGGAGATCCGAGTCGGTACACAATCGGCCTCTGCTTCAGTCAAACCATCGTTCATTAAACAAGAGGTTCCTCAATCAATGTTGCGAAATTAAACTGGTGTACATGACCATCATTTAATGTAGTTTGGCCCGTAACGAAATGTACGTGTTTTCCATTTCCGACTGGAATAGCTGGTCCTGTTCTAATCCTTCTCAGATTATGAAAATGGTTCACAAAATCAGTTTTCGTAAGATCAATTTCGTGGACATGACTTCTTCCAACTCGAATCGCTTGCCCAGTAACACCTGCAAAGCGGTGGTTATGTCGGTCTGCGCCTGCTTCAGCCAGTTTGGTACTACCTTCAAATTCATGTACATGCCTCTGTGTCTGTTTAGCTGAGATTGTTTTCTTCTTGACTACAGGTTTATTCTTCTGCATCCGTTGCCTGCCTCCTTATGTTTTGCAGTTTTTACAATATCCTATTAAGCAAGCATAGTTACGTGCTAGGCGATTATCTGCAGTCCTAACAATAAATTTTTGGTTTCACATGGCATTAGAAAAAAAGAAGAAGACGAACTTAAAAAGTTCGCCTTCTACATTTAAAAGGAAATTCGAGTCGGCACAAAATCGGCACGACTCGGATTAAACAGCTTTAATTACCTCAAGTACCTTGTCTCACCAAGGGTTACCGCGTTTTAACCGATACTACCTTCCATTTCGAACTTGATCAAGCGGTTCATTTCTACCGCATATTCCATCGGTAGTTCTTTGGTGAACGGCTCAATGAAGCCCATAACGATCATTTGTGTTGCCTCAGCTTCGGTCAGACCACGGCTCATCAGATAGAAGAGTTGATCTTCCGATACTTTGGACACCGTTGCTTCGTGCTCAAGTGTAATATCGTCATTCATGATCTCATTATAAGGAATAGTATCTGAAGTTGACTGATTATCCAAAATCAACGTATCACACTTAATATTCGATTTTGCACCTTGAGCCTGACGACCAAAGGAAGCTAATCCGCGATACGTTACTTTACCACCGTGCTTACTGATCGATTTGGATACAATGGTGGATGTAGTATCTGGTGCCAAGTGGATCATTTTCGCACCTGCATCCTGATGCTGGCCTTTGCCTGCAACAGCGATGGACAAGACCATCCCTTTCGCTCCACGACCTTTCAATACAACGGCAGGATACTTCATTGTCAGCTTGGAACCGATGTTGCCATCAACCCATTCCATCGTTGCATTTTCTTCAGCAACCGCACGTTTAGTTACCAGGTTGTAAATGTTTGGTGCCCAGTTCTGAATCGTTGTGTAACGAACGCGTGCGTTTTTCTTACAAATAATTTCAACCACAGCACTATGCAGCGAGTTCGTGCTGTAAATTGGAGCTGTACAGCCTTCTACATAATGCACAAAGCTGTCTTCGTCAGCAATAATGAGCGTACGCTCAAATTGACCCATGTTTTCCGAGTTGATACGGAAGTAAGCCTGCAATGGAACTTCACATTTCACACCTTTAGGCACGTAGATAAAGCTACCGCCTGACCATACCGCACTGTTCAGGGCCGCAAACTTATTGTCCGCAGGAGGTACGACTGTGGCAAAATACTCTTTCAGAATCTCAGGATGCTCACGCAACGCTGTATCGGTATCCATGAAAATGACACCCTGCTCTTCCAGGTCCTTTTGCATGCTGTGGTAGACAACCTCGGATTCATACTGTGCGGATACACCAGCCAAAAACTTTTGTTCCGCTTCAGGAATCCCCAGTTTATCAAAGGTTTCCTTAATTTCTGTAGGAACCTCTTCCCACGTTTTCCCTTGCTTCTCGGAAGGTCTTACATAGTACTGGATATCATCGAAATCCAGTTCATCCATGTCTCCGCCCCATTTTGGCATTGGCATTTTTTCAAATTGCTTCAATGCTTTCAGACGGAACTCCAACATCCAATCCGGTTCACCCTTAATTTTGGAGATTTCCTTTACAATTTCCGGAGTGAGACCCTTACCTGTTTGGAAAATGGACTTGTGCTCGTCACGAAAGCCATACTTATACTCTTCCATTTCCGGTGCTTTCTTGGCCATGTTTCTCAAACCTCCTCTGTTCTATTTAAATTATTTATCTTCGTCAATCCCTTTGCGCAGCGCGTTCCAAGCCAATGTCGCACATTTAATGCGAGCCGGGAACTTATTGACCCCTGACAAAGCTTCCAATTCTTCATAATCATCAAATTCGACCGCTTCGCCCTTCATCAGAGAGGAGAAGCGACTCGCCATATCCAAGGCCTGATCAATCGTTTTTCCTTTGACCGCTTCTGTCATCATCGAAGCCGAGGACATACTAATCGAGCAGCCTTCGCCTGTAAAACGGGCATCCTCGACTACGCCGTTTTTCGTTTTGAGTTGAAGGGATATCCGGTCACCACACGTAGGATTATTCAAATCCACTGTAACAGCATCGTCCTCAAAACGTCCGCGATTGCGCGGATTTTTATAATGATCCATAATCACGCGTCGGTACAAGTCATCAAGTTGCATCGCCAAAATACTCCTTCGTTTGGATTAAGGCGCTGACCAGAGCGTCGATATCCTCTTCCGTGTTATAGAGGTAAAAGCTGGCACGTGCAGTTGCACTGGCTTTCAACCAGCGCATCAATGGCTGGCAGCAATGATGGCCCGCACGTATGGCCACCCCTTTGCTATCCAGTACAGTAGCTACATCATGCGGATGCACATCATCCAAGTTGAATGTTACAAGCCCGACATGACGTTCAGCAGGTCCGTAGATCGTCAAACCCTCCACTTCACGGAGACGTTTGAGTGCATAATTCGATAGACGGCTCTCATGCTGTGCAATGGCGTCTAGTCCGATGCTTTCCAGAAAATCAATGGCAGCTCCCAAGCCAACTGCCCCAGCAATAATCGGGGTGCCACCTTCGAATTTCCAAGGTAGCTCCTTCCATGTGGATTCATACAATCCCACATCGTCGATCATTTCACCGCCAAACTCAACGGGCTCCATGTTTTCCAGCAACGCCTTCTTGCCGTAGAGTGCACCAATTCCTGTAGGAGCACACATTTTGTGACCAGAGAAAGCATAAAAATCAGCATCTATGTCTTGCACGTCTACTTTCATATGTGGCGTACTTTGTGCACCGTCGACAACGATAACTGCACCTTTGCGATGTGCAATAGCAGCAATCTCTTTGACCGGATTCACAACGCCAAGCACATTGGAGACATGCGCAATCGCAACAATTTTTGTGTGTTCTGTGACGGTTTTCTCCACGTCTGCAAGATCAACGCTACCGTCCTCTTGAAGCGGAATATATTTTAAAGTCGCACCAGTGGCTTTGGCTACCTGTTGCCACGGAATCAGATTACTGTGATGTTCCATCGGAGTGATGACAATTTCATCACCCTCCTTACAGTTAGCTCTACCGTAAGAAGAAGCCACCAGATTCAGCGCGGTTGTTGTCCCGCGTGTAAAAATGATTTCCTGACTGCGCTTGGCATTCAGAAAACGGGCTACCTTCTCCCTCGCACCTTCATAAGCATCCGTAGCACGGCTACCCAAGGTATGCACACCACGGTGTACATTCGAATTATCAAACTCGTAATAGTGCTTGATCGCCTCGATGACCGCTAGCGGCTTTTGCGAAGTGGCCGCATTATCCAAATAAACCAGCGGATGACCGTTAATCTCCTGATGTAAAATCGGGAATTGTTCACGGATCAATGCAGTGTTCATTGGCCTAACTTCCTTTCAACAAGGCTTTGCAGCTGATGTTGAAGTCCTTCGAGCGGAATTTCAGATACGACAGGTGCCAGGAAGCCATAAATAATCAATCGTTCAGCTTCTGCACGGCTAATTCCGCGGGACATCAAGTAATACACTTGCTCACGGTTAACCTGACCAACCGAGGCTGCGTGTCCAGCCGTTACATCATCTTCATCAATCAACAGGATCGGGTTAGCGTCACCACGTGCTTTCGGGCTGAGCATCAGTACACGCTCCGTTTGCTGACCGTCTGCTTTGGTAGCGCCTTTTTCAATTTTCGTAATTCCGTTAATGATGGAAGATGCTTCTTCACGCATAACTGCGCGTGTAATCATCTGACTAGCGGAATTTTTACCAAAATGCTGTGCTTGTGTCGTATAGTTCAGCTTTTGTGAACCAGAACCTACAGCAATAACCTTGGCATCCGAGTTGGAGCCATTGCCTTTGAGCACAGACATGGTATTGCTCGCTGTATTGCCGTTGTTCATTTCGCCTACAATCCATTCGATAGCAGCGTCATTTCCGAGCGTGGCACGACGAATGGAAATATCCGTTACTTGCTCTCCAAACTGATGCACTGTCGCATAGCGTACTTTAGCGCCTGCATTCGCAACCACTTCTACCGCACCGTTATGAAGAACAGGTGCCGCCAAATCTGCAGATACATAGTTGTCTACGTACGTCACGGAACTATGGTTTTCAGCTATGAGCAGCACATGCGGCGCAAAAGTTGCAGTCGCATCATCCGTGAGGAACACAGCTTGAAGCGGTACGTTCAGTTCTACATTTTTAGGCACATAAGCAAATACTCCACCGTTCCAGAGTGCTGCATGCAATGCCGACAATGAATTTTCTTCAGCCTTAATAACAGTGTTCAGATGAGCTTTGACCAAATCAGCATGCTCTTTGACCGCCGTTTGCAAATCCGTGAAAATAACACCTTGCGCTGCCAGTTCCTCGCTCAGCTTCACGTATACCGCACCGGAGTTGCGCTGGATGATCAGACCGCCCTCTTGTTGTTCTTTGACCAGATCAGCAATGGCTGCAGGAACCTGACCTACAGATGCAATGACCTCGCTCAATTTATGTTGACCGTAATCGTTTAAATTCCAACGTTCGATTTTTGTTTTTTCAAATACCGGAAGCTCCAGTTGGCCTGCAAGCTCAAGTGCTTTTTGTCTGTCTTCGACCAGCCAAGATGGCTCGCCATTACGTTCGGACAGAACACGCAGTTGCTCGGAATCTACCGGAAGGATTGTTTGTGTTGTCATCAGTTTTCCTCCTCGCTTCCGGCTTACGCCTCTTGTCCTACAGTTTCATCAACGATACCCAGCTCTTCCTTGATCCAGTCGTAACCGTCCGCTTCCAGACGCTCAGCAAGCTCAGGACCACCGGATTTAACGATACGTCCTTGCATCATTACGTGTACATAATCTGGTTTAATATAGTTCAACAGACGTTGGTAGTGAGTAATCACAAGGAAGCCACGGTCTTCAGAACGCATAGCGTTTACGCCGTTAGCTACGATTCTCAAAGCATCGATATCCAGACCGGAGTCAATTTCGTCCAGAACGACAATTTTGGGATCAAGCATCATCATTTGCAGAATTTCATTCCGCTTTTTCTCACCACCGGAAAAACCTTCGTTCAGGTAACGGTGAGCAAACTCAGGATTCATTTCAAGCTCTTTCATTTTGCCTTCCATTTGGCGGATAAACTTAATCAGGGAAATCTCTTGTCCTTCTTCACGGCGCGCGTTGATAGCACTACGCAAAAAGTCGGAGTTTGTTACCCCTGCAATTTCACTTGGATACTGCATCGCCAGGAACAATCCTGCACGTGCACGCTCATCCACTTCCATATCCAGCACGTCTTCTCCATCCAAAGTTACTTTGCCATCTATGACTTCATATTTAGGATGACCCATCAAAGCAGATGCGAGCGTACTTTTACCCGTTCCGTTAGGACCCATGATGGCGTGGATTTCTCCGCCCTTCATTTCGAGGTTAATCCCCTTCAAAATTTCTTTACCTTCAATGGTCGCTTTGAGACCTTCAATCTTAAAGTTTGTAGCCATATTCGCAATACCCTCCAAAAAATGTAGTGTGGTGTCGAAATCAGAAAGATATTTAAACAGGGGAGCCCCCTGATTTCAAGCAAATGTAATAATTAAAAATTTATTTATAATCATTCTAAACTGATTCTCAATGATTCTCAAGTTATTTTATAATAAATATCTTTAAGGGTGCAACCAACAGACGCACGTTATCCACCTTTCTTCATAAAATGTTCATCCTACCAATCACACAAATGGCAAAATACATCCTTCGAATGATTACATAGTTATAGTGTAGTACAAAAACCATGGGATACATAATCTCTTTTTTAGCCATAAAAACGCTACTGACAGCTTGACGTCAGTAGCGTTTTACATGTAAAGGGGTTATTTTAGTGCGAAAGCCTGATGAGTTAGCCCAAATAAGAGCGAAGCATCCACATGTGTTTCTCCAAATCTGCTTTGTAGCCGATCAGCAAATCTGCAGTAGGCTGGTCGGAATTACTTTCCGCCAATTCGATACCTTCCTGAAACTCCTCACATACCGTCGCAAAATCCTCAATCAGGGTTTGCACCATTTTTGGAGCATCTTCATTACCGGTAGCCTCTTGAATTGAGGACAGCTCCAGGTATTCCTTCAATGTTGCGGAAGGAGAACCTTTCAAGGCAAGCAAGCGCTCGGCAATCTCATCCATTTTCAATGTCACTTCATTGTATAATTCTTCGAATTTAACATGGAGTGTATAAAAGCTGGAGCCTTTCACGTACCAGTGATAGTTATGAATTTTTACATATAACACATTGAGGTTAGCGACTTGACGGTTTAAAAGTTCCTCCACCGATTTGGTTTGCGTATTTTTCGAGTTACTTGTTGTTTTAGCCATCATAAATCCCTTCCTTTTTCATCAAATTGACTTTCAGAAGCGTTTACGTATCCATCACCGTCCCTGCTGACGGTAAGACGCCAGCGGGCATTTGAATATCACCTGCCGGACGTCTGTTTCATATTTACCCTTTCTATACAGAGACGAAACAAAAAGAAGAAGCCCACCTCTTCCAATCCATCATAAAAAAAATGTACAAAAATTCAGTGATTTTCGTTATACTTTCTCTATCCTATCAAAATACTTGGTTTAATATTGTGATGTTTTTTCTTACCATTTACATGTGCGCAATTTACGGAGGTGACCTCATTGTCCAAATATCATCCCTTAACGACCGAAGAAGCAATCGAATTCGTGAAGAACATTCCCGGATTTTTTAGCCAGGAAGCTCATCTGGAATGCCGAGAAATCGGCGATGGCAACTTAAATCTGGTTTTTCATATTACAGATTCCAAATCTAACAAGAGTATCATTGCCAAGCAGGCACTTCCCTATGTAAAAATTGTGGGTGAATCCTGGCCGTTGTCGCTGGATCGCGCCCGTATTGAACGCGAGGCACTTCAGCAGGAGCACCAGCTTTGCCCCGAATTGGTTCCTGCGGTACTAGGCTATGACGATGAGCTTGCGTTAACCGTGATGGAGGATCTTAGCTCACACACAATCATGCGCAAGGGACTAATTGAAGGCAACACATACCCTCTTTTTGCTAATCATATTGGGGAATTTCTGGCACGCACGCTCTTTTTCACCTCAGATTTGGGCATGAATCAGCAGGCTAAAAAAGAGCTGGTTAAACGCTTTATAAACCCTGAACTCTGCAAAATAACTGAGGATCTGATTTTGGATGAACCCTACCGATTTTCAGATAATAACAACTATGGTATGTACATTGAAGACGAAGCAGAGGCACTCCGTACAGATCAGATCCTTCATCTGGAAGTAGCTTTGCTGCGAGAAAAGTTTATGACACGAACAGAAGCACTGCTACACGGCGACCTCCATACAGGTAGTATTTTTGTAACAGCTGAATCGACTAAAGTCATTGATCCTGAATTTGCCTATTACGGCCCCATGGGGTTTGATATCGGAGCGGTCATCGCCAATCTGCTGTTGAACTACGCAGCACAGCCCGGATGGACTTCTAGCGAGACGGCGCTAAAGGAACGACGTGACTGGCTCCTGGAGACCGTCATTCAAGTATGGGAGCAGTTTGAGAGCAGGTTTCGTACACTGTGGAACGAGCACGTCACCGATCATTTGGCACGTACACCCGGATATCAGGACTTATACCTCCAGAAAGTACTGCAAGATACGATTGGCTTTGCAGGGTGCAAAGTGATCCGCCGGATCATCAGCCTGTCGCATGTGGCGGATATCGATACCATTGCCGATCCTGATATCAAGGAAGCTGCGGAACGTCTCGCGTTATCGATCGGAAAAGCCTTGGTTCTCCGCAATCGCGAGCTTCATTCGATCCGGGAACTAGAAGACATTGTTCGGACAGCAACAGCGACCCAAACTAAAGGAGCATCACGCATATGAGTGAAAATAAAGAATCTCTTCCCGCATCCTCCCATGAAGCAACTGTGTCTGGACAGGCTCTAACTTCACTGGTGTGGAAGGGAAACCACTTGTCCATGCTGGATCAGCGTCTACTGCCCGAAAAGATAGTCATGCTGGATTTATTCACCACCGAAGAAGTGTGGGATGGCATCCATGCCATGAAGGTACGGGGCGCCCCCGCCATCGGGATGGCCGCAGCCTACGGTGTGGTGCTGGGGGCTACCTCCTATCGCGGCAATGACGCTGCTGAGTGGCTGGAGCATGTACACGCGGTGTGCAGACATTTGGCTACCTCACGGCCGACTGCCGTAAATCTGTTCTGGGCTCTGGACCGCATGAAGAAGCGAGCCGGCGAACTCGTCACAGAGGCTGAGGTGGGCCAGATCGAAGACTGGAATGCAGGGCTGGAGCGTGAAGCTATAGCCATTCAGGCAGAGGATGAAGAAGTTTGCCACCTAATCGGCATCCATGCTTTACCTCTGTTCAAGGATGGGATGGGCGTACTCACTCATTGCAACGCAGGCGGCTTGGCAACAGCGAAATACGGAACAGCGCTCGCGCCTATGTATTTGGCTCAGGAAAACGGAATCCACCTGAAAGTATTTGCTGACGAAACCCGCCCCGTATTGCAGGGTGCGCGTCTGACCGCCTTTGAGCTTCAGCAGGCAGGCATAGATGTCACCCTGCTCTGTGACAATATGGCAGGCATGGTGATGTCTAAAGGATGGGTGCAAGCTGTCATTGTCGGTACAGACAGAGTCGCCGCTAATGGGGATGTGGCCAACAAAATCGGCACCTATAGCCTGGCAGTGTTGGCGAAGGCGCATGGTATACCTTTTTACGTTGCTTCGCCACTATCTACCATTGATTTACAGACCGCTACAGGCGCAGATATTCCGATTGAGGAGCGTTCTGCGGAGGAAGTTACCGAGAGCTTTGGCAAAAGAACTGCCCCACAAGGTATCAAAGTCTACAACCCGGCTTTCGACGTTACACCACATGAGTACATTACCGCCATCATTACCGAAAAAGGAATTGTCCAAGCCCCCTTTAGCGAGAACCTTACCGCTTTGTTTGCCGATTAATTGTTCTTGCAGGTTATACACTTCGTATATAATTCAAATAGTTCCACTCGATAGAATGAAAAATTTCACAGAAAAAACCGGAGCCGTAGCGCCCGGTTTTTTAACTTTTTCTTTTTTGCTTTTATCCAACAACTATTACTAGGCTTCTTACACCAGTTTCAATAATGCTTCATAGCCTGGCATCCCTGGCTTAATTCCAAGTTGCTCAGCTTCCGTCGTCACTGACTCCATTGGTGCTTCCAACAGTTCCTTTAGTGTTTTTACCCCTACAGCACGTGCGGCCAGAATTTTCCGATCCGCCAGCCGTTCATTGAGCAATCCGACATCCAGCGCACCACACATGATGTAACCACGGGAGTTGGAGATCGTCAACAGCGTTGTTTTAGGCAGTTTGACCTCGACTCCGATAAATGTATGCTCACCCACTTGAATGGGTTCCATGTGTATCATGGTTATTACATGCACCTCCTCTTTGTTCATCCGGGATATTTTATGCGGCATTTGCAGGTGGGTGTGGACACCCGTGGATACATTCAAAATTTTAGGAGGATGATGTATGTACAGCAAAAAAGGCGATATTAAAAAGACTAGACGAATCGTTCCATCTAGTCTCTATGATCATCGTTAATGTTCTGGAGTTATGCTTTATTCACACTTCTTTAAATACTGTGGGGGTACAAAGTCGGCAAGCCAAACTCCATGGTTGGCTTTATAAAACTTCACTTGATTAGCTAATGCCTTTGCTGTGTCGACTTCGAGGATCACGAGTTCTCCACGTCTTTTGCCTGCTAAAATTGCAAACTCAAGCGATTCAGACAGATGTACATACTTTCTCCCCATCGGCTTAATTCCTTCGGTGAAAATGTTATGGATTACCTTTGTGTTTGTACCATGATAGAGAATCGTTGGTGGAGTAGCTTCCTCATAATTTAATCTGCCTGCACTGTGCCCATAATTAGCTCTTATGTACCCATTAACCATTTCATATCTTTGTTTTGGACAATGGCTTACTACTTGTTCGATATCCGACTCACTGACCTCAGACCATCTATTCTCTGATCTTATTCCTTGAATCAGGTCTTGAACGTCACAATAACCCTCATGGTCCAGCTCAAGACCAAACTGTTCTGGTGTATGCCTAAGAATCTTACTCATAAATTTACTGAGGCTCTCTTCTTGTTTTGATGTTAACATGATGTACTCCTTCTAATAAAATATTTATTTATATATTGATCTGGAATTTTAGATATAGCTTTCCATCCTTTAAATAGTCCACCATGATTGAAAGTATTGAGCATTTCACCGAATTGAGGGATCACGAGTTGAATGTTTCTTCGTTTAACTAACTGTGTAATTGAAGATTCTCCTTTTTAACATCATCTCTTAATTCTAGGGTAGATGAGAATTTTCCTCTTTATCAGATGGATTGCTATGAAAAAAAGCCTACTCTCATTTTATTATCAAAGGAGCAAGCTTGGTTCATATTATTGAATTACTTTATGATTCAAATGTCATCTTATCGGGAAATATCCCCCCTTCTTTAACGAAGCAACGTGCCATCCTCTGTGCAGCCCTATCAAAATAAAATTTATTTGAATGGCTCGGATCTGGTAAAGGTTCAATTTCAGAGAATAACTTAGTCTCTTTGTTCAATTGAATTTTCCCCATAATGTGTTCATTAGGGCCATATCTATAAATAACTACATTCTCATCTTCATGTTCTTTTAAAAAGTAAAACAAATGCTCCCATTATAAAATCTCCTCCACTCTATTTCCCATGGACGACCCGACCTTACCGCAGCTTTATGAGCAGTCTCATAGTCTGTTTTAAATATACCCTCAAATCTGGATTCAAACAATTCATGGTTAAGCAAATCCATATCTTTTTCTGTTTGTAATCCTTTTTTGTAATCTGTCCCATACTTGAACTATTTCGTAATCAGAGTTATCACATATACCGTAGGCACTTCCATAGACTGACTATAAGCAGAATATGAAGCGATAACGGATATAGTAGGGAGTTCCAACATATGGTAGTATAGAAGATAGTATACAAAGCATAGATTTCATGTGATTTCTAATAGAAAAGTTCATCATTGGAAGGAGCAACTAAATGGAACCTAATTTTAAACTTAAGAATCTAAATGGTGAGGAAGTAACCATTTTTGAATTGCAAGAAGCAATGGGAAAAGGGGAGGTTACTTCTAGGGAACTTGTTATGTACTACATGTATCGTATTGCAACACACGACCAGAGTGGTCAAAATATAAATTCTATAATGGAAATCAACCCAGATGCGATTTTTATTGCAGAAGCCCTAGACAAAGAAAGAAAAACAAGAGGAATTAGAGGGTATTTACATGGTATACCTGTTTTGTTGAAAGAAAACATTGAAACAAAGGACAAAATGCGGACGAGTGCAGGAGCGTTGGCACTGGAAAACAACATTAGCGAAACGGATGCCTTTCTTGTAAAAAAACTTAGAGAAGCTGGAGCCATTATCCTTGGAAAAACAAACATGACTGAATTGGCAAACGGCGTATCCACAAAAATGTGGGCAGGTTACAGTTCTAAAGGCGGACAAGTATTAAATCCATACGGTGACTTTTTCGTGGGTGGGTCAAGCTCTGGTTCTGCTGTAGCTGTGGCGTCAAATTTTACAAGTGTTGCAGTTGGTACGGAAACTTCAGCATCAATTTTAAGTCCAGCTATTCAAAACTCGATTGTTGGTATAAAGCCTACAGTTGGGCTTATAAGTCGTACAGGTATAATACCTTATTCCTATTCTCAAGATACCGCTGGAGCAATTGCAAGGACCGTATCAGATGCGTCAATCTTACTTAGTGTACTTGCAGGTAAAGACGATAATGACCCTGCTACATGGAAAAATGATGATACGATTGACTATTCAACTTACTTAGACAAGAATGGCTTAGAAGGGGCGAAAATTGGGGTTTATAGAGATGTACCATTAGAGCAATTTCGTGACCCTGACGAATATGATAAAATATTATTTAATAATACTGTAGAGGAACTAACAAAAGCGGGAGCAATCGTCATTGAAGACATTGAAATGCCAGCCTTTGATAGGAAATGGAATTGGAACAAGTTGAATAACGAATTTAAGCATGGTCTTGATAACTATCTCCGAAACCTTCCACAAAGTATGCCTGTACATTCATTTAGTGAATTGGTTGAGTGGAACGAAAAAAACTCCGAGAAGGCTTTGAAATATGGACAAGATTTACTGAAGAACCGGCAACATTTAGTGAATCCATTGAAGAATCCGAACTATATATTAGAGTCTTTAACTGATTTATATTATTCCCAGAATGAAGGCATAGATTATGCCATAGCGAAATACGGATTGGATGCAATTATGTTTCCATCATATGTGGGAGCAGAAATTTGTGCAAGGGCAGGGTATCCATCAGTAGCTGTTCCCGCTGGCTTCAAAGACAACGGCAGACCATTTGGAGTTACGTTTGCAGGAAAGGCATTTAGTGAACCTATGCTAATTCGTATAGCATTTGCATATGAACAACGAACAAAACATAGAAAAAAGCCGTTACTCAGTTATAAGTAAAAGAGAAGTTCCATGCAAAGAAACCACTCCATTGTAAGGAGTGGCTTTGTCTTTATATAGAGGTATATTTTGTGGTCAAATTGTACTTTATGTTTAAATACACTACGGTACGGTGAACCGTATCATATATTCAAATATCATGGCTACGCCATACTGCCCGTTAGCTTAATACCAGCAGCCAGTCTATGTTGTTGAGTCAATTGGAGAAAACAAACGACATTGGACAAAATTTTGCCCGATGTAATTCACCAAATACAACAATCCGCCAAATAGACGTGTTGCAGCAATTCGGAGACAACTCCGATTTCCAAACTGCTCAAATTGACGTTTCGCGTAATTTAGATATAAAAAATTCCAGTCACCGTCAATATGAGGGCAACTGGATGGTAAAATTGGTGTTTTATATGGTCTTCATTTCTCCAAACTACCTCATATGCTCATTAACTACATCAATTACATCAATTAATAGCTCCCAAACCTCTAGTACCATTTTTTTGGTTTCACCTGATGAAGTATACACAATATGGTCTCCAGAAAGAGATTTAGTTATTTTATATTCTTCTCCCCCCAAGTTAGTCACTGGCCTCTCCTTATCTTTATAAAAGATTACACCTGATGTGGGAGACGAAGGAGGATGATTATGCGTAAAGTCATTTCTAATTCGTCTAAAATCTTTATAAATTGGCTTATCTATAATTTCTCTTAGAGCAAAGTAAAGCTGTTCATTTGATAATTTTACAGCACTTTCGGTTTCCTTTTTATTCCAACATTTCTCAAAGGATGGCTTATGAATGTTCCAATTATATAATCTATTACTAATGTGAGATAATACATCTAAAGCAGAAGAAACTTTATAGAAGAAATTATCAACATAATAATCAAAATAAAATTTGAGGAAGTAATCCTTCTGTTCGAAATGAGGAAGTAGGCGAATAGTTCCCTTTCCCTTGACAAGCCACTCATCATCATTAATTCCTTGCTCAAATATATACAATAAATTGATCAGACTAAATTCTGCCTGTGTCACTTTATCAAAAAAAGTTGTAGACCATGTAAAGATATCATAACCTTCTAAAAACGGGATCTCCGATTCGGTTATAGATAAATGATTATCTTTTTTTAAAGGAATTCTTAATTCTTGATCAAGGCGTAAGTAATCATCATACTTTGGATGAATTAAGTTATAAAGTTCCTCCACTTATTCAACCTCTCCTTTTAATTGAGATATTTACTCTAATCAAAATATTAGCCTATGCCAGTTCATTATTTTAAGAATAACATACACTCCACAACCAACATACTCCTGAGGTGCTCTCACGTTCATTCTAAAGCTTTTATTTATATTATGAATGGGGAATAAAATCCCCGTAACGCTCACCTGTGTTGGCTTAACACTCTCTTTGAACTTATTTCATTTACTATTCTCTCCTGCTGATATTCGTAATCTTTTAAGGTCATTTCACAATTCACAGTTGCAGTTTTTTTCTCTAGAATAAAGTTTCCAAAACCACTGTTACGAAGAATGCTATTTCCTTCGATCATTTTGTCCATATACAAATATCTTCTTTTTAATAGATTTTTTATGGCTCAACTCAAACAACCATTTGAGCAGACCTCACAGGAGTAAAATGCACAGTTACATGCTTGCCCCCCAAGAGGTCACAAATGCGGTCACAAAATTCAGTCATTTATAAGATTTTAATAGAATGAATCAGTACAGATCAGTAAATTGAAAATTGCTATGAAGGCTTGTCCCGTTTGACATTATGGCTTAAACAGCGAAAAATTTTACTACCCCAAATTCGGTACATCTTAGACGCACCACACATGATGTAACCATGGGAGTTGGAGATCGTCAACAGCGTTGTTTTAGGCAGTTTGACCTCGACTCCGATAAATGTATGTATGCTCACCCACTTGAATGGGTTCCATGTGTATCATAGTTATTACATGCACCTCCTCTTTGTTCATCCGGGTTATTTTATGCGGCATTTGCAGGCGGGTGTGGACACCCGTAGATACATTCAAAATTTTAGGAGGATGATGTATGTACAGCAAAACAGGCGATATCAAAAAGACTAGACGAATCGTTCCATCTAGTCTCTATGATCATCGTTAATGTTCTAGCTCTGTGCTTTATTCAAACTTCTTTAAGTACTGTGGCGGTACAAAGTCGGCAAGCCAAACTCCATGGTTAGCTTTATAAAACTTCACTTGATTAGCTAATGCCTTTGCTGTGTCTACTTCGAGGATCACTAGTTCTCCACGTCTTTTGCCTGCTAAAATTGCAAACTCAAGAGATTCAGACAGATGTACATACTTTCTGCCCATTGGCTTAATTCCTTCAGCGAAAATGTTATGAATTACCTTTGTGTTTGTACCATGATAGAGGATCGTTGGTGGAATAGCTTCCTTATAATTCAATCTGCCTGCACTGTGCCCGTAATTAGCTCTTATGTACCCATTAACCATCTCATATCTTTGTTTTGGACAATGGCTTACTACTTGCTCGATATCCGACTCACTGACATGAGACCATCTGTTCTCTGATCTTATTCCTTGCATCAGGTCTTGAATGTCACAATAACCCTCATGGTCTAGCTCAAGACCAAACTGTTCTGGTGTATGCCTCAGAATCTTACTCATAAATTTACTAAGGCTCTCTTCTTGTTTTGATGTTAGCATTGTATACTCCTTTAATAAAATATTTGTCTATCTATAATAACCTATCCAATGATACATAGCGCCTTGTGAAGTAAAGCCCCAAACCTCCGATAAGGAAAGATGTAGCTCCAATTAAAAAACCTCTTAGACTGTATCTGTTATAAGCCTCCAATATTTTTGCAAGTCCCAGCCCACAATGAAAATAACTGAAAATACCTCTTATCAAATCCATGATAAAAAATTTCCGATTCTTAAATCCCTCCTCTCTCTAATAGTTGTCCGATGAAAATAAAGATTTAGACTGGATTTGGTGCTCCTAAGCTGATTCTGAATTGCTAAATCGTCAGACTTGGAATAATAAGTTTTAGACTGACCCAAATATAAAACCAGCGGCAGTCAAGTACCTGAAAATAAAGTCCTAGACTGCCGCTGGTTTATTGAACTAACGTTCTCTGTTAGCGTAATAAGTGGTGTAAAATTATTTCATGCGATAAGACTGGCTGTTTTGATAAATTTTATTTGATACAAGATGAGGTTCTTGTCATCCGCCGTACCGATCCAGCTAGTCGCGCTGCCACGCCTCGAAGGACTTGCCACTTATACTCTGCAGCGGCTTGCCACTAGGGAGCGAGAACATGCCACCCCCGTTGATATCTACAACCGTTTCGGTGCTACCGATCGGCTTGTCGTCAGTAAGAAATACCGAGGTCGATAAATTCTCCCTGAATCGCTAGGCTTCCAATCGCCTTAAATCGTTCCACCTCTATGGTTTTGCCGAAATAATTGGCTGGATCAACGTCTTCCATCAGTTCCATTCGACCATATCTGGCGTACGGGTCAGCACTTTCCGATGCGACTGTCGAGAATCCTCTCTATCGCTGGATATTCCTCGAATCTTCGTTCGATGAAACGTTGAATAACCGCCCCGTAAAGGGGCGGTTTTCTTATGCTTGCATGAATGCTTCTAACGGCTCCAGAGTTGAGAACGTCTTCTTTGCATCCTTCTTCCGTTGTTCATCATAGAGTTTGGTCAACTCTACGAATGATTCAGCTTTAATCTTCGTATAACTCGATTTGGTGTATCTGTTTATGTACGTCTTTTGCCCTTCCTCTTCAACCCACTCGTAAACGACGTCATATTTGTCCCTCAGATTCTTCAAATGAAGTGCCCGGCGCAACACTGCATAGTGTTCTTCAATGGCTTCATCGCATTCTTCCATAATCTTCTCGTATGCGCAGCCAACTCGCATCAGAATCTCTGATGCCCGTTCATCGCCGTATCTCGCGAGAAATTCCTTCAACGAAACCAGCGCATATAGCGTTATTTGTTCCTTGTCATTCGGATTCTTATATTCATAACAGCCTACAACCAAATTGCGGTCGGTCATTTCCTCCTTACTGAATTGCATCTTGAACAAATACTCGAGTGTCTTCTGCTTCATAACGGTTTCCAACATCTGTTCTTTATCAATCTTGATGCCCGTTGTCACCCACGGAAACGGTAGTTGGCCGTTACTTTCACGCGATAAGCTACCCCTAATATTTAAAATCGGTAGACCCGTAGCAATTGCGTACGACCTATTATATCCTTTGCCCACGAATATTTCCTGTTCTTCTCGCATGTGTCCTACCCCTCCTTTTAGTACCAAGTTCCATTCGGCGCGTAGTGCCTCCAGTTGTCTGCGAAGTGAATCTCCGCTCGATTCTAGCGAATTGCGATCCAAATTATCCTCCGCATTTCCCAGTGATTTCCTGGTTAAGCTATAGTTCTCCGTTCGTATTATGAGCTGTGACCTACGCTTACGGGCTTTGCCACTTCACTTCCGCTCTTCCAATCCCGCTCTGTCCATTGTCAGGCAACACTTTTATTTCCATATCTCCAGGCACTTCATGAATCTCCGTTACAATCGGTTCAGACGAACCGAGGAATAAGATCCTATAGTAAACTATTGCATATCCATAAAACTACCACTTTTTTGTGTTGGTCTCCTATTAGTTCGTCACCGCTGCTTTTCATTAACCCGCGAAGATACTTCTGGGATAAATTGTATCATATGAGAACCATAAGTCCATCTAATGGTTGCGTTGTCCTGCCCGTCTGCTAACGCCGGCTGCCAGTCTACAACTTTATTTTTCACGGTCTAATGCTTTGTTTTTCAGTCTAACACTTTATTTTCACAGAACAATAGTCTCATTAGACTATTTTGTTCTTCCCATAATTTTAAGAATGTATCATACTTCATAACATTCACGCACCTTCTGTATACTTTACCCATATCGCTAAGTTAGTAGCCTGACTGAAGACTCTCCTGTTTAAACCCGCCTCTTAATTCTTAGGTGCATGCAAATTATCTTCTTTATCAGATAAATTACTATGAAAAAACTTGCTCCCATTTTATTGTTAAAGGAGCAAGCTTATAGATATTCATTAATCGTTGTGAATTATATTGATTTAGGATTTTTATAGCACCAGTTTGGATCATAGGGCAGAGATCTGAACTTCTGCATATCTTCCCAACTGTAGACCCAATCGTAATCAGGAATCCAAAAATAGTCAGTAGGATTTAGCTTGAAATATTCATATATAAATCGAGAAATCAGTTCTTCAACACCATAAACATCTTCAATACATCCTACTTGATACAAAGACAAGCTTGAATCTAATCCACTAATATTCTCATCATGTTCATAATTAATTTCGTAATTATCAATTCCGTCAATATAGAATATAAACTGCTGGTTGTTTTCAGCACCCAGTGGGTTATAGGATATATTTAGAGTTGTTGAAAAAAACTGTTCATTTTTATATTTTTTATCATTCTCAAAATATAATCCAGCATCTGCATGAAAGGCAGCTACGATTGCATCTCCTAGTAATTTCTCAGGTGTATATTTTTCTCGTTCTATTAAAATAAAAGCCGAACTCCCCATCACTTAACCACTTTCTTAATTCCTCCAAGGAATTTACAACAGTTACTCCTAGTTTCTTGATATTATCTAATTTTTCTATATTGCTTTGAGATAGATTGCCCAAAGGCTTATCAATATAAAGTATAACTTTCTTCTGTTCTGCATTAAAATAAAACTTATCAGTCGTAATAGTCATGAACATCCTCAATTCAATGAAAAATACTCAATTGAGGATGGTCTAAGCTATTCATTTTTCCAGATAATAGACCCATCTGAAGATGTAATCATGCTAGGGGGGTCGTCATGGAGAGAAATTTCAATAAAGGAGCTTTTTCCTTTTTGCAACCATTTATAGATACTTCCTTCCTCGTTAATCGGCTTAGATACTATTTTTTTGACTTCAATAACCGCAGCATCATATTCAAGGAACCCATGATCATCTTCATCTAAACCATTGTTTGTTTCATAGATGGTGTCCCTAGTACCAACAATTTTTAATCTATTTCCCCAATGAAAAGTTAATTCTTCTTTTGGCACTGAAATAATTGCTTTAATTAAGGAATCATATCCCATATCCTTCTCCTTGGTTTAAGGCTCTTCTCGTCTTTGAATTCAATGGTACCGCTAGTGTTTCGCTATAAATTAACCATTATCCCAATTCCTTATTTCCCTATCCAGGCACAACCATCTTATCATGGATGATATTATTGTTTGCTGTATTCAAAAACTCGTGTCCTTTATTTTTGATTGACCAATTATGCAAAAAAAGCCTACTTTATTTTATTGTTAAGGGAGAAAGCTCAAAAATAAATTATTTTGTAACATTAATTATCTTTTCAGCGATTAACCGACATTCTTCAATACTTTTATCGAATTCCTTTTTAAAAGATTGAGCGAATACCGAATGAATCTGCTCTGCTAATTCTTCAACAGAGTTTGTTTCCTTACTTTTTTCATGGATTCTACGTATTTCTGAATAATATTCATCTTCTAATAGAGGATATATTTCGACGGGGTTCCATTCATTAATCATTTGTACAATATCATCGTTCATTTCTATACTCCTACTCTCCAAATAACGATTTTGATAGCGCTTTATATGCATCATCATACTTACTCTTAGGAATAACTGTAACAAGTGTCCCATCGTTAGCAACTACAGCAGCACCTTCTTTTGAAAAAAACAAATGCTTACTACCATTATTCTGGGAAAGGGTCTTCCCATTCTCCACCCAAGAATCTGCCATTTCTTTGGTTACGCCTCGCTCCTGCATTCTTTCTAAAGCATGATTAGAAGAATTAGACCAATCTATTTGTGTCCCCGGATTTTCAACTAATGTCCCTGACTTGCCAAAAGTGTCACCAATCTGTGCAGTTTCACCGTTTCCTTGTGTATGAGGTACACTTTCTGCCTTAGCTCCCGAAGAAGGGGTAGATTTTGATGAGCCTCCACCTTCTCCTTTCACCATCTGCCACAATTCGGCTGTTTTTTCTCCTATTCCACTTGCACCTTTAAATGCGGTGGTACTTCCATGCGCTGCCAAAGCTGCAGATCCAATTAATCCTGGTACTCCAACGATACTTCCAACTCCTGTAGATGAAACAGCAACTGATAATCCTTCTCCACCTAGTCCAGCTACTACCTCACCGGCGCCCTGCAATGTCGTAGCTACGTGACCGAGAATTTCGCCTACTTTAGCTGCCATAGGATGATCATAATCCCGTTCTTTATCAGGCAGTATCCCTAAGGTTAAATCTTCCTGAATAGCACCTTTTGCTCCCTGTGCAGTATCCCAGAAAATTTCTCCTTGTAGCTTGCTAGCTTCCAGTTGGGCTTCGGCCTTGGTGATCTCCGCTTTTCCAATCTGTTCAAAAATTTTATGTAACCAACCTTCACCGCTGGATGCTGTTTTGATAGGTACACCATTCCCTGGCACATCTAATACGACTTTTTCCCCGTCTACCTGTGTGAAGTTATTTGAAATAAAGATGAGTTCTTGTGCAACCGTAGAAAGTCGTTCAAGCGTTACACTCATGGATTGTCGAGAAACCTGAAAATCCTGAAAAAATCTTTCTCGGGTAGCTCCAGACCAGCCTTGTTGGACAAAATCAATTCGTCCACTCAGAAAATTCAGCATACGATCCATTTCATGCTTTCCGTGTAAGAACTGATCAGCCACTTCCATCAATTTGTCAGGTGGAACTAAAATTCTCCCCATTCTACCACGCCCACTTTAATTTTGATGGAAATAATCTTATCAAAAGGGGTGATTTAGGAAAATCCATCTACTATCCTGTTATTTCCTTTTAATCCATGTGACGTTTGAACTGAAATAAACAATTCTATTATGTCTTAAGTATCACTCCCTTGTTATAAGTTATTTGAATCAATGAGCAACACTGTTAGCTTTCAAATCTCGAACAACATACCCTGTAACTCAGGAATCAATGTCAGGTGTAGTTTTGAACTTAAAAGCATTTTATTTGCAATTGGAATGGTGGGATCAGCTTACTCTTCCTCTTCGTTAACCGCTTTAATCAGATCTCCATAGACTGCCCTCGTATGAGCAGATGCATGTTCTTTAAAATGTGTAAACAATCTCATACATCTGATTGCTTGTATTCTATTATTAGCTTCAGCAGACTTTTCCAAACAGCTGAACAAAAATGTGAATCCTTCCGAAAACCTCCCCTTACGCAAAAGATAGATCGCCAATTCCCTTGAGAAATGAGTGTATCGCTCTGTTGTGAATCGTTGAGTATACAATCCTTCAACTTTTTTCTGCTCCAGAAAGGAGATGATTTCTTCTTCGAATTGATTTAAAATATTATCTACATCAAAATGGTATCGGTTAGCTGCCTCAAGAATATTATCAAGTGCGGGAAGAATCTCATCTTTTCTTGAAGAAATATAAGCTACATAATCAGGTAGAACGCTCTTATCACCAGAAAGAAGCTTATTTAAGTACGTATTTACTACCGCCCAGTCTTCATACTTTTTTTTCCATTTCAAAGTAGTTTCATCAGTAGCATTGACCCAACTCAAATCGGAATAAGCATAAGTGTGCTGAAGCGCTTGATCATAGTCTTTCCTTCCTTCACATACTTCTGCCCGAAGTAAATGCGAGAATGCCCAATACGCAAACAAAGGAAAATTGGGTTTCTTCGAATTGTCTCTATGTACATGATGCCGCTGTTGTTCAAGTTTGTATTGAATTTTTGCCTTGTCTCCCATTGCTTTAGCAAACAGTTCTACTTTATCCCATTTTCGTAACGAGCGGTATGTATTTGCCAAGTCTTTTAATGCCTCTAACTGATCTATCTCATCTAACCGTTCAACATAGGGCTCAAATTGAAGAGCAGCATCATAGTTTTTCTCTTGATCGTCTTCAATACGAATCGTAAACAATCGATACTGGCAAACGGCCAATCGTTCTGAATATTGATACTTTTCCCCTTCTGCCACATTTTCATAAAGGAACGCCGCTGCTTCAGTAAAACCTTTTTTATAAGAATCCTCGGCTACTTCAAAAAGTGAAGGAAGATAAATAGGATTATCTAGCAACATACCTACAACTCTTCGCAAGCAATCAAGTCGCCCTAACGCCACACAACGGTACAAAAAAGGACTAATTCTTCGCCAGTTGAGCGGTTCTTCTTCAATACATTCATCAATATAACGTCCATAAAAATAATCCGGTGGTAAATTCATTCCCATAGTGATGCGATCTAGCTGGTGAACAGAAATAGATCGGTTGCCCGTCACAATGCCACTAACTGTTCCTACATTCAAATCAATCATGTGGCCAAACTCGGTCATCGTTAAGCTTTTCCGTATCAAATAGGTTTGAACTTCTGCTCTAATCGTAGGTATGATCTCCATAGATAAACAACCCTTTCAACACAAACTCGGCATACAATACATAATACATTTTTGCACTTTTTACATATATTTCTCAAAAAAAGATTTCCTCATATTACTTATATACCGCAAAACACGCAATAAAAAGGCTAGACGGATAACTCCATCTAACCTGTTCCCTTATCCATTTGGTTTATACTCTGTACCTTTTAAGTGCTTTAAATATCATGCATCTTTTTTCTGTTAAGAATAATTACATTTCGCCATGGTGACTCGGTTGATAGCCATGTTCTTGATCATGAAAAAGTAAAGGGGCAGTAACTATCGCTACTAACATAAAGCTGGTTGCTAAAAAGGTCAGAATTATTTTACGCTTCATCTTGATCCACCTCATTAATCAAATTTCTGTAAGCTGTCTTCGTCTCAAATGATGAATGCTCTTGATAAGACTCAAAAAGCCTCATACATTTAATTATATATGATTTATTATTGATTAATGTAGATTTTTCCAAACAACTTAATAAAAATTTAAAACCATCAGAGAATCTTCCTTTAGTCAAAAAGTAGACTGATAATTCCTTAGAAAAATGTATAAAACGTTCTGTTATGAATCTTTGAGTATAAAAGCCTTCGATTTTTTGTTGTTCTAAATAAGATGAAATGTCCTCCTTGAATTGCTCTAAAATATCATCTACATCAAATTGGTATCGATTAGCCGCCTCCAGGATATTATCAAGTGCGGGAAGAACCTCATCTTTCCTTGAAGAAACATAAGCTACATACTCGGGAAGTACGCTCTCTTCGCCTGAAAGAAGCTTATTTACATAAGTATTTACTACCGCCCAATCCTCATATTTATTTTTCCATTTCAATGTTTCTTCATCTCTATCCAAAACCCAGCTTAAATCTGCATATTTTTTGATATGATGAAGTCCCTTTTCATAGTCTTTCCTCTCGTCATATGCTTGTGCACGAAGCAAATGAGAAAAAGCCCAATACGCAAACAGAGGAAAGCTTGGTTTCTTTGCATTTTCTTTTTTGGATGGATGGCGTTCTTGCTCCAGTTTATATTGAATTTTTGCCTTGTCTCCCAGAGCTTTAGCGAATAATTCTACTTTGTCCCATTTTCGTAACGAACGGTATGTATTCGCCAGATCTTTTAATGCATCTAACTGTTCTATCTCATCTAGTCGATCAACGTATATTTCAAATTGAACGGCTGCTTCATAGTTTTTCTCTTGATTATCTCCTTGCCTTGTATGGAACAAGCGATACTGACACATAGCCAGACGTTCTGAATATTGCTTTTTTTCACTTATAGCCACATTTTCATAAAGTATGGTTGCCGCTTGATACATTTTTTCATGAAATAATTCTTCGGCAAGCTCAAATAAAGATTCTGAATAGCCTAACTTATCCATCAATAAATTAACCACATCATGAATGCAGTCCAATTTATTGAGTCTCGCACAATTATGTATAAAAGGACTCATTCGACGCCAATTCGGATTAGCCTCTGCTAAATACTCAGACACGTAGCGTTCATAGTAATAACCAACGGGATAGCCCATCGCTTGTGTAATTCGGTCTAACTGATCGACTGAAAGTGTGCGATTCCCATTAATAATACTGCTCATGGTGCCCGGATTCATTTCGGCTGCTCTAGCTAAATCACTTAGGATTAAATCATGATCTCTCATATGTTTTGCTATCTCTGTGAGTATCGTGGTTGTTGTGTTGTACAAAGTAACCACCCCTTGTCAGGAACTTAGTAGGATATCAGCTCATTAAAAAAGGACTATTGCAATCCAATGATTGTATAGCCTTTCCGCAATTCATTGTACCATCTTTTGGCACAATATCATATACCTTTCAGAACCTTACTTAAGATACCTTTGAAGGGTTTGCAAAGAAAATTAAGCTCTACAAATCCTGAGACATACGAATCATATCTCTACACTGTATGCCATTCTCATAAATTTCTTCTACATAGTTATGTCTGACAAAGAAATCTAGATCTACACCTACAATTCTGAAACCACATTTTTGGTAGAGAGCTAACTGTCCAATGCTAGAGTTTCCTGTACCAATTTCTAATGTTTTATAGCCTTGTATCCGGGCTGTTTCAATCGCATGTGTCACTAATTGTCTGCCAATCCCCTTACCATGCATGACTTCCGATACTGCAATATTCACCACCTCAATTGTTTCAGGTCTTGTAGGTAAAAGAACATAGACTCCCACAATTTGATGGTCGATTTCTGCTACATAACACTGCCCTCTTTTCAAATATTCCTCAACAAGTTGGCGCGAAGGATCAGCTAGTAACAAGAGCTCTAACGGATAATTTTCATTTGAATTTAGCAATCTAATATTCATCTATTCTCTCCTATATGTATGGTAATCCCCGGATTTTCCGCTTATTGATCTATTCTAGAAATCCAGGGTGGTGGCGTTGAGATGAAGCCTTAACTCAGGTTGATCTCAATTCATACGACCCATTATGAAGCGAAAGACGGGCAGAGCATATACCTTCAAATAAGATACGGATGCTGAACACGGTCGGAAGCCTATCATCAGGAAACCAGGGACGTTGCTTGTCTGTAACAATAAAGGAACCTTCCACATCCCCTAGCGGTACAAATTTCTGTCCAGCCCCTCCCCATGAATTAAGTTGGAACGTTTCGGTAATTATTCTAGAACCCTCTGGAACATCATCGACCGGAAGACCAATCTCGCTTATACGAAGTATCGAGTGAGACCCGAAAGCTTCAGCGACTGCATTATCGAGTGTATGGTGAGCAATGAATTCAACGAGGTTTTGATCCGGATCATAGAAGTAAAACGCGGTTGCATTCCAGTTTTCGAAATAAAACTCATCTTCTTGATGCCTTGAAATCAACGAAATTCCTCGGTTGATAGCCCACTGTTTGGCTTCTATAAATTTATTTGTTGGAATCGTAAAGGCAATATGGTAAAACTCATTTTCCATATGGGAGGATTCCTGAAAAGCAAGCACCGATTCCCCTACTTGGAACGACAACCGCGATGGACCCTCCTCTATAACCTGCAAATCCAAGAGAGAGCCGTAAAAAGCTTTCATCGCTTCGAAGCTGTGTGTGCCTAAGAGCACTTCTTTTAATTTCAAAGCAATCGTCCTCCTCAAATGTAAAAGATAAGCCCATAACATTGGTTATTGGCTATCTTTTAATTCGCTCAAAAGTTTGGCATTCACATCCAACGCCTTAAATCGAAGTAATACATCCTGTTCATCCAGAGCTTTACTTTTCGCCATTTCGAGATAAAGCTTGGGCTGATCCCGAAATGCCCGTGCGCCCCCAATCGAGTATGCCTTCTGGAGATATTCATGAGCTAATACAGGCTTGCTTTGAAGAAGAAGTGTTTCCGCCATCTGAATATAAGGTTCAGCATGTATAATCCGGTATCCTGCACCTTCCAAATCTAAAATTTCCTCATTTAAAAGCTCTACTGAGCGCTGAGTATGCCCGTTATAATTGAGAATTTGAACGTATTGATGCAAGGTTACACCTGTGATGCCCCATGTATGCTTAGGCTCGGGTATTAGATCCCAAGCCTTCTGTGCTTTTTCCACAGCCAAGTTGCTATCTAATGGGAGTGTATGAGTTGCATCCTCTCCAAGCTCCCAAATCTCTTCTTCCAATCGAGCCTCCAGATCGTGGTACATTCGAATATTCATCTATTCCTCCCAATTGGATAATATAATTTCAACACATAGAGATTTCTACTCCTTCATTGCGATTAGCGAAAACGCTTGATTAAGGATATCACTCCCCAGATGAGCAACGCCAAGATCCCGCTAACGATTACGAATGTCATTAAGATCGAAGTCCATACGAAATGCAATCAACATCACCCCATGTATCATTTTATGGTCATAATGTAGAGTACTCTTCTAATGTCTCTCCATATTTTAACGCACGTTGGCTTCCGCTGCATTTGATTTGAACATTTTTATTTTTGTGATAATCGATAAAAATGCTAGCAGTGCAAACATCATTCCACTCCAGATGAGCTGGTGTATTCCCAAGTGAGAGATAAACCACCCACCCATAGCAGCCCCTATCGTAATACCGAGATTAGAAAATGAGACAAATAGGCTATTACCGAACTCTGGAGCTTCTTTCACTTCAGTGGTTAACCATACTTGACTAATAATTAGCCCTCCGGAATGTACAGCTCCCCAGATGAGCACAACCACAATCATCGGTAGGAAAGAAGTACCCAGAGCATAAGTGAGTACGTAAATGACCATATATAGCAACGGGAACGTGATGACAGTCTTTGTCAGATTTTTATGTAGTAATCCCCCAAATAAAAAGTTCCCAAAAATCATAACGATTCCAAAGCCCATCAGCATCATGCTGATCCATGACCCGTTCATACGGGTTATTTCTCCAAGATATTCAGCAAAATAGCTATACACTGAAAACATAGCTGCAAAGATAAAAATAACTGACACAATATTGAACCATAATTGAGGCTTGCGTAATACACTTAGCTGTTTGCCATAAGACATTTTTTCCTGAACAGGTAGAGAAGGAAGCCATATGAGGATTCCTACAAATGCAATCATGCTTACGACAGCTCCAAACCAGAAAGCAGCTTCTAACGCTATTTTCTCAGCAAGATAAGAAGTCAAGGGTACGCCAAAAGCAAATCCTACCGTGATTCCGGCGAAAACCTTGGTGACGGCTTTACTGCTCTTTTCAGGGGGAACAAGATTAGATGCGGTCACGAGGGCAACTGAAAAAAAGACAGGATGAAATATTGCAGGAAGAACACGAAAAATGAGCATGACCTCAAAATGAGTAGTATAGGCATAGACAAGATTTGAAATAACAAAACTGAATACAGCTATTAATAGAACAACTTTACGATTCATGCCAGAAACGAGTAAGGTCAAAAACGGTCCTGAGATCGCAACAACGAAAGAAAATATACTGACGAGCCAACCAGCTTGGGAAGCTGATATATTGAATTTTTGAGTGACTTGGGGAAGAACACCTATAATACCCATTTCCGTTGTAATAATGCCGAACACGCCCAAAGCTAGAATGATAATAAGTAACGGGTTAACCTTTTTCATATTTAAGTATAAGCCTCCAATTAATTATATATATAGATTTATAGATATGTTATGTGAAAAAAAACTCCTTTCTGTTTATAGTTCTTTTTGGATGTACTCGGCAAATTCCTGTATTGTTTTTTCATTCCGACGGTAGTACGTCCACTTTCCTACTCGCTCAGACTCTAACAAACCGGATTTTTGCATCGTTAATAAATAACTTGAGATTACAGACTGTGCAAGTCCCGATTTGGCCTGAATATCTCCCACACATACACCAATTTGAAAATTGAGCCCTTGCTTTAAATAAGCCTGCTCATCAAAATAATCTTCTGGTTTTTTTAACCACTGCATAATCAGACGACGAGTCTCGTTCGACAAAGCTTTATAAATCAATGACGGTTCCATACTTCACATTATATCTACTTTATTAGATTTGTAAATATTTAATTCAGATGATTCCTCAGATGATTACATAGAAAAAAATAATAAAGGCTGCTTCCTCACGGAGAATCCGCTTGGAAACAGCCTGTTCGTGTCATTTCAACTACACAGATTTACTCTTATTCGAGCGGTACATCAAGTACAGAAAATACGGTGCACCGATTAGTGCAATCAGCAATCCAGAAGGAATTTCGGTCGGCGCAAGCACGGTCCGTCCAATCGTATCCGCCAGCACCAGCATGACCGCTCCCAAGATGCTAGACAGAACAATGGAACGGCGTACATGGTGCCCGATCAACGTACGCACGATATGCGGAGCAATCAGCCCAATGAAGCCGATTGTACCCACACAGGCTACTGCTCCACCCGCCAGTAGCACACCTACTACCATCGCCCACAGCCGGGTGCGGCGCACCGGAAGCCCCAGTCCCATAGCGCTGCTATCGTCAAATACCAAAAGATCGAAACGGCGAGCCAGCCACCATGCTACTGGCAACAACACGAGTAGAAAGGCCAGAATGGTTGCCACCTGCCCCCAGTTTCGAGCGTAGGTGCTACCAGTCAGCCAGATATAGCCTGTGCTACCCCAGAGCGAACCTTGGATGATCAACACCTGAATACCGGCTGATCCGATGGCAGATACGGCAATCCCAAGCAGGATGACCACTGACGGATTTAGGTGCTTGTTCCACGATAAAAAGAAGATCACCGCTGCCGACACTGTCGCTCCAGCAATCGCCGCGATGGGCAGCATATAAATAGGCAGCCCAGGCCACACGATAATCACTGCAAGCGCACCGAAACCAGCCCCTGACGAAACTCCAATGATCGAGGCATCCGCCAAAGGATTACGAACCGCTAGTTGGATCAAGACGCCGCTGACCGCAAGCGCGATACCAGCCCCGGCCGCCACCAGCGTACGTGGTATTCTAAATTGAAGCAAAGCCGAATTCGCACTCTCCCCGCCAAACAGGCCGGATAGCAGATCCCCCACTGGAATGCGCATTCCTCCAAACATCAGGCTGAATACCGTTAGCAGCACAGCACAGCACGCAAATATTGTAGCCAGTCTGCCAAACGGTAATTTCCGAGAGCGCACACCTATGTTCATGGAAGACTGTCCGCCGATACCGGATGGCAGCTTCATTTTCCGCAAAATCAGCCAAATCAACCAAGGTGCCCCAATCAAGGCCATGACCGCTCCGGTTGGCAGATCCATGCTTGATTTGTGAATCATTTTCGCCAGCACGTCTGCGCCGATCAACAGCAGTGCACCCCAGAGGAAGGAACCGGGTAGCACCCAACGATGCATTTTCAACCCGCTTAGGCGCACCAAATGCGGAGCCACCAAACCTACAAATCCGATGGGACCAATGACGCTGACTGTAATGGTCGACAGCAGAACCGCCAGCACAATTCCCATCGCCCGTGTTAAGCTAACCTTTTGTCCAAGGGATGTGGATGTGGACTCATCCAGATCCAGCACATCAAACTGCCTTGACAGCATAACAGCAATGACCGAGAGTCCTACGACCCAAGGCCAAGCGTAAGTCGTCCCACTCCAATCATTTTGCACCAGTGAGCCCGAACCCCAGAGAAACAGCCCCTGTGTTTCAAATGAATAAAAAATATGCAGTGCTCCAGTAAACGAACCAAGAACCATGGATACGATCAAGCCGGCAAGCGCCAACCGAATCGGAGTTCCCGCTCTTCCCCCGCCCATAAAGTAAGCCAGCACCGCTGCCAACAGACCGCCAGCAGCGGCAAATAGAAATGGCGCCTGGTGCAGCAATCCGGGAAACATCACCGCACCCAGTACGACCACAAAGTAGGCACCAGCGTTTATCCCTAGGGTATCAGAAGCTGCCAGTGGATTTTTGGTGATGGCCTGAAGCAAAGCACCCGCGATGGCCAGCGCACCGCCAGCCAGAATTCCAATGACCGTACGCGGCATCCGAAGATCCCAAACCATGTTATGCTCAAGCGTATTCTGACGCTGGGTCAACGCCTCGATGACTGTATGGAGCGGGATCGAAGCCTCCCCATAACACAAGCTTACAAAAAAAAGCACGATGAGGACGATCAAGCCGCCCCCAAAGATGCTTCCTATACGCCAAGTCTTCGATAATCCCGTTGTGTCCGTTCGGGTCATTTCGTCAGAGCTCCAACTACTTGATCAACCAGTACTTTGGACGAAATTGGGCCGCCGAAAGTCCATGTTGTACCGTCCAGCGGGTAGGTGCGTTTTTCTTTAACAAAGTTCAGTCCGTTCCATACCGTGTTGTTCTTCATCGCAGCGCCAAAAATATCGTCCGTCTTCTGCGTAATGTAGATAAAATTACTGTCCTGTACAGCTGGAAGAGCTTCGATTCCAACGGTACTAAATCCGTACTTCTCAGTCTGGTCCGACTTCCAGTCGTTCACCATGCCGATTCTCGCAAGTGTACCCGCTACAACTGAATTATCCTTGAACATTCGCAGACTGGCAGCATTTTGAGCTGTAAAGGCTTGTGTCAACGCATAGTGAAAGTCTGCTTTGCCTGCCTTCTCCAATGTTGCCTTTGCCTCTACATAGTGCTGGTCAAGTTCGCTTAAGACTTTATCAGCCTGTTCCGTTTTACCGGTAGCCACCGCGATTTGCTTGAAAATCTCGACCATACGGTCGTAATCATAGCCGTTCCCCTTGTAAGGATCGAACTCTATCGTCGGTGCAATTCCCTTAAGCTGTGCATAGATCGCTGCATTGTTATCGGCGTTAGTGATAATAAGATCCGGCTTGAGTGCCGCAATCGCTTCGAGATTGGGTTCGCCTCGTGTACCGATATCCGTTACAGTATCAGCCAGCTTCGCCTCTGGTGTCACCCACAGCTTGTAATTGGCATTGTCCGCATTCCCGACCGGCTGTACGCCAAGTGCAATCAGATCTTCGGTAAACGTCCATTCGAGTACGACGACACGTTCCGCTGGCTTGTCCAGCTTGACTTCGCCATGGTCGTCCTTAACCGTAACCGGACCAGCTGCTGTAGATGTCTGCTCAGACCCTGTAGCCCCTTCCGTCTTCGAGCTATTCCCAGCCGAACCGCAGCCTGCCAATACAATCGCTAAAACTACAAATAACAATAGTCCATTCAACATCTTTTTCATTTCTCTCAATCACCCCTGTATGTATATGCATCGGAAAATGATAATCATTATCAGTAAAAGAGTATAGGGGTTAGTGATTTTTGTCAATAAGGATATATTGAAGTTCAATTGAATCGCACATAGGTTCCGTATATGATAGTTTTATCATTGTTTAAGGGAGGCTACATTGAAGTGGCAGTATTAATCAACGAGCAAATTAAAGCTGACGAGGTGGTGCTCACCGGACTCTCAGGGGAGAAGCTCGGCGTTGTTTCCAAGTCAGAAGCCTTGGCTATGGCCCGATCCAAGGGAGTGGACCTGGTCTGCACCTCACTGATGAGTAGTCCGCCACCGTGCAGCTTGGTTGCAAAGGGCAAAGGAAAAGCGCTTGTGCAAAAAAAAGCCGCAGCAAGCAAAACAAATAACGGCCAAGCCGCAGGAAACCATGGTAAAGAAAAGGTCAAGGAGCTTCGCTTCACCGCTCACATTGAGGAGCATGATTACGACACGAAGCTGCGTCAGGCGGACAAACAACTCCGTTCTGGTAAACCGGTACAGTTGGTCGTTAAGGCCTCAGGCGCAAAAGAAGCACCTGTCGCCAAAGCGGTGCTGGAGCGTCTACTGGGCGATCTGAAGGAAGTCGGTGTAAAGGAAACTGGAATCCAGACGGGCGGCAAGGGCTCACAGGTGAAATTAAACCCTCGCTGAATGGCGAATCAGTAGATTGGACAAATCTCTTAGTTCGTACGATCAAACACTTCACCTTAGTCCTCTAAGCCTAGTTCGGCTATAAGAAAATCAGCCTGATCCATTTTCATCTGTTTCTTTTCTTGGCTGTAATCCCATCCGAGTGCTATAGCATATTTAATGATACGGGCACAAGTATTGGGTTTATGAAGGTTGATGGACCAGCTCCCCTTCCATGAAAAGCTCACTTCAAAAAATGAAGTTTTGGAAGAGTATATTCTAAGACTGACAAAATCTTTGCTAGGCATTTCATTAATCACACAATGAAAAATAAAATTATTGACCGTAATGTTTTTAGTTCTCTTAACAAAGGGCTTCATAAGTCACCACACTACTGATAAAATAGATGTTTTCACTTGTCGCTATTTCCCCACAGCACTCCATACCATGCTTGCTAAAAACGGAGGGAGAATCACAAATGAACATGAATGGACCTGTCCACATTTCCCGAAATGAGAGGCTTCAGACGTGCCATGAAATAGCTGCTAGGTTACATGAAGTATACAAAGACAAAATTCTAGCTATAGGGGTCTATGGCTCTGTTGCCAAAGGTACGGACGGCCCTTTCTCAGATATTGAAATGTTTTGTGTACTAAGTGAATCCAGCGCTCCCGTAGATTTTAGCCATGAATGGTCGGCGGGTCCTTGGAAAGCCGAGGTGAACGTCTGTAGTTCAGACATTCTTCTGAAAACCGCCTCTACTGTTGAGGGTACGTGGCCGTTGACACATGGACCTTTCTTTTCCCCACTTCGTCTGTATGATCCTAAAGACTTTTTTTCCATATTAAAGGAAGCTGCCGAATCCCCAACAAAGGAAGATTTCAGGCATGCAATCAACGAAGTGCTTGTAGGTGAAATGTATGAGTTTATTGGAAAGCTTAGAAATGTCACTATAAATGGCCCTCGTACCTACTTGCCGTACTTGATCATGCAGTTTGCCCAATATGGAGCTATGTTAGTTGGGTTACACAATCAGAAGCTTTTCTCAACGGGCTCAATGGTTCTACCAGAAGCACTGGAACTGCCGGATCGTCCAGAGGGATTTGATCATCTAGTTAAGTTGGTTATGTCCGGAGATTTAGCGGAACCAACAAAGATCATTTCAGTCTGTGAAAATTTCTGGAGTGGTCTTGTGAGTTGGGCAGTCGAACATGACTATCATATTCAATCACAACGAATCCCATTTTGATTGAAAATACCATCCACTTTATTTTTTGCTTACTATAATATACCATGTTTTCGATATGCCAAATCCCTCTTTCGTTAAGGGGGATTTTAATTTTTTTCTCGGCGGAAAAAGATCCTTAATGAAGATATGCCACGCTATACTTTTTTGTAAAATATTTAAAATTCAAATTACTTGATTTCATTCCCCACCTCACTTATTCTCGGTATATGCATACTTTAGCTCTATTAATTCTTCTCATATACAGTCCTCATTCATGTACACATATGCTAAAATGTACATTTCCTGTGGATTCAGAAAAAATTTAGCGCATAGGGCTTTATATAGAACTTATTTTTGCTAATGTCCAACAACAGGGCCCTAGGCCCTATGACAGATTACATTTTAATGATATATTGATAGGTACTACAAAAGACTAATTACCCAGGGCTTGGGCTGGAGGATGTATGAAAAAGGAATCAAATCAAGACGAAACCAGTTATTTATTTAATGTTGATGTATTAGTTAAAGGTCGTTCGAACGTAGAGGCCCTTCAGTTCCTGCTTCATCTCTTGAGCCAAAACGAACAAATTGCGGATAGTCGGATTCAATCCGGTATCGAACTTGGTAATTTAATTGAAGCTGCATTGTATCTAAAAAAACAGTCGGCCGTTAATAGCCCGTCTGATGCAGCCGCTACGCTTGCGGAAAAATTCTCCAAAAAGAAATCAGCCGCAATTACGAACAAGACACCCGCTATTCAAGAGATCAAGCAATCCCACGTACAGCCAAAGCCTGCAATACAACAAGACCTTAGTACGTACGAATGGATTAAACGCTATATACATGATAATACGCTTGTACGGTTAATCGTGAACCGCTACGGCGGACAGCGCAGCATTCCATGCCGCATACTCAACCTGGACCATGATAATAACCTGCTGAGTGTGTATCATGTTGATGAGAAGCAAGTGTACTCCTTTAAAATGAATGAGATTGATGAGATCACATCGTAAATGTAATATCTCACTAGAAACAAGTAAGCATGAAAAAAGAGAATCGGTGGAAAAGCATGGCGTCTTTCCTATCGATTCTCTTTTTTAAAATGGGGCAATGAGCTTTCTAATTCTCTTTCTTTGGACCGGCAGCAGCCCATGTCAACAATATCCATCCTGCAATAAAACACACGCCTCCTAATGGGGTGATCGCACCCAGCACACGGATTCCGGTTAAACTTAGCACATACAGGCTGCCGGAAAATAAAATGATACCCGTGAACAACAGACGCGCAGCCCATCTTAAGCGGGTCGAAGGGCCCCACTGTCCGGCAGCCAACGCAATGATCAGCAATCCGACAGCGTGAATCATATGATATTTCACACCGGTTTCATATACGGCCAATGCATCCGCGTCAATCCGTGCTTTTACAATGTGCGCCCCGAACGCTCCAATGGCTACCGCCAACATCATCATTATAGATCCTACCATAATCCATCTTCGTTGCATGTTTTTTATACTCCTTTTCCCTGATCCTTTTACCCGAATGTTCTTCTTATTTTATCGGAACAGCATGAAGTTTACCAGCCAGTGTGTGTAAACAAACCGCATACAAAATTCGATGATTAAGCTCTGTCTATTGGAGGGTAATGTGTAAAGTGGCTTGCTTTTTTGTTTATTTTGTGGAAAATTAGTACCTGTTCGGACTATGTTCAAGGAGTTGAAAAAATGAGTAACCAAGATCCTAATTTGCAAAAGCCTGCTGCGTCTGAGGAGCACCCTGTTTTTTCAGAAGCTCCTGTGTTCCAGCCTCCGGTCAAGCTCAAGCATTCCGGTCCCGGAATTGCTTCTTTTATTATGTCGCTCGTCAGTCTGATCGGATATATTATTCTGGCTATTATGGTCATTAATCTGATGGCTCATTTCAGCCAATACCAAACTATGAACCCGGAAGTCGCCTTGCAGCAAACCGGAACCATGCTGATTCCCTTTATTTTTTTAGCCAGCCTACTGCTCAATTGTAGCGGACTTGTGGTCGGAATCATCGGCATTGCGTTAAAAAACCGTAAGAAAACCTTTGCTATTATTGGATTAATCATTAATGCACTCATTATTGTAGGCTTTATTGCACTACTTGCCCTCGGTCTCGCCATTCCGAATAGCACGGCGGATATTTATCCTTCGTCTGTGCAATCTTTATGATTTTTCTGCATCTCACAGAGAGGATTTAATGTATGAACAAAATTAAAATTTTTGCAGACAGTACCAGTGATGTTCCTGCTCACTGGCGTCAACAGTACGAGATTAGCATTGTACCATTGTATACCGTATTTGGTGATGAAGCATTGCAAGATGGGGTGAACATTCACCCGGAACAATTATTTCAGCGTGTCAGCCGCGAGGGACGCTTACCTCGTACCGCCGCACCTTCTCCGGCAGATTTTATTCAAGCCTTTACGCCCTACATAGAACAAGGAGAAGACATTTTATATATAAGTCTGTCCTCCGAGCTATCATCGACGTACCAGAATGCGCTGCTCGCTGCCTCCGAATTTCCAGAAGGTCGCATTACGGTTTTTGATTCCCTAAATCTGTCATGCGGCTTTGGCCTGCTTGTGATGAAAGCTGCTCGCGCGGCAGCAAACGGTAGTACGATAGAGCAGATTGTAGACATGTTGACGGCAACCAGACCGCTAATCGACACGGAATTTGTGATTGATACACTCGAATATCTATATAAAGGCGGAAGATGCTCAGGCATGCAAAACCTGATCGGCAGTCTGCTCAAAATTCGTCCGGTAATCAAAGTGATTGATGGAAAAATGACGCCTGCCTACAAGGTCCGCGGCAAACGTGAAAAAGCACTGGAACAAATGCTGCAAAATGCCCTGAACCAGCGGGATTTGATGGATAACGATATGATCATTGTCGTGCACGCTCTGGCTGAGGAAGATGCGCTGATGTTGCAAGCACGTCTGAAAGAGGAAACGAACGCACAAGAGGTACTGTTAACAACAGCAGGCTGTGTTATATCCAGTCATTGTGGTCCACAAACGATCGGTATTATGTATGCCAAAAAAGCATAGTTTATCCAATATCAAACCTGTTACCCATCGGTAGCGGGTTTTTTGGTATTTTTCCAGCAATTTAGCAATGAATAACCTTCCTCTTTTTGATAGTATTATTCGTCGAGTAACAATATATACACTTACAATCTATCATAAAAAAGAAGGTTATTGGGATGAGTTCCAAACGATCGCGTTGGCTAACCAGGTTTACTCTATCGGCAACTACAGCCATTACAATATTCACAGCATTCACTTCATACTTAGCTGCCCCGGCAGCAGCAACCGGCGTAGCTTTTCGAGATATTTCACACAGCTACGCCTATCAGTCTATTATTTCCCTACACGCTAAAGGAATTTTGAACGGTACACAACCTGATTACTTCTCACCTAAAAAGGCCGTTACCAGAGCTGAATGGGTTACCGCATTGGATCGTGTCCTCGCTCTGGAGCCTGTACAAGCAGCTGTCTCCTCCTATAGGGATGTTCCCAAGCAAGCGTGGTACTACGGTTGGATCGAAGCGGCTTCGCAGCTCGATATCGTACAGGGAGGAACGTCCGGCACATTCCAACCCAACAGTCCTATAACCCGGCAAGAAGCAGCCTTAATGATTGCACGTCTCATCCGCTCTTCGGGCGGATCAGGTAGCACCCCATCCTCTTTCACCGATCGTGACGAAATTGCAGATTGGGCTCTTGAAGGGGTAACCACCGTGAATCGTTACGGATTTATGAAAGGTGGAAATAACTATTTCCACCCGGCATCTTCTCTCACTCGTGAAGAAACAGCGGCACTATTGGAGCGTCTGCTGACGTATTCAACACAGCATGCTCGCCAAGCTGCTTCCACTGCTTCTTCCATTCGATTAGGCTGGCAATATGACCAAACCGTTCAGCAATTTGAAAATACGGTGCTTCAATCCAACATCAACACCCTGTCACCACGCTGGTTTTTTCTGAACGAAACGGGCAGTATCAGCGATTACACTAACTCTTCGCTGCTTTCCTGGTCCAAACAGCATCAAAAAAAAATTTGGGCTATGGTGGGCAACCGTTCCAACCTGGCGTTGACACACCAAATTCTGTCCAGTGAGGTTCTACGGGCTAAAACCATAACTCAGCTTGCCAATGCTGTGTCTGTACATGGTTTAGACGGGCTTGTCATTGATTTTGAAAATGTAGATGGCCAGGATCGTGCCTATCTTACATTGTTCGTCCAACAATTAAAAGCGAAGTTGAAAAGTCAAAATGCAGTACTGGCGCTCTGTGTATCTCCTGATTACGGAACGGACTGGACTGCCGCTTTTGATTATCAAAAGCTTGGCGCTGCTGCAGACTATCTAATCCTGATGGGATATGACGAGCATTGGGGGGGGAGCTCGATCCCCGGCTCCGTGTCCTCCCTGCCATGGCTGCGTGAAAGCGTGCGGCGCTTTGTACAAACCACCGATCCGGAAAAAGCAATTTTGGCGCTGCCGTTATTTACACGGAATTGGACACTTAACGCTAACGGGCAATCCATCGCTTCCTCTGATATTTCACTAGATCTGCAAAATCTGCTGGTGTCCCGTATCTCCTCCAAACCGATCTGGGACGAGGATATTCAGCAGTATACCGTGTCTTACAAAGATACTCAGCTTCATAAGCTATGGCTGGAAGAAGGGCGATCCATCACTCGTAAGTACCGCTTGGGTCAGGATCAAGGATTTGCTGGCTTCGCCTACTGGTATCCAGGCGGCGCAAGCTCTGATCTGTGGGTCAGTGTGAAAAATGCGGACCGCTTCATACAGCGTGGCTTGTAAAAGTCAAAAGCCTTCAACCTCACGTAAAAAGTGAAGGTGAAGGCTTTTGCCATACATACGTATTACCAGCCTACGACCGGTATGCAACTTGCCCGTTCACAACGGTCATTCGTACCTTAACATCAAGCAAAGCTTGGTGACTTTCCGATACATCGCGGTCAATAACGGTAAAGTCAGCGGCTTTGCCTTCAGCGATTGTCCCTCTTTCATCAGCTTCCCCAGCCGCTACTGCGCTTCCCATAGTAAACAGATGAATGGCTTCGTGAACATCCAGCTTCTCAGCGGGAAGATAGCCCTCATGCATTTCTTCCGGCTTGGCGCGAGTCACTGCCGCATGTATACCCAGAAATGGGTTTAGGGGCTCGATCGGCGCATCACTGCCTCCAGCACACGGAATGCCTGCTTGCAGCAGCTTTTTCCAGGCATATAAATACTCGGTCCGTTCTTTCCCAACTCGATCCAGCACCCAGGGAAAATCACTTGCGACAAAACGAGGCTGGATGTCTGCAATCAGCGGCAGCTTCGCCATTCTTTTAACCAAATCAGCCCGTAGCACCTGCCCATGAATCAGACGATCCGGCAACCCGCTTTCCTCCGTTAGTCCATGGGCCTCCATCGCTGTCAAAATCATGTGCGCCGCCCCATCTCCGATGGCATGTACAGCCACTGGAAAGCCTGCGGCTCTGGCTGCTGCCACCATCTGATTCAGCTCTGGCTGTGGTTGGATGGCCATTCCACACGTATGTGGAGCATCACTATAAGGTTCGGATAATAAAGCCGTTCTTCCACCAATAGCGCCGTCAGCAAATATTTTAATCGCACCGATTTTGAACCACTCATTTCCAGTACCTGCACGCAGCTCTTGTGCTTTCACTTCTTCCATAAATGGATGATAGATGAGCTGGTGTGTGCGAAAAGCAAGACCTTCTTCTCGCAGCTCCTTGTAAATTCGCTGCATCGTCTCTATGCTGCCCAAAAAACGTAAATCCTCCGTGTGCGCAGCAGTCAGACCCAGCCGTAGCGCATCCAGACAAGCTCGCCGGATCGTATCCTTCTTCGCCGAATAATCCGGCTCTGGCTGCACGCTTGTAAAGGCAAAGGATGCTTCCTCATAAATCAATCCATTTAACCGTCCCTCTGCGTCTCGTCCATAGGCTCCTGAAGCCGGATCAGGGGTGTTCTCGTGAATACCTGCACGCCGAAATGCCTCTGAATTGGCCAAAAACGTATGAAAGCACGTACGAGTCAGATATACCGGGTGCTGATCTGTAATGGCATCCAGCTCAGCTATATTTGGAATTTCAACAGGAATAAACGCGTTTTCGTTCCAATTAAGTCCTAAAATCCACTCTCCCGGCGGTGTTACAGCGACCCGCTTGCGCAGCATAGCCAGCATCTCGTCCTTGGAAGTAGCTGATGTGAAATCCAGCATAGCCAGCTTCATACCATGCATAGACAAATGCATATGGGCATCAGTTAAGCCCGGCAGTACATTGGCACCCTCCCAATCCACCGTCTCGTACTCCTTACCGGACAACTGCAATTCAAGCTCCCGGGCATATCCAATGGCCTGTATGCGGCCATGCTGTACAACGATGGAGTCTCCTTTGGAAGCCCAGTCCCCATATAACCTGCCGTGCTTGAACAAAACGAATGTCAACGCCACTCATCTCCTTTTCTCCAACTATATGCTTGATCTGCTGCATATTACGCCAAGGTTGCCACTTCCAAACGTAGTGTATTTATATCTACCTGCTGTACCTCCTGCGCAAAGTGATCATGAGCTGCACAGACAGCCATTTTATAATCTGGGTCTAGCTCATTATATTGCTTAAAGTGACAATACTCTGTAGTAAAACCCTCTGTCGTGAAACCTATAGACGGTCGTGCTTCCAACTCGAATGAAAAAGACTTTAACGGCAACGTCAGCCCCTGCCCTTCGGCCTTCACAAAACTTTCCTTGAGCGTCCAAAGATCGTAAAAATAGTCTAAACGACTCTCTGCATCCTGCTGCATTAATGCATCGTACTCTGCGTCTGAAAAGCATACCCTGCCTACCTCAAAATCAATAGGACGGAGCTGTTCAATATCAATACCAAGCGGGTGATCATCAATGGCGCATACTACCCATTTTCCCGAATGGGAAACATTAAAATGGAATGCCGGCGCATTCAACAAGGAGGGCTTGCCAAAAGCATTGTATGTAAACTGAAGGCTGGCATTTGGTATTTTTAATTGCCGACAAACCAACCACCTTAACAGCACATCGGCGTATAACCCCCTCAAAGCGTCTTCTCGATGTAAAAAACGATCCAACTTGTGCTGTTTTTCCAGTGAAACCTGATTTACCAGTAATTCATAATGTTCCTCAGCCTCCGGCTTGCTTGTATCAATCGCGTATATTTCCATGGTCGCCTCCTGTATACCTAATGGATATTAGCCAGTTTGTAACACTCACCAGTCGATTGAAGTCTGTTAAACTAGGATGACACTTGCCATATACATGGTCAATATACTACTCTAGCACTTTCAATTCAATATGGATACAATTGGGATAAGCAGCTCTATCAAAACTACTTCATAGACCCTATTAATGAAAGCGCTTTAAAATAACCATACAGAGGAGGACGAAACAATGAAATATGATTTTGCCCGCTTGCTGTGTATTATGCTCACTATTTTGCTTTCGTTAAGCATTTTTCAGATGTTTTCACCTAAGATCGCTTCAGCTGCTTCAGCGAATGTAGTAAATGGCATTCAGTTTAAAGATACAGATGGAAACGTGGTCCATGCCCATGGGGGCGGGATGATTAAAGTGGACGGTTATTATTATTGGTTTGGTGAAAATCGTAATCCGAATGGAACATTCAAGGCGGTCTCCGCCTATCGTTCCTCTGATTTAAAAAATTGGGAGTTTCGTAAAAACGTGCTGACCAGCAGTTCGGCCGCAGAGCTGAATGTATCGAATATTGAACGTCCGAAAGTGATTTATAACGAAAAAACACGCAAATACGTATTATGGATGCACAAGGAAAACGGGATTAATTACAACGAAGCCCGAGTGGCAGTTGCCTCATCCGATACTGTAGACGGAGATTATACGTATCAGGGCAGCTTCCGTCCGCTAGATTATGATTCGCGCGATATGACCGTATACAACGATAACGGTACTGCATACCTGATTTCGGCTACCCGTGTAAACGCGGATCTGAACATTTATCGTCTGACACCGGATTTCCTTCAAGTTGAATCGCTGGTGACTACACTTTGGCCAGGACAATATCGTGAAGCTCCAGCGATGTTCAAAAAAGGAGACGTCTACTTCCTGATTACATCCGGGGCAACCGGCTGGAATCCCAATCAGGCCAAGTATGCTACCGCATCGAGCATTGAAGGAACCTGGAGCAATACGATGAACTTCGGGGATAGTACAACCTATGGTTCACAGTCGGCTTACGTCATTCCTGTTGAAGTTACGCAGACGACCTCGTATCTGTATTTGGGCGACCGTTGGGCTGGGGCGTGGAGCGGTCCTGTGCAGGATTCTCAATATGTATGGCTGCCGCTGCGTTTTCCAACCGCGACCTCATTAGCTATGGATTGGTTCGACAGCATCAGCATTGATACTGCCAGTGGTGTAGTTGAGGGCGTAACTACGCCGATGGTCATCGACCCGGATAGTTATTATCAGCTGGTAAGCCGCAAGAGCAACAAGCCGCTAGGCATCATTGGCAATGCGACGACAGACGGAGCAGATTTAGAGCAGCGTGCGAATTCCGGAGCGCCAAACCAGCAATGGCAGCTTAAGGATGCAGGCGGCGGATATTATAAAATTGTGAATCGGAACAGCGGGAAGCTGATTGGTGTTGAAAGCGGTGCTACAGCAGACGGCGCAGTTATTGAACAGTGGAATGATGGAGGCTGGTCCAGCCAGCATTGGCAGCTCGTATCCGTAACCGGAGGCTATTATAAGCTGAAAAATCGGGCAACGGGCAAGCTAATCGACATTTCCGAAGGTGCCACTGCCGATGGAGCCAAAGCCATTCAATGGGGCGATAATGGCGGGACGAACCAGCATTTCCGTGTAGTCAAAGTGGAATAGCTCAGATCCTTATCAAAAGGAGCCGTCATCCGAACAGATCGTAGTGATCTCTAACGGAAAACGGCTCCTTTTTATGCTAAAACGGTAAAATGGGGATGTCTAGTACACTACACTTCCCACGGAAAATCTGTCGTCAGAAAACTAGCCAGCTGCTTGCTTTCTTCCCTCCGCTGACGCCGTATGGCTGCGCGCGATGGAGCCGTCTGGTGTAATTGTATTTGCTCCTCTGTTTCCGGAATCACCTGTGGGACGGTCACTTTACGATTGTTCTCGTCCAATGCCACAAAGGTCAGGAAGGCGGTAGCTGCAATTTTGCGATCGCCAGTCATCAATCCCTCGCGAATCACTTTTACGAACACCTCCATCGAGCTGCGGCCTGTCCAAGTTACGAACGCTTCCAGCGTGACAGAATCGCTCGGGTGGATAGGCAGCAAAAAATCTACCGAATCCGTCGAGGCTGTAACTGTGTTCGTACGGCACAGCTTGGCGGCAGCAATAGATGCGATATCGTCGATATACGACATCAATCGGCCTCCAAAGAGCGTGTTATGATTGTTGATATCGTTGGGAAATACTCGGGACGTCTTAAAGCAGTAGGTTTCTCGGATGTACTTGCTTTCCATGGGTTCTTTCCTCTCTTTTCCTCGTTGCTCTCTTTTTATATCTCAGGATTTTGCAGAATCCTGTGTGGAAGTCTGTTGTAGACTATGTTAATCATCCCACTAATCCGCATAATAAATCAATACATAAAAATCGGCATCCTCATCCGAATCATTACGATAGGTATGGATATCAGATCCTTGAAATTGTACGGCGTCCCCTGCACTCAGTTGGAGCTGTTGCCCCTGCATTTCAAAGTACATTTCCCCACGGATCATGAGAATCGTTTCCTCTCCCAGATGCTCTTCTGCCTTGTGTGTAAAGCCTGGCTTCAGACTTACCGTGAATATCTCGAACTTCTTTTCCGAGTGATACGGGAAGACAGGGTAAACAAAATAGTTACCGTCCTCATCAATAACTGGATGCAGATCTGCTCTACGAATTTTGGTGATTTGCGGCGGGTCTTCCTTAAGAAAGGTGGAGAAGGATACGTGCAAGCCGTTCGCAATCTTCCAAAGTGTGGTTACCGTAGGATTAGATTTCCCCTTCTCAATTTGAGCCAGCATCCCTTTGCTAACCCCTGTCAGTTCAGCCACCTTATCCAAACTAAGTCCTCTAGTTTTCCTAATTTGAGCCAAATTAGAACCAATAATATATTGCATTGAATCCACCGAATTATACCTCCTCGTATCCCAAAGTCTATATATGAAGAATACACAAAAGTGTCCGCTGTAGCTATAATTTACTGTTGACATTAACTATAAATGTCCTTAAACTTCACTTACTAAAACGTTTTTCAAAACTATTGTAATATCCTGAAGGGGGCCGCTATCCTGTGACTTTTTCATCCCTGAACACCCAACAGGCGAGAAAATCAACGTTGACTATCTAGGAGGGACTAAATTTGAATCCGCAAACCCGCAAGTCCCGCCACATGTACATGATGCAGCTGGCGACAATTTTTATTGGCTTTATTGTATTTGGTATCTCGGAAAATATAAAAGGTCCTGCCATTCCACGCATTCAATTCGACTTCAATCTGGATGAACAGCAGCTCGGAACATTGTTGTCTCTAAACGCACTTGGTTATTTGATTGCCTGCTCGTTCACCGCTGTCCTTGTCCGTAAGTGGGGAATCAAGGCGGTCAGCATCATTTCTTTTGCTTCCATGATCATCTCGGGAGTGTTCATCTACCTGTCGCACACGTATCCGTTCTTCGCTTCGTCCTACTTCTTGATGTATATCGGGAACGGCATGCTGGAGATTGCACTCGCAATTTTGGGGGCGAGGATTTTTGTGAAAAATACCGGCACGATGATGAATTTGTCTCACTTTTTCTATGGGCTTAGCTCAACAGTCGCCCCTTTGCTGGCGACGGGAGTCATGTCACTGACGGTATTTGGGCATACGCTAGACTGGCGGGGAATGTATCTGGCTATGCTGTCGCTCTGCCTGCTGCCGATTGTGGCCGCGCTGCTCAGCACCTTCCCGGGAGACGATCTGCAGCATGAGGAACGGACCTCACTCAAGACCCTAACCCGCGATCCGGCACTCTGGATGATGGTAATGATCCTGTCGTTTGGAGTAGTCTCTGAGCTCGCAGTTGGGGGCTGGCTAGTTAACTTTTTAGAGAAAGCGTATTCATGGAGCACGGTGAAGGCGTCCAGCATGCTCTCAGCGTTTTTTCTTACCTTCTCGTTGGGGCGCCTGTTGCTTGGTCCGCTCACAGACCGGATGGGGTTTGTACTTTCGACGATTCTATTCTCCGCCTTCTCAGCGATATGTACGTTTGCAGCAATCGCGGGTGGGGAGAGACTGGCGTTTCTCTTTGCCGCATCGGGTGCCGGCATTGCAATGATCTATCCGACCGTGATGGCGTTCATAGCACGGAGATATCCGAAAGACAGTGATACAGCTATTACGTTCGTCGTCACGCTGATGGGCATAGGTAGTGTCATTGGCAACTATGTGATCGGCTGGGTAATCGAAGGGGTCAAGATAGTCTACGGAGCAACCACTGAGCTTGGCATACTGCGCGGGCTTCAGGCGGGATATGGAGTTATTGGTCTATGTGCAGCCATCTGCGCGGTCTCGGGAATGATCCTCTACGGATATCTGAAAAAACGGCAGGAGCTTATATAAGTCACCACCTTAGGGTTGTCCCATAAGTCATGAACTGACTGGGGCGCCCTTTTTTTACGAACTACTTGTTCGCTATAGGGATTATTCAATATAACATACAATTGTATAATATATTGATACTTCGCAATTTCCGTTATATACTATTATAAAATTTATACACTGGGGGTAAGGTTAACATGTCCATAGCTTCGGAATTGAGCGGAACGAAGCCCGATTCACTGAGCGTTTTACAAGGGGTTAAAGATTGTATTCCTACACTGCTTGGTTATGTATGTATTGGATTCGCAGCTGGCATTGTGGGCGCTTCATCAGGGGTTAGCACCATGGAAATTGGTCTGATGTCAGCGCTTGTATACGCAGGCGCCTCCCAGTTTATTATGTGCTCGATGCTGGCGGCAGCCAGTCCTCCGTCTGTCATTATTTTAACGACATTTATTGTGAATGCTCGCCATCTGCTTTTAAGTGCGTCATTGGCTCCTTACTTTTCTAAATACTCACTGTGGAAAAACATAGGCATCGGTATCCTTTTGACGGATGAATCCTTTGGGGTAGCGTCGGATAAATTGGCTAAAGGCGGGCAGGTCAGTGACCGCTGGATGAACGGACTTAATATTACGGCTTATCTCGCTTGGATTGCTTCCTGTGTGGCTGGTGGAGTGCTAGGGAATTGGATTTCCCAGCCGGAAGCATTTGGTCTAGACTTTGCCTTACCTGCAATGTTTCTGGCCCTACTCATTTCCCAACTCCAAAGTGTCCAGACCTCCAAACTCAAGCATCGCCTGCTGCTTGCGCTATGTATGGCCGTTCTAATGTACCTTTTGTCCTGGTGGGTGCCATCACATATCGCAGTCATTGTAGCGACCATGATCACCGCAACGATTGGAGTGTTAACTGACAAATGAATATTAGTCCCAATGTCCTGTATATCATTATCGGCGGCATGATTGTCACGGCAATTCCGAGAATCATCCCCTTCGTCGTGCTGCAAAAACTGACGTTGCCCAAACCTGTGTTACAGTGGCTGTCCTACATCCCCATTTGCATCTTCACGGCACTGGTCATGGAAAATATGCTCGTACGAACTGAAACCTCGGTCACTCTTAATGGACAAGTGCTTATAGCGGTCCTTCCTACGCTGGTGACCGCTTTGTGGAGCAAAAATTTGCTGGCTACTGTGGTTGTGGGTATTGTGAGTATGGCTGTAGTTCGAGTTTTGTGGTTGTAATACTAGCTACAGCCAATCCCTATTCACAAACATCTTTCTTCCAGCAAATAGATAGGCTAAAAACGTAAAAAGTACAATCAAACCAAGACTATAAGGCTCAACTCTAGGAGCATAGCTCGCTGTTTGCGGCAACATGATATAATAAGGAATCGTAAAAGGAAACCATGCGCCTATGGAAGAGTGAAAGCCTGTCATAACAATATTAGGCACCACACAGCAAATAGCCATTCCTAGTGAAGCTCCAAAATTGCGAATTTTCACCGAGAGCATAAGCTGGAGGGCTGCCAATGGTAGAATCCCGAACCACCCTCCCCATCCGGTAGAAAGGACGAGCAACCAAGGGATTTTTCCTGGAGCACCTGCTATATACCCACCTACAAAATATCCTACTATGAATGTAAGCTGATCAAGAAACAGGATGAGAATGAGCAATATATATTTTGCATAATAGATTCGCTGACGGGGATATGGACTGCTCAATAAAATCTTCCATCCCCCGTCTCGATGTTCGTATGCGCACAAAAGAGAAGCGATAATTCCACAATAAAGCGGATAAAAAAACATCGAGTGAAATTGCGCCGCATAGGTGTATAGCATTAACCAGCTAGGCTCATAAAACTGCTTCAAATCGTTCAGTTCCAGGACTCCCATTAAAGAATTGATAACCGCATCTAATATAATGAGAATCCATACCATGACCCATTGAAGCTTCATCGCTTCCACGCGTAAAATGGATCCCATACTTCTCCTCCTCCTATTTGAATTCATGCTTTCTAAACTGTAGAGTACCGAGTCCTGTGAAGATGACCCCTGCACATAAAGCAATGATCACCCACATTACGTATCCCTTAATTAGAGGACTTGATAGAGCCGGATACGACCAAGGTAATAATTTAATCCAAAGAATACTGGTTCGTGCCAAAAACAAGCTGGCAATAGAACCAAATATGCCAAATGCTAACGGGAATGCCTGATTAGTAAAAAGCGTAGACAACCAAAGTTGAATTGCAAGTACAGGCAGAGTAGCCAAGCTGGCGTTAATCGGCTGCAGCAGCATAACTCGCCAAGGAATGGGCTCGTTTGTATACAGCACCCAGATGAGACTCATCCCTGCTATCGTAATCAAGGCAGTACCAAACTGCAGAATCACAATCCAAAACATTTTGGATAAGTAGATGTAGCTTCTGGGAACCGGCATGGCCATAAGCTGCTTCCATGTTTGGGTATCATGCTCTGTACCCGCCATAATACTTGCTAGAAGTGTACCGCCAAGCAGCATCACGAACGAGATGAACATAAACATAACCGCAAAACCAGCATAGACTCCTCCCGGCCCCTGACGAAAGTAGAGATACCATTCCATGACAGTCATCCCTGTAAGGACACAGCCCTGTATTAGAGGAAGCCACCAGCATATTTTTTTCAGCTTATATCCTTCCGCCTTGATAACTTGGAGTATCATAAACTTCGCTCCTTACCCGTCAGCTCCAGGAATATTTCCTCCAATGTTTTTTTCTTCTCCCTTACCCGATAGACGGGGTGATTGTGCTCTACCAACACTTTGATCATCTCCGATGATTGTTGCCGATCCACAATAGGAGTTATGACCTCTTTTTGCTCCATGGATTCAGCTCCGGCAATCCATCCATGCTGCATCAGGGCTCCAGCAGCCTGAACAGGATTTTGGGTTTCAATGAATAATTGAGGCTTGCTTTTGTCTGTAAGTTCTTTCATCGTTCCCTGGAAAATCATTTCTCCTTGATTAATAATCCCTACATAGGTTGCGATCTGTTCGATTTCACTTAGTAGATGGCTCGAAACCAATACCGTCATTCCGTAAGCATCAGGCAGGCTCATAATTAACTCCCGAATTTCCTGGATACCAGACGGGTCCAAACCATTCGTCGGTTCATCAAGAATCAACAATTTGGGATCAGCAATCAACGCCATGGCAATTCCTAGCCTTTGCCTCATCCCCAAGGAGTATCCTTTTACCGGTCGATACGCATCTTTGCTTAATCTCACCAAATCCAGCACTTTATGAATTTTTCGGGTCGGCAGCCCACGTATTGTTGTAACGATTTCCAAATTTCGATATGCAGACAAATGGGCATAATAGGCAGGTGATTCAACCAGAGAACCTACATCCTTTAATATTTCCATGCGATGATCCTTGAGCTTTTTCCCAAAAATCTCAATCTCCCCAGATGTGGATTTAATCAGCCCGAGTAGCATACGAATCGTGGTCGTTTTTCCCGCCCCGTTTGGTCCCAAAAATCCGTAAATTTGCTTCTCAGGTACCTGGAGATTTATTTGTTTGACAAATTCTCGTTTTCCAAAACGCCTGGTTAGCTGCTGTGTATGTATTACATATTCAGACATTTCCTGATCTCCTCTCGACTTTTAATGCTGAAGTTTTAGTTACATACAGTTTACAGAAGGAAAGTTAACATCAGGTAAACAGTTCCTAAACAACAGGCAAAAAAACGAGCGGACTCCAAAATGTGAAGGCACAGATGTTAAAGAGTTACATATTTAGCGGCAAAGTAATTTCCACCCTGGTACCCTTTTTACTTCCCGGAAGAATATGAAGCGTTCCGTTATGAGCTTCAATAAAGCTTTTGGCAATAGATATGCCATGCTCTTTGGAATGAGACACCTGTATACATTCAGTTGGATTCATTCCTTTTCCATCATCTTCGATCGAAATATGAAGCTTATCGCTCTCTTTATTTACATCCATTGAAATATGTGTACCTGAAGGATTATGAATGATTGCGTTCATCAGAAAATTTTTCAGCGCTCTACCTAATAATTTACTATCGAAGGGCATGGTACATACTGCCTCCAATGCCATAAAAGAAAATTCGTACTGCTCGGCCGAAGGATGGTTAGCGATATCTATGACTGTATTGCGGAGAAACTCCACAATGTCCTCCTTCTTCAGCTGGATCGGCAAGGCACCCTCCTTGAGCTGCATAGAAGCATTCAAATCCTGAATTAACTGCTTCATTTCCGTTACTTTCTCACTGATAGCCATACTAAAGCTTCTTTTTTCTTCATCGGACCAATCATACTCTTGAGTAGTCAGCATGGCTGCATATCCTTCAATATAGGATAATGGTGTTTTGAGATCATGGCTTACGCCTGCTACCCACTGCTGTTTTCGCTTTTCTATTTCTATTCTCTCTTCCTCATTACTGCGCAATTGAGCAGATAAGATGTTCATTTGTTCAAAAACTTCTTTATACAATTGATACGGAGGCTTATAATTATTTCTCTGATTTTTTTTGCGCTCTGGCAGTTCTAGCTCACTTAGCGGTGCCTGGAATTCCCCTGTTGCTATATTTCCAATCCATTTAATTACATACACCAAGGGTTTGCCTATATACCATCCATAGACAACTATAAACACAAGGCTCTGCACGATTCCAAGTCCGATCCAGAAGAGATCAATATTCATATTATGAGATGTACCAAATGTACTTTTTATAAAAATATATATAACAGTACAGATAAGAAAACAAAGAACATAGGCTAGAGCAAAACATAATGTTACTTTTATAAAACGAAAGGACATCTTGACGAGAGAGTTCATTCTTGCTCCCCCCTCTTGACTGATATCATTTTATAACCTAGCCCTCTTACATTAACTAAAAATTGCGGGTGCTTGGGATCAGGTTCTATTTTTTTTCGCAAACGAGAGATATGAATGACTACTGTCTTTTCATCACCAAGGAAGGTCTCGCTCCATATTGCTTCGTATAGCTGACGCACACTGAATATACGGTTAGGATGCTTGCACAAAAATACCAGCAGCAGCCATTCACGTGCAGGACAATCGACCTCTTGGTCTTGCACATACAACACACCTGATTCCAATTCCAGACAAAAATATCCAAAATCTAAGGTTCGTAAGGCAGGCTTCATGTCCGCTGTTGTCACTTTTCGATATTTCATTCGAGCTTTCATACGTGCAACGACTTCCAACGGATTAAACGGTTTGGTAATATAATCGTCCCCACCAATACCAAATCCCATTAATTTGTCCAAATCTGTATCTCTTGCCGTCAAAAAAAGAATAGGAGCTTCTGTGTATAGACGCATCTGACGACACACCTCAAATCCATCACGATCAGGAAGCATAACATCAAGCACAATCACATCAATACGAGATTCCATCACGATTTGCAACGCTTCTTGACCCGTGGCTGCATGCTTAACATGTAGAAACCCTTCTTTTTTTAAAACTGTTGTCAGCATATCTCGCAGTCCCTGTTCATCGTCTACGATAAGCACTGCAATTTCTTCCATAACCAAGGTTCTCCATTCTTTTTTTACATTTTTTACTTTCATTATAAAAGCAAACGGGCAGAATTTAAATCGAGTTCCATCACATATCGTACATCCCCGTGAATATACTTAATAACCAACAAGGCCAAACTGTGCCGTGTATCCACTTGGGGGGTGCCTAACAATGACGGAACCACGCCAGCCATATTCATTCGTCGTATCCCGCGAAGATTGGTCGCTGCATCGCAAAGGGTACCAGGACCAGCAACGCCATCAGCAGAAGGTCAAAGATGTCATTAAGCAAAATCTACCCGATCTGATAACGGAAGAAAATATTATAATGTCGGACGGTCAACAGATTATCAAAGTGCCCATTCGCAGTCTGGATGAATATCGCTTCATTTATAACTACCAAAAGCAAAAGCATGTAGGTCAAGGGGATGGCGACAGTCAGGTGGGGGATGTCATCGGACGTGATCCTGCTTCCCAGAAGCCAGGTAAAGGTGAGAAAGCAGGCGACCAGCCAGGACACGATATTATGGAAACTGAAGTCAGCATAGAAGAACTCGAAGATATGCTGTTCGAGGAAATGGAATTACCGCATTTGCAGCAAAAAGATAAGGATCAAATTGAGGTTGAATCTATCGTATTCAATGATATACGTAAAAAAGGCATGCAAGCGAACATTGACAAGAAGCGAACGATACTCGAAAATCTGCGCCGCAACGCTCGTGAGGGGAATCCGGGCATCCATCATATTAGTCCGGACGATCTTCGTTACAAAACATGGGAAGAGAAAACCGTTCCCCAATCCAATGCTGTAATTATCGCTATGATGGACACCTCAGGCAGTATGGGATCTTTTGAAAAATATTGCGCCCGCAGCTTCTTTTTCTGGATGACTCGCTTTTTGCGTCGCCAATATGAAAAGGTGGAAATTGTCTTTCTTGCGCATCATACCGAAGCCAAGGAGGTTACGGAGGAAGAATTTTTTACTCGCGGTGAAAGTGGTGGCACAATCTGCTCTTCTGCTTATTTGAAAGCATTGGAGATTATCGATAAACGCTATCCTCCTTCGACTTATAATATTTATCCCTTCCATTTCTCCGATGGCGATAACCTAAGCTCAGACAATGAACGGTGTGTGAAACTAATCGAGGAGCTTATGAAGCGCAGCAATATGTTCGGCTATGGAGAAGTGAACCAATATAATCGCAGCAGTACACTGATGTCAGCCTACAAGAATATTAAGGCAGATCAGTTTATGTACTATGTCATCAAGGAAAAAGGTGAGGTATACCAAGCCCTACGCACCTTTTTTCGTAAACGGGAAGGGGGAACGGTGGGATGAGTACCGACCAGAAAGAGCTGGAATACGCGATATCAGAAATTATGGAGATTGCTGATGGATTCGGGCTCGACTATTACCCAATGCGGTATGAGATTTGTCCGGCGGATATTGTATACACATTCGGGGCGTATGGTATGCCTACGCGCTTCAGCCACTGGAGTTTCGGAAAAACATTTCACAAGATGAAAATGCAGTACGATTTTGGATTGAGTAAAATCTATGAGCTGGTCATCAACTCCAATCCCTGCTACGCTTTCCTGCTGGATGGAAATTCGTTGGTGCAAAATAAACTGATTGTCGCTCATGTGTTGGCGCACTGCGACTTTTTCAAACACAACGCCCGCTTCTCGGCCTCCAACCGCAATATGGTCGAGAGCATGTCTGCCACTGCAGAACGGATCAGCAGCTATGAAATGGAGTACGGCTCAAAGGCCGTAGAATCCTTCATTGACTCTGTACTGGCGATACAAGAGCATGTAGACCCACAGCTCATCAAACCAAGGCATCTAGATAAACAACGATACATGGAACTCAAAATCAAGGAGCAAAAAGAACCTAAAAAACACCAGCGTCCCATCGGACCTTACGATGATCTATGGTCACTGGACACAGTAAAGCAGCATGATTCGGCGGAGACCGAGGGGATCAAGGTACGCCAGTTCCCACCGGAACCTGAAAAAGATATTGTCTGGTTTATTCAGGAATTCTCCGAGGTACTGGAGGATTGGCAGCGGGACATCATGACGATGCTGCGGGATGAAATGCTGTATTTCTGGCCCCAAATGGAGACCAAAATCATGAATGAAGGCTGGGCCTCTTATTGGCATCAACGGATTGTCAGGGAACTGGATCTGACCGGGGATGAAACTGTTGAATTTGCCATGCTGAACGCTTCCGTTGTGCAGCCTTCCAAGCAAAGCTTGAATCCGTATTATTTGGGATTGAAGATATTTGAAGATATTGAAAAGCGATGGGATAACCCGACTCGCGAGGAGCAAGAGCGCCAAGGACGCAAACCGGGCGAGGGCCGAGCTAAAATGTTCGAAGTGCGAGAATTTGATTCGGACACCTCTTTTATACGCAATTACATGACCAAGCAGCTAACAGAGGATTTAGATTTGTACGTGTTTGAGAAACGGGGGCCGGATTGGAAAATTACCGATAAATCCTGGGAAAACATACGGGATCAGCTTGTGTTCTCACGCGTAAATGGAGGCTCCCCTTACATCGTCGTTGAGGACGGAGACTACCTGCATACGGGCGAGTTAAAGCTCAAGCATCAGTATGAAGGCATTGAGCTGGATTTAAAATATATGGAGCGCACGCTTCCATATGTATATCAACTGTGGGGGCGTACCGTTCATTTGGAAACGATGATTGAGGGGAAGCTCGCCTTATTTTCATATGATGGGAAGAAACATCATCGCAAGTTTGTGCAGTGACCCACAATCGAATAGCCAGCCTAATTTAAAAAAGGTACATTCCGAAGAAGGAAATGCGCCTTTTTTTACTACTTTTTCTTAAATTCGACGATGTAGCTCTGATTCAGTTGTTTTCCACCTTCCGAAATGTTCTGGTACATGGATAAAAACCGGGCGGAAGGGCTCCACACTGTTGGACTGTCATAGGATTGGATATCGGTCGTAACGGGAGTGGTTTTACCCGTGGATTGGTCAAACACATACAGCCCTCTCATTCCTTGCTGATCCTCATCATAAATGGAAAAAGCAAGCTTGGTCCCGTCGCTGGACCAGCTTCCACGACTCATTAAAGTCCCTTGACCCACGATCCCTTTCTCTTTGCCTTGTTCATCCAAAATGATCATACGGGCTGGTTCGGATGTATTCCATTTCCGCTTTTCAATGGCAATAGATTTACCATCAAGCGACACAGCAAAAGACATGGCCCCCTCTGCAATGGTCACAGCTTGAGGATGATTGAGAGAGAACCGATTCAGTACCGGATACCCTTGTTTATCATTGCCTGTATAAAATATGTCGTTACCCACCTTCTCGACATGAGCAATTAATTCTGAGTGATTCGGATCTTGAAAGCTTAGTTCTTCTGCTTTGCCGTTCAGACCAATCAGATGTATCTTACCGTCTGGTGTACCTGTAATGAGATGATCCTTATCGCCCCAGCTCACTTCGTTAGTCATGTCCAGCTGACCAACCGATGTAACCTTACCACTGCTGAGTTCTAAAATATAGCCCTGGATATCATACTTGCTGCTGGCACTGCCCTCCGTAAAAAACACATGGCGTTGATCCGGTGATACCACAGCAAGTAACTGTAGAGCGTTACGACCTGGTGTTAAAACTCGCTCCTTGTTGGTCTTTACATTATGAATCCATAACTGATTCTGGCGCTCCACAATCAATTCTTCATCACTCAGCCATGACCTCGCGTAGACATCTCCCAGCCTGTCGATGGACTGTACCACCAGTTCGTCCGATACTTGCTGCCGAGCTGCATCCATGTCAATCACAGTAAGCTTTTGCCCCGTTTTCATACCGGATGTTGGAATTGTCTCTCCTGCGCTTTTTATGCCGCAGCCGCTGAGCAATCCTCCAGCGATCAAGCCAGTCATGAGCAAGCCTGTGACTTTGTGTCTGAAAAAGCGTGCATAGGGATATTCGAGACGAGGAAAGCCGTTCTTTTGCCCGTAGCTGTCTAGGTTTTTCTTCATCATGTATAACGGCCTCCTTGTTAACGTTACCCCCAGCTTAATGCCTGAACATCTCGTGAATACATCGAATTGTTTCCAAATTGTAAATAAGACAACATTTTCAGTTCTAAAGCTATCTACTGAGAGCCATCATGAACCAACAGGGGGAGCCTGAGCGAAAATTCATTGCCACTTGCAACTGAATGACCATTGCTATTTTCCAACCCAGTACGGCCCGAAGCTGTAAGCTGCAACTCTCCACCCATGCGCTCCGCCAGTCTGCGTGCCAGAGGCAGGCCAAGTCCCGTACCACTGTCCTGGCGAGAACGATCACGGCTTAAGGTAACAAACGGCTCAAAAATCATGTCCCATTCTTCCCTAGGAATCCATGGACCGGAATTGCATATATACACTATCACGGTGTCCTTTTCCACTCGATTGGATAACGTGATCCAGCCTTTGTCCTGATTATATTTTACTGCATTATCCAGCAAATTCAGTACAATATGCATTAGATGCTTAGGATCTCCACACACCTTGGCTGGAATGGTATCCATCGAAAAATTTAGTCCACGCGCCGCAGCTTTCCCCCGGATTCGGCTACCTGCATCTTCGAGCAGCAAATGCAGCTCCACTTCCTCCGTATGTAATTCAAAATCGTATTTGTCCAGCACAGATAGTCTCAGTGAATCCTCGACAAGCTCATACAACCGTTTTGTTTCCTTACCGATACTTTCTCTGGCTTCACGCACCAATTCGGGATCATCCCCATACATATCCAGCAAATCAGCGTAAGCCTGAATAGAGGTCAACGGAGTCTTCAGTTCATGACTGATATTGCCAATAAAAGTCTTCTGCTGCTGCTCCAGCTCTCGCAAACGCTGAACTGCTTCTTCCAGCCGAAGCTTTTCATTCTCGAGCGCGGTAATACTAGCCCGGATCACATGACTCATCTGGAGCATCCCTTCATCCAGCCTTCCTAGCTCGTCCTGACGTCGCAGCAATCGAGCTTCTGGATAGTGCCCTGCAGAGATCTGCTCAGAAACGCGAGTCAGTCGTCCGATGTCCCTCGTCTGGCGGCTGACATAGCCTAAGCCCAGAACAAAGCTCAAGACCAGCACCGCACCTCCTGTCCATAAAAACAAGCGGGCGATCGCCCGGTAAAACTGCTGCTGCGCTTCTGTTGAGCTATGAAGCTGTACCACTCCCAGCAAGCCGTCCGGACCTTGCAGCGGAGCCAAATAAGTAACTGAGCTACCTTCCGTAATATACGCAATTTTCCCTTGGAGCGCATAAGAAAGCGCCTGGCCGACGTCTGTTCTATAAGCCAGTGGTAGAGAATTTCCGACCTCATCTCCCCGACCATCATATAAAATAACGCGCATATTACTGGATACGCCGAGCTCCACAGCAAGCTGTGGCGCTTGCTTTTTCATGAAGTCTTCGGGCGATTGGTGAACTCCCAACAGGTAAGACTGTTTTACGCGCATCTCCACGATTTCCGCCTGACGCTTTAAGCCGCGTTCCATTTGGTCTGTCTGATTAGCACGAATACCGGTAAGTACGAGCCAACTCAGCACACCGACAGTAAACAGCAGTAAAGCCGCCAGGACCAGCGGAAATTTCCAGCGCAGGCTCAAGCCTGTACGCTTACGTTTGCGCTTTGGCTGGTCAGTGGACTGCAAGCTTCCTTCTGGATGGAGTGAATGATGCTCGTTCACGTCATTTTCTCCGCCTTATAGCCGATTCCATACACGGTCTGTAGCATCGACTGGTGCGGCTCCAGCTTCTTGCGCAAGCGCTGAATATGAATATCCACCGTCCGCGTTCCCCCTGCATAATCGATGCCCCATACTTGTTCCAGCAACTCGTCCCGCGTATATACCCTTCCAGCATGGGACACCAGTAGCGCCAGCACATCAAACTCCTTGGGGGTCAGATCCAATGCTTTTGCTCCGAGTTCAGCCGTTCGACTGGACGGACGCACTCGCAACGGGTCCAGTATTATTTCCGTTCCTTCCGGCGCAGGCGCTCCTTCTCGTTCCAGTCTCCGTACCAATGCCTTAATACGTGCGAGCAGTTCTCTTAGGTCAAACGGCTTGCTCATAAAATCGTCCGCCCCCAACTCCAGTCCAAGCACCTTATCGACGATATCGTTTTTTGCGGTTAGCAGTAAAATACCGATGCCCTTTCGGCTTTCCAAACGGCGACACACTTCATATCCGCCCAGTTTGGGCATCATCACATCCAGTATGAGCACATCCGGGTGAAACAAACGCACTTTTTCCAATGCATCCTCTCCATCCACGGCAGTTTCCACCAAAAAACCTTCCCGCTTTAACGCATAGGCCAGTGCATTCCGAATACTCGCCTCATCGTCCGCTATCAGTATTCTTTTATCCATGTCCTTCCCTCCCTGCCTCAAAAAACGTTCGACTACTTATACTCCCGCAAATAATAATGTATTAGACATGTATGGCATATAAACTGCTCGCGGGAATCATTAAGATCAAAATCCGTCATGTCGCGTATCCGTTCCAGTCTATATTTTACCGAATTATGATGTATAAAAAAATAATTTGCTGTATCTATCAGACTGCCCCTGTTTTCCAAATAATAAAATAATGTTTTGAGTAAAACACTGCCATGTGACCCACTGACTCCCCGGTCGCTAATGCCCTTTCTATGATAGGGGCTACATCTGATCGAGGGGATTGTCCATAATTATAACGCATTATGCTAAGCTCTTTCTCTCCCAGTCCCGTGCTTTGAAGTGTCTTACCTGTCCGTATATGCTAAAATACTTCCGTATCGGCTATTCGCCTACAGGAGGGCATGATTATGAACCAATCCATTTTGATCGTAGAAGACGAAGAGAAGATTGCCCGACTTCTAGAGATCGAACTTGAATTTGAAGGCTATCAAGTAAGTAAAGAAAAAAACGGAATTGACGGACTGGAGACCTATTGCAAAGGTAGTTGGGATCTGGTTTTACTGGATATTATGATTCCCGGTCTTAATGGCATCGAACTCCTTCGAAGGATTCGTAAACATGATGCGAACGTTCCTGTCATTTTACTAACGGCTAAAAGTTCCATTGCGGATAAGGTAGAGGGACTCGATTTGGGAGCCAATGACTATGTTACCAAACCTTTTGTGATCGAAGAGCTGCTTGCACGTGTAAGGGCCGCGCTCAGGGTAGGTGCAGCGAAAGACATGGCTTCACAAGTGGCAGATCAATGGCTTAGTGCCGGGGACTTACGTCTCCATGAAGGTACTCGTGAAGTTCTTCGTGGAGAGCACAACATTGAGCTTACGCCGCGAGAGTTTGACTTGCTCGTTCATTTACTTCGACATCAGCGGCAGGTACTTAGTCGTGAACAATTACTGGAGAATGTATGGGGCATTGATTATATTGGTGATACCAATGTGGTCGATGTGTATATTCGCTACGTGCGGAATAAAATTGACCCTTCGCGCCAACTCCCTGAGCTGATTCATACTGTACGCGGAATTGGCTATGTTCTGAAGGAATCGTTATGAAGCTGCAGAACAAAATCCATACGTACACCTCGTTACTATTCGGGGTTTTACTTGTAGTCATTAATTTCTTAGTCTATTTTCTATTCAGCCAACTTTCGATAGACAGTCGAAAAAACCAGGTAGAAGCCGCAGCAGAAAACATGATTCATGGCATTCAACGCGCTCCAGTATCCGTAGCCACTGAGGATCTTCTACGAGCTTATGTGCCGCTGGATGGTATGCTTCGGCTAATGAGACCGGAAGGCGACTTTCTTGCCCCTATCACCTCTTCATCAGAGCAGTCTCTCAGCTTGGTGAAGGGCGTTTTTAATGAAACACGGCAGGTTCGCATCATTACCTATGAAAGCAACCGTTATATTTACGTATCGGTTCCCATGATTTGGTCGAATGGAGAGGTTGTCAATCTTCAGGTGACCGAGAGCCTGCAACCGACGATGCAGACGCTTCAGGTACTCAGGATCGTACTTATTGCAGTCACAGGAATTGCTTTTATTCCTGTCGTCCTATCGGGAAGACTGCTGGGCAGACTGATTACACATCCAATCACATCCATGATTAACACGATGAAAGAGATTCAACGTAGCGGGAAATTCAAACGTCTTCCGCTCAATTCGTCATCACGCGACGAGCTAGTCGAAATGGGAGAAACGTTTAATGACATGATTGAATTGCTGGAGCGGAATTTTGTTCGCCAAGAACATTTCGTTTCGAATGCGTCCCATGAATTGAAAACACCTCTAACCATTATTGAAAGTTATGCCAGTCTGCTTAAACGACGGGGATTGCAGAATCCCAGTATTTTTGCCGAATCCGTTGAAGCGATCCATTCTGAGGCGCTCCGAATGAAGGATATGGCAGAGCAGCTTCTTCTATTGGCCAGAAACGAAGAACAATGGAATGTCGTGTTAGAACCTGTACGCTTGACCAAAGTAGGGACAGAACTGAAAGCTACATTTGAAAATGCTTTCGCCAGACAAATTCAACTGGATGTACAAACAGACTGCATCGCCTATACGGACGAAAATAAATTAAAACAACTTTTATTTATATTTTTGGATAATGCGCGCAAATACAGTGACGAGCCGATACACCTGATGATTGATATTGTGGGCGGTACGGCTCAACCTTGCATAAGAATCACAGATCAAGGAATTGGAATCCCTGAAGAAAAGTTATCTAAAGTTTTCGACCGCTTTTATCGTGTGGACGAAGCCAGAAGCCGCGAGGAAGGTGGGGCCGGGCTAGGCTTATCATTAGCTACAGGAATTGCTCAAGCTATTCAAGCACAAATTGGGCTAGAAAGCATAGAGGGAAGTGGAACAACTGCAACGATCATCCTCCCTACTGTTCCAGAATAATAAGCCAAAGGAGGCAAAACCAATGAAAACGATCTATACCTGGATGATTGGAGGTATGGTAGCGGCTATATTAATCACCATTTGCCTTTTACAGTGGCCCTGGGCACGATCGTTATCAGCTTCGCCCTTGGAAGAAAAAACCGTGGTCCAATCTGTATTGCATCAGTATCCCGGTGAGGTGCTCGAATCCCAACGTTTGGATAATTTTTATGTGATCAAGCTAGAACGCACCAAAGGGAAGTATGTAATAAAAGTCAATGCCTATGATGGTGTCATTCAATCCATTAAGCGGACACAGATGTATACAGATGCAAAGCAGGAACCCCAAGATCCCCCCCCCGGTTCCTCACAACCCAGTGACAAATCAAATCCAGTCCATAAACCTGACCCGGTTTCTCTTGTCATTACAGAGAATGAAGCAGCCAAGCTTGCTGCAAAAGCAGTGAATGGAACATCCGATGATATTGAACTGCACCGCAATGACAAAGGCCTCTATTATCTTGTTGAGGTTGAGATACAAGATGGGCGTGAGGCAGTGGTGCAGATCAATGCAGTATCAGGCTCAATCGACTCTATCACTTGGGAAAAAGAAAAACAGGATCACGACGAATCATGACGCCCTGATGATATTGCTTATAGCTTCTCATTGTTTTCTCATGATTCTATTATGTTCCTCTCATATTTAAGGGTTAAGCTGTATTCAAGCATACAGTTCAAGGAGGAATTAGGTAATGAAAAAAACTATACATTAGGAATAATAGCAGCCACGGTTCTGCTTGGAGTTACGGTTACAGGTGTCTCGGCAAATGCCGTATGGGCTGCTAAACCTACGGGATTAATTGGAGCGACTGCTGCTGCTAATATTGCCAAGAAGGCTGTGGGAAATGATGCGCAAGTTGAGGATGTCGAACTGGAGCGCAAGAACGGAAAGGTATACTATGAAGTGGATCTTCAGCAAGGAGATAAAGATTGGGATATAGATGTTGATGCTTATACCGGGAAAACTATCCGTTCCCATTCTGAGCTTGATCATGACTCGAATGACGAGTCTTCCTTTTACAAGCCCAACCACGTCACTCTAACTGAAAAGCAGGCTGGACAAATTGCACTTAAGCATGTGCCTGGGAGTACCCTTCTGTCTTCTAAATTAGATAAGGAAGACGGACAGTTCATCTATGAGGTCAAGGTACTCACCAACGAAGGAACTGTCGAGCTTGAAATCCATGCATCGTCTGGAGCGATCGTGGATACAGACGAAGAAGATGACAACGATAACTGATCAATCATTCATAATCAGGCTTGCGTAATACAGAGCAAATTAAAACGGAGCAGCGAACTTTCGCTGCTCCGTTTTTTTGACGAATGTGAACAGGAAAAGTAAGAGAATAGCTCCATAAAACTGCACCTATTATTTCCTCATGAATAGACTGATAACTAACAGAGGATTACCTTTTTCTTCAATTAAAAGTCAAGTGAGGTTCTTATGGCGAAATCCTATACAAAAGCACAGATTCGCGAAATCACCCGTCGTTTCGGCCTGATCCCCTTAAAATCAAGCTTAGTCTCATCACTGTACCGAAAAAATGCAGTAATCCAAGTAAAAACGAAAAAGGGAACTTATGCATTAAAGCCCTTTAGTCGTTCAAAGATGGCTCGTTCCAATACGATTCAACAGATGGAACGAGCTGCGAGCTATATAAGGCTTTTGAAAAAGAGAAAGTATAACTACATGCCCACATGGCTCCCTACTCATTCCGGCAAGCTATGGACACTACATCAAGGAACGCCATTTTATGTAAGTCAATGGATCAAAGGACGGGGACTGGAAACCGCTGAAGATTTCGAAAAACTAGGGTTAGCCCTTGCCACACTTCACGCTACATCCACCGGCTTACATCGGATGGAGAAAGGAAATTCCCCTTCGACCATTCAACAATTGCGGATATGGAAAAAGCAAGACCGTCTTTTCCAAAAAAAAATGACAAAAATCAGCCGCAAGGATAAAGAGTATCGCAACTGGTACAACACTCATGGCAAGGACTGTATACGTTTATCCAGACGTGCATGGAAGGATTTGCAGGACGCATCCATTATAAGACTACTTCGAACGGAACGCCGGCATCCCTCCTTGATACACAGTGATATCACCACCCCGAATGTCATTATTTCAGACGACGGTCATCTCAAAATCATTGATTGGGATCGGGCTAAGATTGGCTCCGTCTATGCTGATTTGGCAAAGGCTCTTATGAATACAACTCAATTCAATCCTGAATTTGTGCAATCCTTGTTAAGGGGATATCAAAAACGCAAACCACTCAGCCGAACTGAGCGGAAGATTGTTACAGCTTTATATAAACTGCCACGAGAAGCTTGGCATGCTTCTCGACATCCGAATCGTTCAAGAGACCGCGAAATCCTAGACAACTGGGATCAGTCGTGGCCTCTTCGATTACAAATCATCCATATTTTGCAGGAATGGGCCCGTGTATAAAAGAAAGTGAGGAGCAAAATGTCGATTTTATCGAACGTTGAGCAAATGTACGGAATCAAAATTCAGCGTAGCCGTCAAATGAAGGACATTCACAAGATTGAAACCGCTAATACAACTTATTGCTTAAAACCCTACAAATTTCCGGAAGAAGAGATTCGTTTTATTACACGTGTCTTGTCCTACCTGGATGAACGCGGGTTTACACGTAGCCAAAAGGTCTATCCAACCGTACAGCAAACAGCCTACATGACCTATGAAGGTGTTTCGTATACACTAACTAATTGGGTTCATGGACCCAGACCGGAATTTACAAAAAGAATAGACTTCAAAAAGGGAATTTCTACTTTAGCCAAATTCCACACCAGTGCCGTAGGCTTTCCTGTCACGGAAGCGCCGCCTTCCAGAATCCGTTATGAAGGCTTGAGCGATGAAATAGCTGAATATAAAAAACGTCTCAGTCCTTACAAAGGCACAGCACATCTCCTAGCTCTTTGTGAAGAAGTGTTATATCGTCTACAGCAGCCCAAAGTTCGAGCTGCAATCCAGCAGGAGCAAAAAGCAGCTGCATTAATACACGGTGACTATAACTATCCCAATCTGGTCAAAGACAGGCAGCTCAAAATCCATTTGATTGACTTTGAAAATTGTTCCCTACACGTAAGGATGAAAGATCTCTCCCATCTTCTTCATCGGAATTGTCTTTGGAACGCGACAAAGATGCTGCGCGCGATAGACTTTTATCAACGATATCGACCGTTGAGTACTCAGGATCTGCATCTGCTTCATACGCTATTGATCTCTCCCTATCATGTGGTCCGCAACCTTAGAATAGGTGGCTTCCGTTCTGCCAAGCGAGTCATTCCATCGTTCGTGCATTTGAACAAATACCGACGTGAACTTAGATCACTGCTATAATTAGTTAGCTTGAAAATAAGAAAAAAAACAGACCCGATCATCAGGTCTGTTTTTTTGTGTTCTGACAGCCATCTACGGGAAATCGACATGTTACTAAACGAATTGATTTGATGATTGTACCGGTACAGCCATAAATTTATAGCATTGTACACAGCACGTACCCCTTTTACAATGATGCTAAGACTCAATGCTCATTTGTTTCGAGAAGAGAATTTGGCAAACTAACAATAGAGGTGACTGCACATGTACACCATGACAAAAGAAGAAATAAAGGCTTATTTGAACAGAATTGGAATTTCCGAAGTTCAGCCTCCTACCCCATCCTATTTAGTGGAGTTGCATAAGGCACATGTAAAAAATCTTTCATGGCAAACGTTGGACATTTTTGCAAGAAAGCCGGCTGCCATTGGTTTTCAAGAATCCGTTCAGCTCATTCTACATGGGAGAAGTGGTTATTGTTTTCATCTGAATGGTGCCTTTAGTGCGCTGCTACATTCGCTAGGGTACAAAGTTTCTTTGCATCATGCTGGGGTACAACCTTTAGGAGCTGAGCCACGCATTAATTCATTTCATCTTGGACTAACAGTGAACTTGCTAAATGAGCAGCAAGAAGATGAAGTATGGATTGTAGATGTCGGACTGGGCGATATGCCATATGAGCCTCTTCCACTCCTTATGGGGACTTATGAACAATCCCCTCTTCGTTATAAAGTTATGGAATCTGAAGTTGTTACTAAAGGTTGGCGTTTAGAACATGACCCGCTCGCTTCATTTGTTGGCGTTGATTTTGCCCCTACGGTTGTTCAGGATTTGGAAGAATTTAAGCCGAAACATCATTTCTATAGCCGCTCCGTGGAATCTCCATGGTTTAACCTGTTTCTAATTCGGCAAAGGCAAGCATTAGAAGCGAATGAACTCAGAGGATGTATGTGGAAAAAACGCGGGCTAAACGGTTTGGAAAAAATAGAGCTGGATAAGAAATCGCAGTGGCTGGAAGTATTGGCTGATGTATTTGGTGAGCCGCTCGTTAACTACAGCCACCAGGAACGGGACGAGTTATGGAAAAGAGTACTTGCGGCTCATATGGAATGGAAAAAAAGCTTCCTCTAATTCCTTGTTTCAAAAATTCGGTCATTCTTTCATAGGAATATGCACTTCCTCTGTTGCCTCTGTTGTGTTGACTGGACTGCCAACAGGAAGATCGTCGCTTTGCCAGTATCCAGCCAGCTAACGCCCCGAAAACTTCCAATTCCCCAGGATATACTGCTCAAGCTACATCTCACACCTCCAGCAATTCCGAGGATTGCTGCAACATTTCCAATTCCTTCACCATGTTTTCAATCAGCTTTGTGAATGAAGCCAATTCTTCGGAGCTGGAGGCCTGTTGCCGGGCACTGGCTGTTGTGGCAGCGGTTTCGGATTGCACACTGTCAAGCATACGGGCAATATCCAGCACCTTGCGCTGAATTTGCTCCTGTGCTTGCTTTGAATTAGATGCCAGCTTTCGCACTTCCTGCGCCACCACTTGAAATCCACGCCCTGCTTCTTGTGCATGGGCTGCCTCAATTGCCGCATTCAGTCCCAGCAAATGAGTCTGATCGGACAATTCTCGAATGGTACTGCTCATCTGTTCAATATGCTTAATCTCATCGCTCAATTGCAGTACCAGTTCCTCTGTATGTTCCTGTGAAGAAGCAGTGTTGCAGGCACTCTCCGCGATATTATCGGTATTTTCCCTAAGTTCGGCAATCATCCCCGTCAAATTTTGTGCAATTCGGGACACCACAGTCAGCATCTGCGTTTGTTCATCGGCGAGCTCGTTAACTTGTTCCTTTTCCTTTTCCTGATAAGCTTCCAGCACAAGTTGGGAATCCAGATTGAACATTTTGGAAAGAGCGTGCACAATAGAATACCAATCCTCTATCCCCGAACGCTTTAAAATGTCTACTGCAATATCCAGATAAGCAATGTACGTACCCAAATAATAATCGGAAGATAATCCAATCCGGGAATGTACCTGCCCCACAAAAAGGCGGTGCTCGATAAACTGATCATCTATTTTCCCATCTGCGAGAGAAAGCCAGTATTCACGTTGTGTTTGCTTTAGTCGATCAATATTCGACCATTTAGAGATAATCGACATGAGATGGGGAACCTTTTCTACATGCTCATAAAAACGATCCACTACCTCATTTACAATAGATTGGAATAGCCCCTGATAATGATGCAATAAAGCCAAATCGCCATCAGTAATACCAATGTATTGTATCTGTTTTAATCTACTCTCAGCGACATGAATCATAAGTTCCTCCAAATAATAGTTTACATAGATTTTACATTACCATATTTATCGGCAACTTTTTAGAAAATGTTAAAAAAGCAGAAGATTGATTGTGATTGTTTACATATTAATTTCAGAAAAACATATAAATCCAACTCTCTATTCATACAAAAAAAGAACCCGTCAGCACCTCAAACGCTCTGTGCCTGCCGGATTCTCTTCACCATCCATTTCAATCCATAGCCTCATTACACAATTGTTTATTTCCCCTTACCGATTCAGGAGGCTGCCTACATACCTCAATAGATCGTTGGCGCTGGCTCCAGTGTAGCCATGCTCCTCAATCAGCCGCTTAATCACCTCATTCATCCGTTTGAGCTGATTAGCATCAGGCGTTTTGGTTGAAGTTGTGATCTTCACAATATCCTTCAAATCGGCGAACAGCTTCTTTTCAATGGCTTCTCGCAGCCGATCATGATGATGATACTCAAACTTTCGCCCCTTGCGGGAATAGGCAGAAATACGGATTAATATTTCCTCACGGAATGCCTTTTTCGCATTTTCCGACACCCCGATTTGCTCCTCGATGGAGCGCATAAGCCGCTCATCCGGGTCGAGCTCCTCATCTGTGAGCGGATCGCGGATTTTCGCCCAATTGCAAAAAGCCTCGATGTTATCCAAATAGTTATCAAACAGCGTCTTGGCTGATTCTTCGAAAGAGTACACAAAGGCCTTTTGTACTTCTTTTTTCGCCAATTCATCATATTCCTTACGAGCCACGGAAATGAAATTCAAATACCGCTCCCGCTCTTCCTTTGTGATAGAAGCGTGCTGGTCTAAACCATCCTTAATGGCTCGTAAAATATCCAGAGCATTGATGGACTCCACATTTTGCTTAATCAGCGCACTGGAAATACGATTAATGACGTACCTTGGGTCTACACCGGACATGCCTTCTTCCAGAAACTCATGTTGCATCTCCTTCAGATCGGCCTCCTTATAGCCTTCGACCTCCTCACCATCATACATGCGCATCTTTTTAACCAGATCCATCCCCTGCTTCTTGGTTTCTTTCAACCGGGTGAGTACAGAGAAAATGGCAGCCGTTCGCAGCGCATGAGGAGCGATGTGAATATGACGCATGTCACTTTGCTCAATGAGCTTGGCATAAATCTTTTCTTCCTCGGAAACTTTCAGATTATAGGGAATTGGCATTACAATCATCCGCGATTGCAACGCCTCGTTCTTTTTATTCGCAATAAAGCTTTTATACTCCGATTCATTGGTGTGAGCTACGATCAATTCATCTGCACTGATGAGCGCAAACCGTCCGGCCTTGAAATTTCCTTCCTGGGTCAGAGACAGTAAATTCCACAAAAATTTCTCATCGCACTTCAGCATTTCCTGAAATTCCATCAGTCCGCGATTCGCTTTATTCAGCTCTCCGTCAAATCGATAGGCGCGTGGATCCGATTCCGAACCATACTCTGTAATGGTGGAAAAGTCGATGCTGCCTGTCAAATCGGCAATATCCTGCGACTTCGGATCAGAAGGACTGAACGTACCTATGCCGATCCGGTTTTCTTCCGATATAAATACCCGCTCCACGCGAACCTTCTCAATATCACCATCAAATTCCGTACGTAATCTCATTTGGCAGGATGGGCACAAATTACCTTCAATGCGCACACCCAGTTCTTTTTCGAATTCGGGACGCAACTCATGAGGAATAAGATGAAGGGGATCTTCGTGCATAGGGCAGCCTTCTATGGCATACACGGCTCCCTGATCTGTTCTCGAAAACTTCTCCAGACCACGCTTTAGCAAAGTGACCAGTGTTGATTTCCCTCCGCTAACAGGTCCCATTAAAAGAAGGATACGCTTGCGGACATCGAGCCGCCTGGCTGAGGAATGGAAGTACTCCTCCACCAACTTCTCCAGTGCACGATCCAGTCCAAAAATCTCCTGCTCAAAAAATTTATATCGCTTATGTCCCCCAACCTCTTCTACACCAAAAGATTCAATCATTTTGTAAACCCGTGCATGAGCGGTCATCGCCGGTGTCGGGTCTTTCTTGAGTATCTCGATATACTCTCTAAAAGTGCCGTTCCAGGCCAAGCGGTTGTTCTCCGCTCGGTACTCCGCAAGGCGGTCAAAAATATTCATGCTCGGTTCCTCCCATGACTGCGTAATGACTATCCTCCACTCTTGATGATTATGGCTACACTCGTCACGCCTTTCAGGATATAATGCGATCCTCTTAAAAAAAGTGTAATACATACCTATGCAGATTGATTTCAGAATTGACCTATTTTTTTGTGACAGGTCTCTAGGCTTTTTCCAAAAACAAAGGGATTCACTATGCTAAAATAGACAACAACGACGCGGACCTGACGCATTATGGTACAATATAAGCTCGGAATAATGGGATAAAGGAGCGGGAGAATCCATGGCGGTTCGGCATGAGACGGAGCTGTACGCTCCGGTCAAAGCCTTTTTTGAAAATTTGGGATATGAAGTCAAAGGAGAAGTGCGCAACTGCGATTTGATGGGGATCAAGCCAGGGCAGCAAGCGCCTCTAATTGTGGAAATAAAAAAGACGTTTAACCTGGCGCTGGTACTGCAAGGCATGCAGCGCTTGAAGCTAAGCAGCAATGTATATGTGGCCGTAGAACGGAATCGTGCCAAAAAAGGGGCGGTGAATCAACGCTGGAATGAGCTGGTCGGACTGTGCCGCCAGTTGGGTCTTGGCTTGCTCACCGTCACGCATTTTAAAACAAAGCCTCCGCTCGTTGAGGTGCTGTGTAAGCCCGTCGCATCTAGTGATGATGTTTACAAAACGACTACCGTTCGCCGCGGCTCGCGCAAGGAAAAGCTGCTGCGGGAATTTCACGCACGCAGCGGTGACCACAATGTCGGCGGGAGCACCCGGCGCAAGCTGGTCACCGCCTACCGGGAAAAAGCGCTGCGCGTAGCCGCTGCTTTACAGGGTTTGGGGGAAGCCGCCCCGGCGCAGCTCGCCCGCACAGCAGCCGTCAGCGACGCTGCTGCCGTACTCCAGCGCAACTACTACGGTTGGTTTGAACGTGTAGCCCGCGGGCGTTATCGGCTGACTCCGTTCGGTGAAGCCGCTCTGAGCGAGTATGCAGAAGTACTGCAGCAACAGGGCATTGAAGCGGCGCCTGGAATGACGGCAGAGGATGACTGACCCCGGATAGTGATTATTACTAGCTTCGCGCAGTAAATTCACCGATCGTCTCACCGATTAAATTCATACCCATAAGCAGTTGTTCCCGGCCTGGGTGGCTAAAGTTAAGGCGAATATGGGCCGCACCTTCATCGCCAACCGCACACAACGCACCTGGCATAAAGGCTACGCCCTTGGGTAACGCCGCTTTGAGCAGCAAGGCGCTGTCCAGCCCAGCGGGCAATTTCACCCACACATACATCCCACCAGATGGAATATGATACGTCACGTCTTTCCAAAACGGACGCTTCAGCAGCTCTAAGAGTAATTGGAGCCGAGTTGAATATTCCTTGTTCAACATTGCCAAGTGCTCATGCCATTGAAAACGCGAATTGGTCAGCAATTGGAACAGCAGCCGTTGGTTCATCGTACTGGATTGCACGTCAGCCAGCTGCTTCAAGGCGTACATCCCTTCGATCAGCGGCGCAGGACCAGCCGCCCAGCCAGTTCGCAGTGCAGGGGCAACTGTTTTATTAAATGAACCGATATATAGCACTTGACCGCCCTGACCCGCATGATCCAGTGCGAATAGTGAGGGGTAAGCCTCTGCAAACTTTCGGCTCTGGGCATGTGGACTCTTATCATGGGTTTCGTGTTTTTGCTTAAAATGCAATTCACCGTAAGAATCGTCCTCAACGACCAACACCTCATGACGCCTACAGAGGTCCAAAATTTCCTGCCGTCTAGCCGCGCTCCATAAGGCGCCTGTCGGATTCGTAAACGTTGGCGTAGCAAAAAAAAGCTTGGGGCGATAACGGATCATTAAAGCTTCAAGCTTATCGGGAATAACGCCCTCCCCATCCGATTCTACAGGAACGACCTGCGCCCCTTGCATAGATAGTACCTGTAAACATCCAGGGGATGTCGGGTTCTCGACCAATACCGGATCACGTTCATCCACCATCAGCCTTACGATCAAGTCAATGGCCTGCTGGCTGCCTGTGGTGAGAAGAATTTGACCTGGCGGTACTCTTACTCCTTTACGCTGCTCCCACTCTCCCGCAAGCCATGCCCGCAACGGAAAATAGCCCTCCGGTTCACCATACTGGAGGGCGTCAGGGCCGGAGCCAAACACATCATGAGCTGCTTCTTCTAACAGTTTCACCGGAAACAGCTCTTGTGCAGGCAATTCTTCAGCCAAAGATATAAAGGAATGTCTTCTCGCATTTTCCCGGATATGACGCACTGGAGAAGCCAACATCGCAGCCGTTCGTGAAGCAAAGGAATATTGCATGAACATCCTCCTTCTCCTGAAAAATAGTCATGATCTCCGGGCTGACGCGTCAAGCATATAACTGCTTCATCTGACGCGCATATAAGGCATAACGTTCAATCGCCTGCGCCCGGCTGGACACACCTAATTTCGCATAAATTTTACGTAAATAATTATCAATGGAGCGCCGGCTAACTTCGATCTCGATAGCAATTTTGTCATATGTAATTCCTTGTACAATACGTTCCATAATAAAAACTTCGGTTTGCGTCAATTCGTCAAAAGGCTCAGAAGCCATTAACGGCATAAATGGCCAGTTTCCACAACGAATCCAATCCATTGGTAATGAAGCAAATCCTTCGCGCAAACCGTTGATCAGGTGAATTAACTGGCTCGGTGATGCCTGCTTGGATAGCATTCCATTTGCGCCAAGCGAGATTAACTGCTGGAACAACGTAATATTGTCCTCATCCGTCATAATAACAATATGGCTGTCCGGAGACAAGACCCGCATTTGTGTCAAAAACGGTTCCGCCGTTCCCTCAGGCAACCTATAGTCCATTAAAATAATTTCCGGGCGAATGGAGCAAACCAGCTCCAGGCCTTCTGTGCCGGAGGAAGACATCCCTCTCACAAGCAAATCCTGCTGGTCTTCCAAAATAAGCTTTGTTCCCAGCATACTTGTAGGATGGATATCTATGATGACCACCTGCCATACTTTTCTCATATCTAAACCTCCTGATTTACAAAAAAATACATATTTAGCGAAAGTAATCACAAAACTAGAGAGTGCTTATGTAGAAATTGCGTAAATGTGAACGTATAGGAAGCGAAAACGATTTAAGGAAATTGTATCCTAGGACTTCCTTCCGATGCAATCTCTTTTTCCAATATTTTTATATGACTATTTCGCTTTTGCGAAATAAATAGGCCCATGATAGAATTGGTACTGCAAATAAAGACTGGAAATTTGAATTTACACGGGAGTTGAAAATCACATGCAAGCTTCACCTGAACGTCCTCCTGCCGAAGCCCGGCGGAGCAATTCAAGAAAGGGGTTGCCCGTAAAGACTTTTCTGCTATTTTGGTTCATTCTTATTATACTAGGTGCTCTCGCAACCTATTTGTATAGCAATCACTTAAAGCAGCAAATGCTAAACGAAATGCAAACCCATACAGACCAACAAATTCAAGTACTCAAATCCGACTATGAAAAGCAATTGACTGCACTTTCCAAGGAAGTTAGCGGATTGCAGGGCAAGGTTCAGTCCTTCAACGAACTGCTGACCTTTACAAAGGATAATGCCAATAACAAGACCGATAATAGCAATAAACTGTATACTCAATTAAATGAAGTCAAGCAGCAGCTCAATACACTTCAGAAAAAAATGGACTTGCTAAAATGAATGTAGATGCAAAGCTAGTAAACCGGTTCTTTATGTTGGCCCTTGCTCCTTTTATCGGTTTGTTAGGGTGTATTTTGTTAGTGCATCCCCCTTTGAGCTTTCCTGAATCTACATCTCCGAGTCTGCAAAAAGCCGAAATTACTTTACAAACGCAATCAGTAGGCAAGCAGCTTGATGAAGCCAAGCAAACGGCAACGTATACCTTATCTACGATTCGCCGGACGTCTGAGCTCTACAAACAAACGACCCAAACGATGAATCAGCTTGTCGTGACTGCCTCTGCGCAGTCCAAGCGACCCGCGGTTATCTATAATCGGCGCATCACTGCCAAACTGGGGGTGCCCTATTACCAGGTAGATAGCAACCGGATTACCATTGAATTGTTTAAAGTAAACCCGGGAATTTATCACGGATATGCTATGAAAGTCAAACTTAAAGATCCTACGGCAATGAAAATGTCTTTGGGAAATGACAAATTGGGTGGCTCAGAAACGACCATGCGTGCAGTCTTGAGACACGGAGCCATTGCAGGCATCAACGCAGGCGGCTTTGCCGATGGAGATGGCAAACGCTATCCATTAAGCACTACTGTCTTGAACGGCCGCTACCTTACTGGCTTTCAGTCGAGTTTTAAGGACTTGTCATTCGTCGGATTGAGTAACGATGGCAAGCTTATTGGGGGCAAATTTTACAATCAAAGTGCTCTTGACAGCTTGAAACCTGCCTTTGGAGCTACCTTTGTTCCCGTTCTGTTGCAAAGGGGACAAAAAGTGCCTATTCCTGACAAATGGAAAGTCTCTCCCAAGCGGGCTCCACGTACGGTCATTGGCAACTATAAAGATGATCAGTTGCTCATTATTGTCGTAGACGGCTACAATGAAAGCGGGGGTTCAGGTGCAACGCTCGAAGAACTCCAAGGGAAGATGTTCAATCTGGGTGTTCAAGATGCTTATAATTTGGACGGCGGCGGTTCATCGTCCCTTATACTAAACGGCCGAATCGTAAACAAACCGTCAGATGGTAATTTGCGTCCAGTCCCTACTCATTTTTTGTTCTATAAATAGTTAGGTGTAGTGTAGTTTACCATCCAATTAAATATATGCTGTTCAGGCATAGCTCTATCCGAAAAAAAGCATCACGAACGAATGTCGTGATGCTTTTGCCTCATTTAGGAGGAGTACTGTGTCATTTCTGTCAGGCATTGAGCACAAATATAACGTTCTTTGAAATCGTTCACTTGTTCTATTGAGCCGCAGAATACACATTTTGGACGATAACGCTCCAAAATAATATGGTCGCCCTGAACCAAAATTTCGACAGGATCTCCCTCATTCATTTGATATCTTTTACGCAATGACTTAGGCAGAACTATTCTCCCCAACTGATCAACTTTACGTACCACACCGGCAGGTTTCATCGTGATCGTACACCTCTCCTATTGAGTATTAGCTTGCAATTTTCTTTCCAGGCGAAAAACTAGGTACAAAGACACTATTCTTTATGTAGTATTCGCTGTCTTTTTGTCGAATCCTGCTGATCACAGGAAATTTTATTACATTTTTTCATAAAATCATGAACCATATCAAAGTATGGTACAGAATGTCTATAATATTTTTATCGACCGGAAAGCCAATTATCATTAGCCTTCACAAAGAATTTCCGCAAATTTATGACCATATATCCTTTATTTAAGCTCTACTGTCATGTACTTTCGAGCAATAATAGTGCAACTTTTATCAGCAACTAAGGTCCTGGTTCTTTATTCGCATTTATACTTGATCGATTGATGTTCGTTACGATAAACCTGGAAAATCCAATTGTCTCAGCGCTTCATATACGATAATCGCAGCGGAATTCGACAAGTTTAGAGATCTTACTTTATCTGACATAGGCATCTTGATACATGTATCAGGATTAGCAGCTAACAGTTCAGGAGGCAAACCTTTCGTTTCTTTACCAAACACCAAAAAGTCTCCATCCTGAAATTCAATATCACTATACTGCTGTTTTGCCTTTGTCGTCGCATAAAAAAAGCGACCTTCTTGATATTTCTCTTGTACTTCAGCAAAAGAATCGTGATACTCAATATGAACAGCATACCAATAATCAAGCCCAGCCCGTTTTAACGTAGCATCATCGGTACGGAAGCCCAGTGGCCTAACCAGATGCAGATGAGTTCCGGTTGCTGCACACGTTCTGGCAATATTCCCTGTGTTAGCTGGAATTTCCGGCTCGACAAGCACAATATGTAATGGCATCAGTTTTTCGTTCCTTTCATTATTAAATTCATTAGACAAATAACCTAAAGTCTAACTAAAATGTGTATACTGAAAACATACACTTTCTTCATTTTAACAAAATCAGAGGGATATAGACATCAAACGACAAAAAAATATCAATTTCCCTACACCACTAAAAGCCTTCCCCTATACACATTCAGGGAAGGCTTTATTTTTACTTTTTCGATATCAAATATCGTGTATCGAAATATATGTCTGTATAATCAACTGTTACGTTGCTTAAATCCATCCATAAACTCGGCTAATGCTTGACAGTTCTCCAGTGGAACCGCATTGTAGATTGAGGCGCGAAGCCCTCCTACACTGCGATGCCCCTTCAATCCGATGAAACCCGCTTGTTCGGATTCTTTAATAAATTGTTTTTCCAGATCCTCATTCGCAAGGCGGAAGGTTACGTTCATAATAGAACGATCAGCGCTGTCCACACAACCACGATAGAAGCCTTCGCTTCTGTCAATACGGTCGTATAGCAGATCAGCTTTCTGCTGATTCACACGCTCGATGCCTTCTAAACCGCCTTCCTCCTGGATCCATTTGAGCACTTCATTCACCATGTATATGGCAAAGGACGGGGGAGTATTGTAGAGAGAGTTATTCTTTTCATAAGTACTGTAACGCAGCATCGTAGGAATATTGCCTGGTGAGGAAGCCAGTAGCTCTTCACGGGCAACCACGACCGTTACACCAGAAGGTCCCAGATTTTTTTGCGCACCAGCATAAATCAATCCAAATTGAGTAACATCAAAAGGCTTGCAAAAAATATCACTGGACATGTCCACAATCAGCGGTACGGAACCCGTATCCGGGAATTGCTTAAATTGTGTACCTTCAATCGTCTCATTGGACGTCATATGCACATATGCAGTATTCTCAGGCAAGTCCAAGGAATCCACATTCGGAAGACGCATGAATTTCTCATCAGCGGAGGAGGCGGCAATGTGAGCCTTGCCCAATAGCTTAGCTTCTTTATATGCCTTGTCCGACCAGCTGCCTGTCATTACATAGCTTCCGATCTGTCCTTCGCCTAAGAAATTTAAAGGCAACATGGCAAACTGCGTGCTTGCGCCCCCTTGCAAGAACAACACCTTGTAGCCTTGTGGATTGCCCAGCAGAGATAGCAGACGTTCCTGCGCTTCATTATGGACAGATTCATACACGGCTCCACGGTGAGACATTTCCATGATGGACATCCCTGTCCCTTGGAAATCTACGAATTCAGCTTGTACACGTTCCAGTACTTTGAGCGGCAATGCCGCCGGTCCTGCATTAAAATTGTAGGCTCTCTTACTCAACAATTTCCCATCCCTTCTCTACTCTGGTGTGGATATTATCGCTATGATAGCAGTATTCATAAATGCGTTCAATACTTGTATAAAAATGTTTCCGATTTACTTTATGATGTGACAAAGCTGTGAATGTTAATATATTTAACATCTTCATTTTGTAATATTTATCATAATGGTAAAAGGTCTCCGGCATAAGACCGGAGACCTATCTTGAACAACAACTATTCCCCGCAGGCTAATGAGTGTTATTCAAATCTGCTATGCTATCAATGTAGTATTAGCAGTCAAAATACAAGCTGTATTCATGTGGATGAACACGGATGTTCACTGATTTAGCTTCAGAACGTTTGAACTCTACATAGTTATCGATAAAGTCCTTCGTAAATACGCCGCCTTCAGTCAGGAATTCGTAATCGGCTTCCAGAGCGTCCAGAGCTTCATCTAGTGTACCAGGTACACTGCGGATTTTGCCTTTTTCAGCGTCAGACAGCTCATAGATGTTAGTGTCGAGTGGACCATAGCCCAATTCGACTGGGTTCAGTTTGCGCTTGATGCCATCCAGACCCGCCATCAGCATTGCTGAGAAAGCAAGGTATGGGTTAGCTGTGGAGTCTGGTGTACGGAACTCGATTCGACAGCCTTTAGGCGTTACAGCCGCTACTGGAATACGTACAGCCGCAGAACGGTTACCTTTGGAGAATACCAGGTTAACCGGCGCTTCGTAGCCAGGAACGAGACGTTTGAACGAGTTGGTGCTTGGGTTGGTCAAAGCGATCAACGCAGGTGCATGGTACAGAATACCGCCAATGTAATGAAGAGCCATCTCGCTCAGATTAGCATAACCACCTTTTTCGTAGAACAAAGGAGTGTCGCCATCGAAAATAGATTGGTGAACGTGCATACCGCTTCCGTTGTCCCCGAAAATCGGTTTCGGCATGAATGTTGCCACTTTACCATATTGACGCGCTGTGTTGTGTACAATGTATTTATAAACGAGCAGGTTGTCTGCTGTTTTCTTAAGTGTATCAAAACGGAAGTTGATTTCCGCTTGGCCTGCCGTAGCCACCTCATGGTGATGGCGCTCAATTCTCAGACCTGCTTCTTCAAGCAAACGGCACATTTCACTACGAATGTCTTGTTGGGTGTCTACTGGTGCTACAGGTACATAGCCGCCCTTCACACCCACTTTAAAGGCCAGGTTGCCGCCTTCTTCCTTACGGTTCGTGTTCCAAGCTGCTTCCTCGGAATCTACGAAGAAGGAGGAGCTGTTCATGCCACTTTCGTAGCGAACATCATCAAAGATGAAAAATTCAGATTCAGGTGCAAAGAATGCCGCTGTACCCACTCCTGCGGATTGCAGAAATTCCTCAGCTTTTTTGGCAATACCACGAGGATCACGGTCATATTTTTCGCCGTCTGGCGTAGCAATATCACACAGGATATTCAGTGTAGGATGCTGAGTGAAAGGGTCGATAAAAACCGCTTCTGGATCGGGCAGCATAACCATGTCGGATTCCTCAATGCCACGATAGCCGGGAATGGAAGAACCGTCGAAAGCAACACCGTTAACAAATGTTTCTTCATCTACTTCGGAAGCTGGCAATGAAATATGGTGAGCACGACCAGACAAATCTACAAAACGAAAATCTACCCACTCAATATTATTTTCCTGAATTGTTTTCAATACGTTTTCAACGGACATGTCTTCTTCCTCCCAATTTTTCCGAACATTAAGTCTTATACAACCCTGAAATGTTCATGATCGAATGTTTTTTTCTGTCGTCATTATAAATCTCAAACATGACACGGGTCAATAGCTATGTAAGGTATTTTTTAAACTAATGTTAGATATGCTTACGCCCTTGATAACATTTGAACAATACAAAAAGCCCGAAACATCGGGCTTTTAGGTGATTTTACTCTTATTTACTGCATTGCGGCAAAACTTTTATGCATTAATGTTAATAATTAGTTTTAAGATACAGCACTAGGTGTGTGGAATTTTTTTCCAATTGCAGGAGCCAACAATTCCAAATCTTTTAGTAAATCTGCAAATTGATCCGGGAATAGGGACTGTACACCATCACCCGTCATCGAGTTGTCAGGGTCTGTATGCATTTCAATAATTAAACCATCCGCTCCCGCTGCTACCGAAGCCTTCGTCATAGGAACAACCAGTTCACGTCTACCTGTGCCATGGCTAGGATCGGAAATGACCGGCAAATGGCTCAACTGTTGCAAAACAGGGATCGCGGACAAGTCGAGCGTATTTCTAGTGTAGGTTTCGAATGTACGGATACCGCGCTCACACAACATAACGTTCGGGTTGCCGCCTGCCAAGATGTACTCAGCAGCATTCAAAAACTCGTCATAAGTCGAGCTGAAACCTCGCTTGAGCAATACTGGCTTGCCGCAAGTACCCAGCTTGCGCAGCAAATCAAAGTTTTGCATATTACGTGTACCTACTTGCAGAATATCGGCGTATTCCGCGCAGATGTCTACGTATTCAGGTGTCATGACCTCTGTGATGGTCAAGAGATCGTGCTTCTGCCCCGCCTCAGCCATCATGATTAAACCTTCTACACCCGTTCCTTGGAAGCTGTATGGCCCTGTACGCGGCTTAAAGGCACCTCCACGAAGGACTTGCGCGCCTGCAGCTTTGACCAATCCGGCAATTTCATCGATCTGTGCAGCAGACTCAACAGCACATGGTCCCCCCATAACGACAAGCTCGCCGCCGCCGATATTTACACCTTTGATGGAGATCACCGTATTTTCCGGATGAAAATCACGGCTGGCCAATTTGTAGGACTTCGAAATTTTAACTACATTTTCTACACCCTTCATTTGGCGTAGATGTTCTGCCAGCTTCGGCTCTACGCTACCAATCAGTCCGATAATCGTACGATCCGATCCTCGGGATACATGAGCCTGCAATCCTTCTTTTTCAATCACTTCAACAATAGCTTCAATATGTTCTTCAGGTGTTTGAACACCAGCGATAACGATCATTTTTTTCTTCCTCTCTATAAACCATATTTTATTATCCACATAGAATAATGTTATGACACTTAGACGCTTGTTCGCTTTTAAGCTTTTATTCGTTAAAGCAACTATACCTGTTTTAACTTGCCTCGTCAAGGCTTAATTATCCCTAATAGTTCTATTTTTTGACTTAGTGAAGCTGATCTAATTGAATAATATCGGTACTTAAACAATTTGAAAAAAGCCGCTACCCGGATGTTTGTATCCGAATAACGGCTGTAATCAATGACATACTATTTCGTCGTTTTTGACTTTTCTCGTACAGGAGGCAGCAGTTTTTTCATATCAATGGTTCTCCGAATCTCCCATGTTTCCGAGTTATCCGCATCATACTGTTCCAAATACGTAATGACCTCTTTGGTAATCAGTGTAGGTGTTGAAGCCCCGGAGGTCACAGCTACTTTGGCTACGCCCTTAAGCCACTCCCTCTTCAGCTCGGTTAAATCAGAAATACGATAAGCCGTAGTACCAGCTATTTCCTCTGACACCTGAGCCAATCGGTTGGAATTGTTGCTTCGCGGGTCACCGACCACGATTACCAGATCCGCCTGTCCTGCCTGCTCAGCTACCGCTTCCTGACGTACCTGTGTCGCCAAACAGATTTCATTGTGTATCTCGGCACCTGGGTACTTTTCTAGAAGCTTTTTCATTATGTGCTTGATGTCCCATTGACTCATGGTCGTCTGATTCGTAATGAGGATTTTGTCTGCTGACAGTGTAAGACTGTCAATCTCTTCTTCCTTTTCAATCAGATGAACATGGTCAGGAGCAATACCGATAGCTCCCTCTGGCTCTGGATGATTCTTTTTGCCAATATAAATAATCTGATAGCCTTCGGCAGACTTCTCCCGAATCAGATCATGTGTCTTCGTGACGTCAGGGCAGGTTGCGTCAACCGTAGTCAATCCTTTATCTCGTGCCAGCTTGCGAACCTCTGGTGATACGCCATGAGCAGTGAAAATGACAGTACCACTCTCTACCTGGCTTAAAATCTCCATGCGGTTCGGTCCGTCCAATGTAATGATCCCTTCGTCTTCGAAGGAATTGGTGACATGACTGTTATGAACAATCATGCCTAGTATATAAATAGGCCGGGGTAAGTCCAAATTTCTGGCTGCCTGACGAGCCAATACCATGGCATCGACTACGCCGTAGCAGTAACCCCGGGGCGAAATTCTGAGTACCTCCAAAAATAGCCCCCACTTTCTTCGACACAGTATACAGCCCCAATAACTGGACAGCTGTGGGCTTTTATGCCTCTACCGGCCAATTCTATGATGTAGTTCCCCTCCTATTATAGCCTATTCCAAAGGCGCGGAAAAGCTGACTGGAAGCCAAATGACAAAGGTCGTTCCTTCTCCTTGGCGCGTAACCACTTCCACAGACCCCTGATGTTCATCAATAATCCACTTGGCAATAGATAATCCCAAGCCAATTCCCTCTGTCACGCCGCGTGACTCATCTGCCCGGTAAAACCGGTCAAAAATAAAGGGAACCTCACTTTTGTCCATACCAATACCTGTATCACTGATCCGTAGCCCCACCTGTCCCTGATAAACAATCGCATCAAATCGGACTGTGCCTTCAGGTGTATATTTAAAAGCATTATCAATGAATATGAATAGCATTTGCTGCAAATAATCTTTGCTTCCGTCCATATAAATACCATTCAACAACGAAAAGTCGCCCACATTCCATTCGGCCGTTCGCTCCAAAAACTGAGCACGACGAGCAACCTCGTTTACGAGCGGCTCCAGCGCAACAGGCATTTTATCGAATGTTTTCCCCGTGTCCGCTCTTGCGAGTGACAACATATCGCTCACCAAGCGACTCATTCGCTTGCCTTCATCCGCCATGTCATTCAGCGCCTCCATGGAAAGCTCGCGAATCATGGCTTCATCCATATTCGGTCGCTCGTCCGGTTCGGTAGTCCACATTTTGAGCAGAAAATCAACGTTGCCACGAATCGTCGTCAAGGGTGTGCGCAGTTCATGGGAAGCATCGGCCACAAACCGGCGCTGCGCACCATATGCATCTTCAAGTTCCTTGTAGAACACTTCTGTACGCCCCAGCATGTTGTTAACCGTCCCGATCAATTGTCCAATTTCATCTGGTGGTCCGTCATATTCAATCCGAACACTCAAATCATTACTCGATTGAATCTGATTGGCCCCCTCAATGACCTTAACCAGCGGCTTCATAGATTTACGAGCCAGGAAGAGGCCAGAGGTCGCAGCAGCGAGTAAGGCAAATAGTGAACCGTACACAAGCACATTTTGTAACCTGTTCATAAGTCGGTCCTGAGAGCCCGTGAATTGCCCTACCTGTAGCAGCCCGACCACCAAGCCCAACTCCTCGGATTTGATCGGCTGTTGAATAATCATAAAGGAATCACCATTTACGTTCACACGCCGAATTCCTTCATTTTGAACTGCTCCTGCCGCTGTAGACGGAACAGGGAAGGTGATACTGAGGTCTTTCATATTTTGGGTCGTTTTGGTTACACCGGACGTATAATTGTAAATTTGAACATAGAGCTGTGAGTCATCTATTCCACGCCCCTGCTCCAATCCCAAATCCAGATTAGGGACCTCAAACAATCCTCCTTTTATAATAAGGCGTAATTGCTTGTTAATCTGTGGCGCCTGAGTCATAAGCTGACTTTTCACTTCATTATATGTGTAGTAATATACTAGTCCGTAAATAGCCAGACCAAAAATGACAAGCACTATAGCCAAGATGCTCGAATACCAAGCTGTCAGCCGCCACCGAATAGACATATTACACATCACCTCTTAAAATATAGCCAGCTCCCCGAATGGTACGAATAAGCCGTTTGCCACCATCCTGCTCCGTTTTTTGTCGCAACATGGCAATATATACTTCCAGCACATTCGATTCTCCGCTATAGTCATAGCCCCAAATTTTATCCATAATCAGATCACGCGACAGAACGCGTTTTGGGTTTTGCATGAACAGATGGAGTAGTTCAAATTCTTTGGCCGTCAGTTCCAAGCGTTTGCCACCACGAACTACTTCACGTGATTCGTTATCCAGTTGTAAATCCTCGAAGGTAAGCCGATTCCCATTATTGTCCTGCTGTTCAGTTTTACGCCGCAAAAGCGCTCGTACGCGTGCCAGCAGCTCCTCCAGAGCAAACGGCTTCACGAGATAATCATCAGCCCCCAGGTCCAGACCCTTCACCCGGTTCTCCACCTCATCCTTAGCTGTAAGCATCAGGACAGGTACCGTGCTTCCTCCCTCCCGCATACGACGGCAAACCTCAAAACCATCGACCTGCGGCATCATTACATCGAGCACGACCAAATCAGGCTCAGCTGTTAGCATTTTATTTAATCCCTCTGCTCCATTGGCGGCTGTCAGCACTTCATATCCTTCAAAAGCCAGCCCTCTGCGCAGCATGGATACAATTTTTTCATCATCATCAATAATCAGAATAGTAGAGCGCATACACGATCAAACTCCTTTATCTCTTCTTCTTTTCCCTCTATTGTAGCAGGAGTAAACGCGTGTAGCATCTTGCACCCCATGCAGCAAGAAACGGAAGGGTCGTTTTCCTTCCGTTTCTTACGTTCATGTTCAATTCTAGAGTTATTCTCTTACTGCTGAAGAGTCGAGCTAAAGTCATTTTTGTTGCCTATTTTTAGCTGAATATCTTTTTTCTGCCCGGCTCGTTCGATGTTAAGCGTAAGTGCTGTACCCACTTTTTGTTTTTGAATGAATTGAATTAACTCCTGTGATGTGCTATAAGGCGTGCCATTAGCTCCGATAATTACATCATAAGGACGTAGATCGGCCTGATAAGCTGGTGATTTGTATATAATATCCCGAACAACCGAGCCTTCGGTCAGAGATGTACCCAATTCCTTGGCTACTTCAGGGCTCAAGTTCAACAGACTTGCACCAATGAAAGGTACAGGTTCTTTTGGAATAGGCTGGTTATTTTTCAGCTTATCGACGACTTCCAAAATCGTATTGGACGGAATTGCAAACCCGATCCCCTGTGCATCTGCACTAACAGCTACGTTCATACCGATAACCTGCCCTTGCAGATTTAACAACGGTCCGCCAGAGTTACCAGGATTAATGGAGGCATCCGTCTGAATGAGATGCTTGTATTGTGTCGGTTTTCCAGTTGACTCACTATTAATGGTGATGGTACGTTCTTTCGCACTTAGCACACCGGCTGTTACCGAATGCTCAAAGCCTTCTGGGTTACCGATTGCAACCATCCACTCGCCGACTTTAGCGTTATCGGAGTCTCCCAAGGTTACGGTCGGGAAGTTATTTTTGCCTTCAATTTTAAGAACTGCCAAATCTAGATCTGCATTTTTGCCCAAGACTTTGGCTTCGTAAGGCTTGTTGGTTCCCTCTACTGTAACCTGTACCACACTCGCGCCTTCCACAACATGGTTGTTAGTCAGGACGTAACCCGATTTATCAAAAATAAAACCGGAACCAATACCCAGCGGAGTCAGCTGTCCACTGTTGCTGCCTTCATTTTCATTACTGTTGCCGCTGCTGCCACTATCCCCATACTGGTTACCGAAAAAGTATTGATACAGCGGGTCATTGTAATAAGGGCTGCTTTGTCTGCCGCTTCCAGCACTAGATTGCTTGGCAAGTGTTTCAATTTTGACGACTGCCGGGCCAGCCTTGGCTACAACAGATTGAACATCAGCCGTACCTGAAGGCATAACAGCCGGAACTGCGCTTGGAGACGAGTTAGTGGTTCCCGAATTCGTCGTTTCTCCGCTTTCAGCTGCCGCCGAAGTCAACGCTGTCTCCGGTGTGAACATATTGGTTCGGTCAGCTGTATACATCAATACCGTAATGACCAGCATTCCGGCTAAAAAAGATAACAAAATCGTTTTTACCTGCGATTTGGGCTTATTCGGTTTAAATTGCCAGTTGCCGCTATTCCGATCAGAACCATCCTGTTGCTCAGGCATAGCACGTTGATAAGAGGAAGGAAGCGGTCTCACTGCCTGCGGTGGCGTAATCTCAACGTCCTCCACCGACTGCCCTTCCCTGCGTTGTCCGTCCGACTGCACTGAGGAGAAAGGGCCATAGGAATAGTAATATGAGGAACCATTTGAATCGTTTGGCCGAGTTGTTTTATCGTTATCAACCTGATCATTGTCGTTCCGGCGCCCGGAATTATTATTTTTAAATTCGTCCATTGTATATCTCCTCCCAAACCCTATGCTTCAAGGTGGTGTTGTTTAGCTGACTTTATTTTGCACTTTAAACCTTAATTCCACCTTAAAAAAAATTAAAAAGGAGATAAAACCTCAGACCTATTGTATCTAGCCACTTTTACTCAACACGAAATGCCCCGGAATTCAATCCGGAGCATTTCGTGTTGAGTATGCTTTTTATTTTGTGTTAAAGTTCTCGTCGAACTTTTCGTTCGGTGTTTGTGCATTGCTTTGAATTTTGCTGCGACTGGAGTTTTGAACTTTTTGCGCTACTGCACTTGTACCGCCTTGATCTGTTGCAAATTCTTCGTCATACTTCTCATTTGGTGTTTGGAAGTTGTCTTGAATTTTATTTTGTTCAGACTGCTTCACCTTTTGAGAAACAACGCCTACCGTATCGTCTTGTGCAAATTCCGCTTTGAACTGATTTCCTGTGTTTGCTTTGAAGCCTTTGTTCATGAAAGAACTACCGCCTTGATTTGGCATATTCCTCGACCTCCCAGTATGGTTTGCGGGATAAGCTCATCCCGAAACATAGTATGTGAAGTCAGGAAAAACAATATTCAAGGATTATATGGAAGCATCCAGTGTCTCGGGCGGAATGGTCTTATGCGTTTCTATCGCCTTTTGCAGCGATTTTATCATTTTTTCGGTACACTTGCCGTTTCCTTTTTTTATGATTTGAACATCCACATCTTTCTTGCCCCATTCAGAATACACCTGCCGGATTGTTTTAAAATACAAGTCAATTTTATTGCCCTTAATCGCTGAACCTGTATCTGCTACAATCCCGTAACCGTAACCTGGAATGTACAATATGCTGCCCAAAGGAAACATCTTCGGATCAGCCGCAATCGTGGACAGTGTATTTTTGTCACGACGCACTTTTACACCGGAATACGTAATACCGTAACCGGGATGATTCGGCCGTTTGCCAGTGGATTCATACCCTGCTGTATAACCTGTTGCCGTGACCGTCATGGTCGTAATAACCTGCTCTTCGCGTGGAGCTATAACAGGTGCGGATTGCCATTTCTTATGCTGGACCGGTTCTTTGTGACCGTAAACCTCATTGCCGGATAATACCAGACAGATTGCGATTAACATGGTTCCCAAAACCCGTTTCCATACCAACATGGATCTCATAAAAAACCTCCCCTTGAGGCAAAGGCTTTCCAGAAATCCATGAGTTTATACGGACTATTAATTATTTTTGAACATCCTGCCCCGGATAAAGTCTGCTCAGCTTCACTTTGTCTTCAAAAATATGCAGAAGCGTCCGCACAATAGGGGTGTGCTCATCGTCTGTGTGCAATATAATGGAAGCAGGAGATATCGAAATAAGAGTGCTGACGATTCGATCCTCTACCTCCATCTCCAGTTCAATACCGGGCATTTCCACAATAATATCATCTGCATCAGGAGTCGGTATGGGCACCATGGCACTATCGAGAATGATAAAATCATGCCCGCCTTGGTGAAGTACATGCACGAGTGGAACTTTGCTCTCCTGAAAAAACACAAAATATTTAAGCAGCCCCATAAATTCTTCGTATTGCCGATCTGCCCAGAATTCTTCCATCGCATAGTCAACGATTTCTTCAAGCTCTTTTTTGTACGCATGCAGTCTGAATTGAATAAGCCCTTCCAAATTGATTACACGAAGCTCCTTAAAGTCCTTTTCCAAGAGGGTGGTCAGCTTACCATGGCGCTTTAAACGTCCTCGGGGACCATCATCATTTAACAGTGAGCGAATCATGCTACGAATTTGTTCAACGTCCTCTTTCTCCAGCAACGAGCAGGCTTTGTTGAGAATATGATCGAGAATCCCCCACTCCCTGACTTCGATAATATAATCCGCTATTGCCGAAGACATGATGCTGTATACACAGGGAAGAAAGCTTTCAAACGCTGAATTGCTTTCAGTGCCCTTGCAGGTCCATGCCACTTTGTTGTCCAGCTGTCTGAAAGTGAATCGAAATCCGCGCCGTGACATATGTAGTCCCTTGGTTCTACTTTTGACCACTTCGTAAAAACGGTCGGTTTCTTGATCTCCGTCTGTATTGGTCCACACTGTAAACAGTTCCATTGGCTCACTCCTTTCGATCACTGCTTTCAGTATATGGCGGCCTCTGAAGGGTTATACGAAGTGAACGACTGGAAACAAAAAGACATATGCAAAAGAGGCCGATCAGGTTTCAAAGAGACGTTAAGCGTGTTATAAACAATTACCGTGATTAGGTAAAAACCGAAAGACGTTTGAATATTTAGGGCGGGGTATGTTAAGGTTATAGTGATATGAATTTTTCACAAGAGGGAGGAGATAAGATGTCAACGATGCTGAACATGCTGCGCACATTCATGATCGTCATATTGAGCCTCGTTCAGATTTTGTCCCTTCCTGTGACGTTTCACGCGGAAGATACCACTCAATCCCTTCAGTTTACTTCGGGATCTTCACTTATGCTTCATGCTGATGTTACTTCGTTAGAAACGGATTCTCACGGTCTGGAACATCATTCCAAACCAGCGGTGCGCAAATCCTCCCCATTACTGCATCTGGTGATCGCTGCGGCTAAATCACTTCCCTTTGTCATTCTGATAGCGCTTGTGCTGCTAATGAGCATCCCTAAGCTACGTCTGCCTTTTATACCTGTCATCTGTAAGCTAAAGAAGCAATTGTTCTTGTTCCCCATCAAATTTACCTCTAGTTATGTGGCTTAACCTCCTTTTAGCATGCATATCACCACATTTGCATGTCTCTTTGCTAACTTTTCCTATTCATCTACTGCGTAAAATTTAATTTTCCATTTTTTATTTAAAATTTAATGCAATCTAATTTTTCATATCACTTCCAAAGTATGTGATTTATTTCCCATATCATTCACTTAAATAAACGTATTATACAGGAGGCTTTATAAATGGATATTCGAGAGTCTATTTTGCCAGGAATCGGAATTAAGTATCGAATTGATGCGGAGAGTGGCGACCGAATTGTCATTATTATTCATGATGACGGCAGACGTGAGCTATATCACTTTGATTACGAGGATCTGGAACAAAGCATTTCTATGACAACCCTGAATGATCAGGAAGCACGATTAATAGCCTCCATCATCGGTGGTATGACTTATAAGCCCAAGCAGCTCGAAAGTGTAGAGATGACATTTGACGATTTTATTATCGAATGGTACAGAGTGGAATCCCACTATGCAAGTATAGGCAAATCCATTGGGGAGCTTGATGTAAGGCAAAATTCGGGTGCCACGGTTATCGCCATTGTGGAGAAAAAGGGAAAAAAATATGTAAATCCTGGCCCTGAAGTGATTATTAGCGATGATGCCACTGTAGTTGTTGTTGGAGAACGTGACCAGCAGAAACGCTTTAAACAAATCCTTATGAACGGAAGCGGGTGATTGGATGGATCATCTGGTATTTGAGGTTGGATTGGCTATTGCTCTAATCGCTGCAGCGGGGCTGATATCCTCCAAACTGCGCTTCTCGGTCATCCCTTTTTATATTCTGATCGGAATGGCAGTTGGACCTCATGCGATGGAGCTATGGCATTTTGATTTTCGGTTTATCGAAAGCGCCCCGTTTATTGATTTTATGGGGAGAATCGGAGTGCTGTTTCTTCTCTTCTACCTAGGGCTGGAGTTCTCAGTAGGTCGGTTGATTAAATCAGGTCGTTCCATTGCTGTGGGCGGTACCATTTATATTGGCATCAATTTTACACTGGGGCTGGCTCTCGGCTTCCTGAGCGGCTTTCCTGTAGCCGAGACACTAGTTATTGCCGGAATTACGACAATATCATCCAGTGCGATTGCAGCCAAGGTGCTAGTCGATCTCAAGCGTACCGCTAATGCTGAAACAGAAATGATTTTAGGTATTATTATGTTTGAGGATGTTTTCCTCGCCGTCTACATCTCCATCCTCTCCGGATTGGTTCTTAGCGACTCTTCCTCGCTCGGGGGTGTACTGCTATCGGCACTCATCGCACTTGGCTTTATGCTTGCAGTTATTATTATCGGTCGAAAGGCCGTCCCTCTGCTAAATCGGATTCTCCGTATCCGCTCCAATGAGGTATTCGGCCTCGTTGTTTTTGGCTCACTGTTTCTGGTGGCTGGTTTTTCAGAAACGATCCATGTAGCAGAAGCTATTGGAGCCCTGCTGGTCGGTCTGGTACTGGCCGAAACGGAACACGCCAAACGGATTGAGCATTTAATTGTTCCTTTCCGCGATTTCTTTGGTGCCCTGTTCTTCTTCAGTTTCGGACTGTCCATTGATCCGCTGTCTCTAGGAGGTAACGCCATATGGCTTGCGCTGGCAGCAGTCCTTCTCACACTACTTGGTAACATTTGGGCGGGTATGCTGGCTGGGCGTACAGCGTCCCTATCTCCCAAAGCATCCGCAAATATCGGTTTGACTATTGTGGCGCGAGGCGAATTTTCGATCATCATGGCCAACTTGGGTAAAGAAGGCGGTTTGCTTGATATTGTTCAACCTTTTGCAGCCATCTATGTACTCATACTGGCCATTCTTGGACCGCTTCTGACAAAGCAGTCAAAGCCTATCTTTAATATGCTAAACAAAATATTCAAATTTAAGGACCCTCGCTTACGAAAGGAAGAAAGCAAATCGGCGTAACTGTAAAAGCTGGATACGACAATCCATAGGAGGGAAGGCTATGCCGCACGTTGTAAAACATGCCGAAACTTTATGAGGCGGCTTGTGAAGCCCGCTTCAGGAGATGCGAGCAGGTTCCCTGTCTTTTATACGGTAATTGGCGGAATTACGGCATCCGTCGGTCTGGAATTGTTTTTACATCCGCATGATATGATCGCTGGAGGCGTTACGGGAATCTCCAGACTCATGTCGCTTTATACACAGGAGCATTTTGGGTTACTGCTATTCATTTTAAACTTGCCACTAATGCTGCTGTATTCTTTGTCTACTCACAAACCCATGCTGCTTCGCGCACTCCCCGGCTTGTTTGCCTTTTCAGGCTCAGCCATCATTCTCTCGCCTTTTCCGGCAGTGAGTGGCCATCCGGTCGTATGCGCTTTGGGAGGCGGAATCTGTATTGGGCTTGGGGCAGCGCTGACAGCTCGTCACGGAGGGTTGCTTGATTCATTAGGACTCAGCGAATCTGACGATGGCCGTCCATCCACTTTGTTGCTAATTCATCGGAAAATTCCGTTAATACAGATCGTAATGTTGTGTAATGGCCTGCTGCTCATTACGGCTGGTTTTGTGTTAGGCTGGGAGCCAGCCCTCTATTCCGCCTTATCCTGTCTCGCTGCCTATGAAACGACTCGGCTGATGTTTACTGGTCTGAGACGCATGGTCTGTGTTGTCAGCAAAAAACAGCCAACTGTCGAAGATGCCATATATCGCAGGTTGCGTTTACACAGCACACCTATTGAAGGTTCTGCCGCCCAGATAAAGGGCAAGATTAAAAGCGAATCAGATAAAAAAGAACAAATGGTCATCATTTACAGTGTTCATCTTTTGGATTTGCAGCGCTTTAAGGCGGCCATCCAAATGGCAGACCCACAGGCTGAGATCATGTATATGAAGCGATTGGAAACGTAGCAAAGCCCAAATATATTAACCATAATAGAAAAAAGATTAAAGATATTGTAGTATTCACTCTTCCGCACAAAAACGCTTATCTTCACTATCCTTGTACATAGGATAGTGAAAGATAAGCGTTTTATAATGTACGATATTAGCTGATATTAATTTTGCATAATAAAGTCATGCTCAATACTGCTGGCACTGTCAAAAGTACGAATAATATCATAACGGGTATTGCGCTGTGCCGGAATGTGACCCGTCTCACGGATCAACTGTAAAATGGATTCGATGTTAACCTTATACGTTGCGCCTGCAGCGGAAACTACATTTTCCTCAATCATGGTGCTGCCAAAATCATCACACCCGTAGTACAGTGATTTTTTACCGATTTCCGGTCCCATCGTTACCCATGAAGACTGGATATGCTTGATGTTATCCAAAACAAGACGACTGATCGCTACAGTCTTCAAATATTCCTCTGGCGTCTGGCGTTCTTTCTTCAAATTAGTGTTGTCTGGTTGGAAGGTCCAAGGAATAAAGGCCAGAAATCCTTCAGAATTATATTTGTTTTCAATGCATTCGTCCTGAGCATCACGGACACGCAGCAAATGCAGCGCACGCTCCTCCATCAGCTCGCCAAATCCGATTACCATGGTAGCCGTTGTGTTCATCCCAACCTTGTGAGCTGTTTGCATGACATCCATCCAATCACGCCAGGAGCCTTTGAGACGGCTAATTTTGCGGCGTGTACGGTCATCCAAAATTTCTCCGCCTCCACCCGGCAGCGAATCCAATCCAGCTTCATGAATGGCTCGGATCGTTTCCTCCATGGATAGGCCGGATTTTTCCTTCATTTTGTGAATTTCAGCTGGTGAGAAGGAGTGCATTGTAATATCTGGAAAACGTTCCTTAATAGCTTTCAGCAAATCGGTATAATAGCTGAACGGCAGGTTTGGATTTACACCGCCTTGCATTAAGATTTCGGTGCCACCTACATCCTGCGTTTCCTTAATTTTTTGGAAAATCACCTCATCCGGCAAAACATAACCTTCATCGGAACCCGGTCTGCGGTAAAAAGCGCAAAAGCGGCAGTATACGTCACACACGTTCGTATAGTTAATATTTCGTCCGATGACGAAGGTTTTTATGGGATCGGGATGCATGCGATTCATGACTTTATTCGCCGCATGACCTATTTTTTCAACCTCGTCTGATTCGAACAAAGCAACGGTATCCTCTAAATTCAGGCGTTCGCCGCGCAGGGCTTTATCTAAAATATGGTCGATTACACTCATGGTGTATCCTCCTTCGCTGTCACAGGGCGACGAAATGAAAGACAGGACTTATGAACGAGAATGCTTTCACAAACCTGCGTTCGAACCCTGCCGTAATGTATGTTCATGACTAGCCTTGTATGTTGTCTGTGCTATTTAGCATAGTAAAACCTAATGATAATACTAACATATCTTTTGGTAAGGAACCATACTTAGACTGAAAAGTGCCTTTTTTCACACTGTCTATCATGTCTTTCATATAGAAAACAGCAAGTCTCCTGAATACCGGAAACCTGCTGCTTAGGGCTGTACCTATTTGCTTCCTTCGTATAACGTTGAGATGCTATGGGCGTCTAACATTCTAGCTCAGCGCCTCATCCAGATCACGGATCAGGTCATCAATGTCCTCCAGACCTACGGAGAAACGAAGTAGTCCGTCTGTAATCCCGCGCTCCAACCGTACACTTTGCGGCATTGCCGCATGTGACATCATTGCTGGGTACGACAAAATACTTTCCACAGCTCCCAGACTCACCGCCACAATGGGAATACGTACGCGACTGAGGACCTCTTTTGCACGTTCACCCGAACCCACATCAAACGATATCACTGCACCATAACCGCTCGATTGACTCTCATGAATCACACGCCCTGGATGATTTTCCAGGCCCGGATAGTATACCGCTTCAATGTCATTGCGCTCGTTTAGCCAATTGGCAAGCTTAGCTGCACTTTTTTCGCTGTGAGCCATACGCGCCTCCAGTGTCTTCATACCACGCATGAGCAGCCAAGACTCTTGCGGTGCCAGCACAGTACCTAATCCATTTTGAAGCTGCTTGATTTGTCTCCCCAACGATTCGGTACGAGCTACCGCAAGCCCTGCCAGTACGTCGCTGTGTCCACCCAAAAACTTGGTCGCACTGTGCAATACAATATCGACTCCCTGCTCAATCGGACGTTGATAATAAGGTGTCATAAAAGTATTATCCAACAACGTCAAAAGTCCATTATCCCTAGCCCAAGAGGTTATTCCAGCTACATTGGTAATTTTGAGGGTCGGATTAGATGGGGTTTCCATATACACAGCCCTTGTATTTTCCTGCAACGCCTCTTTCACAAGGTTGAGATCCGTCATGTCAACGAAGGTCGTTTCGATATTCATCCGTTTCAAGATGGAGGTCAGCAGTCGATATGTTCCTCCATATACGTCCTCCGAAACAATGACATGATCACCAGCGGATAAGAGCATAAATGTAGTGGAGATAGCAGCCATACCTGATGCAAAGGCAAAACCACAAGCTCCACCTTCTAATAAGGCGATATAATCTTCCAATGCTTGTCGTGTCGGATTACCTGATCGGCTATAATCATGCTGTGGAGGATTAAAAATATCATGATGGTGAAAGGTCGAAGCTTGATAGATCGGGACACTTGATGCCCCTGTAACACTATCAATTTCAGAGCCAAAATGCAGCAGCTTGGTTGCGAATTTCCGCCCTTTGTCCAGATCCTCTCCGATCTTCCTCGCATCCTCTATCATTGCTGCTCCCCTCCTTCTACTTCTTGACGTGCCGCTTCCAGTGCCGAACGCAAATCTTCAATCAGGTCATCTGTATGCTCGATACCTACGGAGAAACGAAGCAACCTGTCATCTACCCCGACTGCATCCCGAATTTCTGCCGGTATGTCCGCATGTGTCTGCACAGCAGGATAGGTCATTAGCGATTCCACACCGCCTAGACTTTCGGCAAACGCAATAAGCTTAATATGACGAAGCAAAGGCTCCACATAGCGAGCATCCTTTACTTTGAAAGAGAAAATACCCGTGTTTCCGCTGGATTGTTTATTTTGTATCTCACGACCTGGATGGCCCTCAAGCGCCGGGTAAAATACTTCCGCCACTGCTGGATGCGTCAGTAAATAATTAGACAACACCGTAGCATTATGCTCATGTCGATCCATACGTAGCGCTAACGTCTTCATCCCCTTCATCAACTGATAGCAGTCGCTTGGGGAAAGCACGGCCCCTATGGAATTGTGCAGGAAGGAAATTTCAGCTGACAGCTCTTTTCCTTTGCTTACAATCAACCCTGCCAGCACATCGTTGTGTCCGCCCAAATATTTGGTTGCGCTATGTACCACAATATCCGCACCAAGTTCCAATGGCCGCTGGAAATATGGTGTTAGCAGCGTATTATCTACAATAGTAAGCAACTCATGTTGTGATGCCCATGTAGCCACCGCTTGAATATCAGTAATCATCATTAACGGATTGGTAGGCGTTTCTATGAATACGGCTTTGGTATTCGGTCGACATGACTGTTGGAGTGCTTCGAGATCGTTTGTATCCACATAAGTTGCGGTCACACCAAATTTGGATAAAATACGCTCTAGCAAACGATAGGTCCCGCCATAAAGATCCAGCGATACAATGAGGTGGTCTCCCTGTCCAAACAAAGCAAATACCGTTTGCAGCGCTGCCATACCTGAGCTGCAAGCAAAGCCTGCATCACCAGATTCAAGTGCAGCAGCAGCCTCTTCCAGTACCTTTCGCGTGGGATTAATCGTCCGAATGTAATCAAACCCTGTGCTTTGACCCAGACGGGGATGGCGGAACGCCGTAGATTGGTAAATCGGGTAATTAACAGCCCCGGTTACTGGCTCCTCTACTGAACCGATTTGTGCCAATCTGCTTTCGATTCTCCACTGCTTATCACTCATATGAATCCTCCTGTTCACTTCCATAGTAGGTGCTATAACATATGCTGCAAAAATGGATGTCCAAGACTATACTGCTGCGCTACTGCAAGGTGGTACTGTATAAGGGTAAACTACAAGCCCATTTTTAAATCTGAGGTCCGATATCATAAGGTGTTTCTTGGTATACATAATAGTTAAGCCAATTTGAAAATAATAAATTGGCATGAGCCCGCCAGATCGAGGGCGGTATGCGTCCAGGATCATCATTAGGATAATAATTTTTGGGGACGTCAATATCCAGTCCTTTGGCTATATCGCGATCGTATTCCCATTTCAGCGAAAGTGGGTCATATTCAGAATGCCCTGTTACAAAAATTTGTTTACCATCAAGCGTGGCTACCAGGTACACTCCAGCTTCCTCGGATTCGGATAAAACTTCTAATTCGGCAATATGGTCAATATCTTCCCGCCGAACCTCGGTATGCCGAGAGTGGGGAGCATAAAACAGTTCATCAAAGCCGCGTAGCAGTTTCACTTTAGGTTTAATAACGGTGTGTGGGAATACCCCAAAGCATTTGGTATCGAGCCCGTATTTCGGAACATTGAAATGATGGTATAAGCCTGCCTGTGAGGCCCAACAGATATGCATGGTCGAAGTAACATTTGTTTTCGTCCACTCAAAGATTTGCCGGATCTCCTCCCAGTAGGTCACATCCTCAAACTCAAGTTGTTCTACGGGGGCTCCTGTAATAATCATGCCGTCAAAACGACTGTTCTTGATCTCATCAAACGTTTTATAAAACATGTTCAAATATTCTTGCGATGTATTTTTAGATACATGTGACTTCATATGCACCAACGTGACATCCACTTGTAACGGCGTATTGCCGACCAGACGCAACAGTTGGGTTTCCGTTGTTTCCTTCGTAGGCATCAAATTCAAAATGGCGATGCGCAACGGACGAATATCCTGATGATAAGCCAGGCTTTCGTCCATTACGAAAATATTTTCGCCCTCCAGTACTTCCTTAGCAGGCAGTGTATCTGGAATTTTAATCGGCATGTAAACTCACTCCTTGATCGGTAAGTTGTGCGAAAATCGTCTGGTAGAGATGCCGGGCATATAATAAAAAGACCTTTCTCGGTTAGAGAAAGGTCATATTTGTATCCATATGCGCCTCTCTCATCTGTCAGGGCTACGCTTCTTTGTACAAAGCGCGAGTCCTGCAAGAATTAGCACCGTGCGATAAAATCGCCGGTTGCCGGGTATCATCGGGCTAGTCCCTCCACCTGCTCTTGATAAGATTTCGCTATATTCATTTTGGGTTCACAAAGTTCTTGTTGTTCACTTTAATGCATCGGCTGGGCTTCGTCAAGATGGACTTGTAAATTTGTGCCCTGCATTCACATTTTGTCTACCTTTTCCATAGGTTAAATCATATGCCCCCTTTCGCAGAAGCTCATATGACTGCTGTTGATTTAGCCCATGATTTTGCCCTTGAAAGGCCGTAGGCCGAGCGTTATACTATACAAGTGCTAATAGGCAAAAATACGGTGCAACAGTGTAGATTAGAGTGTTTTCTTCGATACTGTGGCAACCTAAAAAAGAACATTTGTGAGGTGAATCCGGAATGGAAGGCGACCCGAGTCCGAATAGGCGGCGATCCCTGAACAACAGCATAGGAATGACTTCAGCTTGCCGAAAGACGGGACGCCAGGCTCCGCATGCTCCAAAAGCCTTCTGCTTTTGATGGTATGCACGCTTACCCGCACCGGCTAACTGGCTAACTGAGTCCATTCCTTATGCTTAAGGTAAACGTATTTCCGTTACGACGGAGCATAAGGAGTGACATATATGAAAATCCGTTTGGTTAACAACGGGGTTTTTACCCCTGTCGAAGAAATTGAAATGGCGCTCACTGCACCGGCAGAAGGCTTTTATTGGATTGATGCCGATGTCGAGGATCTGACAGTGCTTCAGCCCTTATTTTCTATGCATGATCTTGCAGTAGAAGACTGTTTGAGTGAAGAAGAACAGCGTCCAAAGATTGAAATTTATGAAAGCCATTATTTTATCGTTGTAAATAGTATTCGTTTTGATGATGAAGAAATATTTTTGCGTGCTTTGAACATTTTTCTCGGCCGCCATTTTATCATTACGGTGACCAAGCAGAAAATCAATGAGCTTCGTACTCTCAAGCCTATGCTGTGGGAGCAGGAAGTTAGCCAGCCTGACCGTTTTATGTATCTGTTGGTCGATTTGATCGTTGATAACTATTTTCTGGTTGGTGACCGGATTGAAGTTCGTATTGAAAAGCTGGAAGAAGACATTCTAATGCATACGAAAAAGTCGCACTTGAACGAAATCATCGGATTGCGCAGTGAGATTCTATGGCTAAAAAAAGTGCTCGGCCCGCAAAAGGAAGTCATCAATACCCTGAACAAACGGGATTTGCGGCTTATCGACGATCAACTACAAAAATATTTTAGCGACATTTATGAAAATGCTGTGAAAATTTCGGAGACTTTCGAAACTTATCGCGACTTGATGGGGAACCTTAGAGAAGCTTATCAGTCAAGTATCGCCAACCGTGCTAATGAAATCATGCGTGTGTTTACCGCCATTACAACCGTATTTATGCCGTTGACGGTCATTACCGGAATATATGGGATGAACTTTGATAATATGCCTGAGCTTCATACACGTTATGGTTATTTTGTCGTCATTGGGATTATGGTGGCACTAGGTGTCAGTATGTTCTGTATTTTCCGCAAGAAGGATTGGGTTTGAATTATTTGGTTTTCAAGCTTGGTCATCAAAAGCAGCAGCCGAGTCCTATGAGGAACTCGCTGCTGCTTTTTTTATGCTGCACCTTATTTGTACTTTAGGACACTTTCAATCGTCTCTATATTATCCAACATGTCGGTCAGGTACCTCCTGATGGCGGAACCGTATACGAATCAGTCGCAGTCGCTCATAAATTTGATCCAGCCCTGCTTCCGTCGCTTTTTCTTCTCCATACACTTTTAGCATAATGGGCTTGAGCAGCGTATCTCCCAACTCTGCATAAGCAGACCAGATGGCTGCCTGCTCCTCCTCTGATACATGTGCCAATTCCTTGCGGATCAGCTTCTCCATATCCATTCCATCCCTATCCAAATGCTCCACAGCTTCAATCATTTCTCGACGGTGCAAGCCTGTCTTCATTCCGATATGCTCCAGTGAAAGACCGTCCGAAATGCCCTCGATAATCGCTCTAGTCAGGCTAAACTTATTCAGTTCCTGTCTGTACTGGTTTTCTTTTTGCTTGTACAGCCATGACAAAAAAACTTCTTCTTCAAGTGTCTCTGTTACCCAGTTCAGCGGAAAGGGCGTGGTCCGATCATTTTGTTTCGTTATAGCCAATAGCTCCGTCCCATATTGCGACACCTTACCCAGGCCCATACCAGGTAGTTCTAACAATTCTTCTTCGGTATGAGGAAGATAGACGCTGATGAGTCGAAGTAGTCGATTCGTAGCGATAAAATAAGGTGCTTTTCGCTCAGTTGCTGCCTTTTGCCGTCTCCACAATGTTAATTGTTCATACACTTCATCACGCGGAAACAAATCACTATAGCAATACAGCTTTTGTAGCGTTTGTCCACGTCCTGATGATCCTTCTTGCTCATGAAAAACGCCATGAATTAGAGGCCTGTAGCCCTCAGCCATCTTGAGTGCCAGCTCATGACGGTATACATGCAGTAATTCCTGCCACAAACTGCCTTCATACCAAAGGTCGTCTATACTTTCATCTGGTACATGATGTGTGCTCCAGCCTGCACTCCATCCCCCTTCATGTTGTCCGATCCATACCTGCGCAAAGTCCTCACAGCCCTGTTCATTCCGTTTGGACAAGCGATTTAAAAATACAATCTCCATGGTTCTTCCTCCCTCATAAGGTTAAAATGACTGACTCGCACAATACACAAACGTAAAAAAAAGCACCTATCCTGCGTATTCGCAAGAAAGGTGCTTCCCTTTTTGATCCGTACTATGCTGTTGCCTATATGATAACCGGACCTCGGAGTACCGTCAACCATAAATTCTAAGAATTCAGCTTTTCCTTGGCCAAAGCCAGAGCACCGCACAATCCAGCATTGTCACCCAAGCCCGGAGATACGATATATTGCTCAATTTCTGTAGTCAGACTCAGATGCTGTACGTACCCATTCAAAAGTTGTTGAAGCTTGGTACGAATGAGCGGGAACAATTGATCCTGCTTCATTACTCCGCCGCCCATAATAATTTTTTGCGGTGACAGGATTAATACATAGCTCATTAAAGCCTGGGCCAGATAATGCGCCTCCATTTCCCAGGCCGGGTGATCCACAGAAAGCTCATGCCCTTTAACCTTCCATCTTTTTTCGAGTGCTGGCCCCGCTGCCAGTCCTTCCAGACAATCTCCATGATATGGACATGTGCCCTCATAGTGATCTTCTGGATGACGACGTACCAAAATATGTCCCATTTCCGGGTGGGATAATCCATGTACCAGCTTTCCGCCAACCAAAGCACCCGCTCCGATGCCTGTACCTATTGTAATATACAGACAGTTGTCCAATCCTTTAGCGGCACCCCAAATGGACTCACCCAGTGCTGCTCCATTCACATCCGTGTCAAACCCCATAGGTACATCGAAATGCTCCTTCAGTTTGCCAATCAGATTATAATTTCCCCAATGCGGCTTTGGCGTTGTTGTAATATAACCATATGTATCACTGCCTTCGATAGGATCAATCGGTCCGAATGAGCCTACACCCAGCGCTTCAATCCCCTTGCCTTCAAAAAATGCAATGACATTCTCCATGGTTTCTGCTGGAGTCGTTGTTGGAAAGCTTGCTCTTTCCAATACCTCTCCTCGTTCATTTCCAATTCCACATACAAATTTGGTACCGCCTGCCTCAATTGCTCCCAATACTGTCATAGCTGCTGTAATCCCCTCTCCATGATCTCTCTCCATTATATTCACCTGAAACGAGCCTAAGGTCAATCCCCTTATCACAATTGTATAAAATCCTTCACATGGTTATATACCTAAGCTGAGTTAGTTGTATACAAATAAGGACACTAACGCACCAAGCGCCAGCATCCCTATATAACTTAGTCCACCTGAAATGCACAGCACAAGCCTAACAGCTTCATTATGATCCGGTTGCGACACCCATCAACGTACACAAGCTCTTCATTTCAAGCTGCTCAAACTTATCGACAATTTGCACGTGATCCAGCGTCAACAGACAGCTGTCTAAAGCACACGCAACAGGCACATCACAGTGAATTTTAGCAAGTTTGCGTGAAAGATGCAGCATATCCAAATCACTCTCGATCTTTTTACGAACCGATGGAGTCAATTGATCCAGATTTTCCAGAATGCCTTCAATGGAGTCGTACTCCTGCACCAGCTTGAGGGCAGTTTTCTCACCGATTCCGCGTACTCCCGGGTAATTGTCACTTGCATCACCCATCAAGCCTTTGAGGTCGACCACTTGGCTTGGCTTAAGCCCTTTTTCTGACAGCAGGGTCTCCGGGGTATATACCATATAATTTCCATGCCCTTTTTTCATAATAATGACCCGTGTCCGCTCATCTACCAATTGAAGTAAATCATGATCTCCCGAGAGAATCATGACATCCATATCCTCATTTTGCGAATAATGACGTGCGAGCGTACCGATACAATCATCCGCTTCAAAGCCTTCCGCCCCAATGTTGGGAATGCCGAGGCTGTCCGTCACTTCACGGATCAAAGTAAATTGAGGAATCAAATCATCTGGCGCGTCGGCACGGTTGCCCTTATACGCAGCAAAATGTTCCCCACGGAATGTCGTTCCACCCATATCCCAGCAGCAAATGACATGTGTAGGATTAAAGGTTTGAACTGCATCCCAAAAATATCGAATAAAACCATATATGGCGTTCGTTGGTACTCCAGCTTTTGTACGACGGATATAACCGTTTGCAGCGGTTGCATAATAAGCACGAAAAAGCAGGGCCATGCCGTCAACCAGCATTACGGATTGTTCATTGCGTTGTGTCACAGATTGTATTGCTCCCATTCATCATAATATTTAACCCTCACAGTATAACATAATGTGGGGGTAAATTGGGCTTTACTGAGCTCCCCATGTCCCCTCAAATGTTTCCTCTTTGAATCCTACCGTTACTTTATTCCCGTCAGTTATAATCGGGCGTTTAATTAATCTTCCATTCGAGGACAAAAGCGAAATTTGCTCTTCACGGCTCATGTCTCCAAGCTTATCTTTCAGCTTTAACTCTTTGTATACTTCACCGCTCGTATTGAAAAACTTTTTCAGTTCCAGCCCGCTTTTTTTAATCAAGTCTTCCAATTCCTCCGGGCCGGGCGGTTGTTCAAAAATAGGAATCAGTTCCGTCTCATGCCCCTTGTTTTGCAGCCATTTCACTGCATTACGACAGGTGCTGCATTTAGAATACTGGTATACTTTCAGTTGGCTCATCGCTAGATTAACCTCCATTTGGTTTCAATCTTTGTTGAATATTTATTCTGGATATTGAGCCCTTAACAGCTCTTGCATTCCGATCATATCATCCGGTAGAGGAGCACAAAACGACATTCGCTCCCCGGTCACAGGGTGCACCAAGGATAATTCTGAAGCATGCAGGGCTTGTCGAGGCATCCTGGCATCAAGCTGATCATATCGCTCACGTTGCACAGCGTCATCGGGTGTAATCCGGTACATTTTGTCTCCGATTAACGGGCATCCGATATATGTCATGTGAACCCGAATTTGGTGCGTACGTCCGGATTCCAATTTTAGACCGATGCGGCTTCCTTCGCTCCATACTTCCTCCAGCTTATATAGCGTAAGGGCAGGATAACCATCTGGAGTCACCATACGCAAATGCGGATTATCCGGGTTGCGGTCAATCGGTCCGTCCACCCTGCCTTCCTGCTGCTCAGGGCGCCCATGCACCAAAGCTGTATAGCGCTTGTCCACCGTTCCCGCAATCATCTGTTCGGAAATATGCTGGTGTACATACGGATTTTTAGCTACAACCAGCACGCCGGTCGTCTCCTGATCAAGACGATGAACAGGCCGAAACCGAAACAGCTCTCCCTTGGTCTGCCAATAATGCACAACCCCGTTCGCCAGCGTTCCTGTGTAATGACCGTGAGTCGGATGGACAATCATCCCCGCCGCCTTGTTCACTACTAACAGATGTTCATCCTCAAACAAAATCTCAAAAGGAATGGGTTCCGGTAAAATATCATCGGAACGCTCGCGCTCCATGCGGATCTCTACTCGATCCCCGGACTTCACCTTTACGCTGATATACGCACGTATCCCGTTCAGCATGATCCCCTGTTCGGTCAGCTTGAGTTTGGATATGAGCTTGCGAGAAATGTTCATACGTTTTTGTAGAATGGTCTTCAGCAGCATGCCCTCCTCCTCAGGAGGGATCATATATACGATAGGTTCATAGTACAAGCTCATCACAAATTCCTGATTGCCTCCTTATTTGCGGAACACTTTTTTGCTGCGAACATATTCGACATCAGGTACACCCTGACGTACATTCGCAGTGCGAGCCACAACAAAGAAATAATCGGACAGGCGGTTCAAATACCGACGTACCGCAGGATTGATATCTGTGTGCTTACCTAGTGTAACAGCACGGCGTTCCGCACGTCGGCAAACCGTGCGGCAAACATGAAGCGTCGAAGATAATGTACTGCCTCCCGGGATAATAAAGCGTTCCACCTTCGGGTTTTCCTCTTGGCATGCATCAATCCAGCCTTCCAGCCGCTCTGCCAGCTCGTCTTTGACCTTATATTTACTTTCACTGATTTTAACAAACGCCAAATCTGAACCACAATCGAACAGCTCCTGCTGTATTTCTTCCAATTGAGTCCGAATGTCCGCAAACTTTTCCCCTTCGGCAAAGCTGATCGCTTGTCCCACAAAGCTGTTCAGCTCGTCAATGGTACCGTACGCCTCCACACGGTCGTCATCTTTAGACACTCGACCGCCGATCACAGAAGTTTGTCCTTCATCACCTGTTCTGGTATAAATCCCCATACTTTTTCATCCCCTTTATCATTCTGTGAGTGCTTTCAGCACCTTGATGGCTTCTTCCTTATTGCTTGTGCGTGGCGGTACGGTAGCAAATAATGTGTTTGAGTTATATTTTAGGTCCTTAAACATCTTCATCTGCTCCACCGGAATTCCGAACAAATGAGTTTCCTTGATGACATCCGTTCCTTCTTCCCCTTGCTCCTTTTTCTTAAATACGCCGCCTTCGAATACACCCCGGGCATATGTCTTCTTGTCAAAGGCATCATCTAAGGGTAGATTCGAACCATTTTGTCCATACAACTTCATGTCCTCTTCCGGCAAAAGAAACAAATCATGTTCTCCGGCCGCATATTCTACGACCAGCTTCTGCTGATTATACAGTGGGCTGACTGAAATCTCGATTGTCGGAGCCTGTTCGCCCAGCTTATCCTTAAGCTTTTGTGCCAGCTCGTCACGAATGACTGAAGCATCCCCTTTATCCATAATAAATATGGAGAAGCTGTCCTTGTCTCGCCCCCCACATCCAGCCAATAGTACAAGTGCTATGATTCCGATGATCCATGGCGATAGCCTTTTTAGCCCTGCTTTCATCTGTACGCCCCCTCTTCCATGCCACTAATATATCATAAGTTGTGAACGCAAAAAAAGAAGGCCCTGCGGCCTTCTTCGTAGCTATGGTGACTTCACACAGTTACACTCTGCATTCCGTACCGTACAGCTTCATGTATTCATTGATTTTCAAATCTAGTTTGCAGCTAATCTCGATGACAAGATCAGAGGTCAAGGACTGCTCTTCCTGAAACGTCCGCATCATCTCATTGCGCAGGAACAAAATTTCATCTTCCAGGGAAATGTCGTATCCTATTGAACTCGGCGAATTATATCCAACATATGACATGAGCACTCCTCCTGTAATTGAAAAATTGAACTTCCTGCTTCCGATTTCAAATTATAGCATAGAAATTTAGAAATAAAAGACTATTTTCTATGAATTACCCATAAAAAAATAAATTTAACCTTCTTTTTTCACTTTTTCTACAAAATGACCAATTCGATCCAAAGCTTCCGTCAGCTGAGTGACAGAAGTCGCGTATGAGCAACGAAGATACCCTTCGCCTCCCAAACCAAACACATTGCCCGGTACAGCCGCAACTTTGGCCTCTGCCAGTAGGCGCTGTGCAAATTCATCCGAGCTGAGGCCTGTGCTTTGAATACTCGGGAAAACGTAAAAAGCCCCTCTTGGCTCGTGGCATTCCAGACCAATGTCACGGAATCCCTCAACCATCAGACGACGACGCTGATTATAGGCTTCTACCATTCGATCTTTTTCACCCATACCATTTCGCAAGCCTTCCAAGGCTGCAACTTGGCCCATAGAGGGCGCACACATGACGGTGTACTGATGGATTTTGAGCATAGCAGCAATCAAATCAGGATGCCCGCAAGTATATCCAATACGCCAGCCAGTCATAGCGAAGGCTTTGGAAAAACCACTGACGAGAATCGTACGATCCATCATACCTGGTACCGAAGCAAAGCTGACGTGCTTATCGCCATAATTCAATTCGGCATAGATTTCATCAGAGATGACGATCAAATCATGTTTTTCCACGATTTCTGCAATCGGAAGCCAATCTTCATAAGTCATCGTAGCACCGGTCGGGTTGCTCGGATAGCATAAAATTAGCACCTTGGATTTAGGTGTAATTTTGGCCTCCAGCGCCTCAGCCGTCAGCTTAAACTCGTCCTTGGCAAACGTTTCAATGCCGACCGGAATCCCGCCTCCAATCGAAGTGATTGGAGAATAGGAGATGTAACACGGCTCAGGCACAAGAATTTCATCACCAGGTACAATTAAGGCGCGCAACGCAAGATCAATCGCCTCGCTACCTCCAACTGTTACGATAATCTCATTTTTAGGATCATAGCGGACGTCAAATTGCTCATTCAGATACTCACTAATCGCTTCACGCAGTTCTGGCGTTCCCGCATTAGATGTATAGCTGGTGAAGCCTCGCTCCAATGAATAGACACAGGCTTCCCGCATGTGCCAAGGGGTTGTAAAATCGGGTTCGCCTACCCCCAGGGTAATAATGTCCTTGTTACCACCCACCAGGTCAAAAAACTTACGAATACCCGATGATGGGATCTCGCGTACCAATGGGGATAAATAAGAACTCATGGCTTTGTTGGTGTCGGTAAATGCTTCTGTTTTGAGATTCATCATGATCTTCCTTTACGGCGAAATCATCAGACGATTATCTTCCTCATGGTCCTCAAAGATAATTCCGTCCTGCTTGTATTTTTTAAGCGTAAAATTAGTCTTGGTAGACAAAACAGAGTCAATAGGCGACAGTTTCTCCGACACAAAATTAGCGACTTCACGGAGGTTTCGGCCCTCCACCTCTACCAGCAAGTCATATGCTCCGGACATGAGATAAACAGATTTAACTTGCGGATACAAATAAATCCGCTCTGCAATCCCTTCAAATCCTCTTCCACGCTCAGGTGTAATCTGTACTTCAATCAAAGCGGTAACCTTTTCGTCATCAACTTTGTCCCAATTGACTACAGCGGCGTACTTGACAATCACATGTTGATCTTCGAGCTCTTTAATTGAGGTGCGTACATCCTGCTCGTCAACCCCCAGCAAAGTAGCCAACAAAGTCGGTGTTCTTCTTGCATCTTCTTTTAACAATTCCAGTACTTTTAATTTCAATTCATTCAGCTCTGTCATTCTACATAAGGCCTCCATCGAAAGAGATTACTATACATCATACAATACGCACTTTAAACCTGCAAAGAAAAACCGTCCTCCCCGGTAAACCCGGCAGACGGACGGCTGTTATGGGAAATTGCTTCAAAAACGGAAAATCCCGTTTACATATAATAAGGGTTACTTTGGTGAGTAGACTGGCCTTGATGCATAGGCTGGCCATATGCTCTGGCGGATGATGACTTCTGCTGAATGAACTGTTGGCATTCCTGTTGGGTCTTGCGAGCTTCTTGAATCTGTTTGTCCAAATCAATGCGCAGTGCTTTCGTTGGGGCGGCGTACATATTGTTCTGGCTCATTAGATGATACAAATCACCTTGCATACGCAATGTATCATTCGTAAGGTCGGTGAACATCTGACGCACAGACGGACAATTGGATTCTGTCGTCGCTGTTGTGTACTCGCGTACTGTACGTTTCATATCAGCAAGAATGCTATAGAGCAAATCTTCTTCGGGCATAAATGACATATTGTTTTGTGAATACATCTGGTCAAACCTCCTTTTGTAGTAATTACTGCTGCGGTTGCATAGGAGCAAGCTGTTGATGTTGTTGAAGAGCATTGAAAAGTACATTCAAGTGGTGCTCATGAGTTTTCGCCAGTTGCAAACAGGCTTGTTGAATGGCAGGCTGCTGAATAGACGCTGCTGTCGCCGCACATTGTTTTAACAGGAGTTCCTCATTGGAAATGGAGTCAACGATGTACTCCAGTTCTTTGCCTGACAAGGGTTGCATGTTCATAGATTGCATAGTCTTTTTGTCCCTCCTTAAATGTTTTGTTGCACGCTGGTTATCTTGTCCGTTTGGCGAAATACTATGTACACATAAGAGATACTACATATTGCCTATGGGGAGTGCTATTTATATGGAATTAATAAGCGGGAATACGTATTGGCCGAGTACCTTGGAGCAAACGCTGGATTTTCCTCCTTTAGCTGAGGATATAAATTGTGATGTACTAATCATCGGCGGCGGGATGGGTGGATCCCTCTGCTCCCGGTTATTGGGAGAACGACAGGTCGACACTGTACTTATTGACAAGCGAAGGCTGGTACATGGAAGTTCTTCAGCCAATACTGGATTGCTGCAATATAGCAATGACAAGACTTTAACCTCTTTTATTAACACGTTTGGCGAGACCAACGGCGTACTGTTTTACCGTATGTGTAGGGATGCTCTGAATCAGCTAGATCAACTGGCTGCCACACTGGACAGAGACCCTTCCTTTATTCGCCGCAGCAGCCTGTACTACGCAAGTACTGCAGAGGATGTGCAGGTGCTGCAGGAAGAATATAAACAGTTAACCCGTTTTGGATTTCCAGTGGAATACTGGGATGAGCAACAGGTTGCTGCCCGATTTCCATTTCGAAAACCAGCAGCCTTGTATACGCACGAAGATGCCGAGGTTAATCCATTTTTGTTTGCCCAGGGACTGCTGCAATCTGCCAGCCGTCTCGGTGTTCGCTTATATGAGCATACAGAAGCTAAGCATTTTGAATTCAAAGAGAATGAGGTCGTTTGTCATGCCAATGGCCGGATGATCCGTGCAAAAAAAGTTGTTTTTGCAACAGGTTATGAAACTCAAGAGATTAAAACAGATCGCGGAGCCGTGCTAGAAAGCTCTTACGCTATCGCCACCAATCCAATCGGAGAGGCGCCTTTATGGCATGAACAGTGTCTGATCTGGGAAACTGCTCGTCCTTATCTATATATGCGCTCAACACAGGAAGGGCGCATCATCATTGGTGGTTTGGATGAACCTGTACTGGTTGCCAAGCAGCGCGAAATCAGGCTGTTGCACCAACAGCACAAGCTGCTGCAAGCACTACAGGAGCATTTTCCCGGTGTCCCATTTCAAATCGATTATGCTTGGGCGGCTGTATTCGGCTCTTCTCACGACGGCTTGCCGTATATTGGTCCACATCCGCGTTTTCCTAACTGCTACTTTTTGGAGGGTTACGGGGGAAATGGGACGGTTACGAGCATGGTGGCCGCACAGCTATTGGCTGATGAACTGACGGGCACACACCGACCTGAAATGGAGCTTTTTTCTCTGACCCGTCCCACCAAACCCTCGCCTGAGACTACAGAACCGATAATTTAAATGTGATACAAAAAGACCTCCTTTTCCTATATCAACGGATTTGGAGGCTCTTTTGTATTGAATTTTTCAATTATTCGGTTTGCTTGTGCAAGCGTCGTGCATGGGAATGAGACTTGCTTTGCTTCGTTTTTTGTTCCATTTTCAGCACACTTCGCATAAAAACCCATCCAATCACTGGCATTAATGCCAGCCCAATCAACAACCAGATCATCGCCGTAGGAGCCTTGCTAATACTTAGGACACCCAAGAAAACGAGTGTTCCTGTCAACCGACCTATCATTAAACATAGTTCGCGCAGTACAACCAGTTCCACTCTCTGATTAGCATCTCCTTCACTCGTACCCATTAGATCAAAGCTCGCAGAGATCATAGGAATTAAATACAAGGGCATGAACAAAGCGGTGCCAATCCCCATAATCAGCAGCGTGCTATACTCCATACGCCACAATAATGGTAAAAGCGCGATCACCAACAGCACGGCACCCAACAACATACCAGCCGAGCGATAGTGTGGCTTGAGCCATTTTCCGACAGCCCAAAAGCTGAAAAATGAAACCCCCGATGTAATAAGTGAAAACTGTGCTAGCTTCCATTCCTGTTGAGTAACTACATACACGAGCAGCGTAATCAGGAAAGCAAACACTCCTTCACGGATGCCCTGTGTAACAAGTGATAACGACAACGGACGCCACATACTTCCTTTTTGCGACAAACGCTGCTTAGGCTCTTTCCAATTGTACTTTCCTGTCGGTTTACGCTTGCGAAGAAAGAAACTTAACACCACTCCTACGACATAAAAGGCCAAAGAAATACTGAATATCACGCGATAACCCGCGTCATCCTCCATACGTGCAATAATCCAACCAGAGAGCCAAGGACCCACTATACCGGAAAACGAGCCCAGCAGACCCACCCATCCGTTAAAATGATCACGGCTTGCCTGATCCGTGACTTCGAAAAAAATGACATTAAACGCTAGCCAAAATAAACCTAAGGCTGCACCCAACAACATTCCTAGCGGCCATATGTAGTTTACAGCCTGCGGTCCTGTATACAACACGATGAGATAAAATAAGCCGGACAATGCGGTTCCCACGCGCAGGGCATTCATTTTGTTATGTTCCTTGACCCACTTTCCAGCTACCCAGACCATAATTCCCAGCGCAATTTGTTGACTGACATTAAACCAGCCGATCATCGCGTAATCCTGCCTGCTTTTCCACAAATACACATTAAGAAATGTGCCGGACAATGCTGCTGCAAACACAAACAATCCATTCAAGCTTAATAGCAGAATGGATTGTCCGTTCAGGTTTGATTTCAATGCAGTTCCCCCTAACGGAAAAATCACCAATCAGCTTATTACGAGTCAGCTTGTTCAAAGATTTCTTTGATTTAACATGCCCGTATTGAGCTGGGACCTATCCGGGGAATTGCCATTTAATTATTGGAAATACCGCTGAGTTTCTCCAGCATTCGCAGTCGGTCATTCTCTGACAAAGTCTGCTGAACATGGAAGCAGCTAGGACACACATAAACATTCAAGACGAACGGCAAGTCCAGAACAGGTTTGCCGAGCACCGGAGACATCGATGGTTCGAAGCCCTCTCTGGTTACGGTTTGCGAACCCGCATGCAGCATATACTCTCCACATTGGGAACATTCAAGAACCTCATCTTGTCTGTCGAGTAATTGTTCAGCACCTTGCTCATAAGCCATTAGATCCGCACCGCTTTCTTCGAATTTTTGTAAAGTATGCAGCACAGGCAGCTTATGAAGCTCATTATCCTGCAATAACGGTGCATCAGCTGGCTTTTCAGATACGATTTCATCCTCTGCCTCGTATAAAATATCCTGCTCCTCATCATCGCCGAGCTGAATACTTAATGTACGATAACCCTTGAGGTCTTCTTTTCCATGAGCGCCGAGCGCCGGACTTACAGAAACCGCATGATCGTGTGTCGCATCTTCATGCCCATCCGTATGTCTGTGAACAGATGGAGAAACTGACTCAGACTCCTCTTCGTCATCGGCTATGTCTGAGTATCCTTTCAGATCATTATGGCAATAAGGACACTCTTCTTCAGGTCCTAATTCTTCATCCCAAATAATTTCCATGTTACACCATGGACAAATAGTCATTTCCAAGCTTTATCATCCTTCCGTTCCGATGCGTATACCAAGCTTTAGTATACAGGATGTGTCAAGTTACACTCGCACCAATCACATACGACAACGATATTGAAATAATCATAGAGAACAAGCCGACCGCACGGTTATCTTCTTTAATCTCTTGATCGATAGAAAATACCGGTGTCAGAAATTCAAAAAGAAAGTACGCCGCAAGTAGCAGTAAAAAACCAACGAATGACCAGATCATCGTATCATATACGCTGGATTTAGCCTCCATCGCAAAGCGGAGCACGTTGCAAATACCAAACATTTTCCCACCCGTTGCCATGGCTACCGAAACATTGCCTCGCTTGATCTCTTCCCAACATTTATAACGGGTTACCAGCTCAAAGCAGGACAAAAATACAATCAACTCCAGCACCGCCACGGAGAAATAACCCAGCATCATCCCCAACGGATGTGATAGCAATTCATCAATCGCCATCTTCACCTCGTCCCTCCCGTTCTACCAAGCGTTCTCGGTCAGCAACCCATATCTATTCCAATTCAGCAACCGTTACACCCGTGCCGCCTTCATTGTAGTTACCGATACGGTAGCTTTTCACATGCTTATGCTTGCGAAGGTACTCCTGAATACCAGTTCTCAGGACCCCCGTACCTTTGCCGTGAATAATGTATACCTGACCCAGATTGGCTAAAAACGCTTCATCCATGAAGCGGTCCACTTCCATCAGCGCTTCCTCCACGTTTGCCCCCCGAAGGTCAAGTTCACTTCGCACGTTATCATCCCGTGTCCGCTTAACGCCAGTCACTGACTTTTGGACCTTTGGAGTAGTCGTTGGGGCTGGTTGCAGCAGCTCCAGATCATCCAGACTGACCTTCATTTTCATGATACCCAGTTGAACGATAGCTTCCTTGCTGCCAGTTAGTTCAACCACATGGCCTTTTTTATTCAGACTGTGAACTGATACTTCATCGCCAGCCATGATGGAACGAGTACGCGGAGTCGCCGGACGTTTGACTGTACTTTTCTTGCGTTGTTTCGGTTCTGCTTCATCCAGTTCTCTACGAGCTGCAATCAGCTTGTGCTCCTTAACCGAGGCTCCCTCTTCCTGAGCCAATTTACGCAAATCCGTAATGATTTTCTCTGCTTCACTACGAGCCTTATCCACGAGAACTCTTGCTTCGTCTTCGGCCTTTTCTAGCATACGGTCCCGTTGTGACTCCAGCTTATCTAGCTCGGTCTGATGACGTGTACGCAATACTTCCATTTCCTTACGCAGCTGCTCTGCTTTTTCCCGTTCTTGCTCAGCGGTCAAACGGTTCTGCTCCAGTGACGCAATCATGTGCTCGACGCGCTGGTCTTCTTCGGTTACCTCACCACGGGCATAGTCTAATATACGTCCTGGTAATCCCAATCGCTCGGCAATGGCAAAAGCGTTACTTCGCCCAGGTACACCAACCAGAAGGCGGTAAGTCGGGCTTAATGTAGCGACATCAAACTCCATACTTGCATTAATAATTCCTTTGCGCTCATAGGCATACGCCTTCAATTCACTATAGTGAGTCGTCGCCACCATGCGGCAACCCAGAGCATGTATATGCTCCAGAATAGATACAGCCAGGGCAGAACCTTCTGCCGGGTCCGTTCCTGCTCCCACTTCGTCAAGCAATACAAGACTTTTGGGTGTCATATTTTTCAAGATGCTAATAATATTGGTCATGTGACTGGAAAATGTACTCAAGTTTTGCTCAATGCTCTGCTCGTCACCAATATCGGCATAGATTGCATCAAACACGCAGAGCTGGCTTTCATCCTCAACAGGCACAAACAGTCCAGACATCGCCATCAAGCTTAGCAGACCTATAGTTTTCAGGGTAACGGTTTTCCCCCCTGTGTTCGGTCCGGTAACGATAATGGAGGTGTACGAATTACCCAGTTCCACATCTATGGGAACGACCTGTTCCAACGGAATTAGAGGGTGTCTACCCTTTTTCAGCTTCAAGTACCCGCGATCATTCATTAAGGGCAGCGTTGCCTTCATTTCACGAGCGAGACGAGCTTTCGCAAAAATAAAATCAAGATTGCCTAAAATATCCACATCATACAGCAACATATCCGCTTGTTCTGCGACAAGTGCGGTCAGCTTTTGTAAAATGACTTCAATTTCACGCTCTTCTCTCAGCCTGGTTTCCCTCAGCTTGTTGTTCATGGCCACGATGGATTCTGGCTCGATAAACAAGGTTGCGCCAGACCCGGATTGATCATGCACAATTCCGCCAAAATAAGAACGGTATTCGGCCTTGACCGGGATGACAAACCGATCTCCACGAATCGTAATCAACTGATCCTGAAGCATTTTGGACACAGTTGAGGAACGAATCATGGAATCCAGCTTTTCACGAATACGCACTTCACCGGAGCGCAGTTCCCGGCGAATTTGTGAAAGCTCTGTACTGGCAGAATCCAGTACCTCTGCATTTTCGTCAATACAGCCTTTAATGGAGTTTTCCAAACTTCTTTGTTCCGAAAGTTGCTCACTCCAATACAGCAATGTTTCAACCGGATTTTCCTCATGCAGACTTGTTACATACACCTGTATACGGCGTGCAGCTTGAACCGTTGTCCGAATACCATGTAACTCCTGCGGACTTAACGTTCCTCCAATACGGGCACGCTTCACCGTAGGAGTGATATCCACCACTCCGTTAAATGAAGGCACTCCTTTCAGCCGATCAGCAGCATAGGCCTCATCCGTACCTTTTAGCAATTTCTTGATATGCTCCAAATCATCGCTGGGCTGTAATTGAAGGGCTGTCTGTTGTCCCGTTGCCGTTTGGGCATAGTGACTTAGTTTATTTAGAATTTTTTGATATTCAAGGGTTTTAAAAATTTTAGAGTCCAACTTCACTGCTCCTTTCACTTATATCTATATTATACCGAAAGCAGCAAACTTACGCTATTTGCCAACTCTGCTTTACACATAAGAAAGCTCTTCATGCCACACACTAACCTTTGTCTAACCCTGTTAATTCAAAAAAACAAAGGAGGTTATTCCGTGAGCATTCTTGGGCACATTGTACGTTTCATCGTTGCCGCTCTGGTTCTGATGGTCGTAAGCTGGATCGTTCCCGGATTTAGTGTAGGCGGCTTTTGGAGTGCGCTGATCCTTGCCATTGTCATTGCCTTGATTGGCTATATCGTCGAGGCGATATTTGGTCGACGCGTTTCTCCATTTGGACGCGGTATCGTTGGTTTCCTAGTGAGCGCTCTGGTTATCTGGGTCGCTCAATATGTCGTGGCCCATGTTAGTGTTTCGATTATGGGCGCATTGCTCGCTGCATTGGTTATCGGGATTATCGATCTCTTCATTCCGGTATCGACACCATTTGAAGCCGGGCGCAAGGAAGGGAAATAATTTCGGCAAACACTTCCAGCATAGCTGTCCCGAAGCAGATTCATCTGCCAAAGGACAGCTTTTTGTCATTTATACTTCTTAGCGATACCATAAACAAACAATCCCCGGCCATGAGCAGCCGGGGATTGCCTTACATTTATAATCCGTATCTACTGATCCTGTTCGATAAGCTCAATCCATTCATTATACTCGGTTTGAAGCTTGGTGTATTCTTCCTTTAGTTGACGTAATTCTGTTGAAATCTTCTCTGCATTTTCTCGGTCTACGTCCTGTTGTACTTGTAGTAAACGAAGCTGATGAGCCGCCATTTCATATTTTTGACCTACTTCATCTAACTCAGACTGCAAGGCCATGCGTTCCTGCTCTATGGACTGCTGTTCTGCCTTTGCGGTGTTGGCAGCTTCAACCGCGGAACGAATCTCCTCCTGAAGCTGTTCTTTTTGTTCAATCGTTACCGCTATTTCCCGTTCCCAAGAAGCAAATTCTTCCTTGCGGGCAGCATCTTCAGCTTCCAAACGTTCCGCTTCAGCCTTCAACTGATCGTATTTAAGCTGCCATTCCACAGAGGCCTTCTCAGCACGTTCCAATTCACTTTGCCGGTCATGATTTTCCTGCTGGAGTTGCTTAATATGTTGCTCCAGCTGTCCAGCTCGGCTCTTCATGCTTCCATATTGCTCCTGAAGCGATTGATACGCCTTCGCACTCTCTTGCTCTCGGACTTGGGCTTTCTCAAGCTCGTCCTGAACACGAATCAGCTCAGGCGACAGCTCCTTGATTTTCGCTTCAAGTTGAACCAGCCGTTGCTGTTGTGAAGCATATTTATCATTAGCAGCCTCAACCTCAGCCACAGTCTGCTGTAGTTGTTCCTCTGTCGCTTCCTTCTGTTCACGCGCTTCCAGCAGGGAAAGCTCCAACTCATCGGCTGCCAACTGACGTTCTTCTGCAAGCTTCTTCCATGCCTTCTCACTTTCAGCCAGCGTAGCCAGCTCGCTTTGCAGCTTGCGAGAAGATACATGAGCTTGCTCCAGCAGCTTCTGCATCCGGCGCTGCTCTTCCTCCAGCTTAGCCGCCTGCTGCTGCGTAGCCTTGGCTTCATTCACCAACTGATCATATCTGCTTTGCAGTTCTTCACGCGCAAGCGTGTTTGCCTGCTCCCGCTCTGTTGCTGCCTGTTGCTGTGTTTGCAGTTCAGCCTCCAGCTCGGACTGTTGTTGCTCCAATGCTGCAGCTTGCTCTTGAGCCTTCTCCAGACGAGAAGAAAGCTCTGCATTTCCTGCTTGTACTTGTTCTAATTGCTCCTGAAGCTCCTCCATCCGAATCTCCTGCTCCAGTGCAGCTTCTTCAGCACGTTTCTGCGCTTCCTCATGCTGGAGCTTTTCCTCATTTAGAGCCAATTCAGCCTGTTTACGTTCCTGCTCCAGCTGCTCATTCAGCCCGGAGCATTTGATCTGCCATTCGCTTATCTTCTGGCTATGCTCTTGCTGCAAAGTAGATCGCAAATTGTCCAGCTCTATACGTTTTCGCTCCTGATGAGCCTTTTCCGCAGCGGAAAGCTTAGCTTCAGCCTGTTTAGCCGCTTCGGCTATTTCCTTCTTCAACTGCTCTTCTGTCTGCCGGACACGCGCATTTGCAGCCTCTTGCTGCTCTTTCAGCTTACGAGAAGCCTCTTGACGAGATTCTTCCAATTCACGCTTAGCTTGTTTTTGTGCATTTTCAAGTTCAGCCGCTTTTTTCTCCTGCTGTTCAAGCTTTGCCCTTAGTTCGGCAATTTCCTTGGCTGATGTAGATTCGGTCTCCACCAGTTTCTTCTGCGTCGTTTCTTTTTCTTCCCTCAATTGAACAAGGGCTTGGTGCATATCTGTATTTTTCTGCTGTTGTTCCCCTAGAGCCGTCTGGAGTTGGGCCAGATCTCCCCGGAGCTCCGCCCGTTCCGCTGCCAAGCGGTTCATATGGCTCTGAATCTCCTGAATTTGTACAGCTTCTTCAGCCATATGAACCGCAGCCAGCACGGCAATTCGGGGCATATCCAGACGCGAATGTGCTTGAGAAATGCTGTGCATACGTTCATCTACGTAATTAGCAACCTGCTTCATATAATCGCTATTGCTGCCGACAAGTTTATAAGAAGTACCGTAGATCTCTACAGTGACGCGAGTACGATCTGGTGTAGTCACAATTATGCCCTCCTTCAATACTACTGTATGTTGATTCTAAGGTGTATCCGGTACTAGGGTAACCCGCCTTCCGTGAAGCGTTCAACCTTATTAGTCCGGCTTCCCCGCAGCGGGTGAATATCAGAGTAGAGAGCTTCTATGATGATAGGCCAAAAAGCCGTATCGAACCTCTGTCACTAAGATTCGATACGGCTTCCCGCATTTCCTGCTACTTTCTCAATTCCGCTCCAAAAGTTTGTTCTAGAGACGTAACGACAGGAGAATGCGCCGCATTAATCTCTTCATCCGTCAACGTATGCTCCCAATGACGATAGGTCAGGGAAATAGCCACGCTCTTCTTGTCTTCACCAAGCTTGCTGCCTGTAAATACATCAAACACCCGTGCATCCTGCAACAGTTCTCCGCCTGCAGCGTGAATAACACGAAGCAGTTCACCTGCCTCAACGTCTTTATTCACCACGAGGGCAATGTCACGTTCCACGGACGGGAAGCGAGCCAGCTCTCTGAACTGAATATGGGAGTTTGCATGCTCAACGAGCTGTTGCAACGCGATTTCAGCTACATACGTATCGTTCAGCCCATAGGACTGTTGCAGTTCAGGATGAATCTGCCCAACTGTACCGATCCGTTGGGAGTTTCCGTTCACATCCAGCCATACCGAAGCGGAACGTCCTGGGTGGTAGCTTTGCGGCTGGTCAGCCACATAGCGAATGCTGGCACTTAGTCCAAAATAGTCGAACACTGTTTCAAGCGCACCTTTAATATCAAAGAAGTCAACCTTTTCGGCTCCGATGTTCCATTGTTTTTCACGGCGCACTCCAGTCAGCAGCAGACTCAGCACTTGAATTTCCTGCGGCTGGCGGGTTAATGTTTGCTCTTCTGTATAAAATACAGTTCCCATCTCAAAAATCGCCAGATTATCTTGCTTCCGATTCATGTTGTACACCGCTGTATCCAGCATTTGCGGAATGATGCTTGTACGCAATACACTACGGTCTTCGCTCATAGGCATAGCCAAACGTACCGGATGGCTGCCTTCTGTCAGAGCATTAAATAAAGCTGTGCTTTGCGGATGCACAAAAGAGTAACTGATCGTTTCCTGCCAGCCACCATGAGCCAGCAATCTGCGCAAGGAACGACGCAGGGACTGCGATGCCGTCAAAGCTCCTGGAGTTGTCGGTCCCTCAATAGGCGTGGTTGGGATATTGTCATAGCCATACAGACGTGCCACTTCTTCGATTAAGTCCACATCAATGGTAATATCTCCACGACGTGTAGGTACTTCAACTTCCAGCACCCCTTGTTCTGCATCGCCACATCCAAAATGAAGTCTACCAAGAATCGTCTTCACCTCAAGCAGGGACAGTTCGGTTCCCAAATATCGGTTTATTTTATCTAGCGACAGCTTGATAATGTGGTTTTTAGCTTTTGCAGAAGCAGACTCTACGATGCCCTGGTGTACAGTGCCCCCTGCATAACGCTGAATCAGCGCAGCTGCACGATTTACAGCAGGTATAACAGCTCCTGGATCAACCTCTTTTTCAAAACGCAGACTTGCTTCCGAACGCAGTCCCAGTTGGCGGGATGTTTTACGAACGGTACCGCCGTCAAACTTCGCAGATTCCAACGCAATGCTAACCGTCGCATCCGTAACCTCAGAATTGGCTCCACCCATCACGCCTGCCAATGCAATCGGCTTTACACCGTCTGTGATCAACAGCATATGTGGTTCCAGCTTACGCTCCTGATTGTCAAGTGTAATCAAAGTTTCGCCTGTACGAGCAAGTCGCACCTCAATATTTCCATTTTCCAGCTTATCCGCATCAAAAGCATGCAACGGCTGACCATATTCCAGCATAACGTAGTTCGTAATATCTACGATATTGTTTATCGGACGAACACCTGCCGCCATCAGACGGTTTTGAATCCATAACGGTGAAGGGCCCACTTTAACACCTGTGATATAACGCGCTGCATAGTGTGTGCACAGTTCAGGAGTATCCACCTTAACGGACAAGTGATCTGCCGCAGCATCGCTAATTTCCACCAGATCCTTAGCAGGGTCAGCGAGCGAAATGTCACGTCCTAGAATGGCACTTACTTCATATGCAGCTCCATGCATGCTCAGGCAATCCGAGCGGTTGGGTGTCAAATCAAAATCCAGCACCTGATCATCCAGGGCAAGCAGCTTCGTAATTGGCGTACCAATTTCAGCATCCTCTGGCAGCACCAAAATGCCTTCCTGCAATTCTTTTGGCAATAGCTTATCATTCATGCCCAGTTCTTTGGCCGAGCAGATCATGCCCATGGACACAACACCACGCAGCTTGGCCTTTTTAATATGAAAATCTCCTGGTAGCTTGGCACCTACAACTGCAACAGGAACCTTTTGACCTGCATCCACGTTCTTGGCACCACACACAATTTGCAGGTCTTCTCCCTGACCCGCATCGACAATACACACATTCAGCTTATCCGCATCCGGGTGCTTTTCCTTGCTTTTGACATAGCCTACAACGACGCCAGTAATTCCTTGGTTACGATGTTCAACTTCATCAATTTCAATGCCCGAACGGGTGATTTTTTCTGCTAGCTCCTCCGCACTCACTTGATCCAGTGATACATACTCGGACAGCCACTCGAATGATACTTTCATATGGGTTCACTTCCCTTGATATAGTTGTTTATTGACGCGCAAACTGCTTCAAGAACGACAGATCGCTGTTATAAAAATGGCGAATATCGTCAATGCCGTATTTCAAAATGGCTATCCGTTCTACACCCATACCGAATGCAAAGCCACTGTACACCTCGGGATCAAAACCACCCATTTCCAGCACTTTCGGATGCACCATACCACAGCCCAAAATTTCAATCCACACGCGCTCGCCGTTTTTCTTCACAAAAGTCACGTCTACTTCAGCACTTGGCTCGGTGAACGGAAAGAAGCTTGGGCGCAAGCGGATTTCGGTCGATTCCCCGAACATTTCGCGTGCAAATTGCAGCAAGGTTCCTTTCAAATCACTCATACGAATGTCTTTTCCAATCACAAGGCCTTCAATTTGGTGGAATTGGAAGGAATGCGTTGCATCGTCATCATCACGTCGGAATACCGTACCCGGACAAATCACCTTAATAGGCGTTTCACCCTTCATCGCCTCCATCGCGCGAATCTGAACTGGTGACGTATGAGTACGCATCAACAGATCCTCGGTCAGGTAAAATGAATCCTGCATATCACGTGCCGGGTGGTTTTTAGGCAGATTCAATGCTTCGAAGTTATAATAATCGGTCTCTGCCTGCGGTCCCTCAGCCACTCGATATCCCATACCTGTAAAAATATCCTCGATTTGCTCGATCACTTTGTTAAGTGGGTGGAGCCCGCCTTGCGGCATTGCGCGTCCAGGCAACGTAACGTCGATTTTTTCTGCTTGCAGGCGCTCATTCGTTTCTGCTTTCGTGAACTCGTCCTGCTTACGGTTAACGACCTCTTCAATCGCCTCACGCACCTCATTGGCTACCTGGCCAACAACTGGACGCTCTTCCGCACTCAGCTTGCCCATACCGCGCAAAATTTCGGTCAGTGCACCCTTTTTACCCGAATATTTAACTCGTAGATCAGCCAGCTCCTTGGGTGTTTCCACCTTCTCCAATACTTCCAGTGCTTCTTCCTTCAAGGCCAGCAAATGTTCCTTCATTTGGATGGTTTCGCTCATCGCCTGTTCAGTCCCCTTTCTTCATATCCAGCTTTTCAGACAACAAAAAAAGGTCTTTTCTCCCGAAAAGGGACGAAAAGACCGTGGTACCACCCTCGTTAGACAATGAAGTTCAGCTACCCGATGCGTTGCCTTGTGGCAATCAGTACGGGGGTTCATTCATGCTATGCATCATCATCTCGCTCTGCACGTTGTAACGGTCGTGAACCGGTATCCCCTACTTGCACAACCGCCATTTACATGACGCTTGAGGTTCAAGGAACTGCTCCGGAGCGAACTTCAACAGCCCAATATTTGCAGAAACGCTCTCAATCCTACGGCGCTTCCTCCCTGTTCAATCGGACACTGCCTACTCTTCTCCATCAAGACATTTTCTAAATACGAACTATTGTTCATTATTATATGCAAACTACTGCACTTTGGCAAGCAGCGCCTATATTTCATTCCTTCAGATATCGGGATCATTCAACTGATCCAGCTTGGCACGAATGCGCCTGATATCGCTCAAGAGCTCCTCATTTGCTTCACTCGTCCCCGTCATTCCCATCAGTTCGGTAAGACGCAGCTGTAATCGTAGACGTTCCTCCCGCTCTCCCTGATCCTTGGGCTCTCGGATGCTTCTCCGTTCATCTTCTTGTTTTTCGTCGGCCGTCCCCTCGTAGATTTCATATCCGCCCCCCGGCTGCATATCGAGTAATCGAGTTGCCGTACAACGCACCAGCTCCCGGTCATGCGAGACGAGTACCAATGCCCCATCATATCGGCGTAAAGAGTCCTCTACAATTTCACGGGTTTCAATGTCAAAGTAATTCGTCGGTTCATCCAGCACCAGCAGATTGGCTCCACTAAAGTACAGACGCAGAAAAGCTACCCTGCATTTTTCTCCCATACTGAGCGTTCCGATCCTTTTGAATACATCCTCTTTGGCAAATAAAAAACAGCCCAGCACCGTTCTCGCTTCTGTTTGGGTCATGGTTGGGAGTGCAAGCAGACTGTCGAGCAACGTCTGATCCTCTGGAAGCTGCTCCAACTCCTGTGAAAAATACCCGATATTCAACTGTGGGTTGGCTGTGATTTTTCCCGTCTTCGGTTCAAGCTGACCTGTTAATAACCGAAGCAGCGTGGTTTTGCCAATTCCATTGGGTCCTCGAACAGCCAAACGATCCCCACGTGCAACGTTCAGATTTAGATTTTTCACGATGACATGGTCGTCGTAGCTAAAGTCAACCTGCTCAGTACGCAGCAAATATTTAGCCTGAAACCCGCTGTCATTTAATTTCATGTGCAAAGACGGAGCTTCACGTGGTTGCTCTATCCTGTTAGCCTCCAGTCGCTCCAATTCCTTCTCCTTTGCATGATAACGGGAAATATTTTTTTTAGCCTTGGCCTTGTAAAAGCTCTGCGTAATGGCCATTTCAACCTTGGATGCGCTGCGATGCGCCTGATGAAACCATTCCCTGTAATTTCGAATCGTTTCCTCCAGCGCCTGTCTCGCCAGTTCCTGCTTCCGATAGCTCGCCTCCTGCTCTCGCAGTTCCCGCTCCTTCTGCGCTTTATATTCCTTATAACCACCTTTATAGCGCTCAATACCTGTGGATGTAAGCTCAACTATACTCGTAGCCACCTGATCCAAAAAGGCTCTGTCATGCGATACAAACAGCAGTGTTCCAGGATACGAGGACAGCCACTGCTCCAGCCAGAGCATACTTTCGGCATCCAAATGGTTGGTTGGCTCATCCAGTACCAGCAGCTTGGGCTGCCTGACCATCAGGCCAGCCAGTCGTACTCTCGTCTTCTGTCCGCCACTCAGATCACCATAAGCAATGGACCAGGTCTGTGTAGGCATTCCCATTCGGGTGAGCGCCTTTTCCACCTCAGACTCCCAAGCAAAGCCTTGCAGGCGTTCGTATTCATCCATCAGCTCGCCGTAACGCTCCAGTTGCTGCTCCATATCCTTACCAGCATCGGCTAGGTCAGCTTCCAGCTCTCCCAGCGTTTGCTTGAGACGCCAATGCCGAGGGCTGGCCTGCTGTGCGGCCTCCAGTGCGGTTCGAGACCTATCCACTGTATCCTGCTGCTTCAGCCAGCCTCGCTCTTCCATGGGCAAATCATATTCTACTTGACCGGAGGTTGGCGCTTCATCTCCCAGCAATATTCGTAATAACGTTGTTTTACCGGCTCCATTCCTCCCAAACAACGCGAGCCGTTCTCCTTCCGTCACATCCATCGACACATTCTCAAATATAGATGTCCCGTTCCATTCCTTGACTACATTGCGAACTCGCAAAATGGTTTTCATACCACGATCATCCTTTCCCAGCCCGGTTTTTACACCGGAAGCAATAAAAAAAGCCGCAGAAGGCTGCGGCTTGCATACAGGAAAATAGAATGACTGCTATGAATTATTTCAGAACATATGCATATGAAAAATAACACCGCGAACGAAAAAAACAAATCCCGTTTCGGAAATATACGCATACGTCCCTACTTTCATTTCAGACACACTTCTCCCGTTGCAGCTTGCAGCCGCCTGCCAGTAACGTGCAGTTGAGTGGGAAAATCAGTGTGCTTACTTCATCGGACGTATGGTTACCTTCCTTTTTATGGGATACTTACTTGCAGTCAGTATAGCAGATCACAGTATTTTTGCAATACCAGTTTTATTTTCCAAATACCAACGTTGTATTGGACGAACCTGCATACTTAGTTACAAATTCTTTAGTATATTCAGGGGTTTGAACTTGATAACGGTAGTTCTTGCTCGGATTCCATCGGGTCACAGGCGATTTTTGGTTGGTGATGGCTGGAAAACTACCTACATCTTTAAATTCACCATTGGCTTTATCATTCAGAATACCGCCCTTTTCACTACCTTTTCCAAAATAATTATTTTCGGAATAAATTCGTGCATTGGTTGCTATTGTGTAAGCCAACTGAAAATTATTAATATAATTATTTTTCACATGGAAATATCCATATCTCATCAGACCTGGACCGCGTACAAGTAAGTTTTCAAAATAATTATTAGCAATTGTAATATGCGGCATGCCATCATAATTTTTATTGCTGTCATCTGGATAACCCAGAATAAGGCCATATTTATGATTAGCAAATTTGGAGTTGCTAATGGTTACATAATCAGCCGATTGCCCTATGTACAAAAGCTTGTCCAGATCCGAGCCATTTGCATTATAATTATGACCTGCAAAAGTAACATGATCAATCCAATAATTTGTGCCCGCAGTAAGATATAACTGGATATCATCATTACCATTAATGCTGGCGCTGTGCTCAAAAGTTAAATTTTGAAAGATCACATTTCCCGAGTTAGCTGTTGTTTTCAAATGAATATTGATTAGCTTATTTTGCGCATAAGAGCCGATTAGCGATTTGTTGGAACCAATATTGATCACGGTTTTAGAAGAAGCAGAAATATTCTTTTCGATGACCAGAATTTTAGGTGTTGAGTCCCCTAGCTGATTTTTCAATTCGTTTAGATTATTGATATAGATGACCTGACCATTTTTGCCCCCTGTTGTAGCAGGCTTTGAAGCTCCCGTTTCGCTTTTAGCCTGTCCAGCAAAACCAATCATGCCATTCGTCGACGTATTTGGGAAATCAGTCGCAGCGAACGTAGCACTTGCTGAAAAAGTAAAAAACACAAAGGCTAAAGCTAAAAGAAAAGAGATTTTTCTCATCGCAGCTACACCATCCTTTTTTTATATTAAATTCCAATTACGAGACTATACTTTTTTCGCAAAATGGTAAATAGTTCTTTTTATCTGTTTATTTATAGCATATAAGAAAAATATTTAATATTGTATTATTTATCAGCGTGAAAATAGTTCGCAGGAACGCAAAAAGCCGGGATCCCCCATTGGTATCCCGGCTAAAATATATTCTTATTGCAAACAAAATAAAAACCCTTGAGTCACAAGGGTTTCGAAATTTTAAAAATCGTAAGCGGGTGATGGGAATCGAACCCACGCTATCAGCTTGGAAGGCTGAAGTTCTACCATTGAACTACACCCGCATTATATAACATCTTGATTCTTATGTATGACATGCACAAAACTTTGTCAACTAACTGAATCAGGATGGTATTTAGTATAACTTACCTTTTTGTAAAATGCAAGCATACTAGACGCCATCCTGAGCCAGCCAATTCACAGGTTTACGTAAAAACAATTTTTCAAAAACTTCTGCCGGAATGGGACGGCTAAAATAATACCCCTGACCTTCATGACAATCCTGCGCCTGCAAAAATTGAAGCTGCTCCTCATTCTCCACCCCTTCAGCCGTAACCTTCAGCTTCAAATGGTGAGCCATAGAGGCAATGGTAGATACAATGGCCGCATTTTTGCTGTCAACCAGTACCTCATTTACAAAGGACCGGTCAATTTTCAGACGATCAATCGGAAGATTTTTCAAATAATGCAATGAGCTATAACCCGTTCCAAAATCATCAATACTGATTGCAACACCAATAGCTTTTATTTTTTTCAACTGTTCAAAGGCCCGGTCCTTATCAAAAGTCATACTCTCGGTAATCTCCAGCTCTAAATAGCGTGCCTCCAGTCCCGTATCGGACAAAATGCCCCGAATGACATCAACCAGCTTTTTTTGCTGGAATTGGCGCATGGATAAATTGACCGAAATCGGAATCGATGGATACCCCAGCTCCTGCCACTGCTTATTTTGGAGACATGCCTCACGCAACACCCATTCCCCCAAGGGCACGATCAGGCCACTTTCTTCAGCTACTGGAATAAAATCACCCGGCATCACCATCCCGCGATGAGGATGATTCCAACGCACCAGCGCTTCTAAACTCGTTAGCTCGCCACTTTGCAGGTGGACGCGTGGCTGATACACCAATGAAAATTCTTCATTTTCAAGCGCACGCCGCAAATCATTCTCCAACTGGAGTCTTTCATGCGCTCGCATCTGCATCGCACTAGCATACCGCTGAAAATTCACCCCTTGCTCCTTGGCACTATGTACAGCAGTATCCGCCTGTTGAATAAGTTGTTCGCTCTGATTCGCATCCGACGGGTACAAAGCTATGCCAACGCTCACCATCACATGATAAGACTCCCCATTAATATCAAACGGCTGATCGAACAGCTTCACCATATCATCAATACGATTTCTCATGACATCTGAATCTTCGTAGCCCATTAGAAGAAAGGCAAATTCATCTCCACCCATGCTAAAGACCGCTTCACCTTCGCGGCAAAAATGCCCCAAGCGTTCGCCTACCGCATACAGCAAATAATTGCCTGCCGTATGCCCAAGCGAATCATTAATCGCTTTGAAACGATCAATATTTAGCACTAAAAGCGCTACTGTCTCATCAGATTTCAATGAATGGCGCAATATTTTATCCAGGCGCTGGGAAAGACGTCGCCGATTGGGGAGGCCTGTTATATCATCGTTATAAGCAATATGATTAAATTCAGATTCTGCCGCCTGTTTTTCCCGATAAGGAACCAGAACCATAAGCCGGACCAGACCGCTCAACAAATTATAAAACGCAATCACGTTAGTCAAAAGTCCTATAAGATGATTGATATCACTCATTTGCTCAGCAAATAAATAGAACAACTGGCTCACAACACACAGCCCAATCCCACGAACCATAAGCAACATGCCCAATTCCGCGGGGCGAACTTTCCGATATTTTCGTACTCCAAAAATAAATGTGAGTACCAGCAGTAACATGACAACCAGATTCAACGTCCAGCCCAGGTTACCTAATTCGTACCGTATACGTAGATCCGGTAAGCCTGCATCATATGCCTTTATAACTCCTAGAATCAGCAACGTGCAGCCTATCCCTGCCCACAAAGCCACTGTCTTGTATTCTGACTTCGTCTTTCTAAATGGAAGGGAACAAACGAATAAGAGCATGACCGAGGTAAAGGCACGATTTACAAACAGCAGCCACAACGAAATGCCCGGAGACAAAGCAAAGTCCGTCAGGCTTACGAAACTAAACGAAACGATATGAACAAGATAAAGCAGACCAGCCACCAAAAACGTTGGGGCAATAAGAAGTCTCTGCCAGGTTAACTGTTCCAGCAATACGGACCAGGATTGATAAAAAATAGAAAAACAAATCGCCGCACAGGCAAATCCTATAATCGGATATACCAAGAAAAATACATTATAGGAGTATATTTTATTCAAAGTTACGTGAAATAATTGCACTAAGACAAATAAAACTATGGCGGCAATTCCAATGCCTATCGTTTTTTTTACTTCCAGCCGTATATTCATTCAGCCTCTTCAGCCCCCTGCATATCGGAGATTCCGATCATCTAAGACGTTTGACAGCTTTGGAAGCCGTTGTTTAAGTCTATAGTATCAAAAAAAATGTTGTATTCTGGTATATAATAGCATTTAATCTGTGAAAGGTGAATCATTTTTTTGTTCTATATTCATGAATTTATTTTCGCATTTATGCAAATGCACATGCTTACAGTACCAAAAAAGCGCATCATCTTTTCAGATCATGCGCTTCAGATGACATTTTTCAAATAGGTGATACCTATACCCCAACGCTGCACACCACAACAGAAATAGTATGTACAGGACCCCTCTGCGAAAATCTCATCATATTAGACTACAGGAAGTGTGATTTTAAATTGTGTACCGCTTCCATGTTTACTGTCTACATGAATGAAGCCTCCGTGATTTTTGATAATACGATAGCTCACAGCCAATCCCAAGCCGGTTCCACTTTCTTTTGTTGTAAAAAAAGGATCGAATAAACGCGCCAATGTATTGTGATCCATACCTAAGCCGTTATCCTCAATGCAAATGTGCACATAAGAGCCCTCAAGCACGGTATGGATATCAATGCATCCCTCTCGTTCCCCGCTGATGCTTTCAATGGCATCCATCGCATTTTTAATCATATTGAGGATAACCTGCTTAATCTGCTTCACGTCAATGGAAACCTTCATGAGCTCATCATTTTCATCCAGTGCGATCTGGCAGCCCTTCATCAACGCCTCGCTTTCTGTCAGCATCACTACTTCTTTCAACAGTCCCATCACAGATACAGCCGTTTTTTGTGGAGCAGAAGGCTTGGACGAATTTAAAAACTCATAAATAATGTCGTTCGCACGATCAATCTCGGTTAAAATAATACGGGCATACTCATCCCTACCCAACTCCACCAAGTGCGGCCGAAGCAATTGAATAAAACCCCGGATTGCAGTAAGCGGGTTACGGATTTCATGGGCGATAGAGGCCGAAATACGTCCCAGCATCGCCAGCTTGTCGTTTTGATACGCCGTTTGCTCAATCTGCTTATAATCCGACACATCCTTTACACTAAACAAAAAATCGCCATCCATCTGATCACCGTAGGTCACTGTTATCAACCAATGCCGACCATACTCATCAATCAACTCATGATAGCGCTTTCTATGAAAGATAGTTTCTTTATAAATCCGCATAATTTTCTTCTTCTTAAACCGACTTAACTCAGGATGATGCAAAATTTGCATCAGGTTGCGACCTGCGAGCGAACTACGTGGTAGCTCCAGTAATCTCGCCATTTGCACGTTAATAAAGGTCAGTACCCCGTCACTGTCAAACAGCATGATACCACTATCCAGGTTCTCCAGTACATTTTCATACTTATTATTGGCGATCTGTGTGGAAGGGCAAGCTCCCACGGTATCAAGCAAGGCTTCTTGGAATTCACTGATCATGCCAGGCTTCCCCCTTGTATCGGAATGATAAACTGGCCGTATCGGACGTGTAATATTCTTGAAGAATAGAAAGGTATCTATCGATTACCCTTCAAATGGTGTAGAAAACAGTTTCAATCAACTCCGACCATTTTTTTCGATTCGAGTCTTATTTTATGATAGACAAGATTAAGGATCACAGTCAATCGGAAAAAGTGTCGAATCCACATTTTTATCTTATTTTCTTTCGTCATAATATCTGCGCAACATTACCAAAATAAAAAAATAAGTTAAAAATAAGCGCCCTACACACCAAAGAAGCTCTCCAGATTTGAGAGCTTCTTTGGTGTGTAGGATGTCAACTGCCGCTCTTATTATGTTGAAGCCGGGATCGTCTTTGACTCATAACAGCCAGTCTTCTCTTAAGCTCTCCCTGCCATTTCTCATCGTTCATTTGTTTGGCTACCGTCAATAAATCCAGCGACATGTCAATTTGGCGCTTCACAATTTCAACTGCATCTTCACTCTCACGATTTACACAATTTTCAAATATCGTATCATCGTCTTCCATGACATAATCCTGAAAATCAATCTCGGATGCCCCATCTCCATGTGCATACTCAGCCAAAATTTCATACTCATTTTCGACTTTATAATGAACTTCAATGCGACGACATACCGGGCAAAACAGCAAAGGAACATTATGGACTTGGGTGCGGTAATGCTTCAGCGTTCCCTTGGTTCCTACCATGCTTGCTCCACAGCAATAACTCATCCGGGCTCAGCCTCCTCTGAACAAAACCTGTTCTGCCTTGTTTATCTTCTACAATACCTTATTCGCTTTCATCAGGCAAAATTCCTCCAGAACACAACAACATTTCCATAATTATTTGTTACTTCACTCTGTATTACATGAATCAGACAGGCTATTCCTATATCTTCGGCTGCATAGTGCAGGCAAGCAAGCCCCCAACAACGGTAAAGTAACCGCTTGTTGGGGGCTTGCTTGTTTAAGTTCAACTTGTAAAGCTAATATTACAGATTTTTATCGCCTGGTTTCCAGTTCATTGGGCACAAGCCACCGGATTGCAAAGCTTGCAGTACACGCAATGTTTCTTCTACACTGCGGCCTACATCGTTGTGGTTAACCACTTGATATTTCAGTTCGCCTTCTGGATCAATGATGAACAAGCCGCGCAATGCAACGCCTTCTTCTTCGATCAGAACGCCATAGTCGCTTGCTGTTTTTTTCGTGATGTCAGAAGCCAATGGGAAGTTCAGTTTGCCCAGACCGTTGTTTTCTTTAGCTGTGTTGATCCATGCTTTGTGGCTGTGCACGGAGTCTACACTGATACCCAAAATTTCAGTATCAAGCTCTTTGAATTGGTCAGCAGCATCGCTCAATGCTGTAATTTCTGTTGGGCATACAAACGTGAAATCCAGTGGATAGAAGAAAAATACGAGCCACTTGCCACGGTAATCGGAAAGTTTCACCGAGCCAAATTCTTGACCGTCTCCAGATACTGTTTCCAATGCAAAATCAGGTGCGGGTCTTCCTACCAATCTTTCTGCCATAATGTGAAATCCTCCTTTAAAATATGTAAGAAAAACACCAATTGTGCTTTCCTCAATCATCTGTATTGTAATAAACAACCTACTTGATAAATGTTATCATTCGCTGAAATCAAAGTCAATATTATAACCATTACTTTTTTATAATTATTTTAAACTAGCTTAAAAATTCACGATTTATTCACATTTGGAGTTTTCTGATACGCAAGTAGCTCCTGATTGCTCAGGAGCTACGATGTTAATTATTTGCTGTAAAGTTATACTGTATAACCGCCCTATATAATAGGAAGCTTTTTTTCAGAACGGGTGCGTTTTCGGAGCCTTTAGCGAATAGCTGCTGCAATTAAATCGCCCATTTGGGTAGTCGAGATCGCTTGTGATTTATCCACTGCGATATCTGCCGTACGGTGTCCTGCATCCAGTACCTCAGCTACCGCCTTCTCAATAGCGTCAGCTGCTTTCTCGTACCCGAAGGTGAGGCGGAACATCAAAGCAACGGACAAAATTGTTGCAATAGGATTCGCCAGTCCTTGGCCTGCAATATCAGGCGCCGAGCCGTGCACCGGCTCGTACAGACCGAAGCTGCCTTCTCCCAGTGATGCAGAGGAGAGCATACCGATGGACCCGGTCAGCATAGCTGCTTCATCACTAAGAATGTCACCAAACATATTTTCCGTTACGATGACGTCAAAACTAGATGGACGACGCAACAATTGCATGGCACAGTTATCAACCAATACATGCTCAAGCTCGACATCTGGGTAATCTACAGCGACCCGGTTAACGACTTCACGCCACAAACGGGAAGTTTCCAGTACATTAGCCTTATCCACCGATGCGAGTTTTTTGCGACGTTTTTGTGCAATTTCGAAGGATTGACGAACAATACGCTCTACTTCTGTTACATTATATGCGCAAGTATCGACCGCTTCTTCACCCTGAGCACTCTCTCGTCTATACTTCTCACCGAAATAAATGCCGCCCGTCAGTTCGCGCACCACGATCAAGTCCGTTCCTTCCAGTACCTCTGGTTTCAAAGTAGATGCGTCCTTAAGACAATCGAAAACGACAGCAGGACGAAGATTTGAAAACAGACCAAGCTCTTTGCGAATACCGAGCAATCCGGTTTCAGGACGAAGCTCCTTAGGATTGTTGTCCCATTGTGGTCCTCCTACCGCTCCCAACAGCACGGCATCTGCAGATTGACATACGGCCAGTGTTTCTTCCGGCAATGGAGTCCCTTTCTTATCAATGGCAATCCCGCCGAACAGCGCATGCTCTGTTTCAAATGAAAGGCCAAATACTTCTTCCGTACGTTTCAAAATTTTCTCTGCCTCTGCGACCACTTCAGGTCCGATTCCGTCTCCCGCTATTACTGCAATCTTTTTAACGTCTGCCATCACGTACACTCCTCTTGTTATACAGCCATACAGCCGTATTTCTCATACCTTCTTTGTAACATATAAAGCAGGGCTTTGACCAAGATATAGAATCTATCAATTCAATAGGCTCAGCCTATAAGCTGATTTTTCCATCAGAGAACAAGAAAACAGGACCGGTAACACCCGATCCTGTCTATATTCATTTCATAGGCATGTATAAACTTAGGATTTATAATCTACGCGATTGCTGTAATTTTTACGCTTGTCGATCAAACCATTCAGTGCATCCACATAAGCTCGTGCACTTGCTTCCAAAATATCAGTGCTTACCCCGCGTCCCTGTACAGATATTCCGTTTTGAGTCAGCACCACATGTACTTCACCTAGAGCGTCCTTGCCATGGGTAACAGATTTGATGGAGTAATCAGAAAGTACAACACTCTCGCTGCTGGCTTGGTCAATCGCATTATAGATCGCATCGACTGAACCATTTCCCTCAGCTTCTGTCTCGATTACCTGACCTTCATCGTTAACCAGGCGCACTTGTGCGGAAGGCGTAGCCTTGTTCCCGTAAGTTACGAAAATGGTTTCCAGCTTGAAGACTTCAGGTGCATCGGCCAATTTTTCTTCCAACAATGCCAAGATATCATCATCCGATACTTCCTTCTTCTTATCAGCCAAATCCTTAAACTGACCAAAAGCGCGATTCAGATCTTCATCGTTCAATTCGTAGCCCAATTCGACCAAACGCTCTCGGAAAGCATGACGCCCTGAATGCTTGCCCAGTACTAGCTTGCTTTCTTTCAGACCGATACTTTCCGGTGTCATAATCTCATAGGTCGTCTTTTCCTTCAGCATGCCGTCTTGGTGAATACCTGATTCGTGCGCAAAAGCGTTAGCACCCACGATCGCCTTGTTGCCCGGCACTACCATCCCCGTCAAACGGCTAACCAAACGGCTCGTACGTGCAATTTCAGACAGTTGCAGAGACGTTTTGGCCTGGAAAAATTCCTGTCTCGTCTCCAGTGCCATGGCGATTTCCTCAATGGCCGTGTTTCCAGCACGTTCACCGATACCGTTAATCGTTCCCTCAATCTGATCTGCACCGTGCAGGATGGCAGCAAGCGTATTCGCAGTAGCCATTCCCAAGTCATTGTGGCAATGTGCACTCAATTGAATCTTCTCCACATCAACCACATTTTGCTTGATATGTTTGAATATATTTCCGTATTCGTATGGTGTTAGGTAACCTACCGTATCTGGAATATTGACGACAGAAGCCCCTTCCTGTACAGCCATGGTGACCATTTCAACCACAAAATCAAGCTCCGTTCGCCCTGCATCCTCCAATGAAAACTCCACTTTTGGCAAATACTTCAATCCATAACGAATGGCTGCACGGGCCGTTTCCAGTACCTGTGCCTTCTCCATCCGCAGCTTATGCTGACGATGAATTGGAGAGGTTGCCAAAAAGATATGGATACACGGGTCCTGTGCTCCCTTAAGTGCCTCGCGAACCGCATCAATATCCTGTTCCCTTGCACGCGAAAGGCCAATAACAGTCGAATTTTTTACAGCTTTTGCTACTGCATTAACAGCCGCGAGATCACCCGGAGAAGCAGCTGGGAACCCAGCCTCCATACGATCGATTCCCAGCTTCTCCAACTGATGAGCGATCTCTACTTTCTCACGAGTATTCAAGTTCACGCCAGGTGACTGTTCTCCGTCTCTCAACGTTGTGTCAAATATATATATTTTGCGCAACCTAACGCACCTCCTCAGGATTTGGACCCTTAAATTACAATGCGGCTCACGCAATAAGCAGGGCCGCATTGTAATTAATATTTATAAATAATTCATGTTGTCGAGCTTATAGTACAAAAGGTTATTACTTTTTGATCCAATGCATCATTTCACGCAATTGTCCGCCCACTACTTCAATCGGATGGTTAGCTTCATTACGACGAGTAGCCGTCAGGAATGCACGTCCAGATTGATTTTCAAGGATGAAGTCACGAGCAAATTTACCTTGTTGAATGTCAGTCAATACATCCTTCATAGCTTTCTTCGTATCTTCTGTTACCACACGTGGTCCAGTTACATAATCGCCATATTCTGCTGTATTACTGATGGAATCACGCATTGTTGCCAATCCACCTTCATACATCAGGTCAACGATCAGCTTAAGCTCATGCAAGCATTCGAAGTATGCCATCTCAGGAGCATAACCTGCCTCAGTCAATGTTTCAAAGCCCGCTTTTACGAGTGCGCTCACACCGCCACACAATACCGCCTGCTCACCGAACAGGTCCGTCTCCGTTTCTTCACGGAAGGAGGTTTCAATTACGCCCGCACGTGTACAGCCAATGCCTTTTGCGTATGCAAGACCGATCTCCTTGGCTTGACCTGTTGCGTCCTGCTCAATTGCGATCAACCCCGGTACGCCAAACCCTTCTACATAGGTACGACGTACCATATGTCCTGGGGATTTTGGAGCAACCAGCAATACATCGCTATCTTTAGGAGCTACGATTTGTCCAAAATGAACATTGAAACCATGGGAGAACAAAAGTGCTGCGCCTTTTTTCAGGTTAGGTTCGATTTCATTTTTGTAGACAGAAGCTTGAGTTTCATCAGGCAACAAAATTTGAACCACATCTGCACGGCTTGTTGCATCAGCTACGTTCAGAACTTCAAAACCGTCGTTTCTTGCGACATCAGCTGATTTGCCTTCACGCAAACCAATAACAACATTCACACCACTGTCACGCAAGTTTTGTGCTTGGGCATGTCCTTGGCTACCGTAACCGATAACGGCCACTGTTTTTCCTTTCAATACGCTAAGTTCTGCATCTTTTTCGTAGTACGTTGTAACTGCCATGGTTAATTTCCTCCTTTTAATTGGACCCTTCATAATGAGCGGGTAGTCCAAGAGACTTCGCCTCTGAATGGCATTTAAAAATCTCTTCGAGCACCCGCTCTTATGCGGGCGGTTCTTTAATGATGTAATGCGCTATAAGCGGTAAATCGTTAAAGCTTCATATTATGCATTGCCACGTATCATAGCTGTAACCCCGGTTCGGGTCAACTCGCGAATACCATAAGGCTTCAGCAATTCGATCATTGCATCAATTTTTTCGGTATCGCCAATGACCTGAACAATTAAGCTCGTCGTTCCAACATCAATTACAGCTGCTCTGAACGTTTCTACCACGCCCATAATTTCTGGTCGCTGGGGCGGTTCAGCCTTTACCTTAATCATTGCCAATTCCCGAGCAACCATCGGCTTGGAACTGAGATCAATGACCTTGATCACATCAACCAGCTTGTAAAGCTGCTTTTCAATCTGCTCCAGGTTGTTCTCATCTCCTACAGTCACTATGACCATACGGGATAATCCAGCTTCTTCCGATTGACCGACGGTGATGCTCTCAATGTTAAAGCCACGGCGGCCAAACAGTCCAGATACACGTTGCAAAACGCCGGGATGATCATTTACCAGTACAGCAATGGTATTTTTCGTCGTCATTTTACTCGTCCCCCATCAGCATTTGATCAATGGTCGAACCTTGCGTCACCATCGGATATACATTTTCTTCCTTGCTGACTACAAACTCGACAACGACCGGTCCGGGTGTATCAAGCGCCTCCTGCCAAGCCCGACGTGCTTCTTCCTTATTCGTAGCACGCAGTCCTTTGACACCGTATGCTTCGGCCAGTTTCACAAAATCCGGGCTTCCAGCCAGATCAATGTGACTGTACCGATTGTTATAGATCAATTCTTGCCATTGGCGAACCATTCCAAGTACCTGGTTGTTAATGATTACGATTTTGACCGGAATGTTATTGATTGCACAGATGGCTAATTCCTGCGAGCACATCTGCATACCGCCGTCTCCGTTAATCGATATTACCAATCTGTCGGGATTGGCCATCTGAGCGCCGATGGCAGAAGGGAAACCAAATCCCATCGTACCCAGTCCACCCGAGGTAACCCATGAGCGTGGCTGATTGAATTTGTAATACTGTGCTGCCCACATTTGATGTTGTCCTACGTCCGTCGTAACGATTGCTCCGCCCTTGGTCGTTTTATCCAACAATTCGATAACCCATTGTGGCTTAAGCACCGTTTCAGAATCCTTATAAGAATAAGGCTTCTCTGCCTTCCATTGCTGAATTTGCGCTCTCCATGCATCTGCCAGGTCTGCGCGTTTCACATCCTGATTCAGTAATTCCAAAACTGCCTTCACGTCGCCTACGATTGGAATATCCGCGGCAACATTTTTTCCAATCTCCGCAGGGTCGATGTCAATGTGTACGATCTTTGCTTGAGGAGCAAATCCATCCAACTTGCCAGTCACCCGATCATCAAAGCGGGCACCGATACAGATCAGTAAATCTGACTGCTGAATCGCCTGGTTGGAAGTGTATGTTCCGTGCATTCCCGGCATCCCTGTCCAGAGCTCATGTCCACTTGGGAATCCTCCCAATCCAAGCAATGTTGTCGCAATTGGAATTTCCGTTTTACGAACAAACTCGTAAAGTGCTTCATGTCCGCCGGAGTATACAACTCCACCACCTGCCAGAATGAATGGACGTTCTGCTTCGGCAATAGCTTGCGTCAGCTTGTCTAGTTGAATTTTGTTGGGCAACACTTTCGGGTTGTAACCCCGCATGGTCACAGGTTCCGTCTGTGGAACAAACAACGTCTGGGCTGCGGAGACATCCTTCGGAATATCAATCAGTACTGGTCCTTTTCTGCCTGTGTTGGCAATATGAAATGCCTCATGGATGATTCGCGGCAGATCCTCTACATCTCTCACCAGATAGCTGTGCTTCGTAATCGGCATTGTAATTCCCGTGATATCAGCTTCCTGGAAAGCATCTGTACCGATCAGGGAAGATACAACGTTGCCCGTGATGACCACCAACGGCACCGAATCCATATAAGCCGTCGCAATGCCAGTTACCAAGTTTGTTGCTCCAGGTCCGGAAGTCGCGATACAGACACCAACTTTACCGCTTGCCCGTGCATAACCATCTGCCGCATGAATAGCTCCCTGCTCGTGACGAGTGAGGACATGCTTGAAATCCTTGAAGCCGTACATGGCATCATAGATATAAAGCACCGCACCACCAGGATATCCGAAGACACAATCCACTCCCTCCAGCAAAAGGCTACGGAGTAAAATTTCCGAACCTGTAATCACTTCAGGTTTCATCCACTTTTCACGTAATTCATCGGTTGACCTAACTTCAGGAATTTGTGCACTCATTGGTCATCCTCCTTTACAAAATTTACATACAGCTGACATTTGTGAAAACAAAAAAACCTTTCATCCCTAGAACAGACTTGCTGTTACTGAGGGACGAAAGGCTGTAGCTTCCGTGGTACCACCCGTATTTGCCCGATATTTTGCAATATCGAACCTTAGTAGGTACAGAAATCACAAAGGATCTCCATATCTGGCGTCTGTAACGTAGACCGTACGATTTTCCCTAATAGGCGATTCAGCGCACCGTTAATATCATTGGGCCCAAATACTTTTCAGGAAAACAGCTCCAAGGTGAGCTCGTTAAAAAGGGATTTTGGTGAAGCTTGCAGCTAATGCCTCACTCTCTGAACAAAAGAGCCCTAATCACTTCGTCCTCTTCATTGCCGTTGTGTTCATGTCATTCTTTCAAATGTTTAGACACATTATATGTCCCCCATCTGGGATAGTCAATACCCATATTTCATAAAAATTTATGTTTCTCTTCTTAAGCACCTTTGAGTCGCACGCTTGTAAGAGGTGCCCGCATATGATAAAAAAGACCGCACAGTGAGACTTTGTACTCCTCCGAAGCCATGACATATCTTGTTAAAAGGGTAAAAAAGGAGGCCCGTTTATGATTCGCAAACGATGCGCCCAAGATGACAAAATGATCTTTCGTCTAATCGAGCAAGAGCTTGTCCCCCTATCGCATTTAAGTGCCCAGGAAATGGATCAAATACGCAAAGAATTACCCCGGCGCTTAAACCGGGGCATCACTTTTGTAGCTTGCAGACCGGATAATGCACAGGTTGTTGGCTTCATTCATGTTATGCTGCATGGAGAACTATTATACATTGATTTGATCGCAATCTCTTCGGCTCAGCAAGGTAAAAGATACGGAAAAAAGTTGCTGGAGTATGCCGAGCAATATGGCCGATTGCGACGTTGCAAGCGGGCTAAAGTGATGGTGGACGAAGACAATGTGCGAGGGATCCATTTTTATCTACGTCATCAATATCATATGCTACGATACGTGGCTCTAAGCCGATGTCACGAACTCGAAAAGTCACTGTGAAAAATATGGTTTTCGGGCTCAGGATTTTGTAAAACTAAAAAAAGTTAGGGTAAAAAGGATTGCCTATCCCGGGGTAGCCCCCGTCTGTGTACGGTCCATATTGCGGACCATATCCTGGACCTCCATAACCTGGTCCTCCATAACCTGGACCGTAGCCACCGTAGGCACCCACGTATGGAGCTGTGCCAATGGCCAGCAAATCAAAAAGCACCAGAGGAATAATCGCTTTCGTGTTTACTTTTTTCTTACGGTTTGGTTGGAGAATCAGTCTGTTACCCGAAATGCGAATCAGCTTGCCACTGACCCGAGAGCCATCCTTACGTGTAGCGAAGATGACTTTGCCGACAAGCTTCTCCACCTGCTTTCTGGTTACTGCCTGTTTCATCGTATTTCCTCCTTCTTTCTCAACGGATGGACAGATTGAACGGCTCCTTGATAGCTCATCACCACCACAAAATAGACTGGAGCTGACAGGGGCCGAGCGTCCGTCCAATCTGCATAGCACAGTCTATTCCATTCAAGCCATAAGCGTATGTTTAAATGCCTGCACAATGTAAAAAAAATCTGGTACCTGCACATGCAGATACCAGATTTTCATATACACCAATATGTGTATTTAAAAACATTAGTTGTCTATGAGTCATTAACGCTTGCTTGGATCATACAGTTGACCCAAAGCGGCCGGAGCACGTGAACGTCCAACTGCCGCTACCAGCACAATAATTGTCAGGAGATACGGCAACATAAAAATAATTTCCTGGGGAATACTTTGCGACCATGCAAACAACTGCACATAGTTGCGAATGGCTTGTGAAAAACCGAAAAACACTGCCGCTCCAAAAGCACCGAGCGGATTCCATTTACCGAAAATCATAGCCGCAATAGCAATATAGCCCTGCCCTGAAACGGTATTATGTGAGAACATATTGGTTGTAGTCAAAGTGATCGTAGCTCCACCAATCCCAGCCAACGCACCACTAATCATAACACCGATGTAACGAAGGCGATTGACTTTGATCCCCACTGTATCGGCTGCACCCGGATGCTCCCCTACTGAACGCAAACGCAAGCCAAACGGAGTTTTATACAAAGTAAAGTAGCCGATAATAACTAATAGAATAGCTAGATATGTCGTTGGATAGGCTTGGAAGAATGCTTTTCCTGCAATCGGAATATCCACAAGATAAGGAATGGATATCTCGTTAAAACCTTGAATTCGACCGGTGTCCCCATCACCCTCAAATAACAGCTTAACCATGTACAGTGTACTACCTGCTGCCAAGAAGTTAATGACAATCCCGCTGATTACCTGATCAGCCTTGAACGTAATAGAGGCTACAGCATGAATTAGCGAAACCAGAATACCGAACACCGCAGCTGACAGCACACCTACCCAAGCCGCAGAGGTGCCACCTAATCCTGCTTGCTCAGCATAAAATCCGCCCACACCTGCCGCAAACGCGCCAAACACCATAAGACCTTCCAGTCCAAGATTCGTTACACCGGATTTTTCCGAAAAAACTCCGCCAAGAGACGCAAAAATAATCGCCGTCGCAAAAACGAGCGTTGTATGGATTAATTCACCAAGTGTTAACCAACTCATTTTACAACACCTTCTCTTTCTTCCGCTTGGAGTAGAGCGGCTTCACAACCCAACGCACAATACCTTGGGCCGCAATGAAGAAAATAATCGAGCCAATGACTACCCGGATAATTTCTGGCGGTACATCCGCGCTAAAGCTCATCCCCGCAGAACCATACGTAAGTGTTCCGAACAAAACAGAACCGAGCAGTACACCGAACGGATTATTCATCCCAATCAAAGACACAGCGATACCGTCAAAGCCCGTTCCTGGTGATCCTGCCATGACAGATTGATAATGGAAAACCCCCAGCACCTCAAAAGCGCCAGCCAATCCGGCAAAAACACCACTAATAAACATCGCTTTTATGATATTACGATTTACATTCATACCTGCATAACGGGATGCATCCTGATTAAATCCGACAGCCCGAAGCTCATAGCCCTGCTTTGTTTTCCACATGAAAATATAGAAAAACACTGCCGCCAGCACAGCAATAACTGTGCCCCAATGAACCCGAGCATTCCCCATCATCTGGGACAGCCAATCAATGGAAATAGAAGCGGAAGGTTGGATATCCACAGAGCGATTTTCGCCTTCCATAAGTGCGAACTGATTAATCACCAAATTAGCCAAATACAGACCGATCCAGTTCATCATAATACATGTAATAACTTCGTTCACGCCTCGCTTGGCCTTCAAATAGCCAGCAATCGCAGCCCACAAGCCTCCGAAAACAGCTCCTGCGATCACAGCCAGCGGTGCATGAAGGATAGCAGGCAGCCCATGAAGTTTGATACCTACAATCGAAGCAGCTGTCATACCGACCAAAAATTGACCTTCGCCACCGATGTTAAACAACCCGGCACGAGCCGCAAAAGCAAATGCCAAGCCTGTTAAAATCAACGGTGTCATCTCACGGATCGCTTCGCCAAAATTGTAGGAATCTCCGTACACACGGCTAAACAAAGCGGAATAAGCCACAATAGGATCATACCCGCCAATCAACATCACGATAGCACCCAGAATGAGGCCTAGAATAATAGAGACCAGAGCCAGAACTAAGGAGTCTTTTGTGAATATTTTCAATAGGTTAGCCATTCTCTACTCCTTTCTTCACTGCACTTCCTGCCATCATTAGCCCCAGTTCCTGGTCATTCGTTTCTTCAGGCAGCACTTCCCCGACAATCTTACCCTCATAAATAACAGCAATTCGATCGGATACATTCATAATCTCGTCCAGCTCAAAAGAAATGAGCAGTACCGCTTTACCTTGATCCCGCTGAGCAATCAATTGTTTCTGGACAAATTCAATAGCTCCGACATCCAGCCCGCGTGTAGGCTGCGCCGCAATGAGAAGGTCTGGGTTTTTATCAATTTCACGCGCTATGATTGCCTTTTGCTGATTTCCACCAGATAGCGATCTTGCCTTGGTATGAATATCTGGTGTTCTAACATCAAACTTCTCAATAAGACTTTTTGCCTGTTTTTCTATAGCGTCCTTGTTCAAGAAGCCGTTTTTACTGTAAGGCGCCTGATAATACGTCTCCAGCACCATATTTTCACTCATGGAAAAATCGAGCACCAACCCATGCTTATGGCGATCCTCCGGTATATGTGAAACGCCTGCCTCTGAAATTTTGCGCGGTGGCTGATTTGCCAGTTCTGTTCCGAGCAAACGGATACTTCCGCTATCCACCTTGCGCAAGCCTGTCAAAGCTTCTATTAGCTCACTCTGTCCATTGCCGTCTACTCCGGCAATCCCCAAAATCTCGCCGGCCTTAACCTGCAGGTTCAATTCATTCAGAACATGAATGCCATCCTTGTTTTTAGAAATTACTTTGTTCATTTCCAGTACAGTTTGTCCTGGTTGAGCAAGCTTCTTATCCACTTTAAAGGACACACGACGGCCCACCATTTTCTCAGCCAACTCATTTGGTGTTGTTTCAGATGTTTTGACCGTGTCAATAACTTTACCTCGGCGAATAATCGTAACCGTATCTGCAATTTGCATAATTTCTTTGAGTTTATGAGTGATAAGAATAATTGATTTGCCTTCAGCTACTAAGCGCTTCATAATGTCCAGCAACTCAGAGATTTCCTGTGGTGTCAGCACCGCTGTTGGCTCATCAAAAATTAGAATATCTGCACCGCGATAAAGCGTTTTGATAATTTCCACACGCTGTTGCATACCAACAGATATATCCTCAATTTTGGCATTCGGATTTACCTGAAGTCCGTATTGTTCAGACAACCGCTGTACTTCTGCGGCAGCCTTTTTATAATTGATTTTCAGACCTTTACGTGGCTCCGACCCAAGGACAATATTTTCGGTTACGGTAAACGGCTGTACGAGCTTAAAATGCTGATGCACCATGCCGATCCCCAGATCAATTGCCTTATTTGGACTATCAATCTGTACGGGGTTCCCTCCCATTTCAATGGTCCCTTCATCCGGCTGATACAGTCCGAAAAGAATATTCATAAGCGTAGATTTGCCCGCGCCATTCTCACCCAAAAGGGCGTGAATTTCTCCTTTATGCAGCTTGATGCTGATGGAGTCGTTGGCAACGATGCCGGGGAATCGTTTTGTAATTTGCTTTAACTCAACGACGGGGGTCGCTGCATCCATGAGATCACCCTTATACACTTTATAGTATGTGCTCCAATGAGCTGATTTTGACCGTTATAATCTTATAACTCCAGACGTAAGAACAAGGCTAGTCTTATGAACCAGCCTTGTCGCCACCTTTATGTTCTTCACCTAACTTATTTCGAAGGAACTGTAATTTCGCCTTTAATGATTTTTTGCTTGTATTGTTCTACAAGATCAAGCACGTCTTTAGGAACGTTTTTCGTAGATGTATCTGCCAAACCAATTCCGTTATCCTTCAGAGCCAGTGTTTCGACACCGCCCTTAAACTTACCGTCAATTACTTCTTGGGATACGCGTTTTACTGCTTCATCTACGCGTTTTACCATCGACGTTAATGTTACTTCATCACCAAACTCAAGGGATTGGTCTTTATCTACGCCGATAACCCATACTTGCTGACCTTGCTGCTTACGTGCAAGTGCTTCGTTAAATACGCCTGTTCCTGATCCGCCAGCTGCATGGAAAATAATATCTGCACCATCGTTGTAGATCGTTGCTGCTGCAGCTTTACCTAAATCCGGCTTATCAAACGCACCCGTATAGTTCACAATCAGTTGTGCTTTTGGATTTACAGCCTTAATCCCTGCTTCAAACCCTTTTTCAAAACGTTTGATCAACGGGCTGTCTTGTCCACCCACAAAACCAATTTTGTTTGTTTTAGTAAGCTTACCAGCTACAACCCCTACCAGGAAGGAACCTTCATTTTCAGCAAATACAACCGATTTGACATTAGGCGCATCCACAACACTGTCAATGATCGCCAAATTTTTGTTCGGATTGTCTTTTGCTACTTGTCCAATCGCATTCGCCAGATTAAAACCGATACCCCAAGTCAGGTTAAAATCACCTTTAACGAATTGGTTCAGGTTAGGAATATAATCTTGGTCGGATTTACTTTGCAGGTATTTAACTTTAACGCCTGATTCTTTCTCAATAGCTTGAAGTGCCTCCCAAGCAGATTGGTTAAACGATTTGTCGTTTACTCCGCCCACATCTGTAACCATGCCAAGTTGGACATTTGATGTTTTGGCAGAACCGCCTGCTTCTCCACCATTTGCGTTGGAAGCACCTTGATTTTTGTTACCGCAGCCTGCGAGAATGACCGAGATCGCCAGCAGCATAACCAAAGACATACTAAACAATTTCTTCATGCTGATACTGTTCCCCCTTAGTGTTAGATCCCTGGACTGTCTCTTTTCTTTAGAAAATGTATTTCATTTTCATGTCATTTACTGACGAGACAGATCGTACAGAAGACTTACTTTAGAGATTATACAATTATGATCGGCTAAAATCTAGACAATTAATAACCTTGGGTCAATTTTTTTTAGAATTTCAAAAATGTAAGCGTTACAAAGTTAAAAAAACCATACATTCTATCATCATACGTCATATTTATTCGTATTTTGAAGAAAATGAAGTCTTTTTTAATGTTAAGTATGTACAAAAAAAGGCGTCCCTACACAGCGTACTGCTCGGGACACCTTTGTTACCACTTCCGTGGTTTTCACGCCTTAATTAAGCGTTGATTTTACCTTTAGCAACAGTTGCCAAAGAGTTGAATGCATTAATATCATTGACTGCAAGATCAGCCAAGATTTTACGGTTAATGTCTACACCAGCCAATTTCAGACCGTGCATCAATTTGCTGTAAGACAAACCATTCAAACGAGCTGCTGCGTTGATACGCACGATCCACAGTCTGCGGAAGTTACGTTTCGTCTGACGACGGTCACGGTATGCGTAAACAAGCGATTTCATTACCTGCTCGTTAGCTGTTTTAAAAATGCGGTGTTTGGAACCAAAATAACCTTTAGCAAGCTTCAATACTTTTTTATGACGACGACGAACGACGAATCCGCCCTTTACTCTTGCCATATCAAAAGACCTCCCAAATAATGTTTATACTTTATTTATTGCCGTGCTTATGCTATTTCAGGTTAGCAAGACCTTGTTTCAAACGTCTAACGTCCCCAGGTGCCATCTCAGGGTTAGTACCCAGAACGCGTTTTGCACGTTTGGATTTGTGGGAAAGCAAGTGGTTTCTGTAAGCTTTGTAACGCGTTACTTTACCAGTACCGGTAATTTTGAAGCGGCCTTTAAGGCTGCTATGTGTTTTCATTTTTGGCATTGAACTTCCTCCTTAATTTGTCATTGACTCTTTGGAGCCAATATCATAATCATGCTGCGTCCTTCGAGCTTGGGTTGGCGCTCCACGGTACAAAGATCAGCAACTTCCGTTTTCACACGTTCGAGAATTTTTTGACCCACATTAGCATGGGTAATTTCGCGACCACGGAAACGAACAGAGCATTTCACCTTGTCCCCTTCATTCAGGAACTTCACCACATTGCGAAACTTGGTTTGGTAGTCATGTTCCTCGATGTTGGAACGGAACCATACCTCTTTGATGTCAACGATCTTCTGGTTTTTACGGGCTTCCTTTTCTTTCTTTTGTTGCTCATAGCGGAATTTTCCGTAATCCATAATCCGACACACGGGCGGCTTCGCTTGAGGCGCCACGTTCACGAGATCCAAGTTTGCATCAATCGCCATTTGCAAAGCTTCACGAGTCGGTTTAATCCCGATTTGTTCCCCGTTTGCACCAACCAGACGTACTTCTCTCACTCGAATCTCATCATTGATCATATGTTCCTTACTAATAACCCTCCACCTCCAGAACCTGTTATTGTTGTATTGTGTTTAAGCACAAAAAAGGGATGACGACTATGCAGCCGACATCCCTGTCTGATACTCAATTCATCATGAAAGTTCAATTCACAAATCATTGGATCATGACCAGCCGGCAATACCGGACAGGTGAGAAGTCGGTCCTTCTACTTGTTAATCCATACTTTTCAATTAACATACTCAAATATCATATCATGTTACTACTGAGTCGTCAACACTTTTATAAAAACAGTTGAAGCCCAGCCTCTGTAGGACACAAAGTTTTACTTTATCGTCCATTAACCTTGCTTGCTCTGAACCTCTTCCAGACGAACGACACGCGTATGCTGGGTGTGGCTCCATTGCTTGTTGTTCTGTGTAAAGAACGCATAGAACGTAATCGGATACCACGAAATCAGATAGACCGGGAACAGCAGCAAGTACAAATATACTTTTTTGAACGTGACCTTTTCCAAGATCATCGCGATCAAAAAGGTAACAATATTCAACCCCACAGCCACAAAACCGGTCCAAGCAGGGAATTGTACGTAGATATTTTCAATATTGGGTCCACCAAATAATGCAATATCTACCCACATCGCTACTGTCATCAAGAAGGTAAACAGTACGATATACACGTTTAGACCATAAAGAGCCATATCGAATTTAATCAGGCTTCTATGCTTGATACTCTGCCACAACAATGGGAAGAAATAACGACGAGCAACCGTAAAGTGACCTTGCATCCAGCGCAGACGCTGTCTGGACGAAGCTTTGAACGTCAACGGCTTCTCATCATAAACCTTGGCATCGTAATTAAATCTTGGATATACGTTGCGTTGTGTACAACGCATAGTGAATTCCAAATCCTCTACCAGACTTGTTGCACCCCAGCCCATTTCCTTGAGCAGATTTGTTTCAAAGCACATGCCTGTACCACCGAGGAAATTAGCCATATTCAGGTTGTGACGTGACAACTGCCACAAACGGTTGATGTACCAATAAGATACCCCGTATGCGGCTGTGATCCAAGAGTCCTCAGGATTCTTAGTATCAATGTATCCCTGGATAACACGGGCGCCTGAGCACAAGTCATTGTTCATTTCGCTCAAGAAATTGGTATGCGCCAAATTGTCAGCGTCAAACATGACAATGGCATCATATTGACGCGGCATAGCCCATAGCTCCTTGAGCATCCACTCAATAGCATAGCCTTTACCACGCAAATTCGGATTCGTACGTTCACATGCATTCATGCCATGAGCACGAACGATGTCCGCTGTCTTATCTGTGCAGTTATCACAGATTACGAATACGTCGTACAGCTCCTTTGGATAGTCAAGCTGCTTGAGATTTTCCATCAATGCTCCGACAACTTGTTCTTCATTGTGGGCAGCGACTAAAATGGCAAATGATTTTTCTGGAGCCGCCTGCTCTTTCCTTTTCTTGCGAACCAATCCGAACAAGGAGAATGCAAACTGATAGACTGCGATCAACGCCAGTATAATCTGGAGCGTCACAAAAATAGCGTCTAACATGATCTCTTGTTACCCCCTTTTTATACCCCTTTAAAAATCTTGCGTTTGTCTGTTTTCTATCTGTGTAGCGCAAGTTGCGGCGCTTTGTGCGCCTTTTCTGTAGTTTTGACCCGACCCTTGCTTTCTTCTTTCGGCTCTGCGCAGCCCCCTTTTGGCTGACACAGGAATGCCATTACGATTTTCGTTGGTTTTCAATCTTTTGTCAAAGCCCCTAAACGGGTCTCAGCAGCAAAAAAACACGACAAATTCCCGTTTGAACCGAGAATGCGGCGCTGGACCTTTCATTCATGACGCTTAGGTCTTATTTTCATCCATTTGCTAACTTTTTATTTCTTTGGTCCCTCCTTTTTGTGGGCCAATTAGCAACCACTTCTAATCACTCTATCTTATTAGACGGATGAACGCAAAGAAAGTTATACAATACTGCTTATATTCCATTAACATTTTTGTGTAGAATTGAACCAGATAAGTGGTGATTCTTGAAATGAACAGCGTTTAAAAATATGATGAGAGCAAGAGAATAATTACTTAGATCTGATTCTGTCAAATTGATTCAAAATATTTGCCGACAGACCTGAACCGGCAACCGGAGGAAACCAAATGCAACGTCTAGTCGTAAAACTTGTAAATCTGGAGCAGCGATTGTTCAAATGGATCAACGGGCGCTTACACAACCGTTTTTTGAACTTTTGGCTGTACTATCTCACACATTTAGGCGGCGCTACCTTTACTATAGCCTCTACGCTTCTTATCTGGTGGCTCGCTCCGTATCCATGGAAAGATTCCGGCATGAAAGGAGCTATCGCTCTTGCGGTCAGTCACATCCCCGTGGCTATCGTTAAAAAGCTGTATCCGCGGATACGTCCGTACTTGGCGCTACCAGGTACGAATACATTTCGCAATCCCCTGTCGGATCATTCTTTTCCCTCAGGACACACGACCGCAATTTTTTCGGCTACCGTTCCTTTTATGCTGCAGTCACCCATGCTAGCACTGTTGCTGTTGCCAGTAGCGATAATTGTAGGTTTTTCTCGAATTTATCTGGGGCTTCACTATCCCACGGATGTACTTGCAGGAGCAGTCATCGGAACGTCTGCAGCAATAGGAACGGTTGCATTCTGGCCTTAAAGCCGATATGGTATGATTGAGAACATCCCAGCAGGAACAGGTGAAATGAGAGTGGCTAAAAAACGAGTGTTATTATTATCGGAAGGTTTCGGTGCCGGACATACTCAAGCTGCCTACGCGCTCTCAAGCAGCTTGCGGAAGCTTTCTCCGGATGTGCAGACAAGAGTGCTGGAGCTGGGGAGCTTTTTGAATCCGAGAATGGCCCCGCTCATTATTACAGCATACAAGAAGACTGTTGTATCGCAGCCTCGCCTAGTCGGATTGGTTTACCGTCATCAATACAAAAAATCATTAAACCGTCTTACAACGCTCGCTTTGCACCGTCTGTTCTACACACAGACCCGAAATATTCTTCGGCAGCTTCGTCCCGATTTGGTGGTATGTACTCACCCCATCCCAAGCGCGGTCATTTCACGTTTGAAGCGCTTAGGTCTACATGTCCCGCTGTGTACCGTCATAACAGACTACGATGCACATGGAACATGGATTAGTCCTGAGGTTGACCGGTACTTTGTATCTACGCCTGAAGTCATGCGTAAGCTGCGCGCGCGTGGAGTACCCGTATCAAAAATCCAGGTGACCGGCATTCCGGTGCATCCCAATTTTTGGGAACATCCAGGGCACGATGAAATCAGAGAACAATTTGGACTTAAACCCATCCCGACAGTACTTGTTATGGGCGGCGGCTGGGGCCTGATGAATGACGAATTTATACATCGTTCACTTACCGATTGGAGAGAAAAGATTCAATTTATTTTTTGTTTGGGGCATAATGATAAAATTCGTCGTAAAATGGAGCTAGATCCCCGGTTTAATCATCCAAATATTCATATTTTCGGATTCACACGGGAAATCGACAAATTAATGGAAGTATCGAATTTGCTCATTACCAAACCCGGCGGAATGACATGCACCGAGGGGTTGGCCAAAGGGATTCCGATGCTGTTTCACAAGCCTCTCCCTGGACAGGAGGAGGAAAATTGTCAGTATTTTACGGCTCAAGGCTTCGGAGAACCGATTACTTCGCTGGATGTTGTCGTTAAATGGATGAACCGACTGCTATACGATTTTCCAGAAATCGTTCGCAAGCGACAGGAGCACATTCATAATATAGCGCGATATTATCCTCTTCAGAGCGCACAGAGTATTTTGGATATACTGGAACCGAACAGGGTGCTTTCCTAAAAGGAAGCACCCTGTCTTGTTTACTTTATTTATTTTGTCTGCTTTTACTTTCCGTATTTTTCAAGCCGTGTTTTTCCGTACTCTTCCAAAGCGTCTTTACCAATCAGCACCTCGACGCGATGAATATTCATACCTTTACCCATGAACTTTTGTTCATATTCCGTCATGACATGCTCCTCATTGATTCCATCACGATGAAGGTTTAACGAAATATTCGTCATTTGCAGACCGCTGTCAGCGAATGAATTCAGAGAAAACTCAAACAATGTCTCCGAATCCGTCTTAAAATGAATTTGTCCTCTGCTATTCAAAAGCTGACGATACTTGTCCAAAAAACGCGGATGCGTCAAACGACGGCGAGCATGCTTGGCTTTAGGCCAGGGATCGCTAAAATTCAGATAAATGCGTTCTACTTCCCCTGGTTCGAAAACATTCTCGATCTGTTCGATGTTTGCCAGTGCCAATTTGATATTGGGCGGTGTAACAACCTCTGAATCACTCCAGGCCAGGCGGGACTTTTCCGTAGCACGGCGAACCAGCTCATCATACATATCAAAGCCGATATAGTTAACCTCTGGATTTCGGTAGCTCATTTGGCTTATAAATTGCCCTTTCCCCATACCAAATTCCACATGAATGGGGCGATCATTACCAAAAAGCTGCTGCCAATTCCCCTTATACTGTGATGGCTCCAAGATGACCAGATCTTGCTGTTCTTCCAGACTTTCACGTATTCCTTTTCTTCCGCGTAAACGCATGTTACTCCTCCATATGCTCTGTTATCAAGGAAAAAGGAATTCCACCCCCGCTTGAAGATACGGAAATGAAATTCCTTTTTCAATATATTTGGATTGGGGTCCAACTAGTTTAATTGTTCATAGTCTACCCCATCAGCAGGTGAAAAATCAATTGTCTTTTGGCAAGCGGCTCTGATTTTTTGACGTGCAGCCGTTCCAATCTGACGATCCTGCCCAAAACGGACACCAGTCAATGCTAACGCCTCATCAAAGGTTAACTCAACAGTAACTTTATCCATACGCGTCTTATCCTGCGTATTCATAAAAGATCACCTCACGGGTTATTTGTGATGGAACCGACGTGCACTTCCCCTAAAGCAGGCGATAGAAACAGCATAGCTGCCTCCCTGAAGAATAATCATTAGCAGCTGATAACTTTTTATCTTCAGGATTAAAAACAGTCCTTTTATCATATGTCTGGTACCGCTTACAATATAACATATTGTGTAACCTTTTTCAATCCGGAAAGCGATAAAATCCGCACTTTTTAATGACTTTCTCGGTCAAGTGATTCCCATTTAAGATTGAATTTTGTTACAATAGGGTGATCGTAAAAAAAGGAGTCCTCCCATGAAAACAGATTTGTTGCCTGCTCCTCTCCTGTGGGGAGATAAACGGTTCCATACATGGAATTACGAAATGCGCGAGCAATTTCAAAATAAAGTGTTTAAAGTCATGCTGGATGCGGGTTTTACTTGTCCAAATCGCGATGGATCCATTGCCAAAGGGGGTTGTACCTTTTGTAGTGCACGCGGATCAGGTGATTTTGCCGGACGTCGCCGCGATGATTTGGTCACCCAGTTCAATACGATTCGGGATCGCCAGCATTTAAAATGGCCCAATGCTAAATATATTGGCTATTTTCAAGCCTACACCAATACGTATGCCCCGGTTGAGGAACTACGAGAATATTTCGAGGTTATTTTGGAACAGCCCGGTGTTGTCGGTCTGTCCATCGCTACACGTCCCGATTGCCTGCCTGATGATGTAGTCGATTATCTAGCCGAGCTGAACGAACGCACGTACCTGTGGGTCGAAATGGGCCTGCAAACTGTCCATGAATCGACCTCTGAGCTGATTAATCGTGCTCATGATACTCAGTGCTATCTGGATGCTGTAGAAAAGCTACGTAAGCGGAATATCCGTGTGTGCGCCCACATCATTTATGGTCTACCGCAGGAGACGCATGAAATGATGCTCGATACAGGACGTGCAGTAGCTGCTATGGATGTGCAGGGCATCAAAATCCATCTCCTGCATCTCATGCGTAAAACGCCAATGGTCAAGCAGTACGAAGCCGGATTGCTACGCTTTCTGGAAAAGGACGAGTACATTAAGCTCATTGTAGATACCCTGGAGTTTTTACCCCCTGAAATGATCGTTCATCGGTTGACCGGAGATGCACCACGTGATTTACTGATGGGGCCTATGTGGTCGCTTAAAAAATGGGAAGTGCTTAACGGCATTGATAATGAACTAAAATCACGTGAAACGTGGCAGGGAAAATACTGGAGGAAATCTTAAATGGGATTCCTGTCTGTTCTGAGCTATGCTCATCAATTAGTAGCTGCGCGGGTGCAGCCAGGCGATACTGCTATAGACGCCACTGTCGGCACAGGAGCCGATACGTTGTTTCTGGCTAAAGCTGCTGGCAAACGGGGCCGCGTCTATGGGTTCGATATCCAGCAGGCAGCTTTGGATTACGCTCGTCGTCGGCTAGAAGAAGATTCTTCCTCTTCATTAGCAGAAGTATCACTATTGCTGCAAGGCCATGAGCAAATGCGGGAGGCCGTTCCAGATCTGCTGCATGGTAAAGTGGCTGCGGTCATGTTTAACCTTGGCTACTTGCCGTCCGAAGGCGCCGATCTTACGGTCATCACACATACAGACAGCACGCTCGTCGCACTTGAAGCTGCCTTGCATTTGCTGCGCCCGCGCGGTATTTTGACTGCCGTATTATATCCAGGACACGCCGGAGGCAGGGAAGAAGCGGAAGCGGTTCTTCAATGGGCTTCTGCCCTCCCAGTCTCCAGCGGTCAAAGCATTATTTACCGTCAATTACAACGAGACGCTTCGCCTTACGTAGTCGCGGTTGAAAAGAAATAATGTCGGGTTGTTAAACTCGCATATTTGGTAATGAGCGACTTTCTTAGCCGCCTTACATATATTTTTAGCGCCATATGGGTCTATTCATCCTGGTCTATTGCCCAGCGGCACGTTTTGATTGCCTGATTCTGTTAGATCGTACTCATTACTCATTATGGAGGAGAGAAATCATGCTAAAGCCATACCCGCTGCAATTTCAACCTGAGTTCAAAGAGAGAGTTTGGGGAGGACGAGCCTTAGAACAATTTGGTCTGACCCCACCAGAAGGACATATTGGTGAAGGATGGATGATTGCCGATCATCCAAATGGAACAACAACGGTTATCAATGGCGAGCTGGCTGGAAAAGGACTGGATGAAATCCGCCAGACCTACGGACAGGATTGGCTTGGCGCAAAGGGCGTATCGAAAAAAGGCGGACGTTTTCCACTTTTGATCAAGCTACTGGATTGCAACGATGACTTATCCGTTCAGGTGCATCCGACGGATGATTACGCTGGACTTCCAGCAGGAGAATTAGGAAAAACCGAAATGTGGTACGTGCTTGATGCCAAGCCGGATGCCAAAATTATTTATGGTCTGACCGAAGGTGTAACCCGTGAAAGTCTGCGTACAGCTCTTGAAAGCGGAGATATCATGGGCAGTTTGCGTCAGGTTCCAGTTGAAGCAGGCGATACATTCTTCATCCCCGCTGGAACCGTGCATGCACTGTGTGCAGGTGTTGTGGTTGCTGAAATTCAGCAAAATTCGGATACAACCTATCGCTTATATGACTACAATCGCCCCGGTCTGGACGGCAAACCTCGTGAGTTGCACATCGAGGACTCCCTTAATGTAACTTCTTACGAAGGTGCAGGTGCAACAACGATGAAAACGGACGGCTTGCAGCCTGGAGAATGGCTCCAACTGGCATCCTGTGAGTATTTTGTTGTGGAAAAGGGTATCGTAGAGGGAAGTTGGACACTTTCTACAACGGAAGACAGCTTCACTATCCTTGTGATTTGCGAAGGCAGTGGAACCATAACATGGGACAATAATACGGAGTCTCTTTCCTGTAAAGCTGGAGATTGCTTCCTGCTCCCCGCTAATCTGGGCGGTTACACACTGAATGACGGAATGACCGTACTTAGATCTTATCTTCCTTAAAGCTTAAAGGATGTGATGTCTAATCATGCGGGAATACACCTTCACCATCGCTGAAGATGACGGAACAGAGCTTTTTGCTTACCGATGGCTACCCGAGCAGAATGTTCCCGTCAAGGGAATCGTTCAAGTTTCGCATGGCATGTGTGAGACGTCCTACCGCTACATTCGGCTGGCCGAAAAACTTACCGCTTCTGGCTACGGTGTGTATGCCAACGATCATATCGGCCACGGACGCACAGCTGGTGATCCTGATAAGCTCGGTATGCCGGGAGCCAATGCATTCAATCGAATGGCAAAAGGCATGCTGGAGCTAGGCGAAATTGCGGCCAAGGAATTCCCTGATCAATCTCGTTTTTTACTGGGTCACAGCATGGGGTCCTTTTTAACCCAGAAAATTATGTATGATGATCAGCAGTCGTATCACGGGTTTATTTTATCAGGGACCAACGGACGACGTAGTCTGCTGAAACTCGGAGAGCAGGTTGCCCTGCTGCAAGCCAAACTGCAAGGAATGGATCATCGCAGCATGCTGCTCAACGCTATGGTCTTTGGCGGCTTTAACCGTGCCTTTCGTCCGGTGCGCACAGCGTTCGACTGGCTGTCCCGTGATCCTGAGGAAGTAGATCAGTTCGTGCACGACCCATTATGCGGAGCTATTTGCACGACAGGCTTTTTCCTCGATTTTTTCAGGCTTTTACAAGAAATCCACTGGCCTTCCTCGCTGCAAAACATTAATCCAAAACTGCCCGTTTATATTTTTGCCGGGGATCGTGATCCGGTGGGCTTGTTTGGAAAAGGTGTGTTGTCGCTAGTGGATATGTATCGAAGCCTGAAGCTTCAAGACGTGGAGTATCGCCTTTATCCTGACGGTCGCCATGAGATGTTGCATGAAACCAATCGTAACGAGGTAATGAGTGACATCGTGGACTGGCTCGACCGTCATATTAACACAGGAGCAACCTCTGTTTCGGTTTTGTCTGGAGCCTCCGAAGCGCCCTCTTTATCAGCTTCGCCCAAGTCATCATCCTAGTGAGGAATAAGCAAAAGAAACCTTTAAAGCACGATAAAAGTGGCTTTAAAGGTTTCTTTTGTATTCCTTTATATTTCATCAGAGCATCATTTTTAAGTTATTACCATGCATTTCGTTCTTTCAGGGAAGTAATATGAGCTATGTGATGTTTGCCATGCCAGGCATAGATGCCAATGTTTCGTTCCAGGCGGATCGTCTGGCCCGATTCAGGATGAATAAATGTTCGGTGTAGCTGATCTTCCCCTAACGAGCGTAACATGGTCACCCATCGTGCATGCAGTCCTTCCAGCAATTGCAACGAAGGTTCCAGTGGAAGCTCTCTGGCATCTGGTATTTCAGCCCAACGCCCTTCATCATAGGGTTTGATTGTCGGTGTATCCTCGGTCAGCGCCAGCTTAAAACGGATATAACTGTTCATATGGCTGTCTGCCAAATGATGAACAACCTGTCGAATTGTCCATCCTCCTTCGCGATAAGGCGTATTTAGTTGTTGCTCATTCAGTCCTTCGACCGCCTGACGCAGTTGTCCAGGCAATTCAGCAATGTCGTCGATCCATGTGATCAGCTGTTCTTCTGTAATGGTATCTGGAACCACGAACGGTCCAATCGGGTAGCGCAAGTCTTTGTCCAAAACAATTCCCGCCCTTCTCTATATCTGAATGTCTGCAATGCCTATAGCCTTATGTTAGTACTATGCAGGAAAAAAAGCAGACCCGCAAGAGTCTGCTTTTGTCATGCACGTACAGAGGAAATACACTCGCCTAATTTATTTTTATCCTTCCAGCAACAATGATTCGGGATCTTCCAGCAATTCTTTGACCGTTACCAGGAACCGGACCGCCTCGCTGCCATCAATAATACGGTGGTCATAGGACAAGGCGATATACATCATTGGACGATTTTCCATGCGTTCCTCGTCGATGGCAATCGGGCGAAGTTGGATTTTATGCATTCCCAAAATACCCACTTGCGGTGTATTCAGAATTGGCGTAGACAGCAGGGAACCGAAAATACCTCCATTGGTTATGGTAAAGGTTCCTCCTTGCAAGTCTGCCAGAGAAAGTGAATTGGAACGAGCTTTGCTAGCCAAATCGGCAATGCTCTTCTCAATTTCAGCAAAACCAAGACGATCCGCATCCCGGACAACGGGAACGACCAAACCTTCCTTAGCAGATACAGCAATCCCAATATCATAGTATTTTTTCAGTACGATATCATCGCCATTGATTTCTGCATTCACAGTAGGGAAGCGCTTGAGCGCGCCAACCACTGCCTTCGTAAAGAAGGACATAAAACCCAACCCTACATCGTGTTTCTCCTTAAACTTATCTTTACGGCGTTTACGCACATCAAGAATGGCGGTCATATCCACTTCATTAAAAGTAGTAAGCATGGCGGCTGTTTGCTGTGCTTCAACAAGACGCTTGGCAATCGTCGCTCTCCGACGGGACATCCGCTGCCGCTCCACAGGCTTGCTGTACTCTGTTTGAGCTGGAGACGGTGACACAGACTTGCTGGCAACGGGAGGCGCAGGTACAGATGCTGTACGTGATACTTCAGCACCATTATGCGTTTTTACGTCCTCCTGGAACACACGTCCAAGCGGGTCCTTTCCCTGTACCTGCTCCAGATTAATCCCGCGCTCACGCGCCAGCTTCCGGGCGGATGGTGATGCCGTCTGACCATTTCCGTCACTATTGGAGGGAACTGGCGGCGCAGACTTTTCTACTGCCTTACCGCTGCTTTCTACGGAAGTTGGTGAAGTTGCTACGGACGGCGCTTCAGGCGCTTGGGTCGCTGCGGCTTCTCCGGCACCGGTTGCTTCCGCGCCACTGCCGCTTCCGATCAAGCCAACAGCTTCACCGATAACCACAGTATCCCCCTCCTGACGAAGGATTTTCTGAACCACACCTGCTTCTTCCGCACTAATTTCCAGATTAACCTTATCCGTTTCCAGCTCCAGTAGAACATCTCCCTGTCCTACGGAATCTCCTTCCTTCACAAGCCATTTGGAGATTGTCCCTTCCGTGATGGATTCTCCCATTGCTGGCACTATAATGTCGCTCACAGCCGCTACCTCCCCAGTGTAATATTGTTTTTGGAATCCTGCTTCAACGCCGATTGAATAATTCGCTGTTGTTCTAGGCTGTGTACTTGCTGATAACCACTCGCCGGGCTGGAACGATCCGGTCTGCCTGCGTAGCGAATTTCCGCTCCCTGTGGCACAACCTCTCGCAGACGAGGCTCCATATAACTCCAGGCTCCCATATTTTTAGGTTCTTCCTGAGCCCATACGAACTCCTTAACATGTGGGAAGCGATTGAAAATATTCCGAATTTCCTCTGCCGGGAAAGGATAGAGCTGCTCCACACGAATAATATGCAAGTGCTCTTCTGCCTCATTCCCGTTCTTATCTTTCTCCAACGCTTCCTCCAGATCAATGGCAATCTTGCCACTGCACAATACAATGCGCTCTACCCGATCTGGACGTGATCCCAGACCAGGTTGCTCCAACACAGGACGGAATGTTCCCTCACTGAATTCAGAAGCAGGCGAAGCAACACGATTGTTGCGAATCAGGCTCTTCGGCGACATCATCACCAGCGGGCGAGCTTCCTCACTTTCGCTTAATGCAGCCTGACGGCGCAGCAGATGAAAATACTGTGAGGCGCTACTCAAATTGGCGACAGTCCAGTTATTTTGTGCAGACAGCTGGAGGAAACGCTCCAGACGTGCACTCGTATGCTCAGGTCCTTGTCCTTCGCTACCATGCGGCAATAGCATCACCAGACTGGATTTCTGTCTCCATTTGGCACGACCAGCAGAAATGAATTGGTCGAAAATAACCTGCGCACAGTTGGCAAAATCGCCAAATTGCGCTTCCCAAATGACCAACGTTTCGGGAGAAAACACGTTATAGCCATACTCGAAGCCGAGGACTGACGCCTCAGACAATGGACTGTTATGAATACTGAACGAAGCACGCGCTTCCGGCAATGTATGCAGCGGGCAATGGGTACGCCCGGTTTCGGGCTCATGCAGCACAAGGTTACGGTGAGCAAAAGTAGCACGCTCCGCATCCTGACCTGTCATACGAATAGGCTTGCCGTCTGCTAGAATGGTGGCCAAAGCCAGCGTCTCTGCCAAGCTCCAATCTACCTTTTCACCCTCGTTCAGAGCTGTTTTTCTACGTTGTAAAATTCGTTCCAGCTTCGGATATACATGAAAAGCCTGTGGCCATTTGAGCAAGTTTTCATTGATTTGGCGCAGCTTTTTCAGTTCAACCGCAGTACGGACCGGAGAGCTCTGATTTTTTTTCCCCTTCACAGCTGTAAATTCAGGTTCCTCTTCTGGTTGATTCTTCACATGCTCATGTGCTTCCTTCAGTCGGTTTTGGACCTTCTCAATCAGAGCAGTACTAAATGCTTCATCAACTATGCCCTGCTTCATCAGCTTTTGAGCATACAATTTGCTAACCGTCGGATGATTCTTCACCTTACGATACACTAGTGGTTGTGTTGTTTCCGGATCATCGGATTCATTGTGACCATAACGACGGTAACCAATCAGATCAATCAGAAAATCCTTCTTGAAACGATTGCGGTATTCGCCAGCCATACGAGCCGCTGCAATACAAGCCTCGGGATTATCCGCGTTCACGTGTACAATCGGAATTTCGTAGCCCTTAGCCAGATCGCTGGCATAACGGGTCGAACGTGAATCAACACTCTCTGTCGTAAAACCCAGACGATTGTTCACAATAATATGCACTGTACCGCCATTACGGAAGCCACGCAAATTGGTGAAATTGAGTGATTCGGCTACGATACCTTCACCCGGAAACGCCGCATCACCGTGCATAATAATGGTAGCTGCCTTGCTGACATCCAGCTTCGGATAGCCTGCTTCACTGCGGTCTTCCTGCGCCGCGCGCGAAAAGCCTTGGACAACCGGATTGACATATTCTAGGTGACTTGGGTTGTTCGCCAACGTCAGACGGGCTTGCACAGCTTCCCCATCTTTTACAAAACGATCCGCGCCCAGATGATATTTTACATCCCCAGTCCAGCCGTAATTAATTCCCGTAGAACCTTCCGACGGAATCAGATCCTTATTCGGTGAGTGATGAAATTCAGAGAAAATTTTGCTGTAAGGCTTGCCCAGCACATGTGCCAATACATTCAGACGGCCGCGATGCGCCATCCCCATCAGGACATGACTTGCTCCTGCATTTGTGGTTAGACGAATAATCTCGTCGAGTACAGGGACAAGCACATCATTACCCTCGATGGAAAAACGCTTCTGTCCGACGAATGTTTTATGCAAGAACTCTTCGAACTGTTCTACTTCTACCAATCTGCCTAGCAATGACTTGCGTTCCTGTGTAGTGAGCGGCTTGGAGGACCAACCGGATTCAGCATAGCTATTCAACCAGCTACGTTCCTCCTCGTTATGAATATGACTAAATTCATAGGCAATCGGTCCTGTGTACGCTACACGTAGCCGTTGAATGGCTTCCCACCCGTTCAGTGTTCCCGCAGGAGCGTTATCCCATATTAAAGAGGCTGGAAAAGCCTTCAGGTCTTGTTCAGTTAAACCGTAAGATGCTGGATCAAGCAAACGTGTATCCTGCTCTGCATCCAGTCCCAGTGGGTCAATTTGGGCGGCCAAATGTCCGTATTCACGGATATTCCACACCATTTTGCCCGCTGTAACCGCTTTCTGTAATATGTTTGAATCAAGGTGCCCCAGAGCACTTGTAGGGGGGCCTTGCAACTTGTTGTCTATCATGGAAGCAGCCGAATATTCGGATTGTGGCGGCTCGCCCCATTGATCAAACAGCTCGCGGTAAGCCGGATCAACTGTTCCGGGGTCCGCTACATACTTTTCATACTGGTCCTGCACATAACCTAGATTAGGTCCGTAATACGTCTGCCAAGGTACCTGTCTGCTGCTCTCTTCCATTGTCATCTCGTTCCCTCCGTCAAATTTTGAAATTCATAGCTGGACGGAAATCATTTTCATTTTGATGTTTTGTTAAATCTTTAATTTGAGTAATTCACACTATGTTCACATTATATGAAATCCATCATCAAAAGTCGAATTTCACAGTGCTTATTTCTCTTCCATTGTATAAAGTTTTCTAGCTATGAGCATTTCCTTTTTCTCAACATATCCATGCGTAAATGAGATGAATCGGGTTGTTCTGTAATTCTGCAGCCTTGATCATTTAAAGATTAGAATGTGGTATAAAAGGATATCCTAATCAAAAAAAAGTTAACAACGCTTTCAGATCATACAACTTATCCGTAAGGCTTGTTATCGGTAATATGGGCAAAACCACAATGGAGATGATATTTAATTTCAGGAATCAAACACTTGGCAACTTAAATAACCAGCCACCGGATATCAACCGACGGCTGGTTATTTAAGTTATGTTGCTCTCATACTACGCCAAACGAGTTAAAAACAACTTTCCAGTCCAACCCACTATGATTATCGTTGACAGCAGAATTAAAAATGGTAGATGGCCGTTACGATGCAAATTCAAACTTAAAGTGACATTAAAGTCACTTTTCTGTACAATTTTCCTACTTTTCACTATTATTTTACTTAGGCATCTAAAAACCGCTTTGAAAGCGAAAGGGATGGAACTGTGACTGGACTAAAACAAATACTCAGAAACAAGAATTATGTCAGGTTTTTTCTGGCAACCTTCGCCTCACAAATGGGGGGAATTATCGGGGTTACTGCATTCATGTTTTATTTGTTGAAACGGTTTACAAATCAGCCTTACTATGCAACACTTGCCGAGTTAATGTATTCGCTCCCGATGTTGGTAGTATTTCTCGTGGTTGGAGTGCTGGCAGATCGGATGGACAGACAAAAAATTGCTGTTAATTGTGACTGGATTAGCGCTTTTTTATCTTTATGCTTACTTATTTTTATTTGGGTCGATTCGATTCCTTTGGTATTTGCCCTTCTCTTCATCCGTAGTGCTGCCTCCAAATTTTTCTTCCCAGCCGAAAGTGCCATTATACAGGGGATATTAAACGAAGAAGATTACACCATTGCCGCAGGCCTCAATCAAATGATGGGGAGTCTTTTCATGTTATTTGGAGGAACTTTGGGGGCCGTCGTCTACTGGCACCTTGGAATTACTGGAGCCATCCTCATTGATGCTGTTTCTTTTATTGTGTCTGCACTGCTTATTCGTTCCTGCAAAATTCCCAAGGAAGTACGCCTTCCGAACGGGGCACATCAATTTAAACAATTAAAATTCAAACTTGTCATGATCGATTTTAAACAAGGGTTTCTTTACATATTACGTAACAGACTATTGCTTTGGTTGGTTTCAGGCTTTTTTATGTTCGGTATTTTAAATGGTGGCTTTAGCGTTTTACCGATGTTTATTCTTAAATATAAGCTAGCTCCAGGCAACTATGAGCAGTATATGGTTTGGACAGGTATTATTTTTGGGGCTGGTGTGTTACTTGGTACCCTAATCGCTTCGCTCATCTCCGCCAAGCTAAAGCTACACCAAATGATTGCAGCCGGAGTTCTGGTTGCCGGAATAGGTATGTGCATACTTGGATTTGTTAACCACCTCTATGCTTTTCTGATTATCAATTTTGTCATTGCACTGATCCTTCCGTTCATTAACATCGGCATAGGAGGATGGCTGCCTCGTATTGTAGATCCTCAAATGATGGGACGTGTGCAAGGTTTGATTAATCCGTTAATGATGCTGTCCCAGTCACTTACATTAGGTTTCATTGCTGTAAGCTTTCCTTCATTTATTTCAATTGAGCTTTTGTTTTTATTAGTTGGGGTCTGTACCGTTATGGTAGGCATATATTACACTATTGTGCTTCCCCGTTATGCTGATTACAGCACTTCTTCTAAGACCCTTCAGGAATCTCTATAGGTAAAATAAAAAGTCATAAATGGCAGCATTGAGGAATTGTTGATTTGCCACTTTTGCTTCCGAATCCCGTGCAGAAGTGGCTTCATCCTATCTCCCCTCAATACTTCACAAGTACATACATTTGTTGTCTACGACTAGCTCGTCAAAACCAAGTAGAGACAAAGACTGATAGAGTATGTAATAAACAAAAAAATGCCCGGCAGGTGCACTATCCGCACTAGCAGGACATTTGGATTATAATCGGAGTAGCGGGATTCGAACCCACGACCTCACCCACCCCAAGGGTGCGCGCTACCTAGCTGCGCTATACCCCGATAAACCAGTGTATGTAAATCGTTGCTGTTATTTATCATTATAATATGGTGATAAAATGATGTAAAGGAATTATTTAGATTGATTGATAAAAAATATAACCTAAAATCTGAGATCACAGGAGCTAATAAATCATGCAGAGCAAAAAAATAATCATTTCCGCAGTACTATTATTTTTTTTAGTACAATTAAGCATTCCTATGTGCTATACCTTTGCACAGGATGAACTTGTCATAGATCAAAAAACGAAAGAGAGACTAGCAGAGCAATATGGCTTGGAAGAACCTCAGCCACCTACATCTGAGCAACAGCAAAAAATATTATTCGGAGCTGATTGGGGATTTAGTTTTCCTGTTAGTGCTGTTGTGCAGGACTTAATTAGCTTAACTCACGACCCACTTATATTTATTAGTCATCAATTGATTCATTCGCTAAAATCATAAGCCTTTTTTCATATTTGGAAAATTCAATAATGTAAAACATTAGGATCATTTTTTTGTAGCAAGTTGCCTGCTGCCTGGAGTCATTTCATCCTTTTTTAAGAAGGTTTAATTCAATGGGGCCCCTACCATATAACCACAGCAGTTCATCGAATAAAAATGTCAGTCCATCCTTAGCGCGTAAGCGTTCGATAATCTCCGTGACAACTTGCATAACTTCCCCTTGTACACCCTCTGCCAGTTGCAAGCCTCCGCTCTCTCCATCCAGGTAAAGATGCGTATGATATGACTGCTCCACCTTCTTCACATGGCGCAAACACAGTATGCCATTTTCGAGGTAAAAGAAATATTGACAGTCATAAAGAACTCCTTCAAATATCTCATACATATGAGGGTAATCATACGGCCCCTGTACCATGGATACCCGCTCCAATTCTATTACCGATTCTGTCATACATCCTCGCTCCATTCCTTTGTTCAAAGTTTCTTATTTGCCAATAAGCTTTCTTTTACAGGTAGTTTTTCAAACTAGGCTGTTGAACGATAATTAATTGCTAATTGCAAAACCTTTTGATACGATAAGCATATTACTATGACGTTCACAAATAACATTTCAACAAACTAAATGCACATTACAGTGTTACTTTTGTTGTTTTCAGAATACATCCAACAGTGTTTATTGTCAATACTTTGATGTTTCTTTTTAACACTATAGAATGCATTAAGCTGGAGGAAAATATGATAAAGATTTATCTTTCCCGTATTATGGGTGAAAAACGGATAAATATTGCCGAGCTTTCCCGCATGACTGGATTACATAGAAACGGAATCACCAAACTTTACAACGAAGAAACAGACGGTGTGAAATTTGATACGCTGGATAAAATCTGTAAAGCTCTAGATTGCCATGTTCAAGATGTTATCGAGTATGTAGAGGATGATACAAATTAGTAAAATGGCACTTCTCTTGTTATGAGAAACTGTTTCAATTAGGTTTAGAACCTTGGCGTACTCCCTGGTGAACTGATCGAATACTTGCCAGAAGACGACGAAGAGAGCCGTTAACATGTTAAGGGCTCTCTGTTCTTTGTATAATATTTAAAATACTTTTTTACCGATCTTCCCACTCAATTAGATTTCACACCGTAATCCCTTTCTATAAGGTAATTTTAAATATATTTTTCCCACGTATGATAAATGTCCAATAAAGCATCAGGATTACGATCACCGTCTAAAACTCGATACATTTTATTCATTACGATCATGATCACATCCATATCCTTAGCTAAACCAATGTTAACAGGGCTATTTACACTAAAATAAGACTTTGGTTTCTGAATGTTCCTCTTCTAACTCCAAAGCACTTTTACTTTGAATCTGTACATCCCCTAGATACCATCCCCCAATATCTATGTGCAAAAAGGTGGTTGCATTAATTTATATTCCATTTCAAAATTCCCTTCTAGCTTTGCCATCTTAATTCGAAGAAAAATTCACGGTGACACCACCTGATACTAAGATCGTTAAAAGATCCATAAAATATTGCTGTGGTGAAAATCCATAACTTCTCTCTTCTTGATCCCATTCTTCCTCGAATCTTTCCAAGAAATAATGTGCGTTTTTCCAATGGATCGTGAACGGTCCTACTGCCCCAAAACCTCCACAGAGACAGTCCGATATACTGTCCAGGCTAAATCCATAGTACCCACCGGGCCCATTAATCGCTTCACCAAGTGCTATAAAAAATGTTGTAACATCAAATATGTATTCCCCGTCTAAGGTGTAGACTTCTCCTCGTTTATCCGGTCTGGCAAAATGATTAGATGCAGAATGTATTCTAGTCACATTTAGCCATCCAGACCGTTCTTCGTTAGAAAAGCCTTGCCATATATTATTTTCAAGCGACTGAGAGCACTTTAAGAACTCCCATAATCTTAATTCAACAGGAGAAGGCTTCGTTTCAAGTATACCGGTTAGTTCCAGATTGAAGTTTCCTTTATTGTAATTTAGTTTATGGATTATAAAGGATTCAGGTAGGTGATAATAATAGCTTCCAATCCCTTTTTCTTCGTCATTTAAAATCACAATGCACAAGTTGGATACAGATTGTTTTGTCTTTGCTATGTTTCTTATGAATTCCTCATTAAAGACAAATTGTTCAAAAATGACCTTTTCATACGTTTCGACCATAATATCACCCGTTAGCCCAACCACATCTTGACAATAACCAACTGTGAGCCCACTTTCATCATCCATGACAGCAAATCTCTGCCTCATTTTGTATCATATCTCCTCACAATAATTTTAAGGAATGTAGCATTTAAGGTATCATTTTTAGCTTCTTAGGTAGAATAATCAATTATTTTGAAGCCGATAAGGTTTAAAGTCCTCATGTAAAAAGCCCTAAAGACTCCAACAAAAAATCACGCTTATGTTTGTTTTTATGATCGGCCAGCTTTCTTCTTATCATTTGCCTACATAGTTCCTTTTGAGCCTCAGAGATTTTATCTTGCACGGTACTTATCAATTGATAGGATTGTCGCTTCAAAGGTATCATCCAGTAAATCTACCAGCGCCATAACATGAGTAGATACGTCAAAGAATCCTAGAGCATATAAAATTGTGCCTCTATTCCCCTTCGTCTTGGGATTTCTTAACAAGTCGAAAAGAGGCAACACCGCTTCATTGTCTCCTAGATCGGCTAACGTAACAGCGATTGCATTTCTCAGCAATATACTATCCGTCGTTACTAAATATCTCAATAATATTGGAGTGAATGTATGATCCTGCTTTTCACCCACATCCTCTATAATCCTTATCGCTTCCTTTAAATCTCCACTTTCTATGGCTTCTTCTAATCGCATTTTGTTCATAGTCCCCCGCCTTATTACAATATATAGAAACTATCCAACCTTATGCATTTCAACAATTTACATATGATAACAATCCTATATCTGTTTTGTATATAGCGAACATGTTCGAGATCCTAAAGAAATATCCACCCATTGATTTAAAATAAACAAAATGCTATATTGTCTATAAAATAATCATCATTTAATTGAGGTGTTTGCTAAAATGGACCATTCCGAACTATTCTGGAATGCTGGTATCGAAGAACTGAAGCGCGGATATATTCGCCAAGGGGAGCAGGTGGTTTGCCTGCTGGACGGACAACGATATGAACAAGGCATCATATATCAGGATCAAGGGGTATTTTATGACGCGGAGCGGTATATGCGTCTTCATATTGAGCGGACGTACGGTTCGGTCTTTGACTATTTGATCGGTCTGGACAAAAAGCTGACCGGACTGACGGATCACCAGAATCGGTTACTTCAGTTATTTTATCAAGGCATGGGTGATACGGACATTCAAAAGGAAACCGGAATCGGCAGCGCATCTACCATACGCAATCATCGCTTTGGTCTCAAGGAAAAAGAACGACAGGCCAAAGTATTTCTCACATTAATGGAACTGTTAAAGGAGAAAGACCATCACGCTCCCGCCATGGTAGAAGTACCCGTACGAGCACGGATGGTAGATGAACGCTACAACATTACGGAAGACGAGAGGCAAAAGGTACTCACGAAGTATTTTCCGAAGGGTACAGACGGGCGCCTAAAGACCTTTAAAATGCAAGAAAAGCACAAGCTGATTGTGCTGCGTGAAATTGCGGACCGTTTTGTGAAGGGACAAATATATCATGAGAAAGATATCAATGCGATTTTACAGGAAGTATATGACGATTATGTCACGGTGCGAAGATATATGATTGAATACGGTCTATTGGATCGCAAACCGGATGGCAGTGAATATTGGTTGAAGGAATCTTGAAGCTAGGCGCTTATAAAATCAGCATTTTGCATAATTCGATTCTCGACGCTCGTAGGTACAATATATAGACGAACTAAAGCGTTTCGATCTATACATTGCTGATTTGAAAACGCTCTTGGGATTTATGCAAAATGCTCAAATAGGAGGATTGGACAATGGATCGAAGAAAAGAACTAGTTCAGCAATACATGGAGATGAAGACAGAGGCAGGAATCTATTGTATTCGCAATACACGCAATGGGAAAATTTTTGTCGCTTCCACGCCGAATTTAAAGTCGCTGAATGGACGGCGTTTTGAGCTGCAAATGGGTGGATTTAAGAACAAACCACTACAACAGGAATGGAATGAATATGGCGAAGATTCGTTTGAATTTGAAGTGCTGGACGTTTTGAAGAAAAAAGATTCGGAATTCTTTGATGTCAAAGATGCATTGGCAAAGCTGGAGCAGACCTGGCTTGATCGACTCCAGCCTTACGGAGACAAAGGATATTTATAAACTTACTGCTTTACGGGAAACTCCGTCCGAAGATAGCCAAAAACAACAGCGTCAACAAACTGACCTTTTTCATAGAAGTAATCTCTCAGGTGACCCTCTTTAGTAAAGCCACTTTTGAGCAGCAGCCGTCTGGAGCCTTCGTTATCTGGATCAATGAAGGCTTCTATACGGTGAACCTGCGGCAATTGAAAGCCATAATCCACTACCGCTCTCAACGCTTCTGTCATCAGCCCTTGTTGCCAATATTCCGGCGCCAGCTCATAGCCAATTTCAATACGAGAGTGCTCCTTCTGCCAGTTATGAAATCCAATTGTACCCACCACCTGCTCAGGAGCTTCTTTTAACGTAATTCCCCAACGAAAACCCGCTTGCTTCTCGTATCTGGTTAGCATGGAACGAATAAATTTCTCAGCTTGCTCTACCTCCGTAAAACTTTCCAAATCATAATATTTTGTGACCTCATCTCTGGAAAAATAGGCAAATACATCCCTCGCGTCTCCTAATGTAAGCTGTCTTAAACGAAGCCGATCGGTTTCCAGAATCGGAAACGTTTCCATTGTCATCATTCATCTCCTCCTTCACATTCACAGAACCTACCTTGTCAACCACCAGCCGATCCCCACCATCAATCCATTGATGAAGAATAATGCGATACATGCTCTCCACTTGTTGATTTTACTTGTTTGAAAAAAGCCGGTTACCGTACTACGGCACATAAACAATGTAAACAATAAATTCCAAATAATACGCATACCATATTTAACGTAGTATAGAGCAGGGCTTAGCTGCACACCGCCTAACATTGGGGAGACATCGGGAATAAACAGAATTGCACACGCATAACGCATGGTCTCATATGTAAAATAAAATAATGCCAGCCACCAAGCCCACTTCTTACCGAACAACATACCAATACCGGCAGCCGTTCCTGCCAAACCGAGCAATGCGATAAACCCTTGAAACATGCCTCTGCACATGCCTAATAACGTAGAAGCCTCATTTAGTGCATTGAGCGTCAATAGCTGTGTCACCAACAGGAGTGCTCCATTAAAAATTAGTAAAATAGCTGCAATGCTTACACCTAAAGGTCGTTCGAAAACTACGTTCGTTACATAATCTTCTACTTCTTTTTTCGTATACAAATCGGACACTTCTTCTACTCTCCTAACCCAATTATATACCTCCATTTTGCGGCGGGCATAATAACAGTGTGTTCTCGCCTCATTTCCATATATCGGCTTTTAGGAAAATATGGTTTAATCTTCCCTGAAAAATTCCGTTATCTATACAATAATTTATTATTCAGGGCAACTATGCTATCAAATTAACGTCATGGGAATCCCGATCATTAACAGAATCCCAAATAGAGTAATATCTATCCTTATACTACCATTCCAAGAGTGAATCTGACAAATGATTGATACTAGCACTTATGAATGTATACGCGTTATTTTCGTAGCTCTGTAACCTTTAGAGGACTCGATATACTCTACTTGATACCCCATGCGGGCATCCAAAAGCTCTTCCATGAATAGGAGACATGGACTGTAAATAAAGCTCCCTCCTGGCCGAATGGCTCTAAGCAATTCCATATATTTATGAGCGTACTCATGAATATTACCGTCTGTCTTCAGATGATGATGTATAAAATGATTGGAGAATGCCATATGTGAAACGATCGTTCCCCATGTACTTTCTTCAAAAGTAGTCGCTAACCAATCTCCTCGGGTGATACAACCGTCTGTTTCAGCCAGCCGATCTGTTCCGTATGCCTCAATTCCATAGGCACGTAAATAAGTAACCAACCGTGCCTCTGATCCGCAGCCAACATCTAGAACAGGCTCTTGCAAACGAGCAATGTCTAATCCTAGCAGATTCGCTTGCAACTCCGGTGTATATTCCTCACAAGGTACCCAAAAGGTATATTCATTCTCTGCATACTTAGCAAACATTTCACTTCCATTGGTACGAATTAAAAAATCTCTTAAATACCCATAATGCTGCTGGAGCAGTAATTCCAGAGTTGCCCCTGCCATAGATTTTATTGGGAACAGCTTTTCAATCCGGGTGAAGAATCGATCATACAGCTCCGCAAGCTCCCTCGCATGATCTGTGTGAAAATGTAGATACTGATTGGTATTTACAAACTGAGACAGTATTTTGGCCGCTACATCCTTCACAAAAACATGATACGTATGCTGGCGCTTCAAGCTTTGAAGCATGAGGATCAGTTCCGAGCTTCGCTGCGTCAGCCAGTACGTCATTTCCGTTGATGGTCCTAACAGAACAGAGCCCTCGCGCATATAAAATAAACTCCGATGCTGATTATGCAGGAGTTGACCGTTGATAAGATTATGAAGTTGAGCTACTGTCATACTACTTCCTCCTTAAAGTCCAGAACATTAAAGCCCCACCCAAGCCTAAATCATGCTGGGTTTGGGTAGGGCCAGCTTATTTTCTGAGTATATCATGGTTATGGAAATTCGGTGCTATTGCAGATTCTCCGTCTTTACATTTGAGGATAAAGGAATATTCAAGTCACGAACCCCTTGGGCTACCAAGCGGGCTATTTGCTCCGCACCATACTCCTGAAAATGTGTATCATCCTTCACGCCATCAGGAAATGCAGGAAACACACCTGGCTCCAAATGTAAAAACAGTGGAAGTGTTCCTTCCAGGCCTAGTGTATCATAGTAGGCTACACTCAATTGACTAAGATTGATCAGTGCTACCCCCGTCTCTGATGCTGTTTCCTTCATCGCCTGCACATATTCCGGGAAACTAATCCGAAACGAAGCACTTGCTGCATCATAATCGCGGCGGCCTACAGGAGTAATTAGCACAGGGATCGCACCGCGTTGGGTGGCTCCTTGGATGTACGTTTTCAAGTAAACTTTATAATCGGCAGGTGAAACATAACGCTCCTGATTATTGATAGCGGCATCATTATGCCCAAACTGTATGAACAGATAATCTCCTGGACGGATATTCCGTAAAATATCATCTAACCGCCCTTGAACCAAAAAAGTCTTCGTGCTACGTCCACCAATAGAACGGTTCACAAAAATAGTCTCATCTGTAAAAAATGGAGCAATCATTTGCCCCCAGCCTGCCTGAGGCTTCATCGAGGCTTTGTAAGTTTGAACCGTAGAATCGCCCGCCAGGTATACGGAAGGATGTTCTCCAGCCGTTCGAGCTTTATTGGGAGTGATAACCAAGGCGTTAATCTTCGCTTCATCTCCCGAAAGATACAATTCGAGCTGACCGTCGATGAGTGCTAGCTCAAACCCAGCCTCAACAAATTGTCCTGCTGTTTTGGTGGTAGGTTCTACTTTAACAATGGATTCGGCTTTAACCGTAATATCCGTGTTTCCGGCAGTATCTCCGGCAATTAGAGAAAGCGTGTAATCCGCAGGTGGTAAATTGACGACAAAGGATGAGCCTTGAACACGCACAAAATCTGAGCGGATAGCATCACTTCCACCACGGTTCTCTTCATTTACCTTGGAAAGATCGGTAAATCCATAGCCACGCTCAGGCGTGTAAGCATCCTTAGCAGTGACCTGGGTGTAGCCGTCTGCTACATCCCCAGGGCCAAAATCAAAACGAAGAGGCGCTGCAAGCTGCTTTTCGGCTAATGCCTGCCCTGGAATAAGTATGGTTGCAAACAACAAGCTGAACCCCGCGCATAACCCAACCATCTTACCGAACAACCTGTGACGCTTTCTCTTTTGTTTCAAGCGCAACCCTCGCTTCTCAGATTATTTGAGTGGTTTGTCATCGTCTAACGTTTATTGATCCCCGCCAGCCTTTGGCAGCCTTGGTCCAGTGCCCAGGATATCATAATACCAACCGTGTACCTGATCAGATCCACGGTCAGAAACCCTTTGCCCAGCACTAGGCCGCCCAGGGTCGTCGCCCGGATGTGGTTAATCCAGGGAGCCTGGTACATCTGACTGAATTCAATAGCGAAGCAAAACAGCAAACTGCACCAAAGGGCTACAGACAACCGACGATTCACCCACAACATTCTCAGCCCAAAATAAATCATGCACGCCCACAAGGCATCCCCAAAGTGATTGGCAACGAATGCAGGTAACCGGGTGGAGAAAGCTCTGCTTCCCAAGCCCAACAAGATCATGACCAGCACGGCAACCAGATACGCAGCGCGGGTCTTCCAGTGGAACTTTCCCTTTATTTCCCGATTAATTTCCCAATTGCTGCTCTTATGAAGTTTTCTCATACTAAACTACCTTTCCTGACACTGGAAAATCTCCGCAATGCTGCTGTAAACTTTGTCAATCCTTCTTTTGGGATAGCGCTTGCAAGATTGCTGAACCTTAAGCTGCTGTCATATTGTATGCACACCAACTTGTCTGTATTTTTCGTCATATCATGAATCATAATAAGCCCCCGCAATATCATACTATCGCTTGCTAAAATTCAACACCACGCACCTTGGCAAAAACCATTTGGTGTGCCATGCATCCCTCTTCATCATACTCGATGTTTCTTAAAATTCCCTCCAGTGTAAAACCTGCACGTTCTGCTACCTTGGCGCTGCGCGTGTTTCTGGAATCACAACGAATTTCCACCCGATTGGCATGCAAATGCTGTATGGCAAAATCCGTAATACCGTGCACAGCCTCGGTTATAATACCTTTTCCGGTCCATGATGTTCTGAGCCAATATCCAATTTCAAATCTTCGTGCATCCCAATTAATTCGATGCAGACCGCTGCTGGCTACAAATTGTCCTGAAGCCGTATCAAATACGTACAGCACCATGTCAGACCGATCCAGAAATTTAAGTCTGGCTTGGCGTGAACGGATTTCAGATTCCTCTACCGTAGGGAGATTTCTCGCAAAAGGAAGCCAAGGCCGCAGCTCATGTACACTCTCGCGTATCGCCTCATTGACCGCCGCACCATCGCCCCATTGCGGAGCGCGTATAGTCAATCGCTCCGTCTGGAATTGTTCCGGGAATGATAACAGAATGGGATTCGGTTGCTGCTCCATACTCATGATGCTCCCTCCTCCATATTGGATGGATAACTGAGACGATCCAGCCAGCCAGTGATTTCACGTAGGCTCTGAATCTGATGATCCGGTACAATGCCTGCTTCATTCCACGTCATAAAGCCTTCCAGCCAAATGGTATGCAATCCTGCACTTTGCGCACCCCGAATATCATTCGTCGGATGATCGCCTACATAGCAGGCATGACCAGGTTCGGAAATGTCCAACTCACGCAGTGCCAACTCGAAAATACGAGGATTAGGCTTCTCGACGTTGACTCCGCCCGATACAATAATGGAATCCACATAATCTCTCAGCATCACTCGGTCAATCTTCGCCTGCTGTGTACGGAGTGAACCGTTGGTAATCATACCAAGCTTCAAGCCCCGAGACCGCAGTTCGGACAGCACTTCCTTGACTCCGTCCATCAAAACCGTAAACTTATGAAATTTACCATACCAAAAGCCCAGCATCTCCTGTACTGTCGTATCGGGATTTTTCAGTTTCAGGTCTGCATGCAGCTCCGTATACAGCTCCCTTTTATCCCGGTAGCCGTCCTGATCTGCCAGACGTATTCGTTCAATGACCGCCGCACGGCTGGCTGGTTCTTCTGCCACAATAAATCGTTCTATAAACCGCTCCGTATATGCAGCAAATGCCTGTTTACGATTAATCAGTGTATTATCCAGATCAAAAATAATGGCTTCTATAGACATAACAAGCTCCTTTCTGTCCATAAAAATTTTTACCGATCAGCTCGAGACAAACTGGACAACACCGATCACAACAAGCAAGAAAAAAATAGACAAGAAAATGATGATCATGTACTTTAAGATTTTGCTGGAAGCCGACTTTTGTTCCAGTTTGGTCTCGATCTGGGTCAACCTTTCTTTGATCTCTTCCAATTCTTGCTCCTTCTTCACCTTATGTTCTCCTTCCTTTATCTCGACTTATTTAATTTCCTAACGATTCGGCGATTCAGCTACATAAATCACTCCAAAAGCGAACTGTTTTTACCGCCTCAAAATTAATCTGTTCGTAAGTCTTCTCCCCAAATTCCAGCTTGAAATACTCCTGCAAACTTTCTCCATACACGATAATATCCGTTTGATACACTGAAAATACCGGATTTCCTTCTTCACATGGCTGCTCTGGGATATATCGGTGACCATAGACGGGGATCAGCTTGGGCACACGCAAAAACTCACGTTTACATGTATCAACGGCTTCCTCCAAATCTGTTGGTCTATTCCCCCATTCAGAATGCCAGAACATATTCTGTTCTACATCAAAAATCATACCTTCAAGCGGCCAATTCAGCCTTTGCTGAATGACACCCATCCGCTGTGGTGACGTATCTCTCCATGGGATGAAGCTTTTACCAACTGGAAGAACGTTCATCAGCAGCTCTCTTAAGTCGGGCGGAAAGTGAATATCATACCTGTCTTCGACCTCAGTAATCTCCTGGGTGGATAAGCCTGGGGTTAAGGTTACATCGTCTTTACGTAATAAATCGATAATATAAGCGATATCCATCTTGGCTTGAACACCTCCATTCGCTGTCTGACTGCACCTTCTGATTGATTTCTAGCAGTTAGTCTAGCGGATTGGTCAAGAGGCCTACCAGACTTGTAACTTCAACTTCACCGACTCGGCGTGGGCCTTCCATAAAATATCCCCTGGTTCCTACATGTATCCGGTGTCGGTGTACCTTTTCCCTCATTTCTCCAAACAAAATCCACATTCTTGCCTGACCTTCCCGGTGAACCGGGTGCCTGGTATCCATGATCAATTGACCCTCTTCATCTTCAAACTCAGGATGTATTGCATAAATTCCCGTTGTTGTAATATCGTCGCCCTCATAGGAAAAATCGCAGCGATAACCCTGAATAGGCAGTTGTTTCCTGCCTCCTTCTTCCGGTGTGTAAAATCGATATTTTACTATAAAATCGTGCGGATGCTGCCTACTATGTTCATAGGGATTCCACATTTCATATCATCCCCTCTGGTCTTTCCCAGAAATATGTACTTCCTTCTAGTGTAATCCAATAGGAAAAGAAATCCAAGACCTATCCGCAAGGCATTGCCGAATAAGCTTGGATGATATGAGAGTCCTTTTTTCAGATATATGACTTTTATACTTGCTGTCCGTTCACCTGAATATCTACGTCTACCTGCTGTCCCAGCCAAGCCCGCATGCGATTCCACGAAAAAACCTGCTCCATGTGAAAAACACCATATGGAAGTTCTGAACGATACAGGGCAAGCGCCGCAAAAACGGCGGCTTTAGCAGTCAAATCAGACTGATGATGTCCCCTTAGCCTGCATTCAACCCTCGTCTCCTTGCCATTGCGAGTTCCTTGGGCGTCTACCTTGACCGCTACAGCATTTCCTCCTAGATGCACTTTGCCAAAGCTGCGAACTACTGCATCACGAACAGTTGGCTGTCGGAGCAGACCTAATATTCCTATCGTCCGGAGCCCTGCCAGAAGACGGGTGGTCAAGCGCGAATCGAAGCACAGGCGTGTGCTGACCGTAGGAACATCGAGTGTACGTGGAAGTGTCTGTTGATCCGAAAAAGGAAACCGATACGCCCGATGACGACCCACTCCTGCACCAAAGTCTGCCACTATGCCGTCGGTAAAGCTTCTTCGAGTCACTGGGCGTCCCTGTTCTATCACCTCCAAGTCGGTATGAATCTGATCTACAGTCCACTCAATCGCAGCCTGACCGTGTCGATCACCCAAGCCCAGCATCAATGATATGTTCAGCTCATCCGTTTGATCCATGAGCTGTGTCGCTTGCAATGCCAATAGATTAGTTAGCCCTGGAGCTAATCCTACACTTAGCAGCACAGTGGCCTGATAAGCTCGGGCCTCCTGATGACACTGCTCCACCTGACTCAAAAAGGCCGCATTTGCAGTAATATCCATGTAATGCACGCCATGCTGAAGACAGGTGCGTATCAAGGCTGTATTGTCCTGATCCAGACACATAATAATCATTTTGACTTGCTTTAATATCGACGGGTCCATCGGCTCATGAATATTAAGCTGCAAGGGTCGTATCTTGCCATTCGATTGTTGGCTGAATGCAGTGGCGCGTTCCAGACTGCGGCCTGCGGCAAATACCTTGCCGGGAAACATTTCACTTAATTCCGTACATACAATTTTCCCAACATGGCCATACCCACCAATAATGATGATGTTATCCTTTGTCATAAGCCATCTCTCCCCCTTTAACCGCAAACCATGCATTTACTAAAAAAGCTCCATAATACCGGGTGATGTGAGTAAAACCTGCATCTATCAGCAACTCCTGTATTGCTGCATTGGACACCGGATTTGACTCGCGACCGATGGAAGCAGCGAATCGCTCCCAATCCTCCAGTGAAATGCCTTGACTCAGCATATGAGCTTTCCACGCCTGCATTTGAAGGGAAAAAGAAGGCTCCTGCGGATTCCCATTAATAGATGCTAGACAAAAAGGTGCACCTGGCTTGAGTCGAGCGGATATCTGGTGCAACAATGCCTGTTTACTCTCCAAGCTCTGAAGAAAATGAAGCACCAGCAGGCAGGTAGCAGCATCATAGACTGCTTCTCTACATGACTCTTCGCCATGCTTCTCGAGCTGTTCTTCAGGCTGTTCTTCAGACAACTCTTCCAACGTACCTGCAACAAATGATATTTTTGAACTGATACCCGCTTGGGACACACGCTGACGCGCCAAATCCAGCATGTGCGCAGAGGGATCAACTGCCGTAAAGGACCATGTCTGATGCCGCCCTCCGATCGTAATCAATTCCTGACCGCCCCCAGCTCCGACAATGAGCACATTCGGGTCGATCTTTCGGGTATGAGCCTGTGCTGCAACCTGTGCAGTTATCAAACAATCTGTCATCTCATACAGATGGGCATATCCTGGTATTTTTAAAGCAATCGTATCCGCGTATTTATGCACATTCGGATGATTCCAGCTCATCGGTTGATTTGAGTCGGTATTTCCAATATGAGGTTGTTTCATATATGCTCTCCTCCAAACATTTAGCCTTGATCTTCAGCGACCATTCGTTTATTGTAGATTTAATTAAGAATCATTCTCAATTATAAAGACAATACGAATATCCACCATCCCATAAATGTGGGATTTAAAAAGACGCGCTTTGAAGAGTCTCCAGCTTTCACGATAGGAGTAAAGAATGAACGCACATCGTACACCATTGGCACAGCTTAAGAATGCTCGACAGCCATTTATAGAACTGGAAAAAAAAGCTCTATCCCCACCTTTGTACAAGCACACGCTAATCGACCGCTTGCGTACCCAGGTTACTTTCGATGCGGCGTGCTGCACGTCGGTAGATCCGCGTACGCTGCTTTCCACGGGTGCATTTACGGAGTCGGGTGTAGAGGACATTCATAGCAAACTGCTAGAATACGAGTATCTGCACGATGATATCATGAAATACGATCAATTGGTGCGAGAAGGACAGCCTATCGCGACGCTTCATGGATCTACACAAGGCCAGCCGGATCGCAGCACACGTTTTAGAAATGTTTTGCAGCCCAGCGGATTTGGCGATGAGCTGCGTATTCCATTTATGTACAAAGGAAGCTGCTGGGGATTTCTTACGTTGTTCCGCCACTATGGAAAGCCTGTATTCAGCGCGGAAGAGCAACAACTGCTTGAAGCGTTAGCGCCATCCATAGCCTACCATCTGCGTCAAACCAGTGTCGGTGTATCTCCAGCCCCCGCTATGGCTATGGAACATGAACTGGAGCCAGGGGTTTTGACGCTTTCCGCCCAACTAGAACCCCTCTCGTCCAATACAGTAGCAGAGCAGTGGTTAAAGCTGCTACGTCAGCAAGAAGGAATCCATGATGGCGATCTGCCAGCCTCTGTCCGGGCGGTAAGCTTGCGAGCGCTATCCACTACTACTGCACCAGCCAGACTATGTATCCCTTCCGCAGACGCTGAAACTCCTTGGGTCACGATCAGAGCCACTCTCCTGCAAGGCGGATGCGAGCATATGGGCGAGAAGCAACTGGCCGTATGGTTTGAGCCTGCTAAAGCAACGGACATGTTGCCGCTTATGGCTGAGATCTACTCATGGACTGAACGAGAGAGACAGCTTGTCCGGCTCATTGTCCAAGGCTTTTCTACCAAGGAACTGGCAAGTGCACTTCATATTACGGCCTACACGGTGCAGGATCATCTGAAAGCCATTTTCTTGAAAACAGAGGTAAGCAGCCGTCGTGAGCTAGTATGGAAGGTATATTCCAGATTCAATTAATTATGTAAAAAAGACAGATGACCCGGTTAAGGATCACCTGTCTTAGCATCACTGCTCTATTGAGACGCAAGAGTCTTATTTCTGCGAAGAGGATTTCGTATCATCGTATGATACTGGTGAGGGCTTCGCAATCCATTCATCAGCCTCAGGCTCGATATCCACGCCATTGTCCAGCTTCGTTTTCTCCATCAAGGAATCTCCGTCCTCGTTCTTCTTGTTGCGGATTTTCGCTTCGTCTTGAGTGTGGTCGCTCATGTTGATTCCTCCTTTTTTAATTTCATCTGATGGTTGTACCTTACTCATAATTACCCATTGCCGTCCTGTACAAACCTCTACACCACCAGATGCCCTTTTTTCTCCGCCGGTCCAATGGTCGCCTCAATGCCAGCATTAAACTCCAGAAAGTCGCTCTCTACTCCATCACTAAAAATAACTCCATTCTCCGGCATCTGCGAAGCAATTCGCAGCGGTCTTTCAACGGCCACCTGTCCAAACACCAGCTCCGCAGCAGTCGTCCGACTGGGGAATGGTTCTCTCACTGTAAAATAAAGCGAAGGCGAGCTCCAGGTTGCACGATGATCATGCCCCATTCCTTCTACTGTCCCTTCCTGGCTGAAAGCAGCATCTGACATCAGGTGATCTGGAGTCAGCGAGACCGGATGCCGTGTAGCACTGCCGACAATCCCGGCCGCTCCAGCCAGCACACTGGTCAGCCAGCCCGTCGCCCCCAACCCGGTAGAAACAATAATACCGCTGGACGATTGCTGCTCTACCTGATCCTCCAATCTCAGCTCATATCTCGCAGAAACATGAGTTTTGCGCCCGATGAACAAATCGTTCACAGCATATATGGATTGGCCATCATTTAGTTGGGCCTTAGCAAGTGTAACCTCCTTAATCGGCCGTCTGTGCACGAACACATCCGGCACCACCCAGCGCAGATCAGATACAGTAAACGGCAGCAATAACCCATCCCAGCGCAATGGATCTGGATTTACGCCGATTAGCGGCTGCTCGGTCAAATATTTTAACGTGTTGGCTACCAGCCCATCCTGACCCAGTACCACCACCGTATCCTGCTCACCAAAAATAAAGTTCGGCACATGTTCCCGCTCCACAATCTGGACACGCCCCAAGGCCGATAACTCGGACGTCGCCGTTGCCACCGCCCTGCGGTAATTTTCATCCTCCAGCACATAATCACTAAAATCCGCACCCAGCCGTTCCATAAAGAAGCGAGCCTGCTGCACCGTATTGTAACGAACAATCAGTTCCTCCAGTCGCGTTTTACGCTTCACCAAAATAATCTTCTGCTCAGTCATTCGGCTGCTCATCGTGATCTTCCTCCAGACCCTCTCGATCCTGCTGATCCACTTGTTCCCGTATCTGACATGAGACCTTGCAGCAGATCAGGCGTAATATTCAACTGACCAATTTTCCCTGCATTTTCTGCTAGCTCCTGAAAGGCGATCGCAATCAGCTTATCCGGGCTCATATCCATGTTGGCCATAGCTTGAAGTACGTTAGGCTCGACATCTTGCAACGATTTCATCACCGCTGTCAGCTCATAGGCCTTGGCATCAGCTTCGGCCTTTTTATTCGTTACGGTCAGCTCAATCAGTTCGCGCTTTTTCTCTTCCAAAGCCGTGTCAAACCGTAGCTGCTCCTCCTTCATCTCACTTTGCTTTTGCTTTACGGAACGCTCGGCATCCAGTTGGGTTTCGCGAATCTGTCTCTTTTTCGTCTCCACCGCAATTTCCGTATTCAGCTCATTTTCCTTCACACGCCGCTCCTGCTCAATGGATGCGTTACGACGCTCATACAATGCGTGATCCGCACTGCGAAGAATTTCTTCTCTCGCCTGCGCTTCCAGTGCTCTCATCGTCTCCTTATTTGGTAAAACCGCCAAAATGGACAGCCCCATAACCTCAATGCCCAGTTTCTCCATTTCAGTATGCTGAGCAATATCCTTCGTCATGTTTTGGGCCAGACGTTCACTGGACTGAACCGCTTCTTTGAGTGGAACACGTTCCAAATACTTTTTGGTAAGCACCTTGGCGATGTTAATCACCCGTTGAGCCAGCTTGCTTGGATCGTCCGAAATGTAGCGACGTTCCTTCAAATCATACGTGTAGTTTAAAATCTGCGTCGTTCTGCGGTAATCCACAATCCGATAAGTCAGTTGCCCCTGCACGGTCACCGCCTGGAAATCATTTGTCATATCTTCAAACATAAACGGTACATCAATGGAAGAGACAGGCACGACAACGACCGAGGTGGTCGGCGCGTAGTAATAAAAAGATAACCCAACACCCTCTCGAACTACCTTCCCGTTCTTCACCTTCATGACATACTCACTGGGCTGAAATTTAACAAAATTAAATCCAAACATCAGCGCTTCCTCGCTTTCTTTACAGTATTTATTTTTTGTTATTTCTATATTGTTATTATCAATTTGTTATTAACAATAAAATAACACAGATAATCCATAATATCAATATGACATTTACAAAAAAAATAAAGGCCGCTTCCTCTCCGATACGCTCGGTTAAAGGAAACAGCCTCAGATTTCTTGCAATTTATTTTATAAGTACACTTTCAAAAATTTTATACCTAACTGCATATTTAAATGGAATCAGCAGCAAAACGAACCGCTCTGCTAACTAAAACAGGCAGCACGGATATATGACCTTCATCTGTAAATTCTCGGTACTCTACGTGTAGTCCTAGATCGTCCCTAGTCGTTAAACGCGTAGCTAAGTCCCTGGCCTTTTCCTGCATGCCAGTAAAATGTCCAGTCTCTAACTCCCCTACAGCAATCAGCAGCTTTTTATTCCAATGCTTCTGCGCAATGGAAGCTACAAACTGCTTCTCTTCAGCCATAATAACTTGTCCTCCCCAGTGTATAGACGGACTTCCCGCCACATACACCTGAAAAGAGTCTGGTCTTGTAAACAGGGTATGCAATACGAACAGTCCTCCAAGCGAATGCCCGAAGATCGTCTGTCGGTTGCGGTCGATAAGAAAATCACGCTCGATCATTGGCTTAAGCTCATCTTCAATAAATGACAAGAAATGCTCGGCGCCCCCGCTTTCTTTGGAGGCATCTTCATTTGGCTTTACCGGAAGCTCCACAGCCGTCCCAGGCAGTGTAAGATCGTAATATCGTGAAGGATGAAAGGGAGCCTCTGTTGGATAGCCTATTCCTACAATGATAGCTGGAACAACCCCCGTTTTGTCAGGTCGTCTCCCCTGAACGCGCACCGCTTCCACCATGGTTCCAAAAACAGAATTGGCATCCAGCACATAAATAACGGGATAGCCAGATACAGGAGGTTCCTCGGCAGGAATGGCAATATAAATATGGTACTCACGGTTTTCAGCCTGCGAGTACATTACTCGATGCTGACTGCGAGGAACATACACAGCTCCATGTGCATCGCTGGAATGATAAGCTTGCGTAGATAGATCTTTAATGGGAACAACCTCCTTTAGAGCCCGAATTCGAATGAAATTAGGCCGTTTTTTTCATAAGCAAGACTACAAAATAAGGGACCCCGATCACCGCAATAATCAGTCCAACGGGAATTTCCGCAGGCGCAACCACCGTTTTGGCAACAAAATCAGACAACAGCACCAGTACCATACCGACCATACCGCATACGGGAATCACAAAACGATGATGAAGGCCAACAAGCCTTCTGGCGATATGAGGAGACAATAAGCCTACAAAGCCTATTCCTCCAGAAACAGACACACAGGCACTCACCAGTCCAATGCTGGACAGCAAGAGAATAGACTTTTCCTTTTCGGTCGCAACGCCAAGACTTTTAGCTGTATGTTCATGTAATTGAAATAGATCCAGCACATACGATTTCAACCAAATAACAGGAATTAATATGACAAGCCATGGAATTACGGCAGCAACCAGCTTCCAATCAGCACTCCAAATACTGCCCGACATCCATACTGTCGCCATCTCGAAATCCGAGGCTTTCATTTTCAGCGACAGATATAAGCTTAAGGAACCGAATCCAGAGCCAATCGCGATACCTACAAGTAGCAGTCGCTGCGAATCCAGACGTCCTGCTTTCCAAGCAAATAAATAGATCAGCAGCGCAGCTACCAAACCTCCAATCAAGCCGAAAAAGGGCATAGCCAGCGCCGCAGTCCAGCCTGTCGTCTCCATCTGTCCCTGGTAAAAGAACATAAATATGACGATTGCTGCCCCTGCCCCTGCGTTAATGCCTAAAATGCCGGGATCGGCCAAACCATTCCGTGTAACTCCCTGTACCGCCGCCCCAGCTATCCCTAGACCTAAGCCGACCAAGGCCGCAATCACAATACGCGGTAGCCGAAAATCAAAAATCACCAAATCCAGCTGCGGAGTAGGGTGGATACGGAACAATGTCTGAATTACTTCCTGAAGGGTCATGTCGAACTCTCCATGGGTCAGACTAACATAGGAGGCTGCTAAAATAAGTGCAGCCCCACCTGAAAGTACGAACCACAGCCGTTTCACACTGATTTTACGCATGCTCTCCCCCTCCTTTTCTACGTATTAAGTACAGAAAGAAAGGGATGCCAATGACCGAGGTAACCACTCCAATAGGCGTTTCAAACGGATAATTAAGAAAACGGCTCAACACATCAGACATGCCCAAAAAAACACCACCGATCAAACCAGAGCATGGAATGACCCAACGGTAATCTACCCCGATTAAATATCGGGTAATGTGCGGAATCAACAAGCCAACAAAAGCAATTTTCCCTGCCAGCGCAACAGAAACACCTGTCAGCAATGCTACACAGAGCATCGCCCCCAACTTGACTGGTAATGCCCGCTGTCCCAGACCTGTGGCCACGTCGTCGCCCAAAGACAGTAGTGTTATGGGCTTGGCCAGCAGCATTGCTCCTACAATTGCCACAAGAGCAAAGGGAATTGCCAATTGAATCATCCCGGGGTCCATTTGGTGCAGACGAGCGTTAAACCAGAAGCTTACATTTTGCGATACATTAAAATAAATGGAGAGAACGGCCGACAGGCTGCTTAAAAACGTGCCAATGATCGTTCCCAAAATAGCCATACGAACCGGGGCAAGACCGCCGGGAATCATCCAGGCTAAACCGAACACAATAGCCACCCCCAGAGTCGATCCCACAAAAGAACTTCCAATCAGGCCCATCGAAGTGGAGTTCGGTGCAAGGATCATCATTAAGGTGATCACAAACGCCGCCCCATCCGACACCCCCATAATTGAGGGTGAAGCCAAGAAATTCCGCGTCATTCCTTGCATAATGGCTCCTGAAATCGCGAGAAAGGCACCGATTAATATAGAGCCGACCGCTCTAGGCAGACGCGAGTTTAAAACGACCTGATGGTCCACGTTTCCAGCATCAAAATGAAAAAAGGTAGCAGTTACCGTCTCCCATTCTATCGTCTTGGCTCCGTACATCACAGACAGCAGTAATGTTAGTACGATAAACAAGGGAGAGACGAAGATTACAAGGTAAGGAGAGATCAACTTTTTTCCCATGTTCCTACCTTTACTGCGAAAGTCGGTTCATAACCGCTTCCAAAAAGGCAAGTTTGCTCCATGAAGTACCACCTTGAGCATTCGGATCTACAATGTTGACGAAGGTTTTCCCATTCTTGACGGCATTGATGCTGCTCCAAATCGGATTCTTCTCCAAATCTGCCAATGCCTGCGGCTGGTCCTTGTTCTCTCCTTCCGAGAATTGCACGAACAGATAATCGGGGTTCATATCAGCCAATTTCTCCAGAGAAACCGCCTCTTGTGCTTTAACTGTATTTAACTCTTCCGGTACCTTAGCTCCTAGATCAGCATACAGCGAAGGATTAAAATATACATCTGCAGGATATACATACAGATTGCCTGTACGAATCCGTACCATGAGTACCTTTTTATTTTCCCATATTGGCTTTAGCTTCTGTTGGGACGCCTCCGCATCTTGCTTGTACTTGTTCAGGATCTCTTTTGCCTTCGCCTCTTTGCCTGTAAGCTGCCCTAACATTAGCAGATTCGCTTCCCAGTTCGTTGAAATATGGGAGACAGGAATCAATGTAGCGACCTTCCCTAGCTGTTCTGCCACCGCAGGCCGAAATTTAGAACTCCCAAGAATCACATCTGCCTTCAGTTTCAGGATCGTTTCAGCGCTAGGCTGCATTCGGTCACCAACGTCTGCGGCTCCTTCCATTGCTTTCTCCATGTACTCAGGAAATTTCCCGCCCGTAGTAACCGCCCCAGTCGGCTTTACTCCCAGGACCGCTGCATCTTCCATTGCTTCCAGGCTAGCTACAATAATATGATCCGTCTTGGCCATCTTATAAGTCTTATCTAGATATGTAATCGTCTTGGCACTTTCTACGTCAGAAACAGACGTTTGTGTCGATGCATTGGTATTCTTTTGAGCTGAGCTATCCACCTCCTGCACCTTTCCACCACATGCCGTCAACAGCAAACTTGCCGATAATAAGGTACACATCCATACTGCAAACTTCTTCATAAACTGAAAGACTCCCCTCTACCTACTTGAATTTACAGATAATAATTATCATTATCATTGATAACTATTATCAATAGTAGGAGAGAAATCGGCGTATTGCAATATTTTTTCTAATATTTATTAAAAAGAGAGCTAGCTTCCCCTGGAATCATTGCAATTAGGAAGCATCAGCCTCCCCTGTTTTGTTGGATATCATTCACATTCCATTCTTTATAAAACTGCTCCAAATACATTTCCATCCATTGATGCCGAACCTCCGCCAGTTCTCGGGCATAAGGGGTATTCATTAAATCCTTGAGCTTGAGCAGCTTTTCGTAAAAATGATATATGGCACTTTTACCTGCGGCGCGATAATCATATTGTGAATAGTCTTGATCCGGATCGTGCATGATACTGCCTTTTGAGCCTGCATACATAAAGGTTCTTGCAATCCCAATCGCTCCCAGAGCATCCAACCGATCTGCATCCTGTACAACCTGACCTTCCAGCGTTTCCATAGGCGGATTTTGTCCACCATTGTAGGACATTGTAGCAATAATGGTCATCACGTGTGTGATCACATCCGCATCGTTTACATGCAGATGCAGCCACTGCTCAACTTTATCCAGCCCCGCTTGTTTGGATTCATTTAATTTTTCATCCGCTACATCATGCAGCAGTGCTGACAGCTCGCACACGAACGGATCTGCACCTTCTTTTGCAGCAATTTCAACAGACAGCTTCCTCACCCGGTCAATATGCCACCAATCATGACCACTGTGGTCATGCTCCAACTGCTGCTGTACATACGGCTCTGCCTTTTGAATAATATCTTCCATCATCGCTTCCTGCTGCTCTGTTCGTCTCTTCATAAGTCACCTTTCCATCCCGTCCATATTTGCTATGTGAGGTTGGTTTATTTTTTTATATGATTGTCCATTTGCTTAGCGCGAATCATCGAGAGCGCCTTACGGGCTGCCAGCTTCCCATTCGGGCTTCCATGCTTCACTACTTCTTTTAACAATTCGGTCGCGGGTCCATACCCATGATATCCCAATAGAATACATGCACGTTCCTGTACATACATATCTTCATCATCCACATAAGGAAGCAATGAATCCGCCTCACTAACAGGTGTAATCGCCATTAAGCTGTAAAGAAGCTGGCACCTCACATCATCCTCCATTGATGAATCCTTTTCCAGTATAGCCTGCAATTCATGCATACAGCGAATATCTTCTGCTAGTTGTTCAGTGCTTATGTCGTTGTCAGACGGGTAATCCTTACGCAGCTGTTCCCAATCCAGCTCTGGGTTTTGCTCTAACTCTGCAATCAGCGAAGCTGTACTTCGGTACATCGGTGACAAATCTGTTTCCTCGTGATTGATGTAACATAATTTATATACTAGTGGTCCCTCTACATATAGACCTACATAATTAGAATGATCATCGGTCCATAGCGGGACGATATGTTTGAACACCTCGATCTGCGTCATCCACTCGATACTCTCGACAAGCTCCTGTTCACTTAGCAATCGTAGCTGAACCTTCCGCCCTTCCTGCTTCTTGCTATGGATTAGTAAAGCTTCCAGCGTATCGTCAGGTAGATCAATCGCTTGGCGTTCAAGCACCTCTTGTAAGCTCATTTTTCCACACTCCTAATCTTTTCTACTCCAAATCTATTATCTAATCCCTGAAAAGGACAGGCTATCTCCATTTTATTCTATATGTGTATGGTATCCAACCTTAGGTCGACAAGTCCGTAACTATGCAAAAAAAAGAACCCCCTTAACCACATCAGCTGTAGTTAACGGAAGTTCTTTATTAAACTGATTCCCTTATTTTATTCCACGACACCAAGCTCGCGGTTTTTTTCCTTGAAGCGGCTGTTGTGAGAAGATACATATGCGGCTTTATCAGCTGTCGGATCAATGTACAACTTGGCGCTGTTGAGGGCAAGAGCAGCATCTGTGAACGTACCTGCAATCAGATACAGCTTGCTTCCGTACTCGACAAAATCGCCTGCAGCAAAAATCCCCGGTAGATTCGTTTCCAGCTTGTCGCTCACGCGGGCATGCCACTCTCCCATATCCAGTCCCCAATCTCGCAGGGGGCCGAAATCGGATTTTAGGCCATGATTTACGATAACTGCATCAACATTCAGCATCTCTATTTCGCCCGTATCTACATGATTGATCGTCACCTGCTCAATCGTTTCTCCGTTGTTGCTATGTAACTGACTTACCGCATAAGGTGTGAGAACACGGACCGAAGAGGACTTCATACGGGCTACATTTTTCTCATGTCCGCCAAAATGATCCCGACGATGTACAACTGTCACACTCGCCGCAATAGATTCCAGCTCATTCGCCCAATCTACCGCTGAGTTGCCTCCACCGGAAATCAGGACATGCTTGTCCCGGAACGGCTCCAGCTCTTGTACGGTATAATGCAGGTTTGTAACCTCGTAACGGTCAGCACCCTCAATCTCCAGTTTAGCCATTTTGAGAATACCATAACCTACAGCCAGAACGATCGTACGCGTCCAATGCTGTTCCCCTGTGGCTGAAGTCAGCAGGAACGTACCATCTTCTTGCCGATCCATACCTGTAATCTGTTGTCCCAATACAATGGTAGGCTCGAACGTTCGTGCCTGCTGCTCCAGCTGGTCAATCAGCTTTTCACATAAAATCGGAGTTACCCCTCCAACATCCCATATCATCTTCTCCGGGTATATGCGCATCCGTCCGCCTAGCTCATGCTTGGCTTCGATCAGCTTGGTTTTCATATCTCTCATGCCACTGTAAAACGCAGTATACATACCGGCAGGACCGCCGCCGATGATCGTTACATCATATAATTCCAAGGACTCTGTCACTCTGCAACTCTCCCTATCATAGCGTATTATGTCTGCTTCTATTATAAGTGATAATAATTATCAATATCAATTAAGAAATAAAAACATATCTGTGACAGAGGTATTAGTGACTTTGGAACTACGTTTATACAGTTATTTGGCTACTGCTTTCGTTAACCTTGTGGATTAGGCAGGGATTGCTGCACTATTGCACGCAATGCTTTTTCATTCAGCCCAGTCTGTACAAATTGAAAACGGTGACTTGCCAGCCTCTGAACTCGATCTATGATCTGACCCAGATGATAAGCCGTATGCTCCACCACATGGTAAACGTCATACATATTTATATCGCCTGTGTTGTCCAATGCTGCACAGAAGGAAGAAAAAGCATCTTCAACTTCCTCCATAAGCTGTTCTTTGTTTTGCACTGAAGGCTTGAAGCTATCCTCCATACCTTGCTTGTATGTAATCGTCGGATCCATGAGTTTGACTGCATTTCTACGCACATGCACCATTATATGATGGACAATTCCTCCAATACTGTTCTGTTCCGCTTCACCAGTGCCCCATAACATGGTTTCATCCAAAAGCTGAATGCATGCCCGCAGCTTAACCAAGTATTGATCGTACATTCTGTGCTTGGATATGATCTTAAATTCATGCATGGAAGAATTCATATGTTCATTTCCTCCTTTATCTTTTCAGGTGTATTTTTTGAAAAAGTCACTTCCGTGGATCATCCAATATCGTTCAGCAGGAGGGACCTCTTCCAAAAAGTTCTGATATTCCCCTTTCCACCCCACCGGGACATAGTGTTCGAAAGAAGCTGGCTCCGGAAATAGAGAGTAGAGAACTTTCTGGTCAAAATCAACATACAAAGCAGGACAGAATTCCAACACTTCATCCTTATGCTGGATTGCTTCATCTAGCATTTGGAGCATTGTAGTGAGTTCTCCCGCAGCCACCTTATATTCACAGATGTGTTCCAAAAATGCTCCGGCTGTGGTCTCATCCAAAATAGCGATGCCAAACCGTTCCTCCATCTCGGTATTCAAAAACCAATACTCTCTTTCCGTCACATACCAATTCCATTGTCCCTGAAACATGACACCGACAATGATATTTTTCGCATATTCTGGCCATATTTTCATGAGCTTTTGCGTTCCCCTCCCTCACTTACAGCTCGATCCAAAACCGGTTTACACGGTTTCCATCTTCCTCTATGTAATCCTTGTCCGGTATTCCGCCGTTTCGCAGAATCGTTCTTTTGGAACTGATATTATCGGAGTCGCATACGACGAGGGCTTTGGAAATACCCAACTCTTTTGCTTTGTCCAATGCTAACCCCAGCATAGTCACAGCATACCTGTTCCCTCGTGCAGAAGGACGGATACCATAACCGATATGACCGCCAGCGTTTAACAGATGCTCATTAAGATCATGACGGATATTCACTGCTCCGACGACCTGATCATCTGCATCCACCAGCCAGTAGGTCGAACTTTTAACCCAGCCTTCAGACAAGCCAATTCCATTTTTCTGGTGACTTAAAAGCGTCAGCATACCTTCAAAATCATACGGTTCTATAGAAATCACCCAAGGCACCATATGCTCCTGGCTCTTTTTCCATTCCTCATAAAATGAAAGATAAGCATCCTTCCAGCGCCGATCCGGCTCAACCAATCTGATGGCCTGCATCCTACTCACCGCCCCCTCATTAAGCACTCCATGTATCTACTAATGGTCTCGTCATCTCTACACCCCATAGTTCTTCATCGTTGCTTCCAATGTTTCATCCGTCTCTGCCAGCCACACGGAACTAACCTCAAAGGTTCCCGGCTTGAAAAACAATGGGAATCTCCGCTTAAACCAATCCTGCATCGGCAAATGTAGTGCTTCCTTCATATCCACCCACAGTAGTTCTCCCTCAGGAGGATTTTTTAATAGCTCACCTTCCGTTGCTGTAGCCAAATAATTAAAGACCATATATCTCAGCCCTTGGTTTGGATCACAATATTCGTCGATTCCTTTAAAAACAATTTCCGTAACCGTTAAGCCTGTTTCCTCTTTTACTTCGCGAATGGCTCCATTCACAATGCTCTCTGGGAACTCTACTTTTCCTCCTGGAGCAATATAACCCGGAAACCCCTTTCGATTGGGTCTGTTCATTAGCAATACCTTGTTTCCATCTTGAATCATGCACATGGTATATATTTTGTGTGTCACTTCTGTACTCAATCCGATCATACCTTTCTTTATTCACATGCTCTATGATCTAGCTTTTAACTTTCTCACCGACATATCTTGGTTGAATATGGTATTCACCATAGAACGATTACAGTCCCTCGTCAAACAACTGTAGACCTATGATTTCAAAGGCGACACCGTCACCCGCTTTAACGTGGATATCACCATTCAATTCGTCAGAATCCAAAACAAACGTAGCCTCTCCTACAACAATCTCCAGACAGTCTATCCCGCCTGCTTCGCCTTGTATCACTTGTTGTATCATCCCTTGAATCCAATAGTCACCTAGCTTTGGTTGAGGTTGAACAATGCCTGTCTTTTCCGTAGGCCTCAGTCTTCTGAACCCTTCTATACTGGATGGAGAAGTCTCGACCGAAATGACACAGCCGGGAATTAACTTTTCCAAGCTTTGTTCATACGGAACAACATACGCATATCCCGAGGTCAGTTCATGCCGAAAATATGTCCAGTAGCCGTATATCTTTTCCTTGCCAATATTACGAATGATAATCTTTTCATCTTGATTTACTTCCTTGATCTGTACGCGCATTTATGAAGTCCTCAGTAGATATTTTTCTTATAATAATAATGTTTAAAGCCTCTAGGAGCCTCATCAATGACACCGACTACTTCATACCCCTGCTTTTCATAGAATTCAGGTGCTTGAAAAGAAAAGGTATTCAGTTGTATCAAAGTACATCCTTTATCTCTAGCGATTTGTTCAATTTCACTAAGTAATTGCGAACCGTAGCCCCTTCCTCTATGGCCCTGATCTACCCACAAAATATCAACCTCCACCCAGTTCCAACAAAGTACACTTAGAAGACCGCCGATGACCTGACCGTCTCCTTTTTTGAGCGTAAGATTAATTTCTTCATATTGGGTTTGAATATCTGCCGGGACGTGTTTTGCATTAAACTCAATCAACTTGTTTCTGACGAAACGAGCTTCATCCCTACTACTTCGACTCCATTGAGGTTCCAATGTCATGGCTTAAATCCTCCAATTAGAATGTATAACAATCTATTAAATACTAAAGTCAAAAGCCTTCCATCTGCCCACTGTTATTTATTGTAATACTTTTTTAGGTTTAGTCACATGATTCATTTTGAACTACTATAAAACGCGAAAGCAGGCTCCCTATGTAACAGAGAGCCTGCTGTCTTTTGTATCCATCGTCTGGCTTACAGGAGAAGAGATAGGATGACTAAATAGAAATATCCAGTGATTTTCCAACCCCAGTAATATCACTGCCATTCGAGCTGCTGGTACGAGTCATTTCCATATTACTTGGAGCGGACCTTTCCATTTTTGGTGTGGACGTGCTGCTGGATTGAGAACTTTGCTGTGCAATCTGAGCTTCAATTTGCTTAATTTGCTGCTGAAGCTGCTTCATTTTCGTTTCTTTTGTATCCTTATTATCTTTGCTTTGCTGGACCTTATTGTACTCTGCTTCAAGCTGGGCTTTTTGCTTTTCCAAACTGGCTGTATCGTTGGTACTAGATGAAGATGAAGTTGAAGTATTGGCAATAGATATAGAGCTACTAGATGTGGCTGAAATATTCACAGAAGGATTCTCCTTTTTAAAAGCTAAGTTTGAGTTACAAGTGTGGGCTAAGCGTTTTTAAGGTATGCTATGGCACCCTCAAGATTATGACGAAGACGATACAGATTGTTCAAAAATCTTAGCGATTTTATCGAATAAAACTGATACTTCTTCATCTGTCGCATTCGATTCATCTGTGTTTCCCCAAGCGTTTTTTAATGCAGAAATCAGGTCTGTTTGCTCATCTGTTTCTGAAGATATGGAGCCAGATAGAAGATCGGAACTCAGGACGTTTTGCAAATCATTCAGTAAGGATCTTTTTTCATCTACGGTATGCTCTTCTTCAGATGTAGTGGTGTTATCCTCTTGATGAGTAATCTCCTGAATATTCCATGCAAATGGGGGCATAATTCCACCCATCGCCTGCATCATTGGAGGCAGACCGCTGCTATCAACCTCAGGTCGGAATGAGCCACCTTCAGGCGGCGGTGTAGGGCGGTTATTCTGGATCGTTTCAGCTACTTTATCGAATAAATCTGATACTTCCTCATCTGTTGCTGTCGAAAGATCCACCCCGGATAACAAGTCGCTGACTGTAGCCAAAGGATTGTTTGTACTGTTATTGATTTCATTCGTTTCAGATAAAGCACTTGAAGACGTCAAGTAACTTTGTAAATCTGACAATAACGCTTTCTGTTCGTCCATAGTCAGCGCCACAGTATTCTGGTCGTATTTGTAGCCATAACTGTAGTTTTCCGTAGGAAGCGGAGCCTGCATACCTCCGGCGTATCCCATAAATTCCGCACTTAATTCGAGTGAATCGCTGGATTTCTTGTGTGTGATATGCCCCGCGTTATTTAGTCCATTCTCATTTGACTTCAGCGTATTCGAGTTATCGTAGGAAGTCGTGATGAGATGCCTGTTGATGGATAATGACAAAGTAGATCCCCTCTCAGTGTACATAATGTTTTTAGCTGCCCACCTCTCTTTCATCGGTTGTAAAACTGAAGGCAGCCTGAGAGAATGCTGAATGATAACTGAATGAATTCGGACTGTCCCATACTGTACTCCTTTTCCTTCTTCCTAGACTATAGTCAAGGAAAATCCCCTCCGCAGGACGGGGAACCGAGCCCTACTCCAGACAGGAGCAAGTAAAGGGATAATTTGTTACTCTTAGCAGAGAATAAATGAACGCATTTTGAAAATTGAAGGTAGGGGAAAGAAGTATGATCCGTATTAGTCATTTAGTTCACGAGAGACTTATGTTCCTATTCAAATTTTTGTACTCGCCTGCATATGTGGGTAGCGTAACACCCAGTTCCAGATTTTTAGCTAAAAATATGATAGAATCCATTCCATGGAGTGATGTTCATGCCGTGGCTGAGCTTGGGGCTGGAACAGGCGCAATTACCCAATACATCCCGTCTACGACAAAAATTCAACCTAAGGTTTTGCTCTTTGAGAAGGACCCGACCATGCAGCAGAGTTTAAAAAGAAGATTCCCGAATTATCTGTGCTATTCCGACTCGCGTGAGCTTCAGCTTGCTATGAAAAATGCTCAAATTGAAAGGCTTGACTGTATAATCAGCGGGCTGCCATTCTTCAACTTTCCACAAGCGATGCGAGATCAAATCGTAGAACAAATTCATCGGTCACTCAGGGATGGAGGGATGTTTGTCGCCTTTCAATACTCTAAACAGATGAAACAGCAGTTAGGTGAATGGTTTGATATTGAAGAAATCAAGTTTGTACCTATGAATGTTCCACCCGCATTCGTGTATGTATGCCGAAAGAAAGCTTAAGAAAGGAGTATGGGGATGGATGTTGAATATTTGATTTCCATTATCGAACAATATGGCTATGCAGCATTATTCTTCTCTCTATGGCTCGGAATTGTGGGACTGCCCATTCCAGACGAAGTTATAGTGATGACTGGCGGGGCCGTAACAAGCATGGGGATACTTCATCCGTTACCTGCTTTTTTAATTGTATATCTCGGGGTTGTATCAGGCCTATCCTTAGGTTATGTGTTGGGGAGAAGCTTGGGTACACCCATTTTGGATCGTTTGCGCCGAAAGAAGAAAATGGACAAGTACATTACTTTTTCAGAAAATTTAGTACATAAGTATGGAAACTTCACGATATGCATCAGCTACTTGCTACCGATCGTTCGCCATATTGTCCCTTATATTGTGGGGATCAATAAAATGAGTTTTAAGCGCTACGCTCTATTCTCTTATTCAACGGGCTTGATTTGGACGCTGATCTTCTTTTTGCTCGGACGTCTCTTTGGCGATCATGTACAAGCAGCAGGAGAATTGATTCATCGTTATGGCTTGCAGGTGGCACTGCTTCTCATCATGCTGACAATTATATTTTTTATAATGAAATTTGTGTGGGGGAAGAAAACAACGGAGGATTAGTCTGAGATAAAGCTCACCAAAGTCAAAAAGACGTTTTTAAGTATTTTATCACTTTGATTATTCCTTATTTATGGTATACTTTTCTAATACAATATGCGGCTATAAAGGGCGGTCGGCTAGTCTCCCAGAAGGGAGGTGATGCCCATGGAGGTCAAAGATGCTATCTCCTTAATGATCATGTTTGGTATGTTCATTTTGGCGTTACTTACCTACATGAAAAAGAAATAGACCGCCCTGACCAAAGGTAAACGGTCTATTCTCGACCATATCTTACGCGGCCGACTGCTCTTTATGCAGTTATTGTATGGTGGAGTCGTGTTAGCGCACGGCTCCTTATTTATTCTTACCTTATTATAACCGATTTTATTACGTAATTACATGTCTTTGTTACTCGAATTTCTAAATTAATGGATTAATTAAGGGTTCATACTGCGATGAATAAGCCCTCTCACCCTAGGCTATTTTTTAAATTGAAGCAGCTTAACCAGCTTATCATGAATGGCCGTATTCGGGTAATTCCCGCTAAATTGGGAGGAACCCGGACCCATTGCGGTTAGCGCTACATCAACGGATGTATGCCCTCCTGTGGTCCAGTCGATATAAAACTTCTCATCAGAGCCTTTTACGGTAAAAGGACCGTCTTCTTTGGAAACACCTTCACCGGATTCATCCTCTGCATCTTCGCCTTCAATGGCCAAACCGCCTGTCTCATGGTCTGCCGTCACTAACACCAAAGTATCTGGATGCGCTTTGGCATAGTCTTTAGCTACTTTAACAGCCTTATCCAGCTGCTGCCCGGCTTTAATGGTTAATTCACCTTCATTGTCGTGCGCCATCTCATCCGTTCCTTCTTCCTCTACCATCAGGAAAAAGCCTTTTTTGTTTTTGGATAGAACATCAATCGCTTTCGCTGTCATATCCGGTAAAGAAACCGTTGGGTTGTAAGAATTGCCTAGTTTGTTGTGAGCTTGGAACATTTCTTCATTGGCGAACAGCCCTAGTAATTTAGAGCCTTTGGCTGCTTTCATTTCAGCCTGGTCTGTCACATAGCTATAGCCCAACTTCTTCGCTTGTTCCACCAAATTTCCTTGAGTTCCCTTACTAGCTTCCTCAGGATCTTCTGCCGGTGCATCTGGATGTTTGCCTGCTGTTCCTGCAGGGTACCAGAAATCCTCACCCCCGCCCAGAATCACATCTAGCTTGCTTTTCTCAATATACTGCTTGGCAATCTCGCTTTGAGCAGAGCGCTTCTCAACATGCGCACCAAAGGCAGCGCCCGTCGCATCTGTCACTTGGCTTGTCGTCACTACTCCTGTAGACATGCCTGCTTTTTTAGCCAGCTCCATAATGGTTGTCACTGGTTTTTTATTCAAATCCATTCCGATCGCGCCGTTATACGTTTTCACACCTGTTGCAATGGCAGTCGCAGCGGCGGCAGAATCTGTAACTAGGTTGTCCCCTGAACTCGTACTAACCAGGCCTGTTACAGGCATCTTGTCCATTTCAAGCAATCCCGATTTTCCAACCGTTGCTAAGCGAATCGCGTTGCGACTGGCTTCTCCCATACCATCACCGATAAAAAGAATGACGTTTTTAGGAGTATCCGCTTTAGCTGATACAGCCTTCTGTGCCTTGGACTCTGCGATAGTGGACTTCGTAGGAGCCGCGGCTGCAAAAGCTTTAGGGATATCAGCAGATAATAAGGGTACAGTCAAAACAGTCACAGCACTCAACGCAAGGATACTCTTTTTCATGGAACGCTTTTTCACAAGGTCACACTCCAATAAATTTAATATTCATATATGATAAATTCATCATATATTGGTTTTGTAAAAAATCGTAAAGCACTAGGTTTCCCGAATGTAAAAAATTGAAGTGGTCATCTATATTTTATAAAAAAAGAAGACATCGACTCCTGGTATTCCAAGAGTTGATGTCTTCTGGTGTTTATATTAAATCGCGGCGATATTTTTGCCGATGGGCATGGTGTAGTATAGCGGTTTTTGCTGTCCGTTTTGCTGATAAACTACAAGCAACAGTGTGCGGCCTTCGGCTGTTAATGGGCTACCACCACTCAGGATATGATCCAGACTGAACGGCAGGACATCCAGCACAGCGTGCTTTTGCAGTTCCTTTTCACCCAGCTTCAAGGAAGCAAAGGCTGGGATCATCTCGCGGTATGGCTGCGGCTGTTGGCTAGCCACATCCATCTCACCCGTGCTTTCCTCGCCCACATCTGCCACCGCAGGTGACAACAGCGCATCCGGGTGCTGAAGGGCCATTTTCATATAGCTGGACCAATCGTCCTTCTCCAGGGTATGTTCCCACCAGATTTTACGCGGCTTATATTTATGGTTTAAGAAATAATCAAGCTTCATCAGCCCAAGTACCATTTCCATTCGCTTGGTTCCCCGCGATTCCAAAAAGGACTGGAGACGCGTAAACAGGTCTTCGAGCTGATGTCCGATTTTTTGCCAGCCCTGTCCTTCCCAGTAGTCTCCAAATTCCTGAAAGAAATCAAAGGCGGACGAGAATTCACGCTCAATCAGGTAGCTCACCGTATGGTCCATACGATGAGAGTTCCAGTATTTCTCCAATACATCTTCCAAGCGTTTGAGCCGTACAATGTCGGCAAAGGAAAGGACGTCATTGCTCAACATTTCATACGGCGCAACATCCATATAGGTATAGTTATACTTATCAGCGTCAATGCGCAGACCTGTACCACGCAGCATTTTGAGGAAGCCAAGCTGAAGCTCTTCTGGACCAAGCGCAAAAACGTCATTAAACGTTTTACGGAATGTGTTGTAGTCCTCCAACGGCAATCCGGCGATCAGATCCAGATGCTGGTCGATTTTACCGCTTTGCTTGACCTTTGTAACGGTGCGGGAAAGCTTGGTAAAGTTCTGGCGGCGCTTAACCAGTTCATTGGTGGGATCATTCGTTGATTGGACACCGATCTCAAAGCGAAATACCCCCGGTGGTGCATTCTCCGCCAAATAATCCAACACCTCGGGACGCATAATATCTGCCGTAATCTCAAACTGGAAGACACAGCCACGGTGATTTTCAATCAAAAACTTGAACATTTCCAGCGCATAATCGCGTTTAATATTAAAGGTTCGGTCCACAAATTTAATCAATTTAGCCCCATTGTCAATCAGATACAGAATATCCGACTTAGTGCGCTCAATATCGTAATAACGCACCCCGACCTCAATGCTGGACAAACAAAATTGGCAACTGAACGGACAGCCCCGGCTCGTTTCAAAATAGACAACCCGTTTCCCGAGCTCCGGGATATCCTCTGCAAAACGATATGGAGACGGCAGCTCGTTCAAGTCCGCTTTAGGGCGACCCGGCATGATAATAACCTCTTCTCCCTTACGGTAAGCCAGTCCATATACAAAATGAAACTTGCGATCTCCTTCCAGTTCCTGCAGCAGTTGATGGAAGGTTTCCTCTCCCTCACCAACAACAATAAAATCCACATTCGCCAAGCGCTTCATCCAGTGCTCCGTATCGTAAGATACCTCCGGGCCACCCAAAACAATTTTGACCTCGGGCATAATCTTTTTCAACACATCAATGACTTTAATCGTCTCTTCAATGTTCCAAATATAACAGGAAAAACCGATGACATCTGCTCCCCGTTGAAACAGATCAGATACGATGTTCATCACCGGGTCCTTAATTGTATACTCCGCCAGCTCGATATCAAAATCCTTTTCACTGTAGGCTTTGAGGCATCGGATGGCCAGTGAGGTATGAATGTATTTTGCGTTTAATGTTGATAAAATGACTTTCATAGGTCACAACCTTCTATAAGTTTGCATGGACTCTTATATCCTTAGTATAGCTATTCAAAATCCTCGTACACATCGTCTGCAAAAATCTCATCCTCGCTCACCATTCCGCCGGTATTCCCCTGATTTTGAAAGAAATCAAGAAACGGCTTGCCATACTTGCGGAACTTCACTTCACCAACACCCTTGATCCGCAGCATGTCTGCTTCGGATTGCGGACTCGCTACGCTCATCTCTCGCAGCGTGGCATCATTGAAGATGATATAAGACGGTACATGCTCCTGAGCGGCCAGATCGCGACGGATTAAGCGCAATTGCTCAAACACAGTTTCGTTGACCGCAGCAGGATAGGTATCGCGTCCCTTTCGTCCACGTGATCCCGCTCCCCCTGCTAAAGCAGTGGCATGCCGCACCACACGCTGCATGACTTCGCGCTGACCTCTCAGCACTTCAGCAGCAAGCTGTTGCAAGCGGACAACTGGATATTGCCCCTCGGACAGCATCAGATAGCCTTCCGAAACAAGAACATTGATAATCTCAGCAATTTCTTTCTCCGTTCGGTTGCCCATCACGCCATAGGTTGGCAGGCTGTCAAAACCATACTGCAGCACTTTTTTGTTACGCGAGCCTTTCAACACTGAGGCCACCATGGAAACCCCATACCTCTCCCGCATACGATGAATGCACGAAAAAATCTTTTGCGCATCTATGGTCATATCGACCAGTTCCCGCTCGTCAGTACATGAACTGCATATGCCGCAGGCTTCATGCTCCTCCGCTTCTCCGAAATACTCCAGCTGTGCTGAACGTAGGCAGCGAGTTGTGTAACAATAGTCAACCATCTGCTGGAGCTTACGGTAGTCGTTGCGCTTGCGGTCTTCATCCTGTGGATTTTGCTCAATCAGGAACTTCTGGGTCACAATATCTTGCGGTCCGAACAGCAAAATACATTGACTCGGGTCGCCATCACGTCCTGCGCGTCCCGCTTCTTGTACGTACGCCTCCATATTTTTAGGCATATTGTAATGAATGACATAGCGTACGTTTGATTTATCTATGCCCATACCGAAGGCATTGGTTGCGACAATGACACGGATATCGTCGTACAGAAACCCTTCCTGGCTATCTGCACGTTCCTGATCTGTCATTCCTGCATGATAACGTCCGGCTGCCATGCCAGCGTCGCGCAGGCGTTGATATAAATCATCCACGTCCTTACGTGTCGCCGCATAAATAATGCCCGATTCACCCTCATGTTCACGGGCATAATTCAGTAAAAAGCTGCGTTTGTCCTCCCCTCGCAGCACACTGAACGCCAAATTTGGCCTTCCAAGCCCCGTAACGAACGTTTCCGGTGAGCGCAAACGAAGCAGGCGTACGATGTCATCCATAACCTGTGGTGTAGCCGTCGCCGTAAACGCAGCTACGATTGGACGTTCATATAGCCCGTCCACGAATGGAGCCACAGCCAGATAGCTGGTACGAAAATCATGACCCCACTGGGATACGCAGTGAGCCTCATCTACCGCAACGCAGGAAATCGGTAACTGAGCCATCTCATCACGGAACCAATCCAGTTCCAGTCGTTCAGGGGCGACATACAGCAACTTCAAATCTCCGTTCCGTGCGGCGCGTATACGGTCATTGACTTCTCGACCGCTCAACGTGCTATTAATGTAGGCAGCTGCAATCCCCATCGTGGTCAGCGCATCCACCTGGTCTTTCATTAACGAGATCAGTGGTGACACAACAATGGTCAGCCCCTCATGCAACAACGCGGGAATCTGGTAGCATATCGATTTTCCGCCACCTGTCGGCATGATGCCCAGCGTATCGTTGCCTTCCAGCATACTGGCCACAATTTTCTTTTGTCCCTCCCGGAAATCGGGATAGCCATAAAATTTTTGCAGCAAGTCCTGCGCCCGTTCCAATGTTGGTGCTTGTACACTCATAGTTTCAAAACTCCTCATATTTCTAGCGTCCTCGACGCATATCTGCTTTTCTTTCGTTACCTTATAGTTTACCGGGGTTAAGGGCAATGTTCAACCGCTGGAAGTCTGTCCATCGGGTTTTAGTCTCTTATGGCATTCGCTGTTTTCTCATGATATAGTGAACACGGTGCCGCAAATGGTCCACAATATGAAGAGATACGGCTCCAAGAAGGAGAAAGAACCCATGAATAATCGGAAACCTCAAAGGAAAAATCATACAAAATCAACTTCAAACACAAGCCACTCCAGACGCAATCACAAACCCGCCGGAAAATCTGGCTCCTATAGACCGGAAGCTCAACGGAAAACCCATACTTTGGATAAATCCCCTGCCAAAACATACATCGTTCAGGAACCTGCAGAGCTATTGAGCTTTTTAGTTGAGCATGTGACTGGCATGGGTCGTAATTCCATTAAATCGGCATTGGCGCGTGGGCAAGTTTCCGTCAACGGTACTCCTCGTACTGTGCATAATTTTCCGCTGGAGCAAGGACAGACTGTCGCGCTCTCCAAGGAAAAGGTAGCTCCTGTGGTGCCGCTAACCGGGCTGCGTATTTTGCATGAGGACGAAGCTATTATCGTTATCCATAAAGATGCTGGGTTACTTTCTGTCGCTTCTGCGCAGGAACAGGAAGTCACAGCCTATCGCCAGCTTACAGCCCACGTACGACGCGAGCATCCGTACAACCGTATTTTTGTACTGCATCGTTTGGATCGTGATACATCAGGAGTGATGATGTTTGCGAAAAGCGAAGCCATACAGCAGGAAATGCAACAAGCGTGGAAGGAAGTTGTGTATGAACGAACATACATTGCTCTCGTAGAAGGACAGGTTAAAAAAGACGCGGGCACAATCACCTCATGGCTGAAAGAAAGCAAGACGCTGAAAATGTACTCCAGTCCTTATCCGAATGACGGCCAGCATGCAATCACTCACTACAAGCGGCTTCAGGCCAATCGGCATTTTTCTTTGCTGGAAGTACGTTTGGAGACCGGACGCAAAAATCAAATTCGCGTGCATATGGAGGATATCGGTCATCCGATTGTTGGAGATAAAAAATACGGTTCCAAGAGCAAGTCGATTGGGCGCCTTGGTCTGCATGCACAGGTATTGTCGTTTATTCATCCCGTCACCGGAGTATTGCTGCGTTTTGAATCCGACATTCCTAAAAGCTTTTTGAATCCATTTCGGGAGTAGCCTGGAGTGAAGCACACGAAGAAGAGTGTAAAAACACAAAAGGAAATTAGGGGGCTGTAAAAAAACAGCCCCCTTTTTTTGTTGGTTAAGCGGTATGCCTCCGAACACCATCAGCCATTTTCATCAACTCATCCCATATGTATATGGGTGAATTACACACTGGACATTCTACCCAACCGTTTAAGTAAGGTAACTGGGCAAGAAGTAATTTCTCATCTATTTTTTGAGCATATTCGTATAGCCACTGTATATCGGCACCTCTATGGTCCAATGAACGGGGGCGAATCGGATAGGGGATTAGATTGCCTGAACTGACAGGGTCTTTATCATAGACAACGAGAGTGTCACCCTGTTCATCAGGCCAAATATAGAGCGGGGTACCGCAATGGGGACAATCCAGCATATATTCGTCACCTGTATCAAAAGTTTGTAGCATATAGGCTACGCAATGATCCCCCTCAAAGGCGGCAGCCGCAGCGAGAACATAGCGCTTGCCGACATCTTCTTCGTGTTCTTTCGCATAGAGCACCATTTCTTCCGTCAATTCTGCAAGGCGAACGATGGCACTTCGATATTGCGTATAAATATATTCTGCCAGGCTAGAATCCACTTCCACCTGATCCCTTGCAAATTCCAACGGGATTTTGGTATGTAAGGGATTATTATTTTTCGCTTCAAATATTCCGCAAATGGTATATATATCTGCCCGAATCTCTATATCAGAACTTTTTAGCGCAATGTCTACTAGGTAAGGTACAGCCGCAAAAGTACAAGTATACAACGTATTTTGGTGATACAATTCCTCCCAATACAAGGTGTCAGCCATTTCGCCATCATATCCGGCTTGGAGCTGTTTTAACATTTCTGGAACGTATTGAGAAGAACCGTAGGGGCCTTGGAGCAGAGTCCAGGCCGGATCGGACAAAGCCAGCATCTTGATACTCCTTCCACCGTTTTTCTTACAGTCATGAGATAGGTTTATAAAATGAGTTTGCGATCAAAATTCATTTTAACTTCATAATTCTTAGCTTGTTACGTTTATTTCATTATACGCATAACAGTGGCTGAAGTTGCTTTTCTCATTTTATGCAATGTACAAAATCACTATTTTTTAGGGCCTATAATCATATTCGGTTAAGCTTTCAGCATTATGAAGGTAACATACATTAAATTCATGAATTACGAACCTAGATCTTTTGTTGTACTACGAACCTTCTGCCAATTCCGTTCCCTTCCTGTATACATATATACATAGTCCACATTATAAGCTCTGTTACTTAAAAATTGCTGAGTAAGAAATAAAGTATATTAACGTTTAATTCCCATACATGTAAAATCGAGAGGATCTCAAGTGAATCTGGCTGTTTTTAATGATACCAATCGGGTAAAACATACATGTTCAAGTCTTTATTTTATCCGCTACAAAGCTGATTTTATGAATCGGTATATGAAAAGGCGTGTTGGGAATATTACGTATGAATACTGCGACTATAAGGGGAAATAGCCTATGACCATAACACCGGAACAGCGGATTACCCTGCACGGATTTAACAATTTGACCAAATCATTGAGCTTTAATATGTACGATATTTGTTACACCAAAACCAAAGAAGAACGCGAGGCCTATATTGAATATATTGATGAACAATATAACTCGGATCGACTGACAGCTATTTTAAAAAATGTATCCGATATTATCGGTGCCCATGTACTCAATGTTGCTCAGCAGGATTATGTCCCTCAAGGAGCGAGCGTGACAGTGCTTATATCAGAAGGGCCGATTGTGGAGGTACCGAATGATTCGTATGCAGAATCACCAGGTCCCCTACCTGAGTCTGTCGTGATACAGCTGGATAAAAGTCATATTACGGTTCACACCTACCCTGAATATCATCCAGACGAGGGGATCAGCACGTTTCGTGCAGATATTGATGTTTCTACCTGTGGGGAAATCTCCCCGCTCAAGGCACTTCACTATCTGACTCATTCTTTTGACACTGACATTATGACGATTGATTACCGGGTACGCGGCTTTACACGTGACACGAATGGTCATAAGCTTTTTATCGACCACGACATTGCCTCGATTCAAAACTATATTCCCGACGAAGTGCGCAATCAGTATGACATGATCGACGTAAACGTGTATCAGGAAAATATTTTCCATACCAAATGCAAGCTAAAACAATTTGATCTGGACAACTACCTGTTCGGCTACACAAAAGAAAGTCTGAGTGAAAAAGAGCAACAAAATATATCAACACGACTCAAAATCGAAATGGACGAAATTTACTACGGCAAAAATATGACGTAAACCAAAAATGGATCATTTCGTTATACAAAGGACGATTGCTTAGACTGGAATTCAGCCGGGCTTTCGTCTTTTTTGGATACAAGATCATATATATTACTCAGCTTGATCTGTACAAGTGGAAGAATGTTCACTATGATAGGGGAAGAAACCACTAATTTAAACTATCAGCCTAGATCTTAGACTTGCTCCCGATTGTAAGCGCAATCAATTGATCACTATTTTGTTTTAAAAGACAAAGGAGGAATTTGCATGCAAGGCGGTATTGGCGGTAAAAATATTATTTTACGACTGGAAATTTCCACCGAGCACATCCAGTTTGGTCAATTGATTACGTTGGTAAACGAACATGGCGGAGATGTCATCGCCATTGACGTCATCCGCACCTCTGAGAAGGCCACTGTGAGAGATATTACAGTCACCATTGCTGATCCAGCAGAAATCGACCGAATGATCGCCCGGATTAAAAAAGCACAAGGTGTAAAGGTACTGTCCATCTCTGATCGCACCTTCCTCTTACATCTCGGGGGCAAGATTGAAATGCAGCCTAAGGTCCCGATTCAAAACCGCGATGACTTATCCCGGGTATACACTCCTGATGTGGCACGCGTATGCATGGCAATTCATGAGGAGCCAGACAAAGCTTTCCGATTAACAATTAAGCGTAACACCGTCGCTGTCGTCTCTGACGGAAGCGCTGTCCTCGGACTCGGCAACATCGGCCCGTATGCAGCCATGCCAGTTATGGAAGGCAAAGCCATGCTGTTCAAGCAGCTTGGGTCCGTCGATGCCTTCCCCATCTGCCTGGATACGCAGGACACGGAAGAAATCATTAAGGCCATTAAGCAACTGGCCCCAGCCTTTGGCGGTATTAATCTGGAGGATATTTCATCGCCACGATGCTTTGAAATTGAACAGCGATTACGTGACGAGCTGGATATACCTGTTTTTCATGACGATCAGCATGGCACAGCTGTTGTTTTGTACGCAGGGCTGATTAATGCGCTCAAGGTGGTCGGCAAAGCTCTGTCTGACGTCAAAATTGTCGTCTGCGGTATCGGGGCTGCAGGTGTCGCCTGTACCAAAATTTTGCTATCTGCAGGGGCAGTGAACATTATTGGTGTAGACCGTCACGGTGCGCTTACAGCTGATGAAACCTATGAGCACCCGATGTGGAACTGGTATGCGCAGCATACCAACCCTGAGCGGCTGTCCGGCACGCTATCTGAGGTTCTGAAGGACGCAGATGTGTTTATCGGTCTGTCGGCAGGCGGAATATTGCAACGAGAAGACGTGAAGCGTATGAAGGAAGCTCCTGTCCTGTTCACCATGGCGAACCCGGTCCCCGAAATTAACCCAGAGGATGTCGAGGATATTGCAGGGGTCATCGCCACCGGACGTTCAGACTATCCTAACCAAATTAACAATGTACTTTGCTTCCCCGGCATATTCCGAGCAGCACTGGACTGTCGCGCCCGTGAAATTAACGAAGAGATGAAGCTGGCTGCCGCAGAGGCCATCGCAAGCACAATCCGTCCCGATGAATTAAACAAGCTATATATTATCCCGGGTGTTTTTAACGAAGGCGCTGTACAGCAGGTGCGTAAAAAGGTGATTCAAGCTGCGATTGCGAGCGGTACAGCCAGAAGAGTTCCTAGAGATTTCAGATAGAAGAAAAGGATTACTCCCGTAAAATGGGTGCAATCCTTTTGTATAGAAGGCTAGGTCTGTATTTCGATACTCTTCACAGCAGTTATGACTTCCATTTAGAAAACAATTGACTGGCACGCTGGGCAAACTCCTCCAGGTTGATGCTGGAGTTGTCCAGCTTGTAATACCATTTTTTGATCGTATCTAAAATCCATGAAGGAACCTTAACCTCGGAGAAACCGGAATAGAACGTATGATACGCCCACACCAAATGCTCCCAACGCTTGTCATCGCCTTCTTTTACATATTCAGATACGTCTAATACCTTGGCGCGTCCGTCTTGCATGAGTACATTCTTGAGATGAATATCACGGGGATTCAGTCCCCTGGACCGAACAAATTCCCTCGCCTTTTCCACGTCCAAAATGACCTGCTCCGGCACCGGAATTCCTTGCAGCAGGCAATCTAACAACGTAACACCAGATTCGTAACTAATGACAATATACTTATCGCCTTTTCCGTAATAATGAGGAAAAAAATCAGACCCTTGCAAACGCTCATATACATCGGCTTCTGCATCTTTTTTTTCGATCGCCATGTCTGAATACACCTTGAACGCGTAGCCTGGCAACGTATCGAGTGTAAATACAGCCGCATCTGTCCCAATGCCAATACAGCGTACGCCTTGGGTGGCTGTTTTAATGGTAACTGGGTCATTATCCTCCGTACTATATACGGTCACTTGACTTATGATGTCGTCTGCCTGCCTCCATGGTTCTACCATGCGCGGGTCCCTCCTTCTCTGTTCTACCCATTTCAAATGAAGTTAGATTTATAACAGATAAATAGTATTACGGACCAGCTTTTGAAATAGCTTCAAAATAGGTTAGATTCTTTTGGATAACACGATATGTACCGTGTCTAACGTGCGTCTGGCAGGAGCAGCCTTCTTAACTCTGTGTAACTTGCCGCGGTTTTATAAGCCCCCGACACATCAGATTCCGGGAAAGCGTTCCTGTGATTGAACCAAATGACCTGCCAATTTGCAGCTATAGCTCCCGCCACATCATTACGCCAGGAATCCCCAATGTAGCAGCAATGCTCTGCTAAAGTTCCTGTCCGTTCGTTCACTATTTGGAAAATACGTGGATCAGGTTTAGCATAACCAACGGTCCCAGACACAAAAATATGCTCTGCTGCAACATGATTTTCCAGTGTCATGGCTTTAATTTTGCTCATCTGGTGTTCTTCAAGACCGTTCGTAATTAAACCAACCACATAGCCAGCCGAGCTCAATTCATCAATTAACGAAGTAGCCCCCTCAAAAGACTCAATTCGGTACTGACGATCCAAGTATTCTTGTTGGACATGCACTGCCTGCTCACGGGTAATATCTACCCCGAATTCTTGTAGAGCCAGAATAAAACGACCTTCCCTCATCTCATCCAGTTCTTCCTGCCCTGCTTTCCCCTCCAATAGTCCTCCTTTAGCCGATAGTAAATCGCTGTAATAGCGAATACGGTGGTAGACTTCCTCATATGGAAAACGCTCACTTAATCCTAATACTGTACGTAATGCATCACGTGTAGGGTGCAAATGATCGTACATCGTATCATCTACATCAAAAAAAACAGCCTTCTTTTGCAAGTTCATATGCCCACTTCTTTCTGTTAAATCTTTGGATGACACTCCTCTATACCTTGTCCTGATATTATACCCGTTGACCTATTACGTTGCACCCTGACCTACCCACCCCGTATCTGTCATTCACCCTTCTCAGATAATAACATACACTGAAAAGACTGCATTTTGGCAAACTCACTTTACTTCACTACTGCGCTAACATAGGCATCTTGTCCTAATTTGAACGAAAGCGTTTTATTTTGATAGCACACGGGTAAAAGGTCACATTTTTGAAAATATTCGTCATACAGGTTTACATTTCGTGTAAAATCACGTACCTTTTAGGGATGAACGCTTTACAGATGTACTTGGATAAGGGAGGTATACACAATGGATTCCGGTTCTAACCTAGCCTATGGATCAGCCACACCTTTGATTGAGGCACTTATAGAGTTTGAACAGGAGCTTGAAGCGAACCGGCATTCTCTGAGTTTTGATTTGGGATTGATTATAGAACAAGGCCGCGCTCCGCGATATATGGCTACACCGCCTGATGTTATTCCTTTTGCCCACGCTGGAGTGGACGGGATACATTATGGCTTTTTAACCGATTTTGGTCTTGAAAAGGACCTTTCACAGGCTCCGATTGTATGCGTCTCTCCCGTCGATTGGACGGGGGTATGGGTGGTTGCCCGCCATTTGCAGGATTTTTTAAGCGTTGTTTATACAGAAAACAGTTCATTAAAACGATACTATGCCAGTGGAGCAGACTATTCTGGACATGCTGGTCAGCGTCCTCCGCAGGCTGTGGATGAACGTACCGCGTTTGTACGCGAATGCTTTCGGGAGCGCTTTGACATTCTGCCGATTCAAGATATGGCCGCCTACATCGACAGCTTGCGAACAGAGCGTAAGCAAAATGAAGTTGCTCCTACACTGAATGGCTTGGGTATTCAGGCACCTTCTTCTTTGAAGCGTAGCTCTTCTATTGAGAGCGACTTCTTGAACGTAACGGAGCCATTCCTTTGGGAACAACAAGGTGAAGCTGTACGTGATTTGTTCCGCAGCGGTTCGCGTGAAGCCAGACTGGCCTTTATTCGGGATGCTCAGACACGGCATCTGTTCACCCATTCAGCCCTTCGAGCTTTTGTAACAGGACAGCTTAGGCTGATGGGCTTGTCTGAGGCCGCAACATACCTAGAGGAGTCCTACTATACCGTTATTCCCGATACGATAGAATCTCGATAAACTCCATAGATTCCCCCATTTTAACCGCCTCTGAAAAGGCGGCTTTTTGTGCTACAATAAATGAAAACAACAGGGTCGAACGACCTGGGGCGCATGAAAGAGAGCGAGCATGAATAATCATTCCTATCCTACTCCTGAAATCATTGAGGTTTGTCTGCTAGCAGGCAAACTGATGATGCAAAATGGAGCCGAGACCTATCGTGTTGAAGACACGATGTCCCGCATTGCTTCAGCCTATGGCATATCCCAGTCCCATAGCTATGTAACACCCACTGGAATTTTTTTTGCCATTAATGATTCGGAACCTGCCAAGCTAATCCGGATCGTAGAGCGGACTACAGATTTGCACAAGGTGACCGAGGTGAACTCCATTTCACGTAAAATCAGCGCAGGCACTTTGTCTCCCAGCGCAGCCGTAAAAGAGCTTTCGGAAATTGAACGTGGTCCCCTCCGCTATTCCAATCGTGTACAACTGATCGCTGCAGCGTTGGCCAGCGGTTGCTTTATGATCATGTTTGGTGGAGTGTGGCGAGATTTCCCCGGAGCTGTGTTGTGCGGCGGTATCGGATTTGCAGCCTTACAATATTTCCACAGGCTCGTTAAGGTTAAGTTTTTCTCAGAATTTTCTGCATCTTTTTTAATCGGCTTGCTGGCGGCTCTGTTAGTGATTGTTGGCGGGGGTCAGATGATGGATAAAATTATCATTGGCTCCGTTATGCCACTGGTGCCGGGCTTGTTAATTACAAATGCTCTTCGGGATTTAATGTCCGGGCACCTAGTCTCAGGGCTTTCCAAAGGTGCAGATGCTTGCTTGACGTCTTTCGCCATTGGTGCTGGTGTTGCAGTTATCATTTCTTATATGTAATTTGGAGGAGATTCAAGCTTATGCTTGCACAATTATTCACAAGCTTTATTGCCACCGCTGCTTTCGGTATACTGTTCCACGCTCCTCGGCGTTCGCTGCTGCAATGTGGTTTTGTCGGTATGCTGGGCTGGCTTGTCTATTATTCAACCACGGATAGCATGGGCCCTGTGAGCGCCAGCCTTTTAGCCACGATCCTTATCGGCATCGTCAGTCAAGGTTTTGCTAGACTGTACAAAATGCCTGTGATTATTTTCAGCGTGGCAGGCATGATTCCCCTGGTGCCAGGAGGAATGGCTTATAATGCCATGCGCCAGTTCGTACAACAACATTATCCTCAGGCACTGGAGCTGGCCATGAGCACACTCATGATCGCCGGGGCAATAGCAGTCGGTTTGGTGATCTCTGAGGTGCTTAATCAAATCTTTCACAACGTACGTTTTAAACCTCAGCGTTAAAAACGAAGAAATAACAAAGTAAAAAAGGCTGCTCCCAAAATCGCCACACTGACAGTGTATGAGACGATGGTGGGGACAGCCTTTTTGTGTAGCTCAATATTAATCTACTCGCTTACCTAATATAGCCAGATCTCGCTCTATGCTGTCCAGCACGGCAACACGTGGATAGTATCCCCACTGCTCAAAGCCAAACTTCCGCAGCAGCGCAATACTCGGTTCATTATGACCAAATACAAACCCCAACAACGTTGTAATTCCTAGTCTCGGACATTCATTTAGCAAATGCTGTACCAGACGGCTTCCAGTGCCGGTTCCACGAGAATCCTCATGGACATAAATGCTAATTTCTGCTGTACCGTTATAAGCTGGACGGCCATAAAAGGACTGAAGGCTGGCCCATCCGGCAATGTTCCCCTTTTGTCTTAGTACCCACAAAGGGCGGTGGTTTTCCTGATGAGCTTCAAACCATGGAATGCGGCTCTCCACTGTCACAGGCTCCAGGTCTGCCGTGACCATTCGTCCTGCAATTGTAGAATTATAAATATCCACAATATCGGGAAGATCCTCCCTGCATGCAATTTCAATGGAAAAAGATTGGTCCTTGTTCATTATCGTATCTGCCCCCCTATTGTGGTGATTTATTTATTGTACAGGACAAGCGCTGGAACAGCCATATCGAGTTGTTTTGCGGATTAACCCCAAAGGGTCTTATAATAGAATTTGAAGATAAGCCAGCACTACATTAACCAATTTAACAACATGAGACAGGAGGTATGCTTCGGAATCAAAGGAATCCGAAGCAGCTTAATATGAATATTGGAACTCAAATTTTGATTTTGGAAGTGTCTATGGGACCTTTTTTTGGACATTCGATCATTCATCCTGTACTGCTCAAGGACGAGGATGGACTTACATTGATAGACTCGGGCATGCTTGGCCAATTGGAGCCTCTGCGCAAGGCTATTTCAGATGTGGGTGAGGATATAAGCCGTCTGAAAAGAATTATTATAACGCATCAGGATATTGACCATATCGGAAATGTTCAAGCACTGCTGGACTTGCTACCGAACACTGCCCTGCTGGCCCATAAGGATGACATTCCATATATGACAGGAGAACGACCATTTATAAAGCTGACGCCGGAACGCATCAATCTGATGGAGCCTGCACTCAAGCAACAAGCAGAGGATATGATTCGCCGCCTGCCAGATTTGCGCTTTGCTCATATGCTTGAGGACGGTGAACATCTGCCTTATGGTGGAGGCATACAGATTATTCATACACCTGGTCACACGCCCGGACATATCAGCTTGTATGTGCCTGCACACAAGCTGCTGTTGGCAGCAGATGAACTGCGTGTAGTCGAGGGTGAGCTGGTCGGTCCCGCTGAGTCGGCTACGCCGGATATGCCGTTGGCTCTGAAGAGCCTCGATAAACTGACCGTATTGGATGTAGATAAGGTACTCTGCTACCATGGTGGTTACTATGATCAGAATGTGCAGGCACGTCTGCAAGCATTAAGTCAGTCAAGAGAATAAGCCATATAAATTATGATGTAATAAGAGCTATAATGAATAAATGGACAGAAAGGAATGAGACTCTATGAATGATAAAATTACCAGATTGTATGATGAACTGAAGTCACAAGCTTGGGATGGCCTACTTGTGACCGATCCCAAACATATTTACTACCTGACAGGCTTCGCCAGTGATCCGCATGAGCGTTTTCTAGGGCTCGTGCTGCTTCGTGACCAAGAACCAGAACTAATTGTACCCGCCCTGGACGCAGAAGCTGCCCAAGCTGCTTCCTCGGTGACGCGTATATCCACCCACACCGATACGGACAATCCGTATGATCTGTTACGCCAACGCACAGGTACCGGAGTGAAAGCATTCGCACTGGAAAAGGAACACGTCTCCGTCCTCCGTTACGAACAACTACATACTGCCATTGGCGCTGCTCAATATGTTGACTTGGGTCCGGTGCTTCAAGACATGCGCGTGAGAAAAACTCCTGAGGAAGTACAACGTTTGAAGCATGCAGCTCGTTTGGTGGAAGATGCTCTTCGTCACGGCCTAACCCATGTTCGCGAAGGGGTGACCGAAGTCGAGTTGGTAGCCGAAATCGAATACCAGATGAAAAAACTCGGTGCAGATGGTCCATCCTTTGACACTACAGTGTTGTCTGGACCCAAAACAGCCTTGCCACATGGTGTCCCAGGGACCCGCAAGCTGCAACACGGTGATCTGCTCATGTTTGATATGGGTGTATATTCCGATGGTTATGCTTCGGATATTACGCGCACTTTTGCCTTTGGCAAGCTTTCGACTGAGCTGGAAACGATATATAATACGGTTCTTCGCTCAAATGAAGCCGGAATTGCCGCCATTCGCCCGGGAGTTTCCTGCGCATCCGTAGATCAGGCAGCACGAGCCGTTGTTGAAGCCGCTGGATATGGCCCTGCTTTTAACCATCGGGTTGGACATGGTCTTGGTATGAGTGTTCATGAATATCCATCTGTACACGGAGGCAATAACGATCTGCTTCATGAAGGGTTTGTGTTCACGATCGAACCCGGCATCTACGTACCAGGTCTTGGGGGTGTGCGGATTGAAGATGACGTTCTGGTCACCTCTGAGGGTGTTGAAGTGCTGACTTCTTTTCCGAAGGAACTGACCGTGCTGGGGTAATCTAGTGCTATTCTTTATATTGATATGTTAAAAGTACGAAAAAAAAGAGGGGCGACCCCAAGCCAATTAAGGCTTGAGGGTTTGCCCCTCCTCTTCTATCAAACGGAAATTACGTGCGATGTATAAAATCGGTGTACCTGCCGCAGTCAGTACAAATTTTAAGATGTAGGTGGTGAACAGCAGTTCGATCCATATCCCCCACGCATAGCCGTAAAAGGCAATACTACAGAAAATGAGGGTGTCTATAAACGAGCTGATCATCGTGCTGCCATTGCCGCGAATCCAGAGCTGATGACGCTCCGGGAAAAACTTGCGAATCCAGGCATATAGACGCACGTCCAGCAATTGACTGACCGCATAGGCTGTCAAGCTGGCAAGCGCAAGCCTTGGCAACAATCCGAAGAGCTGTTGCATCGGTGTCTGGGCAAAATCGGTTGCAGTAGGCTCAAATAACAGCACCATCTGCATCGTGATCGTCGTCATAATCAGAGTAAAAAAGCCAAACCACACAGCTTTTCGCGCCTCTTTAGGCCCATATTTTTCATTTAGTAAATCGCTGGCCATATACATAGAAACATACATTGTATTTCCCAATGTCGTGGTAATGCCGAGCAGATCAATGGTTTTGGTTACCTGAATATTGGCCAAAACAGTAGCAACGCCAATCCAGGCGTATAGCCCTTTTTTACCAAACAACCGATAACATAGCAAAAAGAACATAAAATTGACGAGGACAAATGCTGCCCCCCATAACAGATTAAACATGAAATCCTCCTAGTTTTGATAGCGCGGGATGGTTGCGAACCGCGGTTCATCCGAACAAGCCGGAAAAACATTATTTTAATGTATCATAGATTAGGATTTGTGAACAGCTATAATTTACACGGCCACCAGCCCAAAATAAAGAGCCGACCTTAGGGTCGGCTCTGAGTATGGAGGTGCACACTGCATGTGTTACATATACATATGCGATAAATGCGATATGAGGCTGCAGTGTATACCATTCGTCTATCTTTTACTTAAGAGTGTGCCGCTGCATCCAGATCCGTGCCATGGTTGTTGAACACGTCTTGATCGTTCTCCTTGAGTACTTTGCCAGAGATAAGACCTGCGGTAATAGAATCATTAACATTCAACGCGGTACGGCCCATATCAATTAACGGTTCAACCGAAATGAGCAATCCTGCCAAGGCCACGGGAAGGTTCAGGGTAGAAAGCACGATCAGGGAAGCGAAAGTGGCGCCCCCGCCTACACCTGCCACACCGAACGAGCTCACCGTAACAACCAGAATAAGTGTGAGGATAAAATCCCAGCTTGTAGGATCTATGCCCACCGTTGGAGCAATCATGACCGCCAGCATGGCAGGATAAATACCCGCACAACCGTTTTGCCCAATGGTTGCACCCAGGGTCGCGGACAGATTTGCGATGCCGTCGGACACACCAAGCTTTTTCGTTTGTGTTTCAACATTTAATGGAATGGTCGCTGCACTGGAACGAGACGTAAAAGCAAAAACCAGCGTAGGCAATACCTTTTTCACATATGTCACTGGATTATAACCGAACAAGGCCAGCAAAATAAGATGAATAACGAACATGACCAATAAAGCCACATAAGAAGCAAGTACAAACTTGATCAGCTTCAAGATTTCATCCGGATTTGTTGTAGCTACAACTTTCGTGATCAGTGCTAAAATACCGTAAGGCGTCAATCTTAGCACCAGCGTTACAATCCGCATCACTACAGCGTACACTGCGTCGATCACTTTGCGGAAGGTTTGCGCCTGCTCCGGTTTTTTACGATCCAATCCGAGTACTGCCACCCCGATAAAGGCTGAGAAGATAACCACTGCCAACGTCGATGTACGGCGTGCCCCTGTCATATCTTCAAAAGGATTCGAAGGAATAAATTCCAGCACCTGCTGTGGAATAGTCATATCCTGAACTGTTCCCAGGCGTTCTTCCATCTTCAGTCCCTGCGCTTGCTCCTTTTCACCACTTTGAATCTCAATTGCTTTTAGATCAAAAGACAGGCTGGTTACAATACTTACTGAAGCTGCAATCGCCGTTGTAATCAGTAGCACTGCAATAATGGACACGCTTATTTTGCCTAGGTTCTGTCTTCCCTTCAAATTCATAATAGCCGAAATAATCGACACCATGATAAGCGGAATAACGACCATTTGCAGCAAACGGACATAACCATTACCTGCAAGGTTGAACCAATCGACCGATTTGGTAATGACCTCTGAGCCAGCCCCATAAGCGTACTGAAGAATAGCCCCGTAGATCAGTCCGAAGCCGAGCCCGGTAAAAACTCTTTTTGTAAAAGAGATGCGCTTTTTCTGCATCCAGACCAACACGCCGAGCAGTGCAAGCAGCACGATAACATTTAAAATAATAAAGAAGGTATCCATATATCTTTTCCTCCAAACTTAAACGTAAGATGTTTTCTAAAGTGACCCTTCAATCCGAAGATTACTATATCACAAAGCCAACTATTTTTGTAGGTTTTATTGAAATAAAAATAATAAAACTGCTTCAGCCTTAGATTTTATGAAAACGACAAACAGCAAGCCTTCGTAAGATGAAGGCTTGCTGTTTGTTATCCTGAACACAACAATTCGTTTTCAATTTATACGTAGATTTTTTTAGCTGTTAGACGATCACTGTATATAACAGTTCTTGTTCCTTAACGACTTTATGCTGATTCCCTGCGGGCTCCAATTCGCTAAACTGATCTACATTTGTAACAATAACAGGCGTTATCGTTTCGTATCCAGCCTTGCGGATTTCCACCAGATCAAACTCCAGTATAAGATCGCCTACCTTTACGCGATCTCCTGCTTTAAGATGAGGTGTAAAATGAAGTCCTTTTAGTTTAACAGTGTCCATCCCTACGTGAATGAGCATTTCAAGTCCTGAATCACTCACCAAACCTACAGCGTGCCCACTTTTGGAAATGGAGAACACTGTGCCCTCAACTGGGGAAACAACCCGACCTTCGGAGGGTTCAATAGCCCATCCTCTACCCATAATTTCTTGAGAAAATGCAGGATCATTGACTTCACTGAGCGGTTTAACTTCACCCACAATTGGGCTGAATACCGGGATTTTCTCACCTTTTGGCAGTGAGCTCATCGCAGATTGTGCTACTTCCTCAGTAGAGATCTCGCCAGCAGCATCTGCTGCTTGTGTCGCTTCTTCGTTCTTTTCATCTGTAAAACCGATCACATAGGTAACAATCGCAGCAACCACAAATGCAATAATAAGACCAAGAATTGCGTACAAGAAAGTCGGTCCAATAAACATAGCCAGACCAGGCAAACCAACGAGTCCCCCAACGACGTACGCTTTTGTACCAAACAAACTCATGAAGCCCCCACCGACAGCTCCGCCGATCAACGCTGCCGTAAACGGTTTTTTAAACCGCATATTCACACCATACATTGCAGGCTCGGTTACACCCATAATAGCTGTCAAGCTCGTGGAGAAGGCCACTGTTTTGACTTTGGCATTTTTGGATTTCAAGAATACGCCGAGTGTTGCACCAGCCTGAGCCAAGTTAGCTGCTCCCATAATTGGAATCATGTAATCATAGCCCAACGTTGCAATCGATCCGATCATAATTGGAACCAATGCGTAGTGCATACCTGTCATAATGATCAGGGAGAAGGTACCGCCCAGCAGTAGACCTGCAAGCGCACCTGTATTTTCAAACAACCAAGATATCCCTCCTGACAGGCCATTACCAATAATGGAGCCGAGCGGCCCTACAGCAATCAACGTCAAAGGTACGATAATCAATAGAGTCAGTGTTGGAACGACAAGCAACTTCAGTGATGCATGAGTATACTTATCAATGAATTTTTCAACATAGGATGCCAGCCAGATCGCGATAACAATTGGAATAACGGTCGACGAATACGTGGCCGCTGTCACTGGAAGGCCAATAAAGCTAACCTTCACATTCGAAGCCAGTAATGCTGTAATGTCTGGATGTAAAATTGAAGCACCAATCGCCGCACCAATAAACATATTGCTACCGAGTTTTCTAGCCGCACTCACAGCCAAAATAATCGGCAGGAAGTAGAACGCACCGTCACCTATTGCGGCTAAAATCGTATAGGTTTGACTCTTGTCAGACATCCAGTGCATAGCTACCAGTAGGGCAATAATCCCTTTGATCATACCTGCCCCGGTGATCGCCGGCAGAATAGGTGTAAACATACCCGCAATAAAGTCGAACAGTTGGCTGATCGGGTTTTGTTTTTTCTTGGATGCAGTGCTTGCGCCTGTTTCACTTTGCGGTGCCTTGGACATGTTACTCACCAATGATTTATATACATTAGCTACATCATTTCCGATAATCACCTGAAACTGGCCGCCACTCTCCATGACTCCCATGACACCATCCGTTTTTTGCAACTGCTCTTTTTGAGCTTTCTTATCATCATGAAGGTTGAAGCGCAAGCGCGTCATGCAGTGAATGACCTGCTCTACATTTTCTTCTCCACCGACCAATGTAAGTATCTCTTTGGATAATTGATTTCGATCCATGAGGCATTCCTCTTTTCTATTTAAGGTATATAGTGTGAAATTTGGGAATAAAAAAAACCTGAATACAGAAAGCAGACAGCTTTATAAAAGCCAATCTTCTTTCAGCATTCAGGTTTTGCCTTCTTGTTTAGAAGTAGCAATCCTAAATCCCTGATCATCCATAAAATCATTGATTCTTAATGATGCGTTCGATATGAATCGTGAGATACAGCATCTCATCCTGGGATAAGCTTCGACCATAGATCTTAGACGTATAATCTCTTATTTTTTCCGCACAAGCATAAGCGTCCTTATATTGTACCTTAACCATATCATGAAGCGAATTATCTGTATTTTGTACAGGAGTTCCGTTCATAACCCGTTGGGCAAAAAATTTGAGATGTGTAATAAAGCGGTAATAGCTTAACGACTCTTCATCCAGCTCCATTACAAAAAAGCGGCTTACAATGTTTATGATATCCTTGACGATATTAGTCAGGGTTATCGTTTCGCGCATTTCACTGTTCAGCTGTGCATTCACCAAATGTAAGGCAATAAACGCCCCTTCATCATCTGGAAGTGTAACCCCCAGCTTGTCCTGAATCATGTGCAATGCTTTGGTCCCAATCGCGAATTCCTTGCGGTACATTCGTTTGATTTCCCAGTAAAGTGCATTCTTGATGTCCATACCCAAACGGTAACGCTCTATGGCAAAATGGATATGATCTGTCAGCGAAATATAGATGCTGTCATGCAACTCTACACCAAGTATCGTTTTGGCATACTGGATGATTTCATCAGAAAGTTCAACATACTCAATAGGGATATCAGACATCAGGGTCATCAATTTACGGGAAACCTCGGTACTTTCAAGCTTGAAAATTTTCTCGATTTTCCCCTCTTCAATCTCATCGCCTGTGTTTTTTTTAAAAGCAATTCCTCTTCCCATAATGACTAATTCTTTCTGCTGTTCATCAATGACCGTTACGACGTTATTATTCAGCACCTTTGCTATCTTCATTCCATCACCTTAAGCCGCTTGGAGTAGTAAAAAAAGGCAATACCAAAACTGACACATAGTGCCTGTTTATGGTTTTGCCCGATATGGTAACAATCCATGATTGTGCAGTTTTGATTAACTGTCATCATAGTATCATATAAACACTGAGCTGACAAGATTTTTTTGTAAACACTTACATGAGGTAATTAGCCGCTGCGTGACACCTTAATTGCTAGGGCTCTTTTCCACATTCAAATCCGAGGAAGCACGAATACGGGATGCGGATGCAATTTTTGATAGCTTCTCTTTATCGTCCACAAAGCCCATAAAATACGTAATTACACCAGCCGTAACAAACGAAATCAGCATGCTCAAAATGGCGTAAACAAATGTAGTGTCGGAAAACAGGGGTAAGCTAAGCAAGCCAGATAAGGCTGCAAAAGCAGTCAACTTCACTTCAAACAGACACATACACGCCCCACCAATAGCCCCGCCGACCAGTCCCGCGATAAGCGGTTTTTTGAAGCGCACATTAACGCCGTATAATGCTGGTTCAATGATTCCAAACATAGCCAACAGGCCTGTGGAAGCAGCAAGTATTTTGACTTTGGCATTTTTGGATTTAACACATACACCGAAGGCCGCGCCTGCCTGAGCCATGACTGCCGCCGCAACAACAGGGGTAATAGAATCATAGCCATTCGTAGCCATGGATTCTATTATGTTCATCGACATCATATATTGCATGCCCGCAAAGTGGAGCACAGGTATTGTCCCACCAAACAGCAGACCTGCAAATACGTCCGCATCGTCAAACAGTGAAGCAAAACCATCCGACAAATGATGTGCCAGGGTCGTCCACAGCGGACCAAAAACAAACAGCAATAAAGGCACAATCAAGATAAGCGTCAATGTCGGAACGACCAGTAGTTGAATTGAATAACGGTCGAACCTACTCAATCCCTTTTCAATCTTCGATGCAAGCCAGACAACAATAAGAATCAGTATAAAAGAAGCAACATACTGTGGCTCCACCACGGGTAAATCGTCTGAATTCATTTTTAGGCCGGATTGCAGTAGTTCCATAATACCAGGATGAAATGAGCAGGCCCCAATTGCCGCCGCAATAAATAAATTGCTACCAAGCTTTCTTGCCGCATTTACCGCTATCATAATGGGCAAAAAATAAAATACGACACCACCAATGTACCCTAAAGCGGTAAAGACTTGAGTATCAAAAAAATCTAAGAACAAGAAAACAGTCGCAATCCCCTGAATGATTCCTCCAGCAATTAGCAATGGCAAGAGCGGAGTGAATACGCCTGAGATAAAATCAAACAGGCGGCTGAACGGATTCCCTCCTCTATTCGCTTTATCTTGCTCTTGATCTATAGTCGGTTCCTGGTTATCTTCTCCCTCTACCTCCACATTTATTTCCTTAGAAAGCAATTCCCGATCCATAACTGCCTTTTCCCCTTTTATATGTATATTGAAGACCACATCCGAACTTATTAAAGCAAGCTTAAAAGAAGCTTGTAAAAAGTGGCATTCCTTATACTACTTATATTCCTTCTTTTTTACAATAGTTATAAAAGCACGGGTAAAGCTTTTTAATTTCCTACTCCTGATAATTTACATCAAACTTACATCTAAACACCCAAGACCATAGTTATATATTTTTTGTTTGTTTTTGGGCAAATATGACTATTCAACCGTCTGTTAATTATGTAAAATAGGTCTAACCTACTTTTTAGTAAATCATGGATTACTTCCCTTTCTCATATCTTGTGTCCTTGAATACAGCTGAAATATACATAGAATCCGAACATTTTCAGTCTTTTCTTCAAGTAAAGAAAGGAAAACAAGTAGATCATGGCGTGTCTAGTATCTCATTGGACAAGCGGCCTACATCAAGCAGGGCAATTCGTCTGTTTTATCACCATCATGTGAGAGGAGAATTTTCATGAAGCGTTTTAATCGTTCCCTTGGCGCAAAGCTACGAATTATGTTTTTGCTGATTCAGCTCTTTGCGTCTCTTCTGTTCAGCATCAGTTTTTATGCAGTTTCCATGAGTATCATTAATAGCAGTGTCATGCCTCAAGTAGATCAATTGCTAGAAACTGGGGCTAAAAATGTGTATCAGGATCTCAATATTTCCTTAGCCGTTCAAGCTGGGCAAGGAAGTGGGTCTGGTTCCAGCTCTGCTATGCAGATGGAAGCTTATCTTCAGGACAAGGTCGACACCCTCAAATTAGAATCCGCATATATTGCGGTGCTGAAGGATGATGGTAAGGCCGAAGTTGTCGCACGAAACGTAAAATCAGCATATAAGGTCAAGGATACCCTCGTTCCTGTTGAGGATATTAAAAAAGCCAAACAAGGCGAGATGAATATCAGTGACATTTACAGCGACTCGCATGGAGTACACAAAACCGCCTTCTTTGCCATATCAGGCAGTAATCTGATTCTTGGCGTGAACGAAGATGTTGGATTCGTACAGGAAAAATCCCAACAAATCCTATGGATTTGCATTGGTATTACGCTGGTAACACTTATACTGGGCGGAGTTATTTCTACCCTTGTCATTCGTAAAGTTGTACAGCCCATTGCTGAATTGGTTCGTCATAGCGAAAAAATTGCCCAAGGTGATCTTTCGCAAGATACAAAGGTTCAAGGAGTTAATGAAATTGCTCAACTTGCCCGCAGCTTCCAATCTATGTCTCTTAACTTGAAAGAAATGATCGGCCATGTGCTTACTACATCAGGTGCAGTTGTTAAAGGGTCGGACGAGCTGCTTCGTCGAACTGAGGCTATGAGTGTAAAAGTCCAGGACTCTACAGCTGCCGCTGAAGAAGTAGCCAAGGGCAGCAACAGCATCGCTTCTGCTGCTGCTGAAAATGCACAGGCTATGGAGGAGATTGCTCAAGGTGTGCAGCATATCGCTTCCTCTGCCAATGATGTATCTGACCAAATCAGTGAAGCAACGAAAGAAACGGTTAACGGGAATACGCTTGCTCAAAAAGCTGTAGCTCAAATGTCACAGGTAGGACATGCTGCTGATGAGTCGCTTCGATACATACATAGTATGAATGAACGCTCAGAAGCTATTGGTAGCATCGTTTCTGCAATTTTCGATATTACAAAGCAGATTCAAATGTTGTCCCTGAATGCCTCCATTGAGGCTGCCCGCGCGGGCGAGCATGGACGGGGCTTCGCTGTAGTTGCCGGGGAAGTTCGCAAGCTCGCAGAGCAATCCAAAGCAGCAACACAGGAAATTTCGGACTATTTGGTTACCATTCAGGAAGTATCTCAGCAATCTGTGGACTCAGTGACTCAGGTTAGTCGTGAGATTCACTCGGGAACGGAAATGGTTCAACAGGCGAGTTTTGCTTTTAACCAGCTAAGTGAGCTCATGCAAAAGATCAACGCTACGATTCAAACCGTATCCGCAGCAACGGAGCAAGTATCCGCCAGCTCGGAGGAAGTATCTGCTTCCGTGGAGGAGACAGCTCTCATTGCTGCCAACGCACAACATATGATTCAGGAGATCGGTTTAAATGCCGATGAGCAACTGAATGAAATGGAAAGCCACAGTGAGGTTGTTCGTCAATTAAGCCAACAAGCAACTGAACTGCAAAAGGCGGTTCAAAAATTTAAAATTAAGTAAGCTGATCTGCTAAAAAAGGTATCTCTCAGTCACAAAAATGACTGTAGAGATACCTCTTTATTTTTTTAAAGCTTTTTAAAGGATCTTCCATGAAGAAGTTTATGAATCCATCCCGAGAATGCGGTAAATTTGTCCCATATCCAAATGAGCGCGTATCACCTCTGCGACACGGTCAAATTCTTGTTCCTTGGCTTCACGTACAGTAAAAGTGCTATCCAAAGCTGGCAAGCCCTTGGCTTGTCTCAGTCCATCCAACCAGGACCGGCGAAAACGGTCATTATCAAACACACCATGCAAGTAGGTTCCCCATACCTTACCGTCTGTCGTACCCCAACCTTCGTCAAAGGCAGTCCCTTCCCCACGCTGAATCTGGAATAATGTTTTCATTTTCGTTGAGTCTGGAGTCCTGTCTATAGATACATGTGGTTCCGTGACATACTCTGTAACACCCATATGTATTTCATATCCTTCAATGACTGGCTTGGAGGTAGAACCCGAATCAAGTGCAGTGCTTAGCAAAAGTGGGCAATGATTAGACAGGGTTCCTTGAACGCGCACGGTTTGCTTTTCCTTTAAGAAGGTCGTGGATAGAGCTAGCCAACCTAACCCATCTGCCTGCTGCGGCAACCCAGATTCGACGGCATCGGGATCAAATAACGCTGTACCCAGCATTTGATAGCCCCCACAAATACCAACCAGTTGCGTGCGTCCTATCTTCATGGCCTCTCGAATGTCATCCTCTAGCCCTCTTTCACGCAATTCCAGCAGATCTCCGATGGTGTCTTTGGTTCCCGGTAAGATAATGGCATCCGGTACGCCCAATTGTCCGGCCTCTGTGACATAACGCACGCTCACATCCGGCTCTGCGGCCAAAGCATCCGTGTCCGTAAAATTGGAAATACGCGGATAACGTATCACCGCAATGTCCAATTCTTTATCCTTTGCTGACCGCTTAGGCTTCTTGTCCAGTACGACCGAATCTTCTGCTTCAATGCGAATGTCCGGTAAATAGGGCAGTACACCGAGTACAGGAATGCCTGTCCGTTCTTCCAGCCAGTCTAATCCTGGTTGAAGCAGGGACAAATCGCCTCTGAATTTGTTAATGATAAATCCACGGATACGCTGTACTTCATGGGGTTCCAGCAACTCAATAGTCCCTACCAGAGAGGCAAAGACACCACCCCGGTCAATATCCGAAATCAGCAATACTGGAGCATCCGCCCAGCCTGCAAGGTTCATATTTACAATATCGCGGTCCTTTAAATTAATTTCTGCCGGGCTGCCGGCCCCTTCCATAAGCACAATATCATAGGTATCGCGCAGCCGATTCAGCGCATCCATAACGGTGTGCTTGGCTTGTGGCAAAAAATCCTTTCGGTAATCGGAAGCGCTCATATAGGCATAAGGTGCACCGTGTACAACAATTTGTGAGTGCATATCCTTGACTGGCTTAATCAGAATCGGATTCATGTCGGTCGTCGCCTCAATACCACAAGCTTCGGCCTGTACTCCCTGTGCACGTCCAATTTCCTTGCCGTTCTCGGTAACATAAGAGTTTAACGCCATATTTTGTGACTTAAACGGTGCGGGACGGTAGCCGTCCTGCAGAAAGATCCGGCACAGCGCGGTCGTCACCACGCTTTTACCCACATCCGACGCTGTTCCTTGAAGCATTAATATAGCTGCCGGGTTCGTGCGGGACGGTTCGAAAGTTGACAATTGCCTCTTCCCCTTTAACGAATTCATTTCAAATTTGATCACAACCCGTACAAAATGACAATAAACAGCAACAAAACAGTCTCCAGCAATTCGTTCAAAGCTCCGTATATATCTCCCGTAAGTCCCCCAAGACGGCGATTAATACGGTTTGCTGTAAAGGTTCCAACTCCGTAAGCCAAGAGCGGAAGCAACGCAAAGCCTATCCAGATTGGAAGGCTTTCAGAATACGAAAGGAGCGTCTGTAAGTGTGTCCCTGCTAACGACAGGTTTCCTGATCCCTCTGTTGCTGTAGCTGGTCCTGCAAGTATATACTGGCCTGCGGCAGCACCTAGAGTCACGACTACAGCCCAAAATACGGCCAGTCCGGCACGTCCACCACTCATATCAGCAAAACGCGCAGCCAGTCCATCATCGTTACGGGCTTTAGGCCAGCGCTTCATTGCATGTACCATAAACCAGCGGCTCCAAACCATCGGAAGCAACAACAAGCCGGACACATTTTGTTCAACCAGCACGGTATACAGCAAAGCAGCCTTGAGCATGAGTAGCAGCACACAAGCAATAACCCCCATTGCTCCTACACGGCTATCTTTCATAATCTCCAGCATCCGTTCACGGGAGCGGTAGCTGAATAAGGCATCCGCAGCATCCATCCACCCGTCCAGATGCAGTCCGCCCGTCAACCAGACCCAGACTGCAAGGGTAAGAATCGCACACGGCAGCGGTGGCAGCACCATAGCCGTAAGCGCCGCAACGCCCCAGACGATAATACCAATAATCACTCCAACCAGCGGATAATAGCTTGCACTGCGTTTCAGCAGCTCCGGGGAAAAATCCAGCTCCGTCTTGACCGGTAGACGGGTTAAAAATTGAAAAGCCGCAGCAACAGCCTGACGTTCGCGGCTCATAGCTTATATTCCAACTGTTTAAGTTCTACGGGAATGCCCGCCGTCACTAAAAAAACTTCGCCACAAACACGGGCTATCCGCTGATTCATAATCCCGCTCAAATCCCGGTACAGCCTTCCAAGCGGATATTCTGGTACAATACCGTCACCGACCTCGTTGGTTACGATGACGAGCGATCCCGGATACTGCTCCACAGCTACCGCCAGTTCATCCATGGCGGCTCTGGCCGCAGCTTCGCCGTCCTCACCTGCGGCCAGCAGCACGTTCGACAGCCACAGGGTCAGGCAGTCGACCAGCACCATAGGCGCAGGCTGCGACGCTTGATCGTCGCCAAGCCGCCGCAGCAGCTCCGGCAGCGCCTGCGCTTCCTCCAGCGTCTGCCAGTCATACCCGGCAGAATCGCGCTGGAGCCGATGAAGAGCGATGCGCTCCTTCATCTCCACGTCATAGGCTTGGGCCGTTGCAATATAGCAGGCGCGCGGAGCGCGCGCCATGCATAATTGCTCGGCAAAGCCGCTTTTTCCGCTGCGTGCCCCGCCGGTCACGAGCGCCTTCATCGCTGCGCGGCTCCATGACCGTCCGATACGCCTGCATCGGCAAAGGTCGCCATTTCGCGCATAATGCGGCACGCCGCATCAATCAGGTGCAAGCTCAGCGCACCGCCCGTGCCCTCACCGAGCCGCATGTCCAGATGGAGCATGGGCTCCAGCTTAAGCTGGCGGAGCACCGCCGCGTGTCCACGCTCGTCCGAGGCGTGCGAAGCAAGCATGTACGCCGCGCTCGCAGGCGCAAGCGCGCGTGCAGCAAGGGCTGCCGCGCCGGAAATAAAGCCGTCCAGCACCACTGGACAGCGATGCGCGGCTGCGCCGAGGATGACGCCTGCCAGAGCGGCAATCTCCAGACCGCCGACCTTGGTCAGCACGTCCAGCGCGTCATTGGCATCCGGTTGATTCACATCCAATGCGCGGCAGACAACGGCTATTTTACGGGTAAGCCCCGCCACATCTACCCCCGTTCCCCGGCCCACGATCACTTCCGGATCAAGTCCGGTGAGCGCACATACAACCGCAGCGCTGGCTGTCGTATTCCCGATCCCTAGCTCTCCGGTAACAAATAGCCGTGTGCCACCTTTAACCGCTTCTGCTACGGCTTCAGCTCCGGCCAAAACCGCTTGTTCCGCTTCCGTACGCAGCATGGCTGGCCCTTTAGCCATATTCGAAGTGCCCATACGCACCTTACGATTCACCAAATCCGGGTGAGCAACGTCCGCATTCACGCCAACATCTATTACCTGGACATCAGCGCCTGCATGACGTGCCAGCACATTAATTGCTGCGCCGCCTGACAGCATGTTATACAGCATTTGCTGCGTAACCTCAGCTGGAAAGGCGCTAACTCCCTCTTCACACACCCCATGATCCGCAGCCATGACCATCACCGTTTTACGATCAAATTCAGGCTTGTCCACGCCAGTAATTCCTGCTAGCTGGATGGCCAAGCTCTCCAGCTTTCCAAGACTTCCAGGTGGCTTTGTTAATTGGTCCAAATGTGCTGACGCTGCCGAAGCCGCCACTCCATCCGGCTGGGCTATGCTATCGATCAGCTGACGCAGCTTGTCGTTCATACCTTCCACTCCCTGCTCTTTTTAGTATGTTTACAATCTCCTATTGATCTGCTGTAGACGCAGCGCTTCTGCGCAGCAAGAGCTGCGGCACACCGCTATCGGGATGCGGAAGCATCACAGGCTCCACACCATATACACGCCGAATCCGATCCTCCGTTAGCAAATCCGTTGAAGCTCCCAATCCTTCAACCATTCCATCCTTAAGTACAAGCAAATTATCGCAAAACTGTGCCGCCAAATTCAGATCATGCAAGACAGCAATGATTGTCACGCCCGTTTCTTGACGCCATTCTGCCAGCAATTCCATAAATTCAAGCTGATAGCGCAAATCCAGATAGGTCGTAGGTTCGTCCAGCAGCAATATCTGTGGTTCCTGCACCATCACCTTTGCCAAAGCTACACGCTGTCGCTGTCCTCCACTCAAGCGGTCCAATGTTCTGTCGGCCAGTGAAGTTAGACTCAATCGCGCTAGGACCCGATCCGTAATCGCCTCCACATCAACTCTCTTTTCCCTGCCTAGCCAGTCCTGATGAGGAAACCGCCCCATTTCTATAACTTCCCTGACGGTGTATCTCACTGGAGGAATGCCCTCCTGCTGGAGTACGGCTACAAGTCGGGAAAGCTCTTTTCTGCTGTAGCTACCGACCTTTTTGCCATAGATATGAACACTTCCAGAAGTCGGCTGATCTACGCCAGAAAGCAGATGCAGCAACGTCGATTTACCACTCCCATTCGGACCAATGATCCCCCACCAAGCTCCTTCGTCTACGTTCCAGCTAACATTCTTTAGCACATGGAAATCCCCATAAGCACGGCTCAGGCCCGCTACCTCTAATGCTCGAGCACGCACCTTTAGTAATTCACTTGGTTCGGTCACAGCAGATCCCCCCTGCGCAGCTTCTTGTTCCGGTACAGGAGATATGCGAAGAACGGTGCTCCCACAAAGGCTGTCATCACGCCCAAAGGAATTTCCGTCGGGGCTAACAGCGTACGAGCTGCCGTATCTGCCCAAGCCATAAAAATAGCTCCACCCAGTGCTGACAACGGAACGATCATCCGGTAATCAGGACCTGTCACCAGACGAATGATATGTGGTACAACGAGTCCGACAAAGCCAATGACTCCGCATACTGAGACAGCGGCAGCTGTCAGCAAGGTAGATATGATCAGGACAGATAGCTTCGTCGCATCTACATGAACCCCCATATGAGCCGCTTGACGTTCACCCAAAGCCAGAATATTCAGCACCCGTGCCCGGTTCCATAGAAACACCAGCCCAACGATCACGTAAGGTAAAAGAATTCCCGTATATGACCAACCTCGCAGACTAAGACTTCCCAACGTCCAGTACAATATTTCATTGACTGTTTCCTTCGACATGGCTGTCAGAAAAGAAACAATGGCTCCCCCAAAAAATTGCATCACCACACCTGATAAAATGAGGCTTTGGGTCGGAATTTTCCCACCTTCACGCGCCAACGTCAACACCATCCACAGCGTCAGCATGCCGGTTATAAATGCGACTAGCGGAAGGGTCCATATACCCACAAATGAAAATTGAAGCCCCCAATAAATCAGCACTGCCGCTCCTACCGAAGCTCCCGAAGACACTCCCAGTGTATACGGATCAGCCAAAGGATTACGTAGCACACCCTGAAATCCGGCTCCCGCCAGCGCCAGCGCTGCTCCAACCAACATTCCCAGTAACACCCGTGGCAGTCTGACCTTCAAAATAATCTGCTCTGCAGATGTATTCCAATCCGGTGTAAACGTATCACCTAACCACGGTAGGTGGTTGATCAAAATACCTGTGATCTGGCTGACCGGAAGACTGACCGAGCCGATGCCAAGACAGAGCAGCAGCGTCAGCAGCAGCAAGACAAGACCAGTCCCCCCAAAACCGATCAGTCTACGATTCATTTGAAAATTTCAGGGTACACGCCCTTGGCTACTTCCTTGAGCCCTTCTGTTACGCGTGGACCTGGACGGCTAATCAAATTATCATCCACGGCAAATACACGATTGTTACGAACAGCCGATATTTGATCCCATCCACTACGAGCTTTTATGATATCGCCGAGGGACTGGCCTGTTTTGTCATCCTTCACACTTTTGCTGTATAAAATCACGTCAGGGTTGGCAGCTATAATATTTTCCTCACTGATTTGGTACCAGCCCTTCTGCGTGGCACCCACGTTTTCGCCGCCCGCCAATGTGATCAGTTCGTCCATAAACTCGCCTTTACCCACTGTCCAGCCTGGTGAAAATTCGACGTATACCCGTAGCTTCTGCCCTTTGCCGATATTTTTAACTCCTTCTTTCACTTCCGCTACATCTGCTCTCATCTTGTCGGTCACCGCTCTCGCTTCTTTCTGATGATCGGTGATTTTCCCATACAATTCGATGTTAGCTATGACATCTTCAACGGTCTTCGGTTCCGTTTTAAAAATCATAATTCCCATGTCACGTAGCTTAGTCGTAGCCTGTTCACTAAGTGAAATTCCTGCAAAAACGACATCAGGGTTCGCAGCAATGATCGCCTCTTCGTTCGGTTTCATAATACCGCCCACTTTAGGCTTTTTCGTAGCTGCCTCCGGGTAATCAGAGTAGTCGGATACACCAACAATTTCCTTATCCAATCCGATAGCGAACAACGCCTCGGTTTCTGCCGGGGAGACGGAAACGATCTTGTCCGGTGCCTTTTTAAATGTAAATTCCTGTCCTGTTGCATCCTTAACCGTTAGCGGGTAAACCGTTTTGCCCGGAGGCTCTTGTGCGGTTACGGTCTGTCCCGGCTGCTGTGAAGAAGCTTGGCCCTCTTTATTTTCTACATTTTTTCCATTCGCGCCACATGCACTCAGCACAACTGCCAATATCAGCGCCAATAGACCTGTTGTCCATACCTTTATTTTTTTGCCTGCCATGATTTGCACCCCTTCATACAAAAATCGTTAAGAGCGTTACTTGAACATCATCCGATATTTTCCTCATTCCAGCCTTCTTTTCCTATCAAAAACCCCCGCATCCTCATATCAGGATACAGGGGTCACGTTAGCACAGATCGTGCGCAGGCGGGCAGCTTCTTTCCGCATGGACAGTCACTGCGAACACGTCATCCTTTCCTCGAAGGATTATGGTGACAGGCGGACGGGCAGGTATCCTGACTTATGGAAGAGGCATGCCCTGATATTCTTTCACATGCTTGGCGGCACATGTAACAGGGCTAATGAGCATGTTTCCATTTACAGTGGCGGGACCGCGTCGGACTCACACCGACTTCCCTTTTAACAGCGCAATGAAGAAAAGCAAGTTCCCTCACACGGCGCCGACCTCGTCTGCTGGATATTTGATGTAGTGTAGTCAAGCCGTTCTTTTACTTGATGATTATAGGTTAAAAAGAGTTAGCTTACAACCCAAACAGCTGCTTGATTCGCCACAACTACCCTAGTGAAAAAGCAATTTTGCTATACAATTGTGCAGTCCTGCCAGCCTTAACTGAAGCCTAATCGCTTCTCCCGGTTTTGGATTCAGACTCCAAAAATCATGACCTGGTATCAGCATACAAACCAATTGGCGAATTACTCCACCATGCGTGACAACCAAAACAGAGGGCGGTGCAGCATTCGACTCTATTGGCTGAACCTTCAAAGCAATGCGCCACGCAAACAGAGAGTCACGGAATTCGCGCAGACGATTCACAAAATGGACCCAAGACTCTCCTCCAGGCGGGGTGATTCGTTGCGGCTCATCAATCCAAGCGCGATACAACGCCACATCCTTAAGCATGTCATACGTTTTTCCATCCCACTCGCCAAAGTGAAGTTCTCGCAGACGTGGTTCCATGATAGGAGGCATAGCAGACAGGAAACGTTCAGACGTCTTTGCTGACTCCGGCAAAATGATCTGCAAGGTCTGGCGACATCGCATCAAGTCACTGCAATAGATTTGAGCAAAGGACTGGCCCTGCAATTTTTCCCGTAAAGGCTTTAATTCCTGCTCTGCTCCAGACAGCAAACTCAAATCGGCATGTCCCACATATCGACGTTCCTTATTCCATAAGGTTGTGCCATGACGAACTAGCACGAGCTCCATGTCCCATTGCAGACCTTCTTTAGCATCATTCGGCTCACTATCCTGTTGTGGGTTCGGACTTAGTGCACGTTCTCGCACTCTTTTCCCTTCTGTATTTTGTTTCAAAATAATGTCACTCCTCACCGCATCCATCCCAAGGCAAAACACCCCGCAACTCCCAACAAACACAACCCTACAAACATAGTGGATACGGCGAACATCAGCCGGATTGTATGCCGGATATCCTTCGACTCCAGTGGTCGTATCTCTTCGCCCATATATGCCCGAAAGGAGCGTACGCCGTGATACACGTTATAGCCACCAAGACGAATCCCCAAGGCACCTGCCACCGCTGATTCGGGAAAGCCGCTGTTTGGACTGGGGTGCAGACGGGCATCCTGCTTGACTGTGCGCCAGCTTCTTGCAGCATCCAGCCGATACAACCACGCCGCTATCACAAGCATAACTGCTGTCAGGCGAGCCGGAATGTAGTTAGCTACATCGTCCAGACGTGCCGAGGCCCAGCCTAAATGCAGGTACTTTTCATTTTTGTAGCCAACCATTGAGTCGAGCGTATTTACGGCACGATATGCCAGTGCCAAGGGGGCTCCCCCGATCAGGGCATAAAAAAGCGGGGAAATAATGGCGTCCACGATATTTTCAGCGACTGTTTCGACGGTACCGCGTACAATTTCAGGCTCGTCAAGCTGCTGCGTATCCCTCCCAACAATCATGCCTAGCTCCCGACGTGCCACAGTCAGGTTATTCGCCTGCAACGCTCGGTATACGGCCATCCCTGCGTCCTTTAGTCCTTTGGAAGCAATTGTGGTTGCAACCAGAACAATTTCTACGACGACAGACAACCATGGGTGAATCCAGGCAAGCACACGCAATAGCCCCCAAGCAAGCCCAAAGGAGCCTCCTGCCACAATGAGTGGAAGCAGTATACCCGCACGTTTCAATCCCCGGTCACTGCGGACCTTACGACGAATCGCTTTTTCCAATGCTGAAATGGCATGTCCCATCCCGATGACTGGATGTGGCAACCATCTCGGATCGCCGATTAGCCTGTCCAGCAAATAGGCTGCCATTATGATCAAGCTAACTATCACGCCCCTGCTCCTCCTCCAGCACTTCACTGAGTGCGGACAGCAGCATATTATTGGCTTCGGCGTCCTTGACTGCAATTCGAAAATGGCTCGCCGACAGCCCCGGATACATGGCACAGCTACGTATAAGAATCCCACGTTGTCCAAGCGCCTGCTGAATAGCCGATGAACTCCACGTTCCCGGCGCCCTTGCTAGCACATAATTGGCTTCGCCGGGAACGACACCGCAGCCCCATTCCGCTAAGGCAGTCAGCAAGCGACTGCGCTCCGTCGCAATCAGTTCCTGTGTGCGGCGCTCATAAGCTTGCCCACTTCTCAGACACGCCTCTCCAGCCAGCAACGCCAATCCATTAACACTCCAGGTCACCTGTTTGGCCGTCATTTGCCGGATATAGTCCGGATGAGCAATCGCATAGCCCAATCGCAAGCCAGGAATGGCATAAAATTTGGTCATCGATCGGATCAAAATCACATGAGGATAGCGATCCAGCACAGGCAATAGTGAGATTTGCCGTTCCAGTGGGATAAAATCAATAAAGGCCTCATCCACCACCAGCACGGTACCCGTTCTGCCAGCCGCCTCTGCCAGTTCATATAGCTCCTGCTCACCATATTGCACACCGTTCGGATTATTCGGTTGCCCAAGGAACAATACATCTACCTGCTCCATGAGCTGAAGGATGTCCTCCACGTCTGCCTTCCATTGAAGCGAAGCCTTCCCGTATACCCGGTGGATCTCGGCTCCAAATTTGCCAGCCAGCTCGGCATATTCCGAAAAACACGGCTCCACTGTGCCCACACGCTTGGGAGCCAGGCCCAATAGCAGCAGCGCCATGCTTTCAGCAGCGCCGTTACCGATGCTCAGCGACTCCGGTGGAACGTGCAGCCGCCGTGCCAGCATATTTTTAAAGTGGCGATGCCCAGGGTCAGGATAGCGAATCACCGTGTCCAATGAGCTTTGCAGTGCCTCAAGCACCTCCGGTGGCGGACCAAGCGGATTAATATTTGCACTAAAATCCACAAAATCCGCCGCAGCTCCGCCAAATGTCGCGGCAGCTGTTTCCCTGTCCCCGCCATGACCGTAAACCTCTATCATTGCCTCATATCCTTTCCGCCCGTTTTCAATCATTTAGCTCCATTATGAGGCTGCTTTTTGCGTCCCGTCAATGCAAATGAGCTTTTGTACATGGCTCACTTGGGTTACAATAGGGGGAGGCACACATAAAATACACAGTTTGTATATACGGAGGAATGGACATGCTGTTCATCGACAACCAGGGCATACACGATCCAGCCATTAATCTTGCTATTGAGGAATACGCGCTCAAGCATTTACCGCTGGACGACAGCTATCTGCTGTTTTACATTAATCAGCCTTCTATTATTATAGGCAAGCATCAAAACACCGTTGAAGAAATCAACGCTGAGTTTGTGAGAGACAATAATATTCAAGTCGTTCGTCGCCTGTCCGGCGGCGGGGCTGTATATCATGATCTCGGTAACTTAAATTTCAGCTTCATTACCAAGGATAACGGGGAGTCCTTTCATAATTTCCTCAAATTTACGCAACCTGTGATTGACGCCCTCCGCCAAATGGGAGTAGAAGCCGAAATGACAGGACGCAACGATCTGCAAGTCGGAGAACGTAAAATTTCAGGAAATGCTCAATTTGCCACACGTGGACGTATGTTCAGCCATGGTACATTGATGTTCAACCTGAATCTGGACAATGTGGCTGCATCGCTGCACGCCAATCCCGAAAAATTCAAATCCAAAAGCACAAAATCCGTCCGTAGCCGCGTGGCTAACATCAGCGAACTGATGGACCGTGAGATGACCATAGAACAATTTCGCGAGGAACTGCTGCGGTCCATCTTTGGCTCAGAATTGGATCAGGTGCCTCAATATAAGCTCACCGATGCGGATTGGGCTAAAATCCATGAAATTTCCAAAGAACGCTATCAATCGTGGGATTGGAACTACGGTCTATCCCCTGAGAGCAATATCAAACACACACGTAAATTCCCGGTCGGTATTATAGATATCCGCATGGATCTGAAGGAAGGCTACATCCGTGATATTAAAATCTACGGGGATTTCTTCGGTGTAGGTGATGTCGCTGATATTGAAAATATCCTGCGTGGCAAGCGTTATGATGAAGGTGAGGTCCGTCAAGCCTTATCCTCTCTCGATTTGAAGCATTACTTTGGTAATATTGAGCTGGACGACTTTGTTGGACTTGTATTTCTGGAAGACTAAGCGTTACTTTTTTCCATGGTTTCAAGCCAATACTTCAGTGGTTATAAGGGGACAGGCTCTTATGGGCGTCGTCCCTTTTTCAATGCGATATTGTCATTTTGAATATTATAAGATACAATTTTAATATTGCCCCATGATAGAGATAAAGGAGAGAATACCGATATGTATAAATTAATTGCCATTGATATTGATGATACTCTCATTAATGACCAGAAAGAAGTTACTCCAGCGACACAACAGGCATTGGAAGCTGCTGTAGCTAAAGGTGTGGTGGTTACTCTCGCTACTGGACGAGCTTATGCCTCCGCGCACAAAATTGCACGCCAGACGGGGTTGAACGTACCGATCATTACGTACCAAGGAGCTTTGGTTAAAAACCTGCTGGACGAAAACGTGCTGTATGAGCGTTATGTTCCACTCGTAGCTGCACGTCGTCTGTATGAATTCTGCGTGGAACGCAATCTGCATTTGCAAACGTATATAGATGACAAATTGTACACTCGTGAAGATAATCAAAAAATTAAAGATTACACCGAGCTGAACAACACGGAATATTTTGTAGAGCCTGTGTTCAGTAAAGTTATAGAGCAACCAGCTCCTAAATTGCTGATTATCGACGAGCCGGAAGTGTTGGACGAATTAATTCCCGAACTTCGCGAATTGCTTGGCAGTGAAGTGCATATTACAAAATCCAAGCCTCATTTCCTGGAAATTATGCATCATGAAGGCACCAAGGGCCACGCTCTTGCCTTCCTTGCAAACCATTTTGGCTGTGATCTGTCGGAGACCATTGCGATCGGCGACTCTTGGAATGACCATGAAATGCTGGAATGTGCCGGTCTTGGCATAGCGATGGAGAATGCGATTCCTGATTTAAAAAAGCTGGCTGATTACATTACTCGCAGTAATAACGAAGACGGTGTAAAGCATGCCATCGACAAATTTGTACTCAATGTTGAATAAGCAGAAACTGACTGTACCCATAATACTTAAATAAAGTATTACAACAACAAAGCCTCCAAACGCCGCATGTTTAGTAATATACGGCAGTTTGGAGGCTTTTTCTATCATATTACATCATATTCTAACAACTTCGAAATATCAGGCAGCAGAGCGTACTTTGCGTCTGTTCACCAGACGGATGATTCCGTTATTCATACACATCAACCCAGTCACAATGAGCAGCACCCCTGCCAGCATCCACCAGCTTACATGTTCTCCATATAAAAAAGCACCCAGGCCTACAGCAATTGGTGGTGAAATGTAGAGCCATGTGGTCGGAAACAATGGATTCGTACGCGCCATAAGCCAGTAAAATAGTGTTTGCGCAATCATGGAGCCAAACAGGATCAAATAAAACAGAGAGCCCATGGCAGGCAGCAGATTCCATCCCTCAGAATTCCAAGGCTCAGTGAAAGCCGACAGTACTAGCAGCATCCAACCACCATGGAACATTTGAGCTGCATTTAAGGCAATCGGATTCGTATCACGAAATGCATCCATGACTCGCTTGGAATACAGGGCTCCACCCGAATAGCATAGCTCACCCAGCAAAATGGCTATGCAACCTGCCAACCACAGGCCGCTGACTTGAACGGTCAAGCCGGGCAATACCACCAACACGACCCCGAGAAAGCTGATCATACAGCCCATGAGCGTAATTCTCGTCGTTTTTTGCCGCAGTATTGCAGACTGCATTAGCACAATCATCATCGGTCCGGTGGCTGACAAAATAGCGCCGATCCCCGAGCTGACATATTGCTCTGCCCAATACAGTGTTGAGAATGTGCCGAAGGTCGTTCCCGTCCCAATCAGCAGCATTTCCTTACGCCATAATAACGACCACCGAGCCTTTCCCGACAGCCTCATCGCTATAAACAAGATTGCCCCTGCTGTCATAAAACGTGCTCCTGCCGATAAGAACGGTGGAAGTCCGGCCTCCACTCCCACTTTGATAGCCAAAAATGTGGTGCCAAAAATAAGACACATAACTGTAAAGGCGATACCAATCATGACACTTCTCTCTCCCTTCTGTTATTCACAAGCATACAAGGAGACATACAGAACAGATGGGCAACCACAGAACAGTTGTATACGTTTTTGAAGTGCTGTATAGTACAATACACACAAAGGAGCGTGGACAGCATGGGCAAGGTTAACAGCGAATTATTGTTTTCAACAGAAAATAACTCGGCCGATCCGAGCTTAAAGCTGTATGAGCAGGTCGTCCATTACGTAAATGTGCGGATTGAGCGCGGGGACTGGCCAGCAGACGTTAAATTGCCGTCGGTGCGAAGTCTGGCTCAGGAACTGGGTGTGCATCGGTTAACCGTATTCCGGGCTTATCAGGAGTTAAAGCAACAAGGACGCATCTATGTAAAAGATAAATCGGGATATTACGCTCATGCTTCCCATGCAGCAGAATTGGGAATATGTACTGCCTATTCGGAACGATCATCCACAAAGCGGATCTTCCAATCGGAATCCACTTACATGGCAGACGATCCGTCTGTTTCCGTCTGGAGGGGGCTGGATGGACTCACCCAGGTTCATGCCGTGAACGCAGACTTCCAATTTTCCAAGGCCCTGATTGATCCCTCTCTCCTGCCTAACCGATACTGGAGAGAATTAATGATGCAGGTGTTTGAAAAGCATCCAAAAATCGCAGCTACCTATTCTTCTGTACAAGGAGACGCTGAGCTTCGTGATGCCATGGCGCAGCATTTTAGCACAGATAAGCATTTTGCAGTATCAACGGACGAAGTACTGATTACCTCCGGCGCACAGCAAGCCATCGATTTAGTTTCCCGATCTCTGATCCGTACAGGAGACCGTGTATTAATCGAACGTCCGGTCTATGGTCCCGCCATGGAAATATTCCGTAGACAAGGCGCCCGCCTGACTGTAACTGATATACGGCCGGAAGGTTATGATATGGATCAGATTGAATGGTGCCTGAAAACGGAAAAACCGCGCCTCTTTTATGTGAATCCGACCTTTCACAATCCGACCGGCTTTACGATCCCCGATGAGCAGCGCAAACGTCTGCCCGAACTGGCTGAGCGCTACGGCTGTCTTATTGTCGAGGATGACAGCACCTATGATATCAGCTTTGGGCAAAAGCCGCCTTCTCCGATTTTCTCCTATGATATCTCGGGAAGCGTCGTCTATATTCGCAGCTACAGCAAATATGTCGCACCCGGTCTGCGAATCGCAGCCGTAACCTGTAGGCCTCAGCTCATGGACAGTCTATTGAGCGTCAAAGCGCTAGTGGACAACGGATCGCCGCTGCTGAATCAAAAGCTGTTTTTACAATACTTTCAATCCCCACGTATGCAGCAGCATATTAAAAAGCTATGTATCGCGCTCCAGATTCGTAAGGAAACGATGGAGACCAGTCTCCGCGATTCCGGCTGGACATGGACCAGCCCGGCGGGAGGACTCAACCTGTGGCTCCAGCTACCTTCTACGATACAACCTAATGAGCTGCTTGCCAAAAGTATACAAGAGTCCGTTTCCTTTGTCCCAGGCAATGTATTTGATCCCATCGGTGCAGAGGGTAAAACGCATATACGGTTGTCCTATTCATACGCCAATGAGCTGCAAATCAAAGAAGGGATCTCCACACTTCTACGCATCAGTCGAACGATGTAAAGGTAAAACCATCGTTATTCTAACGGTAAACTCATACCTGTATGTGCCAAACTGATCCCTTCCAGCAGCCCGTAGTTGTGTATGATATCCACATCATGGGACATATGTGTAAATACCGTGCTTCCGGGCTTCAGTCTTCCTACAAGTTCCTGAGCCTCCAGCATGTCATATACCGAGCGGGTGGTATACTCCGCTTCCTCATGGTAAAAGCTCGTCCCCAGCACGAGTAAATTCAGATTATGTAAAGGTAAAATTTCCGCCTCATTCAGTCCAATCGAATCCGAACAGTAGGCCCATGAGAAGCCGTCTTTTTCCAAACGATAAGCGTAAGCATATCCGTTCTTCCCATGATTCACACGCCATCCTCGGATATTCCACCCGCCAAGTTGGACTCCCTGATCTACTGGAATAAGATCCAGGTTTCCAGGAAGCCAGGAAAATTGACGTAAGATCGTATCGATCACTTCCTGTGGAGCGAACAAGCGCCCTCTATTACCGGTCCAGCGACAGGCATCCGCCCATTCTGGCAATCCTCCAATATGATCAAAATGTGCATGTGTCACGAGGATTGTAGGGATAAAACGCAAACTGCGCAGTTCTAACTGTCTACGCCAGTCGGGGCCACAATCAATCATAAAATCCTCTGTCTCGCTTTCGATCAGCACAGACGATCTCAACCTTACATTCGTTCCTATCGTGCGGGCCTCTGTGCACACGAGACAATCACAATATACACGCGGAACCCCCATTGCATCCCCTGTGCCAAGAAAAATAAGCCGATTCATGATTTAACTCCTATCTATCTGGGTGTTTTTACTCCTATTATAACGAACATATCAAGCCTGCGTAAATCACCCCAGCGACCAACGACAAAAGGAGCATGTCCAAAGCCGTAAAACAGGCCAGACACCCCCCTTATATGTGATCTTTTTATTTTCAAATAATAATAGGCATGGGGTCTTCCTTCAGTCGGTTTTCCACCATCCAGCTGGACTCCTCATTATATAGATAGGCCCGATGCACCAACACTCGCACCTGCTGACCAGGTTCCAGTGTAGACTTTTCCAATGAACGGTATGTCATGAGACGCTGATCCCCGACCTGGACTTCAACCATCCATTCACTCCCACGAAAATGTAAATGCTTCACAATGCCTTCCTCGGTTGCCGACAGGAGCGCAAATTCCTCACTAGGTCCGACATCAATGTACTCCGGACGAATCAAGGCACGTGTTCCCACTCCGGCAGCTTCCTCAAAGCCCCTGAGACTACTCGCCTGTTCAATCACCGTGGATTCCCCAATAAAGGAAGCTACAAACGGAGTCCCCGGTTTTTTATAAATATCCCAAGGCGTTCCCTTCTGCTCCAGCCGTCCTTGATTAATCACCATAATCTCATCCGCTACTTCAATCGCCTCGTCCTGATCATGGGTGACGAAAATGGAGGTAATACCTACCCGCTCAATCAACTCTCGCAACCAGGTGCGCAGTTCCTGACGAATCTTGGCGTCAATAGCCGCAAATGGCTCATCCAGCAGCAGTAGTTGAGGCTCCGGTGCCAAAGCACGCGCAAAAGCAACCCGCTGTCGCTGTCCACCTGACAACTGATGCGGATAACGATGCTCAAAGCCTTTGAGCCCCGTGAGTTCGACCAGCTCAGTGACCCTTTCCTTGATGCGGGCTTTGGAGCTTTTTTTCACTTTCAAACCAAAGGCAATATTGTCGTACACGCTCATATGCTTGAACAAAGCATAGTTTTGAAATACAAATCCGATTCCACGCTCCTGTGGTGTCAGCTCGTTTACCCTTTTTCCGTGAAAGCGGATCTCTCCTGCATCCGGTTGCTCCAGCCCCGCCAAAATGCGAAGAATGGAGGTTTTCCCCCCGCCACTTGGACCGAGCAAACCAATAAGATGACCCGTCTGAATATCAAAAGATACGTCCTTTACCGCATGAAAATTACCGAAATGCTTGTTTAATCCTCTTACTTCCACATGCATATCCGTACACTTCCTTTCCGCTTCTGGACCAGTTCAGGAACAGCAGCAGCCTTGCTTATCGCAAAGCACGCACCTCATTTGAAAACATTCAATTATTCCAATAAACTTACTTTGTTTTTCTTATGTGATACTTTATCAAAGGAAAGTAATTTTCGTCAACTCTATATATTATCTTAAGAATGAAAAGGGTAAAGTAATACATAGAAAGGAGATGGATTTATGTTGCATACTTTTGAATTATCCACTACACGGCGAGATGAAATGCGTGATATTACGCGTGAGGTTGCAGCACTCATCGAAAAAAGCGGGGTGCAGCAAGGAACAGCTCTAATTTATTGCCCACACACGACAGCCGGCATCGCCATTAATGAAAATGCCGACCCAGATGTCAAACATGATGTCATTTTAAGGCTGGATGAGGTTTATCCCTGGGAACATCCCCAATATCGTCATATGGAGGGAAATACGGCGTCCCACCTAAAATCCATTACAACAGGCCCATCACAAACAGTTATCATTCATGATGGAAAGCTGTTGCTTGGACGATGGCAGGGTCTTTATTTTTGTGAATTCGACGGCCCACGCAGACGCCAATACCATGTGAAAATTATGAAGGGCTGACGGAGGCATGCAAAAAAACAGACGATGATGTTCTCCCTCTGGATACATCATCGTCTGTTAAATTCTTAGTCGCTTTCGCAAAGTACCGTAATGATAAGTCACCGTCATGAAGTGCAAACACCTAAAAAAGCGCCCTACATGTTCATGGCTGAAGCGTATGAATGCAGGTACGCTCATAGGTGTCTGCACAGCAGCTTTACATGTGCTAAAGCAGCGGGCCTGATCTCTTCAAATGTTAAACCGTCCTGAATATAAAATGACACAAAGCCATGCATGGATAAAAACAGACTTTTTGGTACTCTTGAGCATTCTTCCTCCGAATGTCCCTGACCATTCAATTCCTGGCGAATCATAGACGCAAATAATTCCACACAACGGTTTTGCTCTGTCCGACAGTATGCAAAGAGCTCTTCATCGTGCATCATGAACATAATTTCGTACTGATATGGATTTTCCAAGCCAAAACGGATATATTCCAGCATCAGGTACTCCAATCTGCTCAAGCCATCATCAGGCGTGCCTGTTGCTGCTTGCAGTAGAATCCCACGCAATGTATTGAAATCTTCAATCACAATGGCGTAGAACAGTTCAGCCTTCTCTTTAAAATGATAGTATAACGAACCATGACTGTAACCCAGATGCTGGCCAATGCTGCGCATTGAAATCGCACGGTAGCCCTTGGTGATAAACAAGTGCCTGGCCGCTTCCAGAATCCGCCCTCTTGACAACTCCTGTTCTACTGCTCTTCTAGCCATATTATTTATTCCCCTTCAATAAAGTAAAGCTGCTCTCCCTCCGACACAAGCGATTGTCCCTGTGTCAAGTCGGTTATCCAGTTGCAGAAGGATTCCGCATCACCAGCCAGCGGCAGACAGGTTAAGGTAACTTTATCCGTAAACATCGTTTCTCCGGTACGGATGCTGCGATTACGTAATTCATTTTCCACTTTGCCCAACCAAGTATAATCCAATTCCACAAAAACTTCACGATGCAACACACGTGTAATCGCATCCCCTGCCTCGATAGCTGCAACAGCACCATCTGAGTACGCGCGAATCAGTCCGCCTGCTCCCAGCAAAATCCCGCCAAAGTAACGGGTAACCACAATAGCGACATTTTTCAGTTTCTGATTGCGGATGACCTCCAAAATAGGCTTACCCGCCGTCCCGCTCGGTTCTCCGTCATCCGATTGCTTTTGGATTTCGTCTCTTTCCCCAATCATATAGGCCGAACAATTATGGGTGGCATTCCAATGCTCTTTTTTGATGCGCTCTATAAAAGCAACTGCTTCTTCCTCAGTTTGAACAGGCTGAATATGGCCGATAAAACGGGATTTTCGGATTACAATTTCCTTGTTGCCGGCACCGCGTACGGTTCGGTATTGTTCCAACATACACGTATAACCTTCCTTACTTCATTTTACAAGAAAGCAGTTCCCCGCTTCTGGCAGCTGGCGAACTGCTTTCCTGTACTTAATTGATGCTATACACTATAACGCTTCAGACCGAAAGCCTGTTTCGAATCAGAAATTATAGTTCCCTTATTCAGACAATCTCGCTTCAAGCTCAGCTTTTTCTTTTTCGAAGCCCGGTTTGCCGAGCAGCGCAAACATGTTCTTTTTGTAAGCTTCTACGCCCGGTTGATCGAACGGATTTACGCCCAACAGGTAGCCGCTGATACCGCAAGCTTTTTCGAAGAAATAAGCAAGGTAGCCAAAGGAGTAAGGGCTCAAGTCAGGAATATTTACAATCAGGTTTGGTACTTGTCCGTCTGTGTGAGCCAGCAATGTACCTTGGAATGCTTTTTTGTTTACAAAATCCACTGTTTTGCCTGCCAGGAAATTCAGTCCATCCAGATCATCCTCATCTGCTTCGATGGTGATGTGACTAGGTACATTTTCTACTTGGATTACCGTTTCGAAAATGTTACGGCTGCCTTCCTGAATAAATTGTCCCATAGAGTGCAGGTCTGTCGAGAAGTCAACAGAAGCTGGATAAATACCTTTATAATCCTTGCCTTCGCTTTCTCCGTACAGCTGTTTCCACCACTCGGATACGAAATGCAAAGACGGCTCATAGTTTACGAGAATTTCAATTGCTTTACCTTTGCGGTACAAAGCGTTACGAACGGCTGCATATTGGTAAGCCTCGTTCTCAGCTACATTCGGGTTGCTGTATTCTTTGGAAGCGTCTGCTGCACCTTGCATCATTTCTTCGATGTTGATGCCTGCTGTAGCAATCGGCAACAAGCCTACTGCTGTCAGCACGGAGTAACGGCCACCCACATCATCAGGAATAATGAAGGATTCATAGCCTTCCTCGTTAGCGAGCTTCTTCAGAGCACCACGTTCTTTATCCGTTGTAGCGTAAATACGTTTGCGCGCTTCTTCTTTACCATATTTTTTCTCCAGAGCCGCACGGAATACGCGGAAAGCGATAGCTGGCTCGGTTGTTGTACCTGATTTGGAGATGACATTCACAGAGAAGTCTTTTCCTTCAATCAGTTCCAACAGATGATTCACATATGTAGAGCTGATGTTGTTGCCTGCAAAATAGATAGCTGGACCCTTGCGTTGGTCTTTAGGCAGCGCATTGTAGAAAGAATGCGACAGCATTTCAATCGCAGCACGTGCTCCAAGGTAAGAACCGCCAATACCGATTACAATCAATACCTCGGAATCGCTTTGAATTTTAGCAGCAGCCTTTTGGATGCGTGCAAATTCTTCTTTATCATAATTGGTAGGCAGGTCAATCCAACCCAAGAAATCGGAACCTACACCTGTTTGATTGTGCAGTTGCTCATGAGCCAACTTGATGGGCTCTGCAAAATAATCAATTTCGTGCTGCCCTACAAAGGAGAGCGCTTTAGTGTAATCAAAAATAACTTTTTTAGACATGTTTGGAACCTCCTGTTTGGTATTACTAAGACCATGAATACGAACATAAGGACTTAGGAATAGGATACTTTAATTTGCTGAGCCTGACAAGCTTGCGTTACCTGTGTGTCCTGTGCCTCGACAGACCCTGCTGTAGATAGGGTAGCATGCCCATGCTACAATGAACTGAGAGCAATCTGTTTCAATATTCAATTCAAGCCGAACTCGCATCTGCATCGGACGGCAACTTCCAACAAGAAAGGTGATTAGCAATGAAAAACATCGGATTTATCGGACTGGGCACGATGGGCGCCCCGATGGCATCCAATCTGCTAAAGCAGGGATTCGAAGTCACAGTTTATAATCGTACCGCTTCGCGCTGCGAGCCCTTGGTAGAGCAAGGCGCACGTGCAGCTTCAACCCCTCGTGAAGCGGCCGAAGGGCAGCACCTGGTCATTACCATGGTCAGCGATGATCAATCAATACGTGACGTGTATTACGGTCAGGACGGTGTGTTTGCTGGTCTTACGACTGGTATGACCGTGATGGACAACAGCACAATTTCACCTGAGCTGGTCAAACAATTGGCCGTCGAAGCGGACAAGCTGGGCTGCTCCTTCATTGATGCCCCCGTAACAGGCAGCAAGCCTGCCGCTGTAGATGGAACACTCGTGTTCATGGTCGGCGGTCATGCAGAAGCGATTGCGGCGCAATCAGATGTTTTTGATACCTTGGGCAAAAAGGTGCTCCATATGGGACCAAATGGTAGCGGGGCCGTGGCCAAGCTCGCTCACAATACGATGGTCGGTATAAATAACCTCGCTCTGGCTGAAGGCTTTGCCATCGCGGCTAAATCCGGCATTCCAGCAGACAGCTTCCTAGAATTGGTACAGCTCGGATCGGCAGGTAGCAAGGCCGCTGACCTGAAAGGGCGCAAAATCATCGAACATGATTTTAGCAACCAATTCTCACTTGCCCTGATGCTCAAGGATTTGAAGCTCGCTGCCTCACTAACAGACAGCCTGTCCATCCCTACGCCTATGTTGTCCATTGCCAAAAGCTTGTTTCAAGCCGGACAAACACAAGGCTATGGCGACGAGGATCTATCTGCTGTTGTAAAGACATACGAAGCATGGATTGGCCGCACCATTGGTGGTCAGCCTCTTGAGTAAGCTGTACTTTTCTTTGTAACCATGCTGCTGTGTGTTTGTATTTATAACACAGCTTTAGGGTAAGAACACTCGGCTTGTAGCTTGAGTGCTCTTACCCTTTTCAGCTCATTATTCCGGATAAGAACAGCAATAATCCGTTACACTTCGTACTTCCAGCTTGAAGGAAGACTTCGCAGGTACATGGAAGGTCGATGTGCCATGTATCTCCAGCCATTCCTCAGTGCCTGGAAGCATCACTCTCAGGTCCCCTGCCAAAATCTCCATAATCTCACGGGAATCCGTACCGAACTCGTATGTTCCCGGCAACATAATCCCCAGTGTTACCTTACTACCATCACCTAGGATAACTGTGCGGCTTGTAACCTGACCATCGTAATAAACATTTGCTTTTTTAACTACGCTTACTCCATCGAACTGTGTCATTCGTTATCCCCTCATCTGCTCTCAATGGTGAATGAATATGGTGCATCATAACATAATTTGGATTCCAGCTTCAGTATGAAAATACACACTGTATCTGCGTACTCTATCCACTGATAATTCAAAGACATTTTATCGCAAAAAACAAATGTATGAAACAAACAGCCGTAAGCCTTACTCAGGTTACGACTGTTTGTGATACATGGATTGCCACAGCAGGTAAGTCGTTTGCCAGCAATACACGATCATTGCTTTATGGACAAACTCTTCCTAATTGCTGATGCTCCAATGTTTTATTTCAACAAAGCTTTGACACGGCTAACAACATTCTCTACTGTAAAGCCGTATTCCTTAATTACACGGTCACCAGGTGCGGATGCGCCAAATGTGCTGATACCGAGAATGTCGCCTTGGTCGCCAACATATTTTTCCCATCCCAGTGGATACGCCATTTCTACAGCCAAACGAGCTTTAACTTCAGGCAGCAGAACGGAATCTTTGTAAGCTTTGTCTTGTTTTTCGAACAGATCCCAGCTTGGGAAGCTGATAACGCGTACTTGAATACCTTCTTCTGCCAGTGCTTCCTGTGCTTTAACAGCCAGTTGTACTTCGGAGCCTGTAGCCAGAATTTGAGCAACCGGTTTGCCGTCTGCTGCATCTGCAACCACATAAGCACCGCGTTTGATACCTTCGCGTGCATGCTCAGCAGTAGCAGCCAGGATTGGCAGGTTTTGACGAGTCAATACCAGTGCAACCGGGTTTTTCTTGTTTTCCAGCGTGTAAGCCCAAGCAGCAGAAGTTTCATTACCATCAGCCGGACGAATGACCGTCAGGTTCGGGATAATACGCAGAGAAGCCAATTGTTCGATCGGCTCATGAGTCGGGCCATCTTCACCAACAGCAATACTGTCGTGAGTCAGAACGTAGGTTACAGGCAATCCCATCAGAGCTGCCAAACGAACGGCTGGACGCAGATAATCTGTAAATACGAAGAATGTACCGCCGAATACTTTTACGCCTTGGTGCAACGCCATACCGTTCATCGCAGCAGCCATACCGAACTCGCGGATACCGAAGTAAATATTACGGCCAGCGTAGTCTTCTGGCGTAAAGTTCGTCAGGTTGTTCAAGTGTGTCATTGTGGAGCTTTCCAAGTCAGCAGATCCGCCTGTCAGGAAAGGAACGTTTGGAGCCAATCCGTTCAGTGCATTCCCAGAAGCTACACGAGTTGAAACCGCTTTGTCTTCTGTAGAGTATTTCGGAAGGTCACGATCCCAACCTTCTGGAAGATCGCCGTTTACAGCAGTTTCAAACTGAGCTGCCAAATCAGGGTGAGCCGCTTTGTATTTCGCAAATTGTTCATCCCATGCTTTGTTAGCTGCGATACCGCGCTCTTTTACTTTAGCAAAGTGCTCGCGAACCTCTTGTGGTACATGGAAATCCTCTTCGTATACCCATTTGTAGAATTCTTTAGTCAGTTTAGCTTCTTCTGATCCCAGCGGGGAACCATGAGTACCACCGTGTCCGCCTTTACCTTGTTTGTTCGGGCTTCCGTAACCAATGACTGTTTTTACTTCAATCAATGTAGGACGTGTCGAATCGGCTTGTGCTTCTTCAATTGCTTTTTGGATCGCTGGAAGATCATTTCCATCTTCTACGCGCAGCACTTGCCAGTTGTATGCTTCAAAGCGTTTGGCAACACTTTCGGAAGAGGACAGATTAAGCTTGCCATCCAGTGTAATATCATTGGAATCGAACAATACGATCAGCTTACCCAGTTGAAGGCGACCAGCCAACGAAGCGGCTTCATGCGAAATACCTTCCATTAGATCGCCATCGCCGCAAATAGCATATGTGAAGTGATCCACAACTTTAAAGTCATCTTTATTATATGTTGCACCCAGTTGTGCTTCTGCCATAGCCATACCTACGGACATTGCCAAGCCTTGTCCCAGAGGTCCAGTTGTAGCATCTACACCAGCAGTGTGTCCAAACTCAGGGTGACCCGGTGTAAGGCTGCCCCATTGACGGAATTGCTTCAGCTCTTCCATAGGTAGATCATATCCGCTCAGGTGAAGAAGGCTGTATAGCAACATAGAACCGTGTCCTGCAGACAGTACAAAACGGTCACGGTTCACCCATGTTGGGTGATTTGGGTTATGGTTCATTGTTTTAGCAAAAAGTTGGTAGCCCATTGGCGCGGAGCCCATCGGCATACCAGGGTGTCCCGAATTCGCTTTCTCGATGGCATCAATTGCCAACGTACGGATCGTTGTGATGGACAAATTGTCAATGGTGGAGTTTTCATCCTTTTGAATCGCTTGATTCTGGTCAGTCATGGTTTGCCTCCTCATATTGTATAAAGTATGTCAATTGCATTCCGTCATACTCTCCAATGCTCCCGTCCGATATAGAAACAGGGCTATCGAAGTGAGTGAATCTGCTTGAATGTTTCAATATGACTTATACATTCTTAAGTATTGTACCATTTGCCGTGAAAGTTTGCCAGATCGTTTATAAAGATGATTGTCGAAATGGTCGAATTGTAGTACAGCCCTCATATCAATATACCCGTTATGTATTAACATCATTTAAAAAATAAAGAAATCGCAAAAAAATTTTTATAGGTTCCAGATATAATGCAAATACCTACCCCACACAAAAAAACAAAGCCCATTATGCACTGGGCTTTGTTTAATCTGACATGTAAACTCACAAGTTTTCATGAATTTGAAATTGTTAAGTTCAATTAAAAACGACCGTTTTGTTCTCATGAACCAATATACGATCCTCTGTATGCCACTTCACGGCTCTTGCCAACACGACCCGTTCAATCGTGCGACCGATCCGTTTTAGCTCATTTACATCATCTCCGTGGCTCACCCGCTGCACGTCCTGCTCAATGATCGGACCACCGTCCAATTCTTCGGTTACATAATGCGCAGTAGCACCAATAATTTTCACACCGCGATTATAAGCTTGGGCATACGGCTTGCCACCCACGAATGCAGGTAAAAAGGAATGATGGATATTGATAATCCGGTTGCGGTAATGCTCAATAAACCTAGGCGAAATAATCTGCATATACCGGGCCAAAATGATCACGTCAATCTCTTCGCCAATGACCTCTAGCTGACGACGCTCTGCCTCTGGCTTCGTGTCGGCTGTCACTGGTATATGGTGATACGGAATGCCAAAGGATTCCACATACTCCTTCATATCCGGATGATTACTAACCACCAGTGAAATATCCGCATCCAGGTCCCCTGCCTGCCACTGCCACAGCAATTCTACCAAACAGTGATCTTCTTTGGAAACGAAAATAGCCAATTTTTTCTTGCGGCTGACCGCAGAAATCGTCCACTCCATACGGAATTGCTCGGCAACAGCGACAAAGTCCTGCTCCAATTGCGACTGAGCTGCACTCAAATTAGGCAAATCAAATTCAATCCGCATAAAAAACATACCGCCGGACGGGTCCATTGTATATTGGTCAGATTGGACGATATTGGCCCCATGCTCGTACAAAAAGCGGGACACGGTCGCTACAATACCTGGCCCATCTGGACAAGATACAAGCATGCGCGCACGGTTTTCATGTGTAGATACAGTGCTGTTTGGCTGATGTTTTACGTGAATTTCCATGTGGCTATTAGTCCCCCTTATCTTATACCGTCACAGGCAGATGACTACCGGCAAACCAGGCAATCAACCGTTGATTAATGTGTTCTTCGCTCATCTCTGGAAAGAGTGCTGCTTCCATTATCATGTCATACAGACGCTCCAGCGGCTCACGTGGATCTGCTTTTCTTGCTTTAGCATCATTTTTCAGCAGAGTCCAGGTATCCAGTACAAATTCACGGACATCCACATCCTGTTTTTTGAAAAACGAATGCAGCTGTTCCACCTGACTCAAAAACTCATCTCCAAAGCGTTCCTTTACATTTCCGCGAAGCAAGGCAATCTCAACCTCATACATTGGTCGTTGAGTTTTGGCTTCTTTCCCGATCCACGGCGTCTCCAAAATAAACGGACGTCCCTGAAGTGCTTCATGATGTACCACGTTATGAATAGTCTGATAACCAATCCAGCCCGATCCAATCGGTGTATGGCGGTCTTTATGCGCACCAACTGGATTTTTGCTGTCATTAATGTGGACAACTGCGATGCGATCCAAGCCGACAATACGGTCAAATTGCTCCAGTACACCGTCCAAATCATTGACAATGTCATAACCCGCATCATGAATGTGACAGGTATCCATACAAACCGTTAGACGCTCGTTGTGCTCTACTTTATCTATAATGGAGGCAATTTCCTCAAAGCTACGACCCATTTCTGTGCCCTTGCCTGCCATCGTTTCAAGTGCAATATTGACATCTGTCTCCTTCACACCGTTCAGTACCTCGTTCAAACCATCAGCAATGCGTCCAATTCCGTACTCTGCATCTTTATCTGTAAAAGCCCCCGGATGCAGCACGATATTTTTCACACCAATCGCATGTGTGCGCCGTATTTCCTCCTGTAGAAAACTGACTGCAAGCTCATAGGTATTTTCTTTATAGGAGCCGAGATTAATGATATATGGAGCATGCACCACGATATCTTCCATTCCCTTTTCCGCCATTAGCTGCTTGCCTTCCTCCAAATACATGGACTCCATCGGCTTACGGCGCGTGTTTTGAGGTGCCCCCGTGTATATCATAAACGAGCTGGACCCGTAAGAAGACGCTTCTTTTGTAGCGCTGAGCAGACCCTTGTCCGAGAAGGACACATGAGAACCAATTTTCAGCATGATTTTGATTCATCCCCCTATCCTGTTATGCTTGTCTTATTTTAATTTAATCATTTTAACGTGATTATTGAAATCAAACAACATAGCGTTTATGGCAACTTTTTTTAAATGACTCCCTTTATGGAACATACAGACATAGTGCACATCAGAATATATGTTATTGAAATGTAGGTAGATTAAAGCGTGAATGGACCTTCTCAGCGTACACAGATATGTTCAATATGAAGCTTTTGTATCAAAAAGGGTTATATTTTATAACAGAACTATTTTTTCGAATTGGAAGGAGAACTGACTCCATGAACATCATCGTATGCGGAGGAACTGGATTGGTGGGAAGTGCGCTGGTCAAAAGCTTGCTAGATGACGGATATACGGTGAAAGTCATTACCCGCAAGCCGCTGGTTGGACACGAAGCGAGCCCCCGCTTGCAGTATATGAGCTGGAACGAATTAAAACAAAAGCCTGAATTACTAGAAGGTACAGATGCGGTCGTTAATTTAGCAGGTGAGACGCTGAATCAGCGCTGGACGGACAAGTCCAAACAAAGAATTCTTCAATCACGACTGCTTTCCGTTGCCCGGTTGGCTCAAGCGTTGAATGCTCTGCAAAAAAAACCGAAAGTTATCATTCAGGCTTCGGCTGTTGCCGCCTATGGTACCTCCTTGACCGAAACATTTGACGAAAAAAGTCCGCGCCGTTCGGAAGATTTTCTGTCTCAGGTGGTTGAGCAATGGGAGGAAGCTGCCAATGCCTACCCTGCCGATGTCCGTCTAATTAAGTTACGCATCAGCCTAGTGCTGGACAGAAAAAAAGGAGCATTCTCACTCATGAAGATGCCTTACGTCTTCGGATTCGGTGGAAAAATAGGTAGCGGCCATCAATGGATGAGTTGGATTCATATTGCCGATATCGTTCGTCTGATCTCGTATTGCATTCATACACCAGAGATTTCCGGGGCAGTGAACGCTTCATCACCACACCCTATGACGAACGACCAATTTGGGAAAACAGTAGCTAAGGTATATCGTCGTCCACACTGGTTTCCCGTTCCTGGCTTTCTAGTTCAAAAGCTATTGGGTGAGATGAGTACGCTTGTATTAGACGGCCAAAAGGTAATACCGCGTAAAGCGCTGGAGCACGGATTTAAGTTTAAGTATTCTTCACTGAAGGAGGCGCTAGAGGAACTTCATTCTCCTCACAAGCAGCGTTGAATTAAAAAATGAACTCTATGGAGGATAGATAATATCTTTGTATCTCTACCAGCTTAGGGTTCATTTTTGATTTAGACATAATTTATCAATTAAACTTGAGATCTTTGAGTTGCCTTGCTTCAGGCCTATGAATAATCTTCTATTTATAAAAAAGAAGCCCAGAATATAACAGGCCTCTTCTTAACATATATCCATTTAACGTTTACTCAAGATGCATTAGAGGATTTAAAAGAGTCCAATCGATAAGTATAAGAGACTCCAGCGATTTTAAAAGTGTCTCCATCCTGCATGGTATACTCCTTATAAGGCACCATAGGCTCTCCATTCAGCACAGTTCCGTTCGTCGAGGATAAATCCTTTACAATGTGGCTTTTCCCTCCTGTAACTATACAAATCTCAATATGAGAACGAGAAACTCCATCCGTATGCTCTACAAACTGGACCAATTGCGGATCTCTACCGATGATAAAGCTGCCTCCAACGAATTGGTCGGGCTGCAACCGTATGCGCTCGGTTTCTCCACTCCCAGGTAACTTACGATCCAAGCAAGCAATTGGCGAGTGCTGAACAGTTGGACTCTGTATGTCTTGATCTGGACGAAGCAGCACGGTTTCCTGCTTGGATACCGTATTGAGTAGCTCCGTTACCCCGGACAAGGACTTATAATAAGCCTCGCTGGTATCGCTGTCGTCCAATTCATTTCCCGGCGCGGAACCTTTCCTCGAAGGCTCGTGCAAGTCATAATTTGTACTTACTTTCCCTCTATCCTCCGTCGTTCGGCTTCCCATGCTTTTAGGTTCTAAGTCTGGAAAAGTCCAACGCCAGCTCTCCTGTGCTTGATCACTTGAATCAGTTGATGGCTTGTCTTGATGATGGCGTCCCGCTACAAACCCAGTCAGCTTATCTACCTGATAACGGTCATTTTTTCGTTGTGCTGGAGGAGTAGTTCCTAACCATTCCGAATCCAATACAGGTACTGCTTCACTATAAAAATGAGATGAAGCTCGATTGCGCTCTAATTTCCCCGTCCAGCTTATATAAGCAACAGCGACAAGTACCGAAGTCAGCACAATTGAAATAAGCAAGGACACCGTCTCAGGATGATCCAAATAAATATAACGCCAAACAATGGCCGAAGCGAGCAGACATCCGAGAGCAATGTATGTTTTATATTTTTGTAATTTAGGCTCCGCCTGTTCATCTTCCATTTCGTTGTCGGCTCCTAACTCGACATTCTCCTCTGATTTTGTGGACTGCTTGAGTCGATTGACTCGCTTAAGCTCCTGAATTTCCTGCAGAGTCTCCCGATGTTCTTGCCCGTACGTTCTTCCTCCACGATCTGTATCGTTACCCTGTATGGTATGAGAGGAATGAACAGATGATCTACCTTTATCCTGACCGCCGACGCTCTGTTCACTGGCCGTCATCCCTTGCAACAGTAGTTCCTTCAACGCGCCCAACTCAAATTCATTTCTCTCGCATAGATCGAGTATGCGCTGTATAGATTCTCCCTGAGGGTGAGCCACACGAGTCATCAAGCGAATAACCATCTGCTTAAAATAACTACCTGTTTGTTCCGTATACTGTACACTGCACAAAGGAACATAGGTCAAACTGACGCTTTCCCTTGTACCTAAACCGCTTATAAAAATGTAATCCTCGTGCAAAATAAACTGGCGGATATTTAACATATATTGTGGGCTACGATGAAGAGCATCTACTATTTCAAAAAGAATCCGGTAGAAATCAGAAATCGACACATTCCCACCTTTCCATACTTGGGAAAGCATACGTCGCCCCGAAATATCGTAATGTAACTCGATCTGAAAATCGACTTCTTTGATTCTAAGTTCCAGTAGACCGGGAATCCGATTGCCAGTCATCATTCGGGTCTGTACAGAATTTAAATCATCGGTCTTGAGCCCGCCTTCCTTGTTTAGTATCATAAACGTTCCGCCATTACGAACAAAATCCCTACTTAAACCAAACAATTCATGACCTCCTTACAAATTCTTATTCCCTGAGGTAGCATGATCTCACGAATCGGACACGTCATGACAAGAAGTAAAGATAAGCACTGACCGCTCCCGGAATAACTGCTGTCATAAAAGGAAACCTGAGGTGTGCTTCTCTCCCGCTTGTCAGCGCTTTGCCGCTGCGAAACAGGAAAAATCCTCCCAAATTAAACGCCACGCGTCGCAATCTCATGATGGTTTCCCTCCTCCATAGCAAAATCCCTATACCAATAATGCCTGCAAAAAAAATCGAATATAGAGCCGATTGCCATGCAAAAGCAGCTCCTGTCCAGGCTCCAATTAAGCCGAACAGCTTTACATCTCCTGCACCAATTGCTCCCATCCAGTACAAAATCAGCATGAATCCAAAGCCGGTGCCAAGACCAGCAATAGCAAATAGAAAACCGTGCCAACCTCCGAACAGAGTATTGAACAGCAAGCCTACCGCTATGCCGGGCAATGTAAGCTTATTAGGTATTTTCATGCTTCGTAAATCTGTCACTAGCGCGATCGCCAGCAGAACTCCGCACACAATATACATCCACGTCAATGCGATCTTCCCCCTTATAACAATGAAAATTAACAGGCCTGCTAAATCATTTTTCATTGTAGTTATCTCTATACATCTATATCTAGCCTATCCATCAGTTGTCTTCTGCACAGAAAACGGAACCTCAATACGTTGGCCATCCTCCGTTTCAATTACAAAGCTCCATTGACCTGGTGTTGTGTTTGTTCCCACAAACCAGTTCCATTCAACAATCCCGTCTGCATCGGCCGAGGTCCAGCCCAAGTGCTGAGCTGTGCTTTCACCTGACTTATAGAGTACAGAAAGGGTAGCATTCGTCCCAGGTTCAACCTTGGCCTTGATCAAATTGTATACACCCTTCACAGCAGGTTCAGGCTTGACGAGCAACTGTATGGAATGCTGCGCATCCTTCTCCCCTGTTGCATCACCTGTACCTGCCCCCTCTCCTGTATCACCAATCCAAAGACGTTCCTCAGCTGCCGCTTGGAGCACAATGTTGCGATACAAAAAGGGAACCTTCATCGGCAGTTCATACGATAGCTCTACTCTAAAATAAGGGTCCTTAGTTTCTGTAAGAGAGGGTACATGTACGCTCGTTATGTGAATACGGTCATACTCCAGAATACTTTTCTCCATAAAAGGCTTTAGCATCGGCTTCAGAACAGGATCAAGTGCAGCCTCCGTCAAGCGTCCCTGTAACTCCTCCAGCGGCTTTTTGCCGCCTTGAATAGCAGTTTCTACCCAATCACCGATTGGAGGTGGCAGTTGGGCAGCGAATTGGCTTGCGTATTCACTCACAGATAACTTGGGCAGTTCATCCAGCGGTTCGCGGACTGCATCTATTTTCGCGGACGTCGCCTCCACGGCTAGAGACACTGGGTAGATTTTAGCCGAAACCTGCTTAACTGTTTCTGAAGCAGTAGTCTGCAAAGCTGTGGAGACCAGTGTCATTTGGACCATATAAATGAGAAAAATAATAAAAAACAAAAACAATGGCAGCACCAATGACGCTTCTAAAACAATACTTCCTTGTTCACGCTGCTTCTGTCCACACACCTGTTGTAGATACTGATTAGTAGGAAAAATGCGCTGTTTTCGTGACATAGTACACACTTCCCTTAATACTCTCGCCTTCTTTGGAGGCGGTTCCGAGCATCTTCATTACTCCAGGTAGAAACCACAGCCTCATCCCATTCTTGACCTCACCCTTTGCATACGTCCGTCGCTCAGCGGGATTGACATCTGTATTCAAGCGAATCAAAGCAAGCATACGAGACATTTTTCGTTCATTATTGCTATGAAGCATCAGGAACAATCGCAAATGATCCTTGTAAGTCATTCGAAATTTCAGAAAGTCAGACAAAGGCACATCCCCTTTTTGTGCCAGCATGATCATATCTTCAATCGCCTTCTCTACTCCATATAACAAAGCTGCCGCCAAAACGACCAACGGGTTACCCTTTGAACTGTTTTTGACCAGTCCCTCCATCGTTCGAATGGCAAGCCTCATAGCAAAAATTTCCCCATAGGCAGATGCCAGGTTACCTGTCGGATTATGAAACCCATACAAAATGTACTCAACTTCCTGATTATTCACCTCCAACTGGTCCCCTAAAATCTGTGCAGCATTACCCACATTTCCACCTGATCCAGCCAAATTGCCAAATCGGCTGAAATCCACATGATGGAAGTAAGAAAGCGCATATTCATTCTGGTAAAACTCGTCTCCCAGTTGAGTCAGTAAGTTGGATGCCGCCTCGTATAGACCATCCATACTATCCATGGAATCCCCCGCTGCATCATAGGTGTCATAGGACAAATCAGCGGATACAGATGGACTGGATGAAGACTGATTAAAAGAAATACTTTCATTGTAATACTGCTCCACCACTCGGAATTGCTCAGCACTTTGTTTACCTTTAGAAAGAACCTCAATGATCCGATAAGCTTGCTTGAGCTTGTTTTTCGCCTCTTTTTCCATTTTCTTGCGTTCTTTGTCCGGTCCGCGTCGCGTATCCATCGTTCTAGCCTCACCGTCGAGAACATTGGCGGGTCCCGCCCAAGCATACGTATTTAAGTATTTATCTATCTCCTTGAGCGTTGAAGCAACTTCTTGCTTGAGCATGTCTGCATTCAAAAATGGATCTGTATAGAAAGATAGCGTACGCATCATACTCGTTAATCTATTGTTAGCAGCATTTATTGCAGTCCGTTGCTTTTCGATTTCTGCTTCCCATTGCTCAAATTCATTGTTCGGAACCAACAAATCCTCTGCCCTTTGCCGGGCACTTCCTACAGACGGATCGGCGTTGGAGCCTGCTCCGCTTGGGGTGGGGGCTGCGGAAACCTCGTCATAACCTGCATTGGCCGCTCTCTGTTTATATTGGACAATGACTTTGCGCATTTCTTCATTAATTTGCCGAGCTTCATTCAAAGGTTCCTTGGCTTCCAGAAGCAGCTTATCATGCTCCTCTCCAGTCTGAACCATGACCTGTCGCAGGCGATCCAGCGCTATCCTTGCCCTTCTTGCATATTTCTCCATCTGCATGATTTTAACATCGTCCACACTCTTCTTGTTGTCCTCATATACATGCACGTAATGCTTATATTGAGCAGCAATGTCGGCTACAACTTCAAGTGGGTCCCATATATACTGATTGGGCATATATGTCCCACTCTGTTTAATAATCCGTTTGCGAACCTCTTCCATATAAGCTCCTGCCTTACGCTGTTTCTCCAGCATGTCATCCAGTTTGGCCTCTCGTCTGTCGTACAGCTTTTGCAGCCGTTTCAGCAAATCTACCGTGTGTGAAGCCTCTTTCATATTTTGAGAGAGCGGCTTTAGCTTTTCTAGCACTTCCATCGTAAAATCGACAGGTGCTTTATACTTCATCTCTTCACGGATTTGCTCGTTAAATATGGCATATTTACCAAGCTCCCTTTCCATTTGCAGTGAACTGGAATCCAGCTTCATATTCATTAGAGGCAGCGTTTCCGCGCGCGCCGTACGCCGTGTACTGTCATTCAGCACTTTGACCATAATTTGTTCTCCGCCACCTTCACCATAAGCAAACAAACCGTATTCCTGCTGTAATGCCGGTTCATAAGCAGACATCACAGACCGAACCGCCGCATGGGTCAGACGTTCAGTCTGTACATGCAGCGCAGCAATTCTCGCATAATCAATAAATACAGCAATAAAACCAAACATGACCGCCAAAATCAGAATGAGGAAAACCGTGACAGCCCCTGATTCCCTGTCCTTTGTATTACGTCCCTTACCAAACACCCGCTTCCTCCTTTCCAGTTACATTCCCGTTACTTACTCCTTACTGACCGTTTTGCCCATATTGCATCAATACTTTCCCTACAATTGCCGGATCTACCTTTTCACCTGAGCCTCTCCCCATAAACTTCGCACCATAATAACGGACCAATTCCACTGTACGAATCCATTCCACAGGTTCCACCACACCCGAGCTCATTTTTCCTTGTAAATCTGTATGATCTAAAAACTGATTCAACAAAGGTACCTCTACGATTTTATTTAGCTCTGTGGTCACCTTACGGTGAATCATACTGTTCTCATATGTCATCTGCCCATGCATGCCCGCAGGCATTCTATTTTCTGCATTGGACAACTTCTGAGCAGGTAACGAGCCTCCTTCATTGCCGCCCGGTACCTGTACAGTTTCCTGATTATAGGCTCCGGCCCAGCCAAACAGGGCGCCTAACATAACATCATCCTTCAAGCGCCAATAGAGAGAATCCCGTTGTCCTTGCGCAAATGCTCCCGTACGTGGGTCCTTAAAGCTGTTATCCCAACTGTAAGCGGCTCTTTCCGAAGCAGTAGAAGCAACCTGCACCAATATAGATTTTTGATATATATACAGGCAAAAAAATAACATTATAAAAATGACCAACAGCAGAATGGGAAAGACGAGGGAAGCCTCCAAGGAGAAGCTCCCGTCCTCTTTTTGTACCAATTTGCGCAGCATTATGAATCCATAAAGTCGTTACTTTTTTTATCTGCCTTTTTCAACAGCCCTTCTACAATTTTCTTAATCTGATCTTTAAAGATAATCGCCACCGCAATCAGAATCGCAATGATCAAGATCATTTCTAACGTCCCCAAACCATCCTCATTCTTGTACAATTTACGAATACTACCTGCTACAATTGTCATCATCATTTTATTCCTCCTACATATTCATCATCATTAAAGCCGGAGCACCCACCAGCACAATGACCGTTAGCAAAATTAGTGCCATCGGGAAGACTAACTTTGAAGAAGCCTGTTCCCCTCTTGTGCGGCTAATTGAAGTCCGCTTGCTCCATAACGTCTGAGATAACTCACGTAAAGCCATTACAAAATCGCTCCCACCACGCCTCATATTCAATAAAACTGTCGTTGTAAATATCGTCACTTCTTGAATACCACAACGTTTGCTCAGATGTTCAAATGCCTGTTGAAAGGAATAGCCACTTTCCCATTCCCCCACTGTCTGCCGCAATTCCCGATACAATGGATGTACCGTATCCGCCCCTTTACGTTCCACGCAATGAAGCAAAGCCCGTTGTACCGTCTCTCCCGCACCAACTAGAAGCATCATTTTACTCAATAATTCAGGCAATTCCATTAAGATTTGCTGATCCCGCTTCTGTACTTTCCCATGTAAATCCTTGACCAGCGCAACTGGCACCAGAATACCGAGCCCCAAGCCAAGCACCAGCCCAGTCGCTTCCCCGCCCATCATAAGCGATATTAAAGCTCCACCAGCAGCCACCATATATCCGTAACCCAACATTTCTGCCAGAAAAAGCATCGTTTTTTCTCCGCTGTGGCGCATACCATACAGCTTCTGTATCGAACGCTGTAGCTTGAACATCAGCAAAGGCAGCCTATGAGTGGCACGTGAAACATGAAGCATGTGTACAAAAGGCACCGAAAGTTTTTGCAGCCGCAGTCCTTCCAGTTTCATATGGCGAAAATGTGCATACTTAGCAGCGTACATTTGGTTCAGCACCACCCAACCTCCCACTTGCAGAACCAGCATGACCAGACAAACCAACATCAACACACCCATCACTCCTTACACCTCAATCTTCATAATGTGGTTGATCCACACGAGACAGCCACCAAGCACCAGAAGACAAAAGGTTGATAAAATCCTACCTGTACCGCTGTATAACGGCATCATGTAGTCTCCCGCTGTCACTGTCATAAACAAAACAAACAAAAAAGGTGCTGCAAACATAACCCTCGATTCAAAGCGCTTCTGCGCAATCATTACACCGATCTCCTGCTGAATTTCCAGCTTCTCCCCAATGACACTTGAAGCCCGTCGTACGACTTCCACCAGATCACCTCCGGTTCGTTTGCAAGCCGCAAATACGTCCGCAAAATTCGTAATATCCTCCATCTGGGCCCGACGAGCCAAATCCTGCAAAGCAGCCTCTACAGGCTGTCCGATTTCAAGGCAGGCTGTAATAATGTTAAATTCAAAAATCAGATCGTGATCTCCATCCGGACTAAGCAACCTCAAATCCTCTACAGCCTCACGAAACCCATTCTCCACCGACCTTCCCGCTGAAAGAGAAGAAGAAAGCGAGTATAAAGCCTGCTTGAATTGAATGCTTAAAGCAGACCTACGTCGTTGCAGCAAAAACTTTCTAAAATAACGAGGCATCACCACAGCTCCAGCAGCACACAGCAACGATAATATCCATTGGTGATAAAATAGATATCCGATCATCGCGAACAACACTCCACTAAAGAGAATGCACATACTTTTTTGTACAGTCGATAAGGTATACACCGTATAATCCGGCAGAGAAGGGACCTCACGTGACACTTGCTTGCCAGTCGCCTTTCCTGTTCTCATACCGATACTCCTTCTCTGTGCCAGCTTTCCGGCTTGATTCCGGCCATTTGCAGCTTCAATGTATGTTGCAGCCCCACACCACAACGCTCCAGTTCCCCTACGATTTGTCCTTTACTTTCTCCGCGTTCCTGGAAGCGATAAAGGGGATTCAATCTTACCTCACCATTCTCAAAGCCAATCACTTCGCTAATTTCCAGCACCCTTCTGGATTTGTCACGTAGTCGTGACAAATGAACGAATATATCAATGGCCGAGCTGATCTGCTGCCGTACTACTCCAAGCGGAAGCTCTGCTCCTCCGAGTACCATCGTTTCCAGCCGGCTGACCATATCGCGGATATTGTTCGCATGCCCAGTTGACAATGATCCATCGTGTCCTGTGTTCATCGCTTGCAGCATATCCAACGCCTCACTCCCTCTGACCTCACCCACCACGATGCGGTTGGGCCGCATACGAAGGGAGGAACGAATCAGATCACGAATCGTGATTTCTCCCTTTCCCTCGGTGTTCGCGTTCCGTGTTTCCATGGAAACCAGGTTGGGGACAGTCACAATTTGCAGCTCTGCCGAATCTTCAATCGTAATAATCCGTTCAGACGAAGGGATGAACTGGGATAATGCATTCAGAAAAGTTGTTTTACCAGAACCCGTTCCGCCGCTTATAAAAATGTTGTACTTGCTACGTACCAAGTCTTTGAGCATAGCGGCGGCTTCTGTATTGAGCGCACCTATTCGTATCAAATCATCCATCGTCATGGGACGCTCGGGAAACTTACGTATGGTCATTGTCGGCCCCTTGAGAGCAACTGGCGGCAGCACAATATTCACACGTGATCCATCCTTTAATCGGGCATCCACAATGGGAGAAGCCTCATTCACAATTCGGTTCACCCCGGCTACAATCGTCTGGATCAAATCCTCCAGTCGTTCGCGGGATTCGAATTGGTCGGACACCTGAATCACCTCACCTGCCCGCTCTACAAAGATTTCCCGATGACTGTTGATCATGATTTCCGTAACGGTCGGGTCATCAATCAATGGCTGGAGCACATCCAACCCACGGAAAGAGTTGAAAATTTTGCGGACAAGTGCATGCTTCTCTCGGGAAGTTAAGCTCGCTAGCTCTACGTCGTGTAAAATTCGCTTTTCGATATGCCGTACTAGATCTGTATCCTTTACTGAGGACGTTACGTCCAGCCCGTTACGAATATCTGCGCGCAATGCCTTAAATTGTTCCTCATTCATGTTCATCATCCCCTTAAGACCAAGCAGCCGTCGACTGTGCAGCGCTCTCCATATCCAGCAGCTCGCGGCACAAATGGCGGATTTCCCGCTGATAAATCGGTGAACTTAGCAGCAGTTCACGATGCTGCATCTGTTTCCATGAAGGTATATAGGGTAACGCACCGTTCAGCTCCATAAAGTCACGAGGTAACGAGTTGATCATAGTTCCCATGTAGCGGTTCACCACAAAGCTGGTTTTGCATATCATGGCTTCAAGCCCCTCAGGCTGCGTAGTTTCTAAAACATCCAGCCATAATCCGCACTTGTGCATACTCATTAAATCGTCAGCGAGCAACCAGATTAGCTTATGACTAGCTTCAAGCACGGCTTGAGCCCGCTCACCATGTTCAGAATCGCTATCTACGATCACTACATCATACTGCCCGCTTTCACCAATCGTTCGAATGAGCTCTTTCGCTTCATCACAAGTCATATCCGTCAATTCCTTGCGATTATAGACAGGTTGAAACGTATCAGCCTGAATTTCAGGACGACGTACACAATAGGAAGCCACAGATAACGAAGCACCCTCATTTCCTACCGACTTGAGATCATACAGTAGTCTGGACAGTCCTTCTCTTTCTCCTTGTGCTCCGCTAGAACTGTCTGAACCAGTAAACAACGAGCTTGAATCCACCGTTTCCAGATTCAAATAAAATACCGAATATCCCTCATTCCCCAGTTGCTTGGACAGATTGAGCGCGGCCGTTGTCTTGCCCAATCCGCCTGAAGCTGCCACCATGCCGATAATCATTCCACCTTCCCGACTGTTTACGCTTTTCCGACCATTCGACCTCTGTCTCGCCGTTTCCAAAATAAAACCGACCAGCTCAGATAAAGGCTGATATTTTAATACAGGCTGCCCATATTCGCTTACTTGTTCTCCCTCATGTAATACCAAACAAGGAATATCTGCATCTTCCCGAGCTGTCCATAGACTCAGAAAAGACATTTCACCTACTACCACATCTGGTCTTTTCATTCCGCTGGTTTCCATCATGTATTGATGAAATGCCTCCGGCTGCGAAAAAGCTGTTATTCTGAGCCTTCTGGCGTACTCGCTTCCATGAACATAATTCAGCAGAGGCTCAATATAATCCCGGCCTTCTACGGCCAATACCACTTTTACCGGAACCAATACGCTCATCCCCTTTCCCAACACAACAACGCAAAAAAGCACCGTTCATCCATCCGTAAGTACATACGGTTGGTGAACGGTGCTTCCGTCACGTGCAATCTATTTACTGGTAGAATAGCATAGCACCTATGTTAGAGCAAGTATTTTTTGCGCACGTATTTTCCTAGAATCCTGGTACTAGGAGAAGGCGGGCAAGTCTAGCCCCGCCTCCTACGATCTTCAACTTAGTAGAATTTGTGGTGACGACGATGACAGTCATGATGGCGATGATGACGATGATGACGACGTTTCCGGCAATGACATTTCTTATCAAAGTCTTCATGTTTCCAGTGATCACGTTTAAATTTTGGTTTAAACTTAATGACAGTCACCTTAATGATTTTCTTAAAAACACGTTTTTTTGGCTTTGGAAAATGACAATCATGTTTACGATGTTTATACATTCAAACTCGCCTCCATTTCTTTGAGATAGAATATACTATGGAAGCAGTGAACAACCGGTAACCAGCATATGACTATTTATGAATGGATTGGGCATTTTAATAATCTGTCTCCAGCTTAATATCCGGATCATAATCCGCCACGATAAGAACATCCATATGACGTGCTTGACGGAGAATCCTCGGCACGACCGCACTCTTCCCCCAACAGCTACTTCGGGAAGACTGCCCCACAATGAGCTGCGTGCCTGAATATCCTTCCACTGGAGCAATCAAAATGTCGGCAATCTCGCGGCGACTGGAAACAAGCCGAATTTCAAAGGTTCCCCCCAGTCGGTGGGTCAGCAACTTTAGTTGTTCCAGACGAGGGAGTAACCTCTCCGGTATACGCTCACCAACATGAACATAAGTCACAATCCATACAGCCTTCAGGCGAAAGGCGATCCGAAAACCGCGGCGAATCAACCGTTCAGCATTTTCGCTTAGCGTCACGCCTACAAAAATCACTTCCTCCCTGCGCCACGGTCCCCGAAGTGACTCATGCCGATCCCAGGATTCCAGCCGCTCATCTACATCATCTGCCAATTCCCGCAAAGCAAGTTCACGCAGCGCAATTAGATTACCCAGCTTAAAAAAGTGGCTAAGTGCCTGCTCCACCTTTGCACGATCGTAAATTTTGCCTTCACGCATACGCTGCTGTAACGATTTGGGAGCCACATCCACAAGCTGTACTTCATCGGCCAGACGCATCATATGGTCGGGGACAGTCTCTCTCACCCGAATGCCAGTAATTTGTTCTACGGCGTCATTCAAGCTCTCCAGGTGCTGCACATTCATTGTGGATATAACAGAAATACCTTGCTCCAAAATGGCCAGTACATCCTCATAACGTTTAGATTTCAGACTTCCCGGAACATTGGTATGTGCCAGCTCGTCAATTAGCACTACCTCAGGATTACGCCTGAGAATGGCTTCAGTGTCCATCTCTTCCAAATGTGCACCATGACGCTCGATGGACTGGCGGGGTATCATCTCCAGAGAGCCTACCTGGGCTAGTGTTTCTGCTCTTCCGTGCGTTTCCAGCAATCCGATCACCACATCAATCCCGCTTTCCAGCAGATCATTTCCCTCTCTCAGCATGGTGTATGTTTTGCCGACCCCCGGAGCAGCACCAATGTATACTTTGAGCTTGCCCCTCAGGATTTTGGCTTCCTCAGCCTGTACTTCCTCAACACTCAAACGATGATACGGGTCAGTATCTCCTTCTTCCTGTCTCATCGTTGGCAAAATCCGTTCACCCTCCTGCTCGGCTCGGTCCGCAATCAACAGCAGGTCCATATTTTTCATTCGTTTTAAAATTCCGTTCACCAGTGATCCTCTAACCAGTTCCTGCCATGGAGTCTGACGAGAATGACCCATAACAATTCGGGTAACATTGTGAGTGACCGCATAATGGATAAGTTGACGTGGTAGCCTTCTACGGGAAAGGAGCGGGATTTCTTCAAATGTCGATCCGATCTTGTCAGCCAACTGCTCAATGGAGCGCTTGAAGGCTGCTGATTCCTTGGACAACTTGCTTTTCGAGCTGACAAAGGAGACCACCAGCATATCTCCACCCAACCGCTTGGCCACCTGTTCCCCCCTGCGTACATAAATGGACCCATTCCAATGATACTGGACAGGCACCAAAATACGCTCTGCTGCTCCTGACGCCCCGTGTAAGCCTAGCTCCTCCCGGTGACGTTCCAGCGAATCATTCACATCCTCTGCCACCAATCGCAGAGCGAGCTCACGCAATTTACCCAGATTTCCCCGGTGAAACATCTCAGGATTGGGCGTATGCATGTAACCTTTCGCCAGCCGTTCCAGAATCATCTCCGGGGTGGCATCAATTAAACGAATTTCATCCGCTAGCTCCAATGTATCAACCGGAACCGTATACTCCGCTTCAAAGCCTGTCAGCTGATATACCCACTCCGTGATCCCTTCGAGTTCATAAACATTGACCGTCGTAATGACGCTAATTCCCATCTCCAGCAAATAGCGTATATCCTCCAACCTTGTTGGAAATGAGGCGTCTTTTCGGTTATGATGTGCCAAATGATCCACCAGCACCACCTCAGGATTTCGTGCCACCAAAGCTTCCACATTCAGATCCTTTTGCTCCTCGCCATCCTTCATCCAATGAATACTGGGTACTCGCTCTAGGGAACCGACCTGTTCCACGGTCTCACGCCGCTGCAGAGTCGATACCGCACAAATTACAACATCAATCCCTTCATGCTGCAGCGATTGTCCCTCCTGCAGCATATGATACGTTTTGCCCGAGCCACTGACCGCACCAATGTATATTTTGAGTCTGCCTCGATGCAGTTTGTTAATGGAATCCAGTATTTCCTCTGGTGATTTACGTTTGAAGCTCTCCAATTTCGTTCCTCCCCGCAGCGTAACAGCTCGTTCCGAACCCTTTTGTGTGGTTGTAAAGAATGTACTCCCGTGTCCCGGTTAATTCAAGATGACCCAACAAGCTTGCTTCAAAAAAAGCAGCACAATTTAGCATAAGCGTAAAAAAGCGTGCATTCAGGCACTTTATGCCCGTCTGCACGCTATTTTGAGTAATTCATATAGGATCACTTCCTACGAGACTCACTTGCTATTTTCGCCAACGATTCCTCGCTGTTGAAATAACTTTCGCCATACCACACCATGAGACGGGGAAAATAGAAAAGCCAAAAGCAGCAACACACCCGACACACACAGCATACAAGCCGCAATAGATGCATCCAATACAGTTGCTGTATAAAAGCCTACGATCGAGCTAATGGCTCCAACTCCCACGCTGTATGCAATCATACGGGACAGCTTCTCCGTCAGCAAATAAGCGGTAAGCGGCGGTACAACGAGCATGCCAACCACTAGAATTGCACCCACGCTCTCAAATGACGCCACTGTTGTTAACGATACGAGACTCATTAGCAGATAATGAAAAAAAACAACCGGAATGCCTAATGAAGCTGCCAATGCAGGATCAAAGGAAGTGACTTTAAATTGCTTGAAAAAGCCCCCTACCACGAGCAGATTGATCAAAAACATCGCGCCCGTAATCCACACAGCCCTCGGACCTATATCGAAGCCAGCAATCTCTATCGTATTCCACGGGACATAAGCAATTTCCCCATACAAAACGTGGTCCATATCCAGATGGGCATTGGAAGCAAACACGCTGATCAGCAGTACACCGATAGCAAACAATGTCGTAAACACCACGCCAATGGCAGCATCACTTTGCAGACCGCTTTGTTGGAATAGCTGAATCAGATACACGGTTAGAAGCCCCAGCACAGCTGCACCAAACATCATCCACACCGAATCCCTCGATCCACTGATTAGAAAGGCAATGACAATACCAGGCAGTACCGCATGACTGATTGCATCACCAATCATAGCCATTTTCCGAAGCACGAGAAAGCATCCGACGATACTACATCCCCCTGCCACTAACATTCCCGTCAGAATCACATAAAATGAACTCATAGGGCACGCTCCTCCCTTGGCTGTGCTCCGACTCCCTGCTCCAGACTTTTTCTGGCGTTCAACCGAACGATAGCCTTGGAAATCATTCCGCGCTGCGGCGCAAAGATCAGACTTACACCAAATACCACAGTCGCACACAACACGCACAATGGTCCTGTAGGCAGGTTTTGTCCCAGAGAGCTAATAACGGTCCCACCCAGACCCGCTATAGCACCAAACAAGCCTGAGAGGCATACCATAACACCCAGCTTCTCTGTCCAGTATCTTGCCGACACGGCCGGGGTAATTAGCAGAGCAGCCATCATAATGACGCCCACAGCTTGAATACCAGCCACCACCGCAATAACAATCAACAGCATCAATAACTTATCCAGTAAACCTGCCGGAAAACCAAGTCCACGGGCAAAGCCGGGATCAAAGCTAAGCAGCTTAAATTCCTTGAAAAATAATATACATATTCCGATGAGCACCACCGAAATTACCGCCATCGTATAGACATCAGACAACATCATTGCCGCAGCCTGGCCAAATAAAAATTTATCCAATCCACTTTGGTTGCCTGCACCACTATGCTGAATTTCGGTCAACAACACAATGCCGAAGCCAAAAAATACGGACAGCACCGCTGCAATCGCCGAATCGCTTTTAATTCGCGAATACCGGGTTAACGCACTGATGGCAAAGGTAGCAACAATCCCTGCAATGGCTGCCCCAATCATAAATCCAAATATGGATTTTGTGCCTGTGATCATAAATGCCACACATACCCCCGGCAAAGCCGCATGGGCCAAAGCATCTCCCATAAGCGATTGCTTACGCAAATACATGAAACTGCCAATCACCCCGCTGCTTAAACCGAGTAAAATGCATCCTAGCAGAATCCACTGCATGTTCGGGTCTGTCAAAAGCGCCACCAAGCTTGTCATATTGCTCACCTCACTCCGAGTATCGTGCCGGATTCCGAGCCTGTTTTGAGTATACTCAGACGTCCACCATACGTACGTTGCAGATTTCCCTCGGTAAAAATATCTGCGGTCTCTCCAAACGCCATCAGATGCCCGTTCAACAGCATAACCTGGTCAAAATAATCCGTAACTGTAGATAAATCATGATGGACGACAAGCACGGTTTTCCCCTGCTGTTTTAGATCGTTAAGTAATGAAATAATAGCTTTTTCTGTTGCAGCGTCCACACCGACAAACGGTTCATCCATAAAATAAAGCTGAGCGTCCTGCGCAAGTGCTCTCGCCAAAAAAACACGTTGCTGCTGCCCGCCTGACAATTGACTAATCTGCCGGTCTGCAAATTTGCTCATTCCAACCTTGTCCAAACTCTCCATCGCAGCCTGACGATCTGCTGCTCCCGGACGCTTAAACCAGCCCAGTCTGCCGTACCGTCCCATCATAACCACATCCAGGGCATTCGTCGGAAAATCCCAATCCACCGACTCCCGCTGCGGTACATATCCAACCTTGAGTAGCTGTTGCTTATAGGGCTTGCCGTATACCAGCACCTCACCCCTGAGCTTTGGAATTAGCCCAAGCACGGCCTTGATCAGTGTAGATTTGCCAGCTCCGTTGGGACCAATAATACCAATCAGCTTGCCTTCCGGCACCTCAAAGGAAACATCGAACAAAACGAGCTTTTTTTGATATGCTACCGATAAATCACGAACAACAAGTGGTGAATGTCCCATGTGTCTACGCCTCCTTATTTAAGAGCTCTAACGATCGTATTCACGTTATGCTTGACCATTCCAATATATGTTCCATCTTCTGTACCCTCTTCACCCATAGCATCCGAATACAGCTCGCCGCCAACCTTTATGGTATGACCTTGCTGAGCTGCACCCTGGATAACGGCATCGATGGCCTTTCTCGGCACACTCGATTCTACAAATATGGCTTTAATTTTATGCTCCACCAGATAATCTCTCAGCTTGGTCACATCTTGTGAGCCTGCCTCTGACTCGGTACTCATACCTTGAAGGCCTCTTACTTGAATTTGGTAAGCGTCTCCGAAATAGCCAAAGGCATCATGTGCTGTGACAAGTACGCGCTGAGCCTTCGGTATACTGGCAATCTGCTCTCTCGTGTAATCGTCCAGTTCTCGTAGCTCAGCGAGATAAGCTTCGGCATTGGCCTTGTAATCCTCCGCATGAGCAGCATCCAGTTCCGACAATTCATCTCTGACGGTTTCTACCGCAGACACCCAGTTTTGTACATCAAACCAGATATGCGGATCATACTCAGACCCCATTTCTGGGCTAGCTGCACGCAATAGATTTTGAGCAATGTTTTTGGACACGGGAATAACGGGCTTTTGCTTGCTGATTTTCTCCAGAATGTCCTGCATTTTTCCTTCCAGATGCAACCCGTTATAAAAAATGATGTCGGCTTCATCCAGTTTGCGCATATCTCCCTGAGACGCCTTGTACAAATGTGGGTCAACACCTGACTTCATAATTCCCGTGACCTCCACATGAGCACCGCCGACCTTCCCGACAATGTCAGAGATCATACCGATGGTAGTTGTAGCCTTTATTTTTTGCCCAGCCTCCTTCGCAGCTCCCTGCTCTGTCTTCTTGGCATCTGTACATGCCGTCGCTAGGACTAGAACCAGAGACAACACTCCAACCGTCGCTACCCATTGCGGCAAAGCCTTCTTAAACTGCTTGTTCATGTTTTAAAATCCTCCTCTTAATATTTGTTTTGGGACAAACTATTTCCTTGAGACAATTATTTTTTAACTACGCTATATTTTAGAGTATACACTAAAGTTTTTACCTAAGGAAACATTTTTGAGATATAAATCTTAACTATTCTTTTATATCGTTCGATTTTGGCTCTCCGAATGTGTAATATATAGAAGATATCCAGTCGTTATACCAAAGAAACCATACAAAGAAGGTGCAGGTCATGGACCCAACAGGATACAGCCCTTATCGGAACAAACGTCGGCAAATACAGTTACGAAAAATAATGCTCATATTTATGCTGGTATGTTGTCTGCTTACCCTAACTTCCTGTGCTCGGGGTGACATTCATGTAGATGTTCATCTGGATCAAAGTGTAGATATGGATGCAACGTTCAGCGTAAACAACCAGACACTGATGATGTTGGACAATCCGGGGCTGCTCGATCGATTAATTCAACGTATACAAAGCAACAATGTAGACGTACAGCCGCTATCGGAGCAGGGGAGAAAGGGTTATCAAATAAAGGGGCATTATCAAGGGGATTGGAGTACAAACCAAAAAAATCCCGATCAGGGTTCAAATCTGCCTGAGGGATTAGAAATAAATCGCGCAGTGAGCCAGCATTTTTTCACAACCAATATGGATCTTACGCTTAAGCTCGATCTACCTCGGATGCTTCCTGAAGAAGCTCGTGGCCTGAGTGATAAATTAGAACAAATGAATGTGTTCGCACGCAAATTACTAGAGCGGCAACTGGATCTTAACTTCAGCCTATCCCTACCCATCCAGCCTGCTTCCAGTAATGCGGACCGTGTGTCGGATGACGGAAAGACACTCTATTGGGACATTGCTCCATTAGAGTCTAACGAGCTAAAATTGTCGGTCAACGTACCCAATGTACGCCATATCGTGTATGTATCGGTTACGGGGCTTCTACTGATCGCAGTAGCTGTAATATTACTGATTCGTAATGATCGCCGCAAAAATAAACACAAAAGAAGCAACTAAAAAAATCGTTTCCTAATTTCTGGTGGGGGGATCTGACATTGATCCTCTTCATCCTTGCCAAACCAACGATATCGGTTACGAGCTACCCAGTTATAGACTGCGTTGCGCACAAAGCGGGGAATCAAGATGAATACATAAGCCAGCGGATATGGAAAACGAAGGCGTTTGGCAATCCGTAAAGCTGCGGTTGACCTTGTATAATACGTACCGTCTTCAATCAGCACGAATGTATCCAGTTGATCTGTAGACAGTCCACCTGCACGTAAAAGTTCTTGTCCTGCCTCGGATTGCAGGGAACCAAAATGGAATATTCCCTTAGGATCACGTTTGATAATGAAGCGGGTTGCTCCCTGACAAAAGTGGCATACCCCATCCACCAATACAATGGAATGTTCGATATGGATATGACTAGACTGGTTCATCAACGTACTTCACCTCCACAGAGAAATCAACGGCATGAAAACGCAACGATTCAATTATAAACAAAAAAACGTCGAAAATATCCGACGCTTGTCTAGAACTGTATAATCCTTACCTGTTCGAAAAACTAGCTCAATGCTTTCTCAAACAGCTGTTTAGCATTAATTTGCTCTAAAAACTCTTCATGGAACTGATCCATACACTTGCAGATAAAATCCTTATGGCATACCGGGCAAGGTGTCGTTAGCAGTCGACTAATATTCGTCAAAGTCCACTCCGGATTACGTTGAGAAAAAACGCGGCACTCCGTTCCATCGGCCAAACTCATTTTAAACTCATAAAGCCCTTCCTTTTCGTTGCTACCAGCCAGCGTGAAATTAACAATATTCGGTCTGTAAGACATCATATCACCCGTATTTTTCAAATTTGTTTCGTACCTGATGACCAGAATCACCTATGACATCTTAATGAATTTTGGCGGTGATGTCAAATGGTTGCACATATCAGCGGATCAAGATTTAGGTGCAAAAGCCGCCGATCCATCGGCGGCCGTGTGTGAAATCTTTAAAAAATGCGGTCAAATGACGTTGAGTTCAACATCAATATTACCGCGAGTGGCTTTGGAGTACGGACAAAAATCATGTGCTTGGCGTGCCAAATCTTCCGCCTGAGAACGCTCAATCCCTGGTATTTTTACATCCAGACGCACTGCCAACTGGAAGCCGCCGTCGCTTGGGTCCTTACCGATCGATACGTGGCTGGTGACTTCTACATTGTCCACCTTTACCTTGGCTTTGCGGGCCACATTCGCCAACGCACTCTCATAGCATGCGCCATAGCCTGCTGCAAACAATTGCTCCGGATTCGTAGCGTCTCCACCTGCGCCACCCAATTCCTTCGGTGTGCTCAGCTTATGCTTCAATACTCCGTCTGAAGAAGCCACTGAACCGTCTCTTCCACCATGTACCGTTGCTGAGGCTGTGTATAACGCTTCCATGATTTCATCTCTCCTTCATCCATCTTATTTGCATTCCGCAGGAATCCTCGTCATGTTAATACATGATTTCCTTCTCGTATGTACTTTAAACGAGCCACGCAAAATGAATCATTTCAAAAGGGATAATAACCCTTTTATTTACCGTTTAGTTCCACTTCTTTTATGTTTACACTATATGTTATAAGCCCCTAACTTGATGAGCCGCCTACACTTAGAAAATTCAAAACGACCAAGCTGCCCCTTGAGAGCAATATAGCTTGGTTTTTTCCAATGTTTAGTTTTAATTAAGATGGCCAATTGCTTCAAAAATACGATAAATTTGCTTAACCACATAAAAGTTGCACTAGACAAAAACTATTGTGGGTGTACAATAGGGATAACGCAATCGCTATGTCACTAATAATATATTTCAATATGAACAAAGAAGGTGAAGCGTATGAAAAATTCAAAGGGCAACTTCGCGGAAATCGCTTCACTGTCGGAAGTGAATCGTTCTTTGAGCGTCCCGAAGGATGGCACCTGGTTTCGGAAGTTTCTTGCCTTTGCTGGACCAGGCTATATGGTCGCTGTCGGCTATATGGACCCTGGCAACTGGGCTACAGACATCGCTGGGGGATCAAAATTCGGCTATACACTGCTTAGTGTCATTCTTATCTCCAACCTGATGGCCATTCTGCTGCAAGCCTTATCTGGCAAGCTCGGTATTGCTACAGGTAAAGATTTGGCTCAAATGTGCCGTGATGCTTACAGTCGTCCTGTCGCGATCGGCTTATGGCTTTTATGCGAAATTGCCATTGCAGCCATGGATTTGGCCGAGGTCATCGGTTCAGCCATTGCACTGAAGCTGCTGTTCGGTCTCCCGTTGCTATACGGAGTCATCATTACCGCATTTGATGTTATGCTCATTTTGCTGCTGCAAAATAAAGGTTTCCGGGCATTGGAAACACTCGTCATTGTATTAATGGCTACGATTGCCGGCTGTTTTGGCATTAATCTCATTTTGGCACAACCGGAATGGGGCGGCGTATTGGGTGGCTTTGTACCGGACTCACAAATATTGACGAATCCAAGCATGCTGTATATTGCCATCGGTATTATGGGAGCTACTGTAATGCCACATAACCTGTATCTGCATTCTTCTATTGTACAAACTCGCAAATATGAGCAGACATCAGCAGGTAAACGGGAAGCTATTACATTTGCAACTTGGGATTCCAGTATAGCGCTCATGTTCGCTCTATTCATTAATGCAGCCATCTTGATCGTAGCAGCTGCCGTGTTCCATACAGCAGGAAGAACAGATGTAGCAGAGATTAGTGATGCCTATTATCTGCTTTCGCCATTACTGGGAACCACACTTGCGAGCATACTGTTTGGAGTGGCATTACTCGCCTCAGGTCAAAACTCGACCGTGACAGGTACTTTAGCCGGACAAATCGTGATGGAGGGCTTCTTGAACCTTCGTCTCTCACCTTGGTTGCGTCGTTTGGTGACCCGCCTTATTGCAATTATTCCGGCAGTCATCGTCACTGCGATTGCAGGTGAAAAAGGTGCAGAAGAGCTGCTTGTGCTAAGTCAGGTTATTTTATCCATCCAGCTCCCTTTTGCCATCATTCCATTACTGCTCTTTACCAGTGACAAAAAGATTATGGGTGAATTTGCAAATAAAATGTGGCAAAAAGTAATAACCTGGATCGTGACTGCTGTCATCATTATCTTGAATGTAGTCCTCATTATTCAGACGATTACAGGTTGACAGACTGTTTGCAAGTAACCAATAAAAAAAGAGGTATTCCTGGAGTCCAAAATAGCCATGGAATACCTCTTTTTATTCATTTATTTTTCCAATATGCTTAGAATCAACGCTGCATTCTGTTCAACAAAAAACATAATACCTACTGTTTCTTTCGTATATTTACAGCTCTCTGTTTTTGTAAACCTATACATCATTGGATTGTAATGATATAATCCGACTATAATCCTTTACTAAATATTTAGTATAAAACATTTAGCAATAAAGTTATGGAGGAGATATCATCATGAGTACGACACGTGTAATGGTTCTTGGGCTCTTGCTACAATACGGAGCAATGTCTGGATATGAAATACAACAGAAAATGCAATCAGCACAAACGGATAAATGGGCTTATGTGCAACCAGCTTCCATATATCACGCCTTAAAAAAACTGGACTCAGAAGGTATTGTGCGTTTAGAAACATTGGAACAGACAGGGAATCGGTCTAAAGCTATATATGCTATTACGGAGGCTGGGAAAAGCGAGTTTAGTCGGCTTTTAATCGAATCATTTAAAGAAACTTCTGTTGTGTTTCCAACAGCCCTGTACACAGCTTTGACTTTTATGGATGAGGCTGGCCTCCATGAAATAGAAGAAGCTTTAAGTTTTCAGCATCAAGCCATTGAAAAAATCTATAAAGAAATGAAACTAGGGCAAGAGCAAAAAGCTGAACTTATGGATATCCCTGTAAACGTCATGCTAATTTTCAAAAATATTTATGATCAATGCGAGCTTCAATTAAAATTTGTTAAGCAAATTAAAGAGGAAATCAGAAGAAATTCATAAGGAGGATGTAGTAATGAAAATGAGTAAAGGGGTACACAATAAGCAAAAGGCTGCTCTAATCGTTGTCGGATTAGCTGTATTCATTGACATGTTAATCTATGGATTAGTCGTACCCATTTTGCCAAGATACGCAGATTCTCTCGGAGCCACTCAAACCGAAATCGGATTTTTGTTCAGTAGTTATGCAATTGCACTATTTATAGCTACTCCTATTTTGGGTCTGTTAACGGATCGAATTGGGAGAAAGACTCCTCTGTTATGGGGGTTAATTGGACTCATAGCTTCCACTTTAATGTTCGCCATAGCCCACACCTTCTGGCTGCTTGTACTGGCACGTGCTCTTCAAGGGGTCGCAGCCGCAATGACCTGGACAGCAGGGCTCGCTCTGCTGGCTGAGCTATACCCATCTGAAGAACGCGGCAAAGCCATGGGCTTGGCGTTATCTGGGCAAGCCGCTGGAACCCTTCTCGGACCGACAATTGGCGGTTGGTTGTATCAATGGGGAAGTTACCAACTCCCTTTTTACTTTGCCATCGCATTGGCTGTCGTTGATGCTATACTTCGATTAGTACTCCTGCACGATATTCCGGAAGAGAAAAATGAAAAGTACGTATCTCCTTTTTCGTTCATGAAAAATAAAGATTTGCTTTTGGTTATCGGGGTTGTAATTATCGGAGCATCTGTCCCAAGCGTACTTGAGCCAACATTACCGTTACACCTGCAGCACAATTTTAGCGCTAATCCAGGAGTTATCGGATTGTTATTTGCTATTCCCACACTTGCTTATGGCCTGGCAACACCCTTTATAGGTCAGTTCTCCAGCAAGATCGGCTATAAAAATGGAATTCTCCTCGGTCTACTTATGATATCCATTGCTCTTCCTCTGACAGCACTTCCAGCAATATTATCGCTTCAAGCTGTTATTCTAGCTGTTTTAGGGGTTAGCATGGGTATGGTTCTTGCTCCCTGCTTACCTCAACTTGCTGATATTTCTCAACGAAGTGGAATTCATTCTTATGGAATTACTTTTGCACTCTATAACACGGCATACTCGATTGGTCTAATGATCGGCCCTATTTTGAGCAGTACTCTCACTGATTTAATGAATATTCAATTATCTTACTTAGTCATTGGTATGATTGTATTAATATACATGTTGGTACTCGCTTCAGCCTTAAGGAAAACCAAAAATTCATCAAACAATGTAAAGCTAAGTAAATAAGTGAACAACAAATTCATATCACCTATAAGAAATAAAATACTTCCTTTGCAGCTATCCATCCCAGAGCATCCTAATCCATAGAAAAAGGTATCCCCCCAAACTTATCGCTAGGGGGATACCTTTTTCATTCATCTATGGCTTAACTGGCTTAACCTTCATTAGCGCTTCAAGCGCGAGATTCAGCTTGAGCACGTTCACACGCGGCTCGCCGAACACTCCGGCGCTGCGGCCTTCTGTCTGCTCCTGCACCAGCGCCTTCAGCTGGTTCTGCCCCATCCCCGTCAAGCCACTAATACGCGGAATTTGAGCCTGTGCCGCCTGTGGCGAGATGTGCGGGTCCAGACCGGAGCCGGAGTTCGTAATCAGGTCCACTGGAACCTGACTGATGGGTACATCCGGGTTATGCTTCTGCCAATCCGCAATAGAATCCTTGATCCGCTTCACCAATGCCGGGTTCGAGGGTGCGTAGTTACTTGAGCCTGAACCAGCTCCATTATAATCGATACTTGATACCCGGCCTTGGAAAAACGCTGGATTGGTAAAGGCCTGCCCAATCAGCTCAGAGCCGCTTACCCGCCCCTCCGTGTCACGAAGCATACTGCCGTTTGCTTGCTGCGGAAACAGGACTTGCGCCACTCCTGTGCTGACCAGCGGGTATGCCAATCCGCACAATAGGATCATTAGCACAGAAGTTCGCACAGCCACTCCAATAACCGCGCTTCCTCGCATCTCTTGTCTCTCTGGTTGTTTTTCCGATACTGCCTCCGTCCCTGTATGCATATTCTGGCCTTGTCCACCAGATCCGGCTTTCTCATGTGCAGCAAATCTGCGTCCAGACAACATCCGATAAAAACCACTCATGTCGCTCACCCTTTCTGCACTAAATCCACAAATGTACCAGCAAATCAATGGCCTTAATCCCGACAAACGGTACCACCATACCGCCCAGACCATAAATCAGTAAATTCCGTCCCAATAGCCGATCCGAGCTCATTGGCTTATACTTTACACCCTTCATTGCCAGCGGAATCAGAAGTGGAATAATGACTGCATTAAAAATAAGCGCCGATAAAATAGCCGATAACGGGGAGCCCAGCCTCATGACGTTCAATGCACCCATTTGCGGAATAGCCAGCATGAACATCGCCGGGATAATGGCAAAATATTTAGCCACATCGTTCGCAATACTGAACGTTGTCAATGCCCCACGTGTCATAAGCAGCTGCTTACCGATGGCGACCACCTCAATAATTTTGGACGGATCAGAATCCAGGTCCACCATATTAGCAGCTTCCTTGGCCGCGACTGTGCCGCTATTCATGGCAAGACCGACATCTGCCTGCGCCAGCGCAGGCGCATCATTGGTACCATCTCCGGTCATAGCCACCAGCTTACCCTGTTCCTGCTCACGGCGGATAACCGCGATTTTGTCCTCCGGCTTGCTCTCAGCTACAAAGTCGTCCACTCCCGCTTCCCGTGCAATGGTAGCTGCTGTCAGCGGATTATCACCTGTACACATAATCGTGCGGATGCCCATTTCCCGGAGCTGATCAAAGCGCTCCTTCATGCCCGGCTTCACCGTATCCTTCAAATAAATAATGCCGTATATCCGATCATCCAGCGCCACTGCCAGCGGTGTCCCCCCTTCTGCGGCTACCTGATTCGCTTTTTCCTCCAAATCGGTCGGAACACTGCCTTTTTGCGATACAACCCACTGCCGGACAGAGTCCACGGCGCCTTTGCGTACTTTTCGTCCATCGACGAGATCCAGACCACTCATCCGGGTTTCTGCCTTGAACTCGATAAAGGTTCCACCTGCTGCCAAGGATTCATCCAGCGTGTATTCCTGCTTACGCATCAATTCCAGTACCGAGCGTCCCTCAGGCGTCTCATCCTTTAGTGAACTCATCGCTGCCCATTTCGCTAGCTCTGCCTTTTCTATACCATCTACAACCACGAATTCACTCGCCATCCGGTTACCGAAGGTGATGGTACCCGTTTTATCTAGAATCATCGTATTGATGTCCCCGGATGCTTCTACCGCCTTGCCTGACATGGCCAGCACGTTAAACTGGGTAACTCGGTCCATACCAGCAATCCCAATGGCCGACAAAAGCCCGCCAATCGTGGTCGGAATCAGACAGACCAGCAACGAAATCAGCACGGGGACAGGCAAATCAATCTTAAAATGACGGGCTATCGGGGCCAGTGTCACCACCACAATGAGAAAAATAATCGTTAAGCTAATCAGCAATGTATTCAGCGCAATTTCATTTGGTGTTTTTTGCCGCTGTGCACCTTCCACGAGCGAAATCATTTTATCAATAAACGTTTCACCCGGCTCAGTCGTAATCCGCACCTTAATGCGGTCACTGACTACCCGCGTCCCGCCGGTTACCGAGCAAAAATCACCGCCCGATTCCTTAATGACCGGAGCTGATTCTCCCGTAATTGCAGATTCATCCACCGAGGCCAGGCCTTCAATAACCTCACCATCGCTTGGAATCATTTCGCCCTGAGAGACGATTACCAGGTCACCTTTACGCAATGCTGTTGAGCTGACCACCTGAATCTCATTCCCGACGAGCTTATTAGCTTGTGAGTCCTGCTTGGATTTTTTCAAGGAAGCTGCTTGTGCTTTCCCCCGTCCCTCCGCGAGCGCTTCAGCAAAGTTAGCAAAAAGCAGCGTGAACAACAAAATAATAAATACAGCCAAGTTAAAGCCCATTTCCTTGCCGGTTCCAAAATAACCGGGAAGCAGCAGCATGAGCAGTACGACCAATGTGCCGATCTCCACGACGAACATGACAGGATTTTTCATCATGATCATCGGATTTAATTTGATAAAGCTATCCTTGACCGCCTGCTTCAAGATGCTTCTATCCAGCATGCGTTTGCGTTGTTCCTTCATGATCAAGCACCCCGTTCATCCATTCTCATTTTCCTTCTATGCTCATTCTTCATCACATGGTCAAAAATTCAGCTACAGGACCCAGTACGATCACCGGCAAAAAGGTTAACGCACCAATCAACAGGACCACTCCGATTAGGATGGCTCCAAACAGCTTGTTGTCCGTGCGCAGTGTACCCATCGTCACCGGGGTCGGCGCTTTGGCATTCAACGAAGCCGCCACAGCCAGCAATGCAATCATGGATACATATCGTCCAAAGAACATAACCGCTCCTGTTGTAACGTTCCAAAACACGTTGTTATCCGAAAGACCTTCAAATCCCGAGCCGTTATTTGCCGCAGATGATGCATATTCATAGAGCACCTGAGTCAACCCGTGATATCCGGGGTTAGAGACCGCATCATATCCCCAATGACTCATAAACGCAAGCGCAGTGGGAGCAAGAATAAGAAACGGATGTACCAAAATAGCAATTGCAATCAGTTTCATTTCCTTGCCTTCAATTTTCCTACCCATAAATTCCGGGGTTCTTCCGACCATCAGTCCGCATATAAACACTCCCAGAATCGCATACATCAGCATATTCATCAGCCCGACGCCCTTGCCGCCAAAAATGACGTTTAGCATCATTTCTCCCAAAGCAGCCATACCACCTAGCGGGGTCAATGTATCATGCATATTATTGACCGAACCTGTCGTTGCCGCCGTTGTGACCGCAGTGAATAATGCCGATTGGCCAATACCGAAACGAACTTCTTTCCCTTCCATGCTTCCCTGAGATGCATCCATACCCAGTGCCTGGATTAACGGATTACCTGTTTTCTCCGACACATACGTTATGGATAGAAAAATAAGGAACAAGACCATCATCGAGCTGAAAATAATCCAGCCCTGCTTGCGATTACGGGCAAACAATCCAAATGTATACGGCAGCGAAGCCGGCATTACCCACATTGCCAAAATTTCCAGTACGTTCGTCCAAGGATTTGGATTTTCAAAAGGATGTGCAGAATTAGCTCCCGCAAAACCGCCCCCGTTCGTGCCCAAATGCTTGATGGATTCCAATGAGGCAATGGGTCCCATAGCAATCTGCTGCTGTGTACCACTTAAAGTCGTAATATCCGCCGTGGGTTGTAGCGTCTGTGGTACTTTTAATCCCACCAGCACCAGCGTAAGTACAAAGGCAAGCGGCAGGAAAATCCGTATGTTGGCTTTAATAAAATCTTGAAAAAAATTACCCAGCCCTTCACCGCGCCGCGTCAATCCCCTCATAAAAGCCGCAGCAACCGAAAACCCCGAAGCAGCCGAAGTAAACATCATCATCGTGACGAACGCCATCTGCGTCAGATACGTAAGCCCGCTTTCTCCGCTGTAATGTTGGAGATTCGTATTGGTCATAAAGCTGATTACTGTATTAAATGCCAATGATGCTTCCATATTACTGTTCCCAACCGGATTGCCCGGAAGTATAGCCTGCAAGCGCAATAGCAGGTAGCTGATCCCCACAAGCACCACATTGGTTGCAATGAAACTCATAGCGTACGTGGTCCAATGCATGCTGTCCTGTTTCTTCAAGCCTACAGCCTTATAAATCAGCTTTTCCGTTCCACCAAAAATCCGATCCGTCCGATTCGGTTCATTCGAGAATACGTGATACATATAGGTGCCCATCGGCTTTACCAAGAGCAACAATATGATGATCACAATCCCAATTTGCAGTAGCTCCATCCTCTATTCCTCCTTAAAATGCTCCTGCATTTGGAACAACAGACCTGATTCAGACCATCCATTGAGTGCACACGTTTGCGAAAATCTGCATCTCTGATGCTGCATTCTTGATCTGCTGTTCCCGCCTGCTCGATCCTATAGTTGACTAGAATTTTTCAGGATTCAGGAGTGCGTAGATTAAATACACCAACACAATAGCCGTAAGTCCTAGCACAACGATCATCCTCTTCGCCCTCCTTTTGAGGTCTGCGCATCACACCAGCGTACAAACAGCAGTATCACTCCATAACTCACAGCCATCACGAGCAGCATGTATAAATCCATCATGTTCATACCCTCCGTATCGCTTTTCAGATTGCCCTTTTGATTCCATCATAAAATCATAAACCAGCTATGTTATAAGTGCTTATCCGTTCAGCAGGAAACCCACCTCTCCGTTCAATGTGTAGATCACATGGTCCGCTCCCAATCCCCGATAAATTCCTTGTGGATTACAGCCGTGCGTAATAACATAGATCAATTCTGATGTTAGTGGCCGACATATTTGCAGGAAACGGCAAGTTAGATTCAAGCTGTTTTCAAACAAATACACACTACCAATTTCTTTTTTAGGAAAATTCCATTTTCCCGCTTGCATCGTATTGATGCGCACAATGTGCTCCACACCCATTTTTTTGAGCTGTCGTTCCTCCTGGGTGCTATTTGTGAGAACTGCAAACGCCAATTTTTTGAACATAAGCAATTTCACAAAACTTCTGCCCGCTTCATTCGGTGCAGTGACAATAATTAACCGACCTTCCATCAGTAGCTCCTCTCCCGGTATAAAAAGACAACAAAAAGAAGCCGAAGGAAAAAGGCTTCCTCCGGCTTCATACATTCCATGATAAAATAAACCATGGCTGCACACGGCGGTTTGTTGCCTCTCCCTGTACGCTTACGAGGTTAGCTGTCGGATTCGGACGTGAGAGTCGCCCTATTTACGGCACTTGGCCGGAAAATTCACCCCATGAGACACACGGCTTGCAAAGCCGTATATACTCGTTGGTTCCCCCGCTTTTGCAACTGCAAAATTCAGCGCTTTAGACAATTCGTTGTTGCTTCATTGTTGTTAATTTGAAATTACGTCTTGAATCATACACCCGTGCAAGGAAGACTGTAAAGCTCAACGGCAAGGCTATAAATCACCCTTTAGAGCATAGAAGATTAAGGATAACGCTTACAACCAACCTATGCTTCTCGTATCTCTCTAAAACTCTGTATTTCACCTCTTTTTGAAAATGAAAGGCATGTCAATATTGGCGTAGGGTATGGTACGGTTGCCCTTTATTTATAAAAAAGAAAGAAAATGCGCTATATGTACTAGATAATTATCGAATGAACCCTCTTTTATAAGAAGAAACACCTCAATTTGCTCCATTTGAAGTGCGATTTACCGTTTTGAACAAAAGACGATTTTACAATGCACAATGTCTGTAGACTCTTCTGGACTTGCAACCCCTTGTTGAATTGTTCACAATTTAATTGTAGAATATTGAATTAGGAGGGATATCATGAGCGTATATAAATATGATGCACAGACCCTACAAGGGGCACAAATTCCGTTATCCACATACGAAGGGAAAGTTCTTCTTATCGTGAATACTGCCAGCAAATGTGGGTTAACCCCCCAGTACAAGGCGCTACAAGAGCTATATGACCAGTATCATGAACAGGGGCTCGAAATTTTGGGATTTCCCAGCAACCAGTTCGCCAAACAAGAGCCGGGTTCCAGCGAGGAGATCTCCGAGTTTTGCCAACTCAATTACGGAGTGACTTTTCCCATGTTCGCCAAGACAGATGTTAACGGTGATCAGGCACATCCTCTATTTCGCTACCTGACCCACACTGCTCCAGGCGTATTAGGCTCCAAAGCGATCAAATGGAATTTTACTAAATTCTTAATTACACGAGAAGGTAACGTATTTAAGCGTTATGCGCCGCAAACCACTCCAGACAAGCTTGTAGGAGATATTAAGAAGCTTTTGCAGAAAAACTGACAATCTTTATGCATTACAGTTAACGAGCGGTCCGTTGTCCATACGACCGCTTCTGTGACGGGAGGATATGACGAAAAGTATTTAACAAAAAAAGCATCCCTTCACGTAAAACGTGTCAGGATGCTTTTTCAACTGGGTATTGCATATAATGCGGTCGAGAGGACTCGAACCTCCACGGGCGTACGCCCACTACCCCCTCAAGATAGCGTGTCTGCCATTCCACCACGACCGCATGTCATAATGTATTGAGGCAACAGATTTATTATACTCTCTCAGCAACAATTTGTAAACAAGAATATTATAATTATTTTTAATGTAACTTTATATAACATATATAAGCAATAAAATTATTTAATTTGACATAATTGAGTTCAAAGTGTAAATATATATTACATAAATATTTGAATTATTATTATAAAAATAAGATTCAAGTCAAATAACATCACACAAATATTCACTTCAAGGAGGCGAACCGTCCTGCATAAAGGTAACCGGTTGCTAAACTACGCATTATTGTTGGACCCTTCCTTACCTATTGGTGGTTTCACCCGTTTCTACGGATTGGAGGAGCGTTTCCGCGCCGGACACCTGAACAGTCTTCAGGATCTGAAACATTACATGCGAGACGATTGGTATCCTCAAATCACAACCCTTGACGGCATGGCCATTAAAAGTCTGTATGCAGCCATCCAGCAGAATGACGGTTGGCGGATCGCCCTTATTGATAAAATGTTGCACACCCAACATCCTTCCTCGCAGCATGTAAAAGAGTCGCGACTTTCTGGCCAGCGACTGCTCAAGCTCACCAAGGCTCTTTATCCTTGGCTCGCATTTGACCAACTGGAAGACACACTCACTCAATACAATGCAATTGGCACACTCGCTACTGTCCACACTTGGATTAACTCCCTCCTCGGAAGCGATATAGAACAGACCATTCACGGCTATTTTGCCACAGCGGTATCCTTCTGTATCGAAGATGCCTTTAGACTGCTCAATCCTCCTTATGAGGAAAAAAATCCTCTTATCGATCATATGACCAGCGAGTTGCTTACCACCTGGAAGAAGATTAACAAACCTACGCCAAGCTCATATCAGCGCCATCTTTTCCACAGCCATCGGACCAGCTCCTATATCACTCAGCCACCCTATATGAGCCATAGCAGCCAATTGAATGCATCCAGACCCTTTTCCTCCTCCGTCCTATTTAAACACCTTCCAGCATCCCTCTGATGCGTCGTTTACCAATCTAGCAGTCACAATAAAAATACTCTGCCCTTTTCTCAAGCGGCAGAGTATTTTTATTCATGTATCCCAAATTCACACCAATAACAGACCATAGTCGGATTATTTTCACTTTTTGCACTTAATTAAGTAATTATTTTAACGAAATACCGTATTTAAGATTGTATAAACACGTATAAAAGTGTATCATAGTTTTAGATGGTTAATTCTAACATGTTTACTGATGATTATTATATCACACCAATTATTCCGTAAGAATCCGTAAGGGGCGATTTCTCTTGAACAACAAAATGCCTGTCACCTCCTTCGGGTGGGCCATCAAACAAAGGCTTGTCGAGCTTCGGCTGGATCAGAAAACATTTTGCGAGACACATAATATTCCGCCTTCACGCTTGTCCAATCTGATTCACGGCACCCGCAAAGCACAAAGGTACAGAAAACAAGTTGCTGCAATTCTGAATATCGACGATAACGATTATAAGGAGGCGACACCACACTAAACCGAACAAGCATTTCAGCAACCAATGCGTCGCCATATTATCAGGAAACCAAATAAACCCGTAAACCGAACCCTCAGTTCGTTTTACGGGTTATCACCCAGGCGTTTAGCCATAGATTATTCAAGTTTTGTTTTGTCCTTCTCTCTTTTTTGCTTACGGTACTTCGCAAATTCAACGTATTCTAAAATAAAGTTCTGTTCTTCTGTCTCAAGATCTTCAGCCTGGCAATTCAGTGGCCCCATCACCCCAAAAAAATAAGCAGCCTTCTGCTCCTGAAGCACGCCTTCCCCTGGCTTAATCCCTTTCATCAACCAGTCGAGCGATACATTAAAAAAGTCCGAAATCTGAATCAAATGGGCGGTACCTGGCGTTGTTTTTCCCCTTCTCCAATCACCGAGATTCCCTGAGCTAATTTTAAGCTTTTCACAAAATGCCTTCTTGGTCATTCCTCGATCCTTAATTAAAGCTTCAATCCGCTGATAAATAGTTTGATCTCCCACAACGTTTCCCCTCCGACACTGTAGCTTTTTCTAATTAATTTTCAATTGTCACATTAGAATGTCCTTATCAAATCCCACAGCAAACATTAATCAGTAGTTGAATTGGGCTGGTTTTTCTCTTTACGAAAGCGGGTAAATTCAATATACTCAAGTATAAAATCTCTTTCCGCCTCACTTAGCGATCCCCCCTGGCAATTCAGTTGCCCTGAAGCTCCAAAAAAATAAGGGTCCTGCGACTCCTTCAGCACCTTACTCTGCACGTCTCGACCCAGCATAATCCAATCCAGACTAGCGTCAAAAAAAGAAGCGATTTCTATGAGTTTATTCGTGCCTGGTGTCGTTTTTCCTCTTTTCCAATCTCCAAAGTTCCCTGTACTAATGCCCAACTGCTGGCAAAACGCCTTTTTCGTCATACCTCGTTCCTTAATGAGCTCCTCAATGCGTTGGTAAATAGATTGCATAGAAGTTCCTTCCTCCCTAGCAGGCTCTCCAAATAACGATATCATGTCCCTTGTTCCCTTTTCAAAGATCACGTGTGCTAAAATTACCGAATTATGTATGTTGGTTTTCATTATACCACAATATGCAACAAAAACCGCCTGTTTTCCGAAGAAAGGGCGGTCTTTAAGTCAGTTCGCTTACGCCAATCACGTAGCAGAGTTGTCGATTTTAAGTAAAATCCGCTTCAATTCGTTCAACGTTTCACTTAAGTGCAATAAATCTTCTTCCGGCAGATACACCAGTCTCTCTTGAATTTTATTAGAGAAGGTATGAAACACCTGTTCACAAAAAGCGTCGCCTTCTTCTGTAATGGCTACGTTCACGACTCTACGATCCGAGTCGCACGATTGACGGTCAGCCAACCCATGCTCCACCAGCTTATCCAGAAGAGGAGTCATGTTTGGACGAGAGACATTTAGTTGTTTGGACAAATCGGATACCGTAGACGAACGCACTTCACGCAGAAGCAAGAGTACCTGAAAGTTATTAGGCGACAAATGCAACGGAAAATCAAGCGGACCGTAGGTGAAAAATTTCTTCTTCACAATCGGAAACAAGCCCAAAATATTTTCTGATATATTTCCTAACAGTTGAGTGTCCATATTTTTCACCGTCACTTCATAAGTTTATATATTTATTATTCTATAACATTATGGCGTTATATTATACTATGGAATCATTATTTCATCATAATCATTGTTTAATTGCATCCATGCACAAATAAAAAAAGCCTCTAACGCGAGAGACTTTTCCGTTTATTCCATTGATGCGGTCGAGAGGACTCGAACCTCCACGAGCGTACGCTCACTACCCCCTCAAGATAGCGTGTCTGCCATTCCACCACGACCGCATAACAAAATATAAATGGTGAGCCATGAAGGACTCGAACCTTCGACACCCTGATTAAAAGTCAGGTGCTCTACCAACTGAGCTAATGGCTCATGCTGTTCATCCTAGCTGTCCGCCATTAGATCAGACCTCAGGAATTCCCCTTAAGCATGCAACATGTAGTCTGTAAAGACAACAATGACCCGTAGGGGATTCGAACCCCTGTTACCTCCGTGAAAGGGAGGTGTCTTAACCCCTTGACCAACGGGCCTTATGAATGTACACCAACTTGGCGACAAGAAAGAGTATATCAAATAGAATAGTAAATGGCAATACTTATTTTTAAAATTTTCAAAAAAGCTATTTTATATAATTGTAAAATGCATATTTACTTACATCAACTTATTTATTATCATCTAAACCCTGAAAAATCACGATAAATGATTGCAAAATCACTTACATTTACTTATAATCACTTACGAGATACCGAAATGATTATATATTAGAGGAGCTTTTTATGTATCAGGAAGAACGAATGTTAAAAATCGTTGATTACTTACAGCTTCACAAGCGTATTTCGGTGGATGATATTTGCGAAATTTTTAATGTTTCACGGGATACGGCCCGCCGAGACCTGGTAAAACTTGAGGAGCACCAAAAAATTATTCGTACCCGCGGCGGCGCCCTTCTCCCTAAACTGCATCACGATCCAATTGGAAATTATAACGAAAGACTGCTTACTGTATCTGAGGAGAAGCAAGTGATCGGACAATTGGCTGCCAGTATGGTACGAGATAGGGATCGTATTATATTGGATTCCTCTACCACCGTACAGGCGTGTGCAGAAAGACTGAATGTGCAGGAATGTTCGGTTATCACCAATTCAATCAATCAGGCTGACGTACTATCTGGAAAAGATGGTGTCTCCATTCATCTATTGGGGGGCCGCCTCCAAAAAGAACACCGATATGTATACGGCTCGTCCGTAATCGCCACTTTGTCTCACTATTTTGTAGACAAAGCTTTTATCGGGATTGGAGGCATATCTGCTCACGGACTAAGCCTGATTCATGAAGAGGACGGTATGCTGAAGCATCAGATGATGAAACAGGCAGATCAGGTGATCATCCTTGCGGACCATTCGAAATTCGGAATCAATTTCCCGTATCGTTTTGCTGATTTGTCTGAGGTTAATATCGTGATCACCGATCGCTTACCAGAACCGGCGATGCTGGAAATTTTACAACACCATGATATCGAAGTTGTTGTCCCCTCATAAACTTGAAGCCAATCGCTCTAACTAGACGCAATATGTATAACAGAGATATCAGAAGACAGGAGCTGGAGAGAAATGAAACTGTTTGCGATTGATATGGATGGAACGCTATTGAACGAGGAAGGAAAAATAAGCAAAGCCAACGCAGAGGCAATCCGCAAGGCACAGCAGCAAGGTGTTCAAGTGACGATTGCCACTGGCAGAGCCGCTTATGATGCCTGGACAAAGCTAGAGGAAGCAGAGCTGGTTACTCCCGTCATCGGGGCAAACGGCGCCACTGTGCACGATGTGCATCGTCGCCAGCTAACCTCTACTCCTATGGGCCGGAGCGAAACATTTGAAGTGCTGAGCTGGCTTGAGGGTAACGACTTCTACTATGAGGTCATGACAGACCGGGCTATTTATTCTCCACAAAAGGGGCATCAGCTACTTGCTGTTGAAATGGACCGCTTGCTGAGCGCCAACCCAGATATTTCGCTGGATACTTTATTACATGCAGCTGAAAAACAATATGAACAGACCGGGCATACCCGCATCGCTTCATATGAGCAGATTCCACTGGATGTAGAGATATATAATGTGCTCTGTTTCTCCTTTGATCATGCCAAATTGGAACGGGGGCGTAAACGTTACCGAGATTTTCAAGGTCTAAACATGGTCATCTCCTCAGATCGCAACTTTGAAGTCGAGCATAAGGATGCGTCTAAAGGTAATGCATTGCTTTATCTCGCGAATTATCTGAACATCCCTATGCAGGAAGCCGTAGCGATCGGTGACAGCTATAACGATATTTCCATGCTGACGACGGCCGGAAGAGGTATTGCCATGGGCAATGCAAATGACGACATTAAGGCTGTCTGCTCTGAAGTTACCCTGACCAATGTGGAAGATGGCGTTGCTCATGCTCTGTTGAACCTCCTCAACACCGTCGAGGCTGACACTGTAAAATAGAAGGGATGAGTTGCGTACTGCGTACAACTCAGGCTAACGCTGTTTCATGCTGTACGCAACATGTCCGTCTTACATATAACAATTCTTAAAAAGCAGATCTAGACGAAAAAGACGCTCGCAAGCATGGTTACCATGCATACGAGCGTCCTTTTCTGTTTGAAATACCAACGGAGAGAGAGGGATTCGAACCCTCGCACCGCTTACGCAGTCTAACCCCTTAGCAGAGGGTCCCCTTATAGCCACTTGGGTATCTCTCCATGGCTCCCCGAACAGGACTCGAACCTGTGACAACTCGATTAACAGTCGAGTGCTCTACCAACTGAGCTATCAGGGAATATTACTGTAGATTATCATACAGTATGGTTAATTTACCATGAATCAGGGGGCCTCGTCAAGTGCCAACAAGCGAAGTTTACCTCCACATTTCCCACAGCGATATCGCTGTGGATTCATTTTACGCTTACGCATATACTCCTGTTGACAGGAAACACACACAAGCTTGTAACGATAAGGCTGAGGCTTTCTTCCCACTCTTCCCGGTAGGGTCTGACAATGCCTGCTTCCTCCTACGCGAGCCAGCCATGCTTTGAAATCAGCATCACGATGCTGGTAGCCCATTCCGCGCAGATGTAGATGATAATGGCACAGCTCATGCTTTATAATTTTTTCCACCTCAGAACGCCCATAAGCTGCGAGTTGATGTGGATTAATTTCAATATGGTGACTTTTCATAAAATATCGACCGCCTGTAGAAGACAGGCGCGCATTAAAGGTGGCTTGATGTTGAAACGGCACGCCAAAGCTCTCCAGCGAGATGCGCTCTACCCATTCTTGAAGTTCTTTATTACTCATGGAAGGGTTCATTGAATTGCTCAGAGACTTGGACTCCATCCTTATGGTTTCCCTCCTTTGCTTCATACTGACAAGCATATTATAAAATGACGGCCGAAGTCTAACCCTGGTTCATAAGCACACTTTAGGTATCCACCCCATATGCTAAACATACAGATGTAACGCAGAGGAGGAGATCGGCTTGCCTCAATGGCTCAGCAACCAGCTCATGCGGGCCTTTTACAAGAAGGACCGACGCCAAATTAAACTGTTGAACGATTGTTGGTTTTTTTATCATAAAGCACCTGGTATAGAATTTGACGCCAACAACGGGTAGAAGCAGAAAAGTTCCAGAAATGAAAAACCGGAGTCTCCAATATGATTCGGAGATTCCGGCTTTTTTTACTCTCACAAAAGGTTATACAGCTTTATTTAAAGCACTATGCCTGTGACTGCGCATCTGCGGGAGGTTTCATAGTCAGACCTACCCTGCCTTTTTTCAAATCAACATTCAACACCCACACGGTTACGTTATCACCAACAGATACAACATCCATCGGATGCTTAACAAAACCACTGCGCAGCTGTGAAATATGAACCAACCCGTCACTTTTAATACCGATATCCACAAATGCACCGAAATCAATGACATTGCGGACCGTTCCCTGAAGTTCCATACCCGGTGCCAGATCCTCGATCTTCAACACATCCTTGCGGAATACAGGCAATGGCAACTCGTCGCGCGGGTCACGACCTGGTCGCTGGAGGCTGTCCAAAATATCCCGCAATGTTGGTACACCAACTTCCAGCTTCGCAGCCAGCTGATCAATATTAGACACATTCAGCGCTTCTGTTGCAACTTTCGAACCCAGATCATGGGCACTGATACCTAGCTCCGCCAACAGACGGTCTACGACAGCATACGATTCAGGGTGAATCGGTGTGCGATCCAGTGGATTTTCTCCACCCGGTATACGGATAAAGCCAACGGATTGCTCGTAGGTTTTTGCGCCAAGTCGCGGCACCTTCTGCAACTGACGACGGTTGCTGAATTTACCGTTTTCCTCACGGTACTTCACGATGTTTTTAGCAATGGTCGCGTTGATCCCTGCTACGTAAGACAACAGCGCCGAGGAAGCCGTGTTCACATCCACACCGACATGGTTAACAGCCGATTCCACAACGTCCTTCAAGCTCTCATCCAGATGTTTCTGCGACACATCATGCTGGTATTGACCTACACCAATGGCCTTCGGCTCAATCTTGACCAGCTCAGCCAGCGGGTCCTGCACACGACGCGCGATGGACGCCGCACTGCGCTCAGCTACGTCCAAATCAGGAAATTCTTCCTGTGCCAGCTTGGAGGCAGAGTATACGCTCGCACCTGCCTCATTGACGATCAGATACGCGAGGCTGTTGTCACCAATATCCGCGATAACTTCGGCTACGAATTGCTCTGTCTCGCGTGATGCGGTTCCGTTACCAATGACAATCAACTCGATGTCGTATTTGGCAATCAGCTGCTTGAACGTTTCGGCAGCCTCACGTTTCTTGTTGTTCGGCGGTGTTGGATATGTCACAGCCACTTCCAGCAGCTTGCCTGTGTCATCGACAACTGCCAGCTTGCAGCCTGTCCGATAGGCCGGATCGACTCCAAGCACACGACGCCCCTTGATCGGAGCCTGTAGCAACAGGCTGCGCAAATTGCCTGCAAAGATAGAGATGGCCTGCTGTTCACCCTTCTCTGTCATTTCAGCGCGCACTTCACGTTCGATAGATGGCGCGATAAGTCTTTTATACGCATCCTCAATGACACTGCGTAGCAGGTCTTCCACCACAGACGATCCTTTAATCACTTGGCCAGCCACATAATTGTAGATGGAATCTGGTGCTACCTCCAGACCAACCTTAAGAATGCCTTCCCGCTCCCCGCGATTAATCGCCAGAATACGGTGAGGCGGCATTTTTTTAGCCAGCTCACGATAGCTATAGTAATTCTCATACACAGACTCTTGCTCGGTATCCTTCGCTTCAGAGGTCAGCATCCCATGATCCAGCGTGTATCGACGCACCCATTGGCGAATAGCCGCATCATCAGCTATATTTTCGGCCAAAATATCCATGGCTCCTTGGATGGCTGCCTCAGGGGTTTCGACTCCCAGTTCAGCATTCACATAGGATTCAGCTTCTTTCAAAGCATCACCCTGCTTCGGCTGACCCCAAATCCAGATGGATAGCGGCTCCAACCCCCGTTCCTTTGCCACACTGGCGCGAGTCTTGCGCTTTTGCCGATATGGACGGTATAGATCTTCCACTTCCTGAAGTTTAACCGCAGAGGTGATAGCAGCCTGCAGCTCTTCAGTCAGCTTGCCCTGTTCATCAATAATGCGGATGACCTCTACCTTACGATCCTCCAGATTACGTAAATACAGCACACGATCTTCAATTTCACGCAGCTGATTTTCATCCAGCTCTCCTGTCATTTCCTTACGATAACGCGCGATAAAAGGAATTGTATTCCCTTCATCCAATAAACTGATCGTTGTCCGGATTTGCTTGAGTGCCAGCGACAGCTCTCTCGCCACTTGTTTGACAATCCGTTCTTGGCGTTCTGCTTCGTTCGGCTCCTGCCCAATTTCCGTCTTCATTTCCTCGTTAGACAAACCTATCCCTTCTTCCTCACAGCTCTTGTCATACATCATGTCTTTTATTATCACAAAAAATGATTCAAAGCGCCAGCAGGTGACGTAAAAGCAAGCCCTACCTGTATTTTTCTTCGGACATGCAAAAGGACAGCGCTAGAGCGCTGTCCTTTCCCGTTTCACTCGTCGTTCCATCATACTAAAAATCAATCAAACCGAGACTGATCTGTAGCGAATCGCTCACTTTGCGCATGGTTTCTTCATCCAAATGGGTGATTTTGTCGGTAAGCCTTTGCTTGTCGATCGTCCGGATTTGCTCCAGAAGAACAACAGAATCACGATCAAAGCCATGCGTCGCCGCGTCGATTTCCACGTGTGTAGGCAGCTTTGCCTTCTGAATCTGTGCTGTGATGGCTGCTACGATCACGGTAGGGCTAAACCGGTTGCCGATATCATTTTGAATGATCAGCACAGGTCTGACGCCACCTTGCTCGGAACCGACTACGGGTGAAAGGTCTGCAAAAAAAACGTCGCCGCGCTTTACGATCAATATGGATTACACCCCGCTAACTGTACGGCCCAAGGTGCTGTTTGCATCTTCCTCCGCGTGAAAGGCTTCAGATGCCATGGTCAGGTTAATTTTAGCCATTTCCATGTATCCACGCTGCATAGCTTCACGAATGTAACGTTTTTTACGTTCACCTACATAAAGCTTCATTGCCTGCCTGATAAATTCACTGCGGTTGGAATTCTCCATAGCTACGATCCCGTCCACTTCCTGCAAGAGATGATCTGGCAAACTGATCATTATTCTTTTGGTGTTCTGCAAATTGGCCAACTTCTCTTCCACCCCCAAAACCTTGTCGCCATTGTACCATTATAACGTTATTCCCGGTAATTTATTCAAACGGAATATAAGAGAATGTATATGATATGCGTATATCATCTATGCTGCATTCCATTATAAACTACGCAGTTCGTTTTCGTACAGGCGTTTGATCCCCGAAATACAAGTGTCAGCGGAGCCTAGTGCGTCTTTTGACAGTTATAGCGCTCTTTTCTTTCCTTTGTACATATTTCGGGACGTTCTACGAAAACTCCTGCTTTTATCCGGTAATTTGCGTTATGAAATTAATTCCAGCGGGTTGGAAGAAGCGAGTTCACCCGAACGACAGGAACATGATCTCGCATGTAAACACGCGGTACCCTGTCTGCGATCATGCAGATCACCTCGTAGTGGATTGTACCAAGCTTGGATGCCAGCTCATCCGCCGCAATGATTTCGCCGGACTGCTGGCCGATGAGAACAACCTCTTCGCCGGTTTGGATTTCTTCCGCATCCTCTGCGAAAGATTGTAAGGATACCATACACTGGTCCATGCAGATCGTACCGAGTACAGGGACGCGACGACCGCGTATCAACACTTCGACCTTCCCACTTAGCATGCGGGAGTATCCATCCGCATAACCAATTGGCAGTGTGCCGATCCGCTCTTCATCAGAGGTCACATACCGGGTGCCGTAGCTAACCCCCCAGCCGGGAGGAAGCGTCTTGGTATAAACCACCGCCGTCTTTAATGACAATACAGGCAACAGTTCAATGACTTGCCGGTTAACCTCATCAGACGGATACAGACCGTATATACTGATGCCAATCCGCACCATATTGGGGGAAAGGGAAGGGGTATCAATGGTGGCCGCGCTGTTGCCCGTATGTATAATGGGAATAGAAATACCTTGTTCCCTTAGCGCATCCGCCACGCCCCGAAACCGATCATATTGTAGCAGTGTATAGCTTTTATCTTCTTCATCCGCACGGGCAAAATGGGTGTACATGCCTTCCAGCAGCACCTGCTCTAATTCGTGAACCTGCCGGACAAAAGCCAAAGCTGCTTCTCCAGGCAGCAAACCGAGTCTTCCCATACCGCTGTCTATTTTGATGTGCACCTTCAGCTTGCGTTCGCTTCCTTGGCGGTCCAATCTGCGGATACCCTCCAGCACTTCCTCACTAAACACAGTCAATGAGATATCATGCTCCCAAGCTGTTTGGACAGCTTCAGGTGAGGTATAGCCGAGTACAAGGATCGGCAGTCCAACCCCCGCATGACGAAGCTCCAGAGCCTCATCCAGAAAAGCGACGCTCAAATAATCCGCACCAAGGCGTTCCATTTCCTTTGAAATTTCTACGGCACCGTGACCGTAGGCATTAGCCTTGACACAGACCAGCATCAGCTTATCCGCAGGCAATACCTTGCGAAAGGCCTCATAGTTGGCGCCAAGGTGATCCAGGTTGATTTCGGCCCGGGTCGATCTGTATTGTGCTTGCAAAATCCAGTCACCTTCTTCAATTGTTAGCCTGTAACGTAACCTTTTACCATTTTGGATATAGCAAAATCCTTGCTTCCAAAGGTTAATGGTAATGTTCAGAGACGTGGCTGTCAATGGCAGGGGGCTCTGCCAGCCTCCTCTACCATCTTTACAATAGAACAAGATATACAAGCGATGCACATCTTAGACTGCGAATGAACAAAAGACGGATACGGGCGGTAGCAGAGCATTTTACACTCTAGACCGTCTGCATCCGTCTATAAAATTTTATTTACCCGATTGTTCCTGTATAGAAGCGGCAATTTGTATCATTTCGCTCACAGGCAAGTCAGCACTGGTGATTCTGAACTCTATTCCATCATTCATCCAGGTCATCGTCTGCTGTTCACTTCCTGTCAGCACGGCAAAACTTCCTCCAATATCAACCAGTTCGCCTGCCGTCAATGCGACCGCCCGATCTTTTGGACGCGCCTCCACAATGGTATAGTTATACGTTCCGCTGTACCGCAGCATCACTGCATGTGTACCATTATCCTCCAGCTCCGGCGTATCCTTGATTTGTACTCCGGCTGGCGTGTAGGACGGTTCAATCAAGCCGAACTCACCCAACACAGCTTCTGCGGCATCCGTTCCCGCTGACGTTCCAGTTGCAGCATCCGCTGTGCCCGGTGTCTGTTGCTGCTCCTCTGCGTTAGCTGCTGCTTGCGGCTTGGACGTATCGCCAGTGACAGCTCCGTCGCTCTTCGCTTCACCAGACGGTTGCTGGACATCGCCCCCTACGGTTCCCTGCTCTTGTCCGGCTTCACTGGACGTCACGCCAGTCGTCCCTTCTAACGTACCGGTCGTATCAAGCGGACCGCTGGAATCCACTGCCCCTGAAGATGGCGATCCCTCGCTACCTGCATTCGTTTTTCCGGAAGCCATATTCCGCTCCATATCAAAGGAATCCTTGTCAAACTTCGTATCAAAAGCGAATTGATCGAATTTCAGATCGACAACCACCTTGGCATTCGCATCAGATACCTGTACCTGAGTAGGAGCATAGTTGTTTTTGGATAGCCAAATCTTTTGCCTTACCAGCGCATGGCTATTGTAGTTCGCGGCCACATCAAACACATAGGATTTATCGTCGGTAGCCAACTGACGGGAGGCATCACCGATAATGCTGCGAACCAGCGTTTCATATAAATATACCTGACCCTGATTGTTTGGCCAGTCGCTTTTGAAACGGAAACTCTTGTTCAGGCTGGGGGTCAGTACAAATACACCCTCATCATTACGAAGCACGATTTGCGTAACATCCTTTTTCTCGTTCGTCATGGCAATTCGGTAATAGGACGGCTTGCGATAGGAAATATCCACCTTGTATTCCTGCGGCGTGTCGCCGGTATGCAGCGTCATCAAAGCTGTACCGTGGTAGCTGTTCAGGTCGCTCACCACGTCACTCAAATCTTTAACCACATCGTCTGCGCTCTTCTTGCCGCACCCGGCCAGCAGCAACGTTACACACATGACCATGGCAAGCATCCATGAAATCCGGCGCATGTCATCAACCCCTTCAGCACATGTTTTAAATGAATTAGTACATGTCTATGAAGGACTTGTTCGATTTATGCAGACTGGCATGACAAGCTTGAGCGTATCCTTGTGTAATGCTATAAAATCTTTTGAAGACTGATCATAAATTCATACAGGAAATAAACCGAAAAACCAACCAAAACCACACCGGCACAGATTGTAACCCACTTGATGGCGGTTCTGTTCATGGCTTTTCGTGTTGTCGCTACGAGGGTCATCAAACCTAAATCATGAATAAGAATACCAAACAAAATACCTAAGCCAACAATCAAAAATTGACTTGTATTTGACCGATCAAATGAACTTGCCAGCACAGTCCCAAAAACACTTACCCAGAACACTAAATTCCCTGGTGAAACAGCTACAAGCAGCCCATTTTTATAGGAAGAAAATAATGATTTCGTCTTTTTCTCTCCTTCTAGTGCAATATCATGATCCGCATTTTTAATGCTGTCGTACCCCACGTAGCACAGAAATATGGCTCCAACGAGCCACATGATCACCTGTACAACAGGTAAGGACAGAACAGAGGCCAGACCAAAATATAAACCAATGATTAATAACAAATCGATGGTCATCCCCCCGAGCCCCACAATCCATCCATGCATAAATCCATTCTTTAGCCCTTGCTTCGTCATTTCAACCGTAATGGTACCTACAGGTAGTGCTATGGAGAAACCTAGTAAAACATATGTAATAAACAATGCCATTTCAAACCCCCTTTCAAATGTATAAAAACGTTATTCTATATTATAAAAAATGACAAATCAATAAAATGTTGAAGCCTGTATGAGCTTAAAACACATGAGACTTATTTTGTACAAAATCGGATTCATTGACCAAGTTTGTCCATTGAGTATTGAGGTTCCAGCACTTATCATTGCTTTTGTGATAATAATTCTCATTTGCAAATTTATGAACTATTATATTATACGGAGGCTGCTATGACCAACAAAAAATCTACTCGGCAATACACTGCTCTGATCTGTCTATTCTCTCTTATGGGGGCATTGCTACTAGGATGCGGCGCATCTGATAAGCAGACTGCAAGCAGCAACACAACAGCATCTACAACCTCGGAAGCTGCCACAACTCGTGCCTACACAGACTATAAGGGACATACAGTAAACATTCCCACGACTCCTGGGCGCATTGCTTACTTCGGAGAAAACTATGGGGATCTATTGGTTTTAGGCGTACAGGCTGTTGGTACATCGACTTCTATGATCGAGGGAAAGATATATGAGGAAAAAGTTCAGAATGTATCGGACCTAGGATTTCCCATTGATTTAGAAAAAACATTGGCTCTACAACCAGACCTAATCATCACCGCCGATACGGATGAAAAACAATACGCAGCGTTAACGAAAATTGCACCTACAATTATGTTCGATACCTTCGCTCCACTGAACGATCGTTTGCTACATCTCGGAGACATTGTGAACAAGAAAAAGGCTGCTGAGGACTGGCTTGCCCAATATAAAATCAAGGAAGCAGAGATGTGGACCAAACTTCATGCGCAAGGTGTTAAGTCGGGTGAAACAGCTTCGGTCTTTACCTACTATCCCGGTGACCGTTTGTTCGTCATGGCACGGACAGGCCTGTCACAGATACTATATGAAGAGAATGGTCTCAAGCCTACTCCTCTTATTCAGAAAGCGCTGGATGAGGACAAAGGATTCGTGCAATTATCACAGGAAGTAATCGGACAATACGCTGGAGATCGGATTTTCATACTAAGCACTCCAAGTTCAGAAGCCCAGCAATCCACCGAACAATTAATGAAAAGCAAGCTGTGGCTTCAGCTCCCTGCTGTCAAGCAGGGACATGTGTACATGCAGGACATTGGCAAAACCGAAAGTGATGCATCTACTCGGGAATGGTTGCTGGAGGAATTGCCCAAGCTCATAAAATAAGATTGGAGAAGCCTATCGTCCTTGTTGATAGGCTTCTTTTTTGTTGAACCTAAAGGAGGTATACTTATGCATATATGATAACCATTCTCAGTAAAAGGAGCTTTACACCGTGAATCAGCCTTCGTCGTCTGTAAATTCACCTCCACCCAACACACTGCTTTTTCATTTTAAAGGAATTGTGTTGGTTAGTGAGCCTACCGTTGGACTAATATCTCAATCAAATTCCGATCACTGTCTGCTTATGTTCATCGGCGGGGCTGGTAGGGTGGATGTGGGTCAAGAACAATATGTATTCCATTCAGGTCATGGGTATTGGTTAACTCCTGGCGAATCCTATCGCATCGCTCCCTTGGATGGAACTGTTCCTGAATACTACAAAATCACGTTCAAGGTCATTACCATGCCGTTGGAGCCACAATCGGACGCGACCTTGGTTGAAAACGCAACGGGCATGCCATCCATATATCATGGATCTGTCCTGCCAGAACCGCGTGAATACATCGTTTCCTCTTCCTTCAAGCCTATTCAGTTGGCCGAAGAGTTATTTTATAGCACCCAACAAACAATACAGCCGCATAGACAAACCACTGCATTGCGTCAGCAAATCATGTTTCAAGAGCTGCTCTTACTGTGGCAGGAAGCCCACGTCCCTATTAAGCATAACGAGGGCTTTAATCCGACATTGCCTGCATCGGTGGAAAGCACCCTTGCATATATGGAAAACCACTACGAAAAGCCTATTACCGTCAAGCAGCTTGCCGAACAGGCCAACGTTTCCATATGGCAATACTCCCAGCTGTTTCGCAAAATAACGGGCAAAAAGCCGTTGCATTACCTCACTGAGCTGCGCTTGAACCATGCCAAGCGGCTGCTGCTGGAATGCAAACGGCCTTTACGTGAAATTGCCCGTCAGGTGGGTTTCTCTGACGAATATTATTTTAATCGGCGTTTTAGGCAAATGACCGGGGTTCCGCCGGGTAAATATGCGCTTTCCGCTCCCGGTTCTGTGTGCGTTAAGGATTGGACTGGCCACCATATTCATATCCCTCGTCGAGCGAGCCGCATCATCTACCACGGAGAAACGATGGGCGATTTGCTCGCGTTAGGAGCCACAGCCATAGGCGGAAGCCTACGGCTCAGTGAATACAGCGTCTATAAGCATCGTCTTGAGAACGTAACTGACGTGGGACTTCCGCTGGATACCCGCTTGACCAGCGCTCTTGATCCTGATCTGATTATCATCGCCAACTCGGATGAACAGGAATACGAGCGTATTGCAAGCATCGCGCCCACCCTCACCTTCAACTCCTTTGCCGCCCTGGAGGAACGACTGCGTACACTTGGCGCATGGCTCGATAAGGAACAAGAGGCCGAACGCTGGTTAGCTACCTTCACCGCTCGTAATCTGGCGATGTGGCAGCAGCTCAGCACGCATATCACAGCTGGAGAAACCGCCTCTGTCTTTATCTACGACCATGGCGATCGGCTCTTTGTCATGGGCATGTCCGGATTCTCATCGGCCCTCTACCACCCGCACGGCTTCCAGCCTGTCGAGCCAATCCAAAAGATGCTTGATGAGGGACTGGGCTTCGCAGAAATTAATCCAAACGAATTGCCTGATTACGCTGGCGATCGCATATTTATGCTCGTCCCTACGGCACCAGACTCCAAGCATACGCTGGAATGCATGCTCAACAGCCCTCTCTGGCATAGCCTCCCTGCTGTACGTCAAGGCCAGGTATATTTCGTAGAAGCAGACCGCTGGAACTGGAGCGATGCCATGACTCGGCAAAAGCTGCTCACTGCACTGCCCAAACTGCTCGTTCATTGATGCTGAAATGCTGCTATTTTTCAAAAGCTACATGAGTCCTTGAATAGTCCCATCTGCCTCCAGCGACATATGCTCAGCTGCTGGAGATTTGGGCAATCCTGGCATCGTCATGGTATTACCTGTTTCCACGACTACAAAGCCTGCGCCTGCGGACAATGATACGCTGGACACGTGAATGGTGAACCCCTCCGGCGCACCTAGCAAGGAAGGTTGATCTGAGAAAGAATACGGCGTTTTGGCCATACATACAGGCAGTTGTCCAAAACCAAGCAGCTCCATACCAGCCAACGCCCGTTTGGCTGCAGGCGTGTAAGCCACCTCTGCCGCACCGTAAATCTCCTTGGCAATGACACTAATTTTCGCTTGCAAATCAAGCGTATGATCATATAGCGGCGCAAAATGGGCTTTATCCTTCTGAAGTAAGTTCAGCAGGCTTTGGGCCAATTTTTCTCCCCCTTGGCTTCCCTGCGCCCATACTTGTGAAAGCTCTGAGGGTACACTCAGCTTGCGGCATTCTGAGAAAATCAAATCCAACTCAGCTTCGCTATCTGTTACAAAATGGTTAATCGCCACCAAGACAGGCACACCAAACTTTTGCAAATTCCGTACATGCCGGCTCATATTGGCTAATCCGAGTTGCAATTGCTCCAAATTTTCCGCATCCAGCTCCTGTTTAGCTACACCGCCGTTATATTTCAGCGCTTTGGCGGTTACAACCAGCACAGCCGCATCAGGTTGCAAGCCGGATTGACGGCACTTGATGTCAAAGAACTTTTCCGCTCCCAGCTCAGCCCCAAATCCCGCCTCTGTGACGACGACCTCTCCCAGCTTCAACGCCAGCTTTGTACCGATCAGACTGCTACATCCATGGGCAATATTAGCAAAAGGTCCACCATGCACAATAACCGGAGTGCCTTCAAACGTCTGCACTAGATTAGGCTTTAATGCTTCCCGAAGCAGCACAGCCATTCCTTCCACCGCGTGCAGATCCTCTGCTGTTACCGCTTCACCGGATTCGTTATATCCAATCACCATCCGACCCAACCGTACTTTAAGATCGTTCATATTTTCACTTAAGCATAGCACCGCCATGACTTCCGAGGCCGAGGTAATCAGAAAGCCGCTTTCTCTCACCGCTCCATTCCCCGTCCCCAATCCAGTCACAATACTTCGCAAGCTCCGGTCATTCATATCGACAGCCCGTTTCCACACGATTCGGTCTGGCTTCAGCCGCAAAGCATTTCCATGGAACAAATGGTTATCAATCATCGCTGCCAGCAAATTATGTGCTGCCGAAATCGCATGTATATCCCCTGTAAAATGCAGATTAATGTCTTCCGCCGGAACAATCTGGGCCTGTCCTCCCCCGGTGGCTCCACCTTTCATCCCAAAGCAAGGTCCAAGGGACGGCTCACGCAGCGCAGCAACGGTTTTATGCCCCATCGCGTTGAGTGCCTGGGACAGCCCGATGGTTGTCAGCGTTTTTCCTTCTCCAGCCGGAGTGGGATTCATCGCTGTAACCAGCACCAGCTTTCCATTCGGGCGATCCTTTAACTGTTCCCACAGAGATGGATTCAGCTTCGCTTTATATTTTCCATACGTCTCCAGATGCTCTTCTTCAATTCCTGCTTCTTTGGCTATATCAATAATCCTCTTCATCTTTCGTTATGTACCCCCCGTTTTATAAGTCTGACCCATGGTGTCGAACCCTTTATCATTTCATTCTACCAAAGTGTACCGTTTATTGCGCTATGATTCATTTCATCGCAAGCATGACTATCCTGTGAGTTATAAAAAAAGCATCCCCTGCTCGCAGGAACTTTGAGGATACTCTTTTGGCATGTCCTAATCAGCAGAAATCCTTTAGAAATCAGGACAGCTTGGAACAACAAACCATCCATATGTAAACGCTCAACTACTCTCTACTTTATAATGCTTTTCCAGCAGTTCTTTAAAAACGTTAATCGGGTACTTGTATTGATCCGTTTTGAACACAATCCGGTTATTCCACTGGTTCTTTTCCAGCTCGCACCCATGCTCCATGTCCAGTTCCTTCATAATAAATATAATCTCATCTAAGGTTACCATCACACTATGTCTATTCGTCGTAGTCGCCAGCATCTGCTCGCCTTCCTGTATGTATGCCTTAACGATCTGTTCATCAAACCCTTCGCTGATCATTAATTCCTTCAAGGTTTGTACAAAAAGAGACGGCAGGTTTTTGTACTGCGATTTTTTAATCCCAAACAGCGTGACGCTTAAGCGGGAAATATCATGCATAAACACAATGTTTTTTCTCCGGTTCAATAAAAACAAGCTGGCATGCCAACTATTCAAAGGCGGATAAATATCAACTTGAAGTGGTTCAGTCTCCCATTCCTTCAGCAGTTTTTGGGTTCCCCGTATAACAAACATCATTGCTCTCCTTTATTGACGGTTCTGTACCGTAGCTCGTGATCTGACATCCCTAATCTCTCACACTAGGCTTGCCCCGGAAATTATAACACCGTATTCCAAACATCGGATTATAGACTATTTCAGTATAGGATAGGGGAATTTCAACTGCCAGTAATTTGATTACATGTTGTGCTTAAAGACAAGTCGCCTTTTGGAACACCCGCACCCGGATCATAATTTCAATACACCTCATGTTGTGGTTAAAGCAAGAAAGCAGAGATAAAGAACCCAGCGCATTCACGATTTCAATACACCTCATGTTGTGGTTAAAGTCATGCAGCAGTTTGTTAAGAACTTGAACCAAGACGCATTTCAATACACCTCATGTTGTGGTTAAAGGAAGAAGAAAAAATAGAAAAGGCGGTCTAATTCAAATTTCAATACACCTCATGTTGTGGTTAAAGTAGTCACTCATGAATGCCAGGACTTGCTTTACATCGCATTTCAATACACCTCATGTTGTGGTTAAAGAGCCTCACGAAACCCATTCTCCACCGACCTTCCCGCAATTTCAATACACCTCATGTTGTGGTTAAAGCCTATTACAAATGCCATCTTTTGCCCCTCCTCACTGATTTCAATACACCTCATGTTGTGGTTAAAGTTAGCAAAATATGAAAAGCAAACTCAAAGATTAAATATTTCAATACACCTCATGTTGTGGTTAAAGCTCCCTTCCGTGGTAGAAGTAGAATAGCCTGAGCCGATTTCAATACACCTCATGTTGTGGTTAAAGAGTATCTCGGGTGCAAAAATTTGTCTGTTTTCCATAATTTCAATACACCTCATGTTGTGGTTAAAGATGGATTTCGATTTTATTAGCAATCAATTTATAAAAATTTCAATACACCTCATGTTGTGGTTAAAGCAAGGACATGATCGCCGAGGCACTACGGATATACTTATTTCAATACACCTCATGTTGTGGTTAAAGTACTGGTTCTGATACTTGTATTTGTGCAGATCTTTGATTTCAATACACCTCATGTTGTGGTTAAAGAATTGGAAGGAGAACTGACTCCATGAACATCATCGTATTTCAATACACCTCATGTTGTGGTTAAAGGCTAGTAAAATCAAGCTTTTTTTATTTCAGCAACGTGCTTAGTTTACTACAGCACCAAGGGTTTCGAAATTTTTTCCCAACCGGAAGACGGATGCAGCTAATTGCACAGAGAATCTCCGATAACCCTTGTGGCTGTAAGAAGTAGAGGCTATCTATCCATTAAGGCGGTTGGGAAAATTACAGCAATAAGGACTCCGAATCATTCAAACGGACACCGATGATTTCCTCATCGAAAACATAATCGCCAGTCATTTTAAACACAGCCACAAAGTCTGTTCCCTCATCAATTATTTTTTTCAACTCCGCCCGTAATTGAATTAGATTTGCGGGTGTAATCTCACCCCGAAACACTGATTTTTGAAAATGGACGAGATACTTCTTGCATATTTTAAATACCTTACCCACTCGCTTTTCTCCGATATCATAGACCAAGATAACATAGTTGTAATTTTTCGCCATAACTCTATCTATGCTCCTTTTCCAAGAAAGGGACAAAGGGCACTCCCTCGACAATATGCTTTTTTAATTTATAAGCGTCATATTTAATAGCAGATAAATAACTGACTTTCCGTTTGAGTGTGCTGTGATCAAATACCTGCTTCATCCGATCCTCCAGCGCCGTAATAAACACATCCCGACCCGTCCCGTTCAGAATACAGTAATTATAATCCTTCTCAAAGTGCTTACTCACCTGTATTCGACGGTTGTTCACCAACTCAAAAATAGTACGATACACCAACAATGGCTTGAACGGCTCGGACAGATCAAGACTGAGAGAAAAACGACGGTCGCTCGGCTCATGCAAAAAGCTGATACTTTGATCCAAATGAGTGTGGTAAATCTGTGAAATCGTTTTGGTATACAAAATCGTATTTCCAAAGCTAATCAACGCATTTAACGGGTTATCCGGCGGACGTTTGACTCGTTTGTTCATCCGGAAGTCTTCAGGCAGAAAGGTTTTGAAGGTATCGTAAAACCGTCTCCATATTTCTCCTTCCACACTCATTAGTCTTGGGATGTCCTCCATTTTCTCCAAAAGGAGAGGTACGTCCTTCTTTAGCCAATCCAAATAAGGCTTGATCTCTTTGTTCCCGTGTTTGTAATAATGATACAGCACTTCATGGATGTTAGCTGCAATCGAACCGATGAAAGCCGCAGCAATAGGTATCCTTCTTTCCAAACAAGCTTTAGCCTGTAAAAGCTTGACCTTACCGCTCACTCTTGCCTCCTTCGGATAAAAGGTACCTCTAAAATGACCATAGTAATCGAAGAAATGAACGGTTATACCAGCCATCGACAGAAAAGAAAGAAGCTTGCTGTTCAGCGATATTTCGTTCAATAAATAAAGCTCCTTCAAACCATGAATCGGCAGATAAATAATTCCTTTTTCACTCCGAAAGGTCAGCGAATTATCTTCTCGACCCAAAGTGCCCGGCGTGCGTATATATCTGGTGGATGAGGCTGTTTTGGACATATTTGTTCTCCTCTCTTATAAAAAACAGTAGGCGAGATATGCGCAGCGAGTGCATTTTTTCTCTCGTACCGCCGGGTCAGGCTGCTCTTGCTCCAAGTATTGCTCCAATTCTTGAAGTAACCGGGTCATAGCCTGTTCGGTTGCTTCATCCAGCTCCAGTTCTATAGTTTTACTAGCCTGCTTGTTACGCTCGCTGAATTGAATTTTCCCCTTTCGCTCCATGCCTTTTTGCTTAAGTACATAGATATAGTACAGCGTCTGCCATTTAGTAGCTTCAACATCGGCGTCAGACTTTTTAATCTCGGTCACATAATCACTGGTCAGCTTGTCCACTTTAATGCCCTCAATAGCGACTTCGCGGTTTTTCTTCCCTTCACTCTGTAGCTCATGCATGACCTTGCCGATCCGCACGTCCTCGCTATCATCTTCAAAACCCATCCCATTGGCAAATAACCAGCATTGTCTACGGCAGTGTACATAATAGTTCACCATCGTTCCGGTAATTCTCATAGGAAAAGCCCCTTTTCATCCTCGGTATACTTGGCACGATTAAACTTTTTGGTTCTAGTTAATTCATCCCATTCCATATATTGTTCGCCTTCTGGCACGTAGTAGAGTGTACCTATACGCCGACTATATATAGCCGGCTCCTCTCCCCTTTGAATTCGATACGTATATGAAAAATGATTCATTCGAGCGCGCACCGCAGACAGACGAATTATTCTTTCGGAATAGTCTATCGCCAATCGTTTATCCGATAATCTCACATATTCATCCCATACCTCCTGGCCGCTCAGTATAGCGCCATCTTTCAACTGACAAATATAATTCAGGAAGAGCGTTACGCTTTTATCCGGAATCAGGTCCATATGTTTTTGTACGTCAGGAAAGTTAAGCTCTTGTACCTTTTGGGTAAACTCACCCCAATAATGCTGATCCGGCTTTTCACGAGACTCATTAATTTCACTAATAACTCGATCATAAAATCCACTAAAATCCTTGTATATTAGCATTTCTTGGTACGATTCATCTGTAAGGTCATACTTGATGCGCCAGTCTTTTCTGTATACACCGCTTGCCTCATCACAATCAAAGAAATATGCCCGACAATGATCACGCAAACAAGAACGATTCAGCCGACCCAAAAATTGCTCCTCGCTATCCAGCAAAGAAATATCTTTAAAGCCCACATCCATGTCAATATCCACCCCGGCCTCAATCACCTGTGTTGCAACGACGATCACATCACTCAAATAAAAACTCCCCTGTTCGTCCTTTCCTAATTTCTGCATGAGCTTTTGACGATATGAGAAGCTATCATCCCCGGTAAGCTCATAGACATCTAAGCCCAAATTCTGCTCCAGCAGCATGTTATAAAATCGGCGTGCGGTCTTTTTCGTAATAAACTCGATCAGTACCCTGTTCCCTTGTCCTTCCTGCTTTCGCTGCCCTATTACAGATTGAACATGCTCCAATACTTGCTCCGGCAGCATCTTACCCCGTTTTAACAAATCAAAATCCAGCTTCACACGATCCCTAAACAACGAATGTGTAAAGTAACGGTTCCGGTTTTGCACCAGTGAATAAGTTTGTATTGGTTTCTCATGATCCTGCTGTTCCAGTAACAAATCCAGATTCGGCAATGTGGCAGACATAACAATGATTTTAATATTCAGAATATCTGCAAAAAATCGTAGAAAATGAATAATCTCCTTCCACAGCTCATTCCGGTAACTCTGAATTTCGTCCAATACAATGACACTATTACACAAATGGGCGAATGCTAGATTGACCTCTCGTCCTGTCCCAAATAGATAATTAAAAAAATTGACGTGAGAAGTCAATGTTACTGGATATTGCAGTAATTGCCGCTCCAGCAGCACCCTTTTATAATCGGTGTTATCCGGCTCCTGGTCCTTCCATTCTGAAGAAGCTTCTGCTTTTAATTCTTCCAAGGTCACCATTGGTGTGATTGAATTAATAACCTCCACCTGATAGCCATTCATCTGCTCCTTATGGAAAATCCCATTCAGCGTCTGCTTTGTCTGCTCGATCAGGGAGTTGAACGGAAATACGTAAATCAGCTTGTTCAGTCCTAAGCCACTATTCAGTAAATGCAGCGCCAGATTAATAGACATGTTTGTTTTACCTGAACCTGTAGGAGCTTCGAGATAAAAAACAGGCTCTTGGAGCCGCTCCAACAGTCGTCTTTCCGTTTCAAGAAACAACGCCGCCCGTAGCTGATTCATCTCAGACAAGCCAGAGGCATCAGGATTTTGGCGATAGGACTCAATTCCCTGCACAATTCCCGTCTGACGATAAGCCTCAAGCATGGGCTCCAGTGGAAGACGTTCTCCAAAATAATGCATCTCCGGTACTTGCTGCTCTATATATTGATACGTTGCCCGAAAATCCGATGCGACCATCGTGGAGTACAGCAGCTTGACCAACACATAGAAAGGAAAAGGCCTGTGTATTTTATTCTGACGTTTATTGCCTTCCAGACGGATGCACCCAAATACGTTGTCGTTCTGTAGCAAGTCCTGCTGATCACGGTAATAGCGAATATAATCAGGATTTTCTTTGACCCGGTTATATTGATTTTTTATTTTTAACTCAAATTCGTTTACCTGTCCTCCCATATCTTCATCCATATTTCCCAGGTACGTGTGGTGACGGGAGATCGCATATGCGAATGAATATAAAAGATGATGTAGGAAGGCAAGTACTTTGCGTTTATGCTTCTTACGGTTTGGATACAGTTCTGTTGTATCATGCCATTCCTGCACCTGTCGTAAATGAATATGCAAGTAAAGCACAGCAGACAGCATGGAGTGGTTACTGTCTCCCAACTCAGCGTTCCTTTTAACTTCATTGTTCTTCATTTTGATACGTTGGAAGGCCGGGTTCACCTTGCCAAGATCATGCAAATAAATGGCTTGTCTAAAATAGTACATGATCATTTGCCTTAATGATTCATCCAGCGGTTCTCCATCTATGCCGAGACGATCCAGCGCCCTATGTACCGCAGCTTCCACACCGTTATCCCTCATCAGTATCTCAGCATGATGCATGACCAGATCGCTATGCTCCTCCAGCATTTCATCCTGTTGAAGCCCCTCTTCTTTTGCCGTGTGCGCCTTCAGCCTCCCTTTCCCTTCCTCCGTTAGCCAATGCTGTATGGATACATGAATACGCAAATCGTCTTCCCTCTTTTCCTTGGGTACAATTTAAAAATCCATATAAAAAACCGGGCGCTCCCCATCCTGACAATGGAGAATACCCGGTATTGATTCCATCTATGAAAACGACTGCCCTTTATTTAGATAAAATACAAGGTGCGGTCATTATCAGCATCCCGGTACATTTTTTGTAGATCTTCGGCTTTCAGCTCATCTGTATCTATTTCCTGATTAGAAAATACAAGTGGCTCCAGAATGTAACCGTTGTTGGCTGTATTCAGCCCTACGGGTAGATACTCTTGCAAGTAGGATTGCATCTGATCATCTTTCACATATCCTCCCGTATCCACAAGTACATGTGCAGCCCGGAGGGAGTCGATATATTCCGGTTCACTCGCTGGCTCCAACTCAACTAACCGAGCCTTGGATATCGTAGCCGGATGATCATTTTTCCCCAGATAAGGTATGTATTCAGCCTTGGAATGCTGTACATAATCTGCAAGCCGATCAAATACCTCCCGATCTACACCCCCATCATCTGCCACGTAGATCGTCCAGCGTGGACGCTCCAACCATTGCTCTCGCACATTCAGCACACCGCCCTCTTCCTGGCTTGCATAACCGACTGTGTTGTTGAAAATCTGGATTTTTTTTGAAAAATATCCCCGATCCCCGTGCGGCACGATGCTTACCGAAGCATGACGAAACACCTCATAAAATTCAGGGTACGGCATCGCCGGATTATCCTGTTTGGCTTTACCGCCCAACGCCATATTCCGTTCATACTGCTGCGTATAGCCGCCAAGTCCGAGTACCGCACCGAGCAAGCCATATAATGCAACCTTATGAATATGGCTGTATGTAAAATACGCATATACGTTAACATCCGGCTTTTTAAAAAACGCTGTTTCTCCGCTCAACTCAAAGCGTAACGCCTGCATGGTTGCTTCCCTCCTTCCCCGATGTAATCATCCTCTAGCCTTGAGGAAGCTTGCTACGCGTAAAGATGTTAAACGTCCGCAGCCCCGGAAAATCCAGCTCTACACGCGATGCATACGGATTAACGTATAATTCTACCGTTTCAATTTCCTCGTTTACATCGTTCAAAAGCGGTGCAAGGGCCGACAGATCATAAACCGTTTGCTCTCCATCCTTGTCCTCATCTACCTTCACATAAGGGTCCAAATTCGGTAAATACGCCGAGCTCCCCGCTTTAAATTCCACAAATAGGGCAAAAGCATTTTCCGCACCGGATTTACTGTTGGTATTTTGCAAAGTAGCCCCTGTCAAAGCTCCCGTTTTGAAAGCCTGAAATGCTTCCTCCGTATACCCTTCAAAACCCTCGGCTGCCAGCAGTTCCACATAGTGATCATAATGCTTCGGATTGACGGAAAAAGGATAAATATAATGGGATTCGTCCACCGTTCTCTTTTTACCAATGGAGGTGGCGTCATTGTCCTCACTCTTTTCGTTCGAGTTACGGAAGGGTGACAAGATATCCTGTACCTCAAGATTCGACCAATCAAATTTATTAAAGCCCTGACCAATTTGCACCGGACCCGCCAGACCGATATTCTGATCCTTTACTGCAAACGTTGCACCAAAATTCATCACATCCACACATTGAAACAGCTTGCTCAGCACTTCACGTGAATTTTTGGATACTTCTTCACCAAAAAGATATTCATAACGCTCTGCAAGATTACGAGGCTGGAGCTTCTCTTCTTTCCCTTTGTCCGCATCCTTTGCCTTGTCCGCCTTCTTGTCCTTGCCACTACTCACTTTATATGAACGAATATATAGTACCTTCTGTCCTTCCTCCGCCCATAAGCGCTTGATGCTATATTTTAACGCCTTGTCGCTACCAAAAATTTGGCCCGTGCTGGTTGTCTTTGGCTGCCCGCTAAAGTCTGCATTCCAGTTCGCCATCCGGCTCACAATCCCGATTAGTCCCACTACACGATTAGTTTTCTTCGCCATGTCCGTTCTCCCCTTCGCTGTTTGGTTTCTCGCTCTCGCCTTTCTTCCAGAACCAGTTGTCCGAAAATAGCCCCGCTAAGAACATCTCCCTTGCATCTTCATGCTGGAATTCTTTGTCTGGCTGGTAGGCGTTCACATTCGCTAAAGCCCAATTTAATTTAGTATATTGCAGCAGTATTTTGTGGCGATGCAAATAATACGCTTCTTCGATTCGTTTTTTGAGCTGTGCGCTGCGCTTTGCCATGAAAAAAGACCCGAGTAAATCTCCTTTTTTCTGCTGGGCTTCAGACTGACTTTTCAAATAAAAAGCGAGTTGTCCCGCCAAATAATAAAACTCATCATCTGTTACTACATAGATTGGCTCTGAATAGGCTGTTTGCTCCGTTTGTCCTGCTCCATCTGCGTTTTCCTTCTGTTTCCGCTTATCCAAGGTGTCCAGCTTTTCTTTGAGTTTATTAGACACTTCAATCAGACGATTTCCCATAGCTGTGTATTCCTCCCCTTCCAAATAAGCCATTAGCGAAAGTCTTACATTCATCGCATCGGCCAACCCACGTAGATCCAATCTAGACTTCTCTTGTCCTGCTGGCTCTACTCGTAATAGCTGTTCCTCTATGAGCCGAAGCGTTACGCGTGCAAATTGAGAGCGGATCGTGGCGGTCGTTCCTTTGAAGATCCAGTCATAAAAGCCCTTTTTGCTCTGCATAAACAACGCGACCATCACACTCGTAAAATCCTTTTCTCTCGCTTTCGGCTCATCTTGAAGAAAATCACCGTTCATCCGTCCGCGAAAAAAGCGTTTGCTGATTTCCTTTTGCAGTTGCTCCACATTTTCCAGATAGCCGTAATCCTTCACAAACGCTTCGCCATCGTTATTTTTGGTCATCACACCCAATACATTCTTGAGTCGGATATTGACATGAACTTTTTTGGAGAAAGGTACATTTTCAAAGTCTTGCACCTCGTTATCCTTACCCTCCATGTAAACCAAAAAATAGCCTTCTGCTATCTTCTCAGAATTCTTGGAAAAATCCGTATGATAGCCGAATTTGTTCATTCGAAACTTGGGCTGAGAAAGAAGCCATTCAGACGCTTCCTTTACCAGCAATGCTTCCTCTAGAGATAAACGGATGGGTGCTCCGACACGCATCGTTTTATGCTCCAAATACGGCTTTTTGCTGTTCATGCTCATATTAAAACCAGGAAGACCTGTCAAAGCTCCGTCTACCATTTGGTTATAGTCATTACTATTAAAGATTTTTGGGATGGTATATAGCAAATATTCATAGCCATACATTTCGTCCCATGAATAAAAGCTAGAAAATTCGTTAGATGGGTGATCCGTTGCTGAGTGAAGTGGAGTAGATTCTGAGGTGAAAAAGATTTTAACGTAATTCTTAAAAGGAATGGTTCGGATATGGTCGATGAAAGCAGACAGATTTGTAGCGTACCATTGCTCAATCTGTGCAATATGTGTTCGGCGCTCCTCACTTACGAGATATTCCAGTGCAGGAGCATAATCTGTATCAGAAAAAAATTGCTGTGTAGGACTGGTGATGATAGTCTCGGTGCTGGTTTTCTTGCTGCTAGTCTTCTTGGTACCTATCAGCTCATCCCACTTTTTCTGCACCTCAGATGCCTGAGTCTTGTCCAGAAAACGGGCAAGATGCGTCCTCATCCCGGTGGTTCCATCTGCCAGTGGCTCGGCTAAAAAAACATCCCTTTTTGCATATAGGGTGTACGGATTATTGGAATGAAGCTGTTTGCCGGGATCTACGGCTTTGTTCATGGAGATCAGAGAACTCACATAATCTTTTTGTTGGAACCATTCAAAAGGTTCCTTGCGTGATAGATCGGGTTCTTCTTTAGTAATAATCACATGCTCGCTATCAAACACGCTGACCTGTTCATTCCAGCTTTGATCTAGTCGCAGTCGAATATACAGCCCTTCCTTGGGTTGGTGTCTTAGAAATGTGATGTTGGGAAAATCATTCTTCGCCAATAGATAGCTGTTCGTCAAATCCTTCAGCATACCCTGTGCCTCCTTTCCACGTTATTCCAGTCCTTTGGCGATACAAAAGCCTGCCCCAAGAATACTATTCTTTTCTGCCGCTCCTGAACCTAATACTACACTTGCCAACTTCTGTGAATATTCATCTTCTCTGACAAGCAGGCGCAGTTTATTACCTAATAGCTTACGTCCTTTATAGGCCAAGGCAATCGGTTTATGGTTCAACACCTGAATCCCTTCGACAAAAGGTTGTTCCAATCGAACAGGTTGATCCGGGTATAAATGATTGTATTTTTTCTCCGCATTAGCATGAATCCGTTGTAGTAAAAGCTCCACACTCAGACCCGGTACCCACGGTTTGCCTTCAATCGTAACAATAGCAGGAGTAACAGTGGTAAGCTCGGTAATATGCGTCAGCTTCTTGGACTGCACAGGGGATGCCGCGATAAACTGGAAATACTCATCCTCCTGCAAGGCTTGCAAAGCTGCAGATATTCGACGTAACGTAAGCTCTATGGAACTACGAATCGTAATGACGTATACACGACCTTGCTTGTACATCCCCTCCTTTTCACGCGGAAAAGGCGCCCCAAATGTATAGTGCTTGTAGTCCTTGTCGTAGTGCGTCTGCTTCAACGCTTCGTCCTTCAACCCAGCCCGACCAATCCAGGCTCCGATACGCTCCGGTATCTCCAGATGATGAGATGATTGTTTAATTAACGTTGTTATGTGAATTTCATAATACAATACGTTCACCTCCTGATCTGATATAGAGTATAGACCTCGCTCCATGATTTGTAAACCTCGTTTTATTTCTGTTTTAAAATCGGCTCAGATGATACCTGGACCGCTACGCGTGCAGATTGTTCTTGCGATAGCTGTTATTCCCAAATTTTTTAGGATTGTATAAACCCTTCAAAGGTTAAAATTCGGGGATAAAGGCAACCGCTTACGCTTCTCCAGAACAATTCTGCCCGCTCCGCTGCTTAAGACTTCGTACATTTATGTTGAGGTTAAAGCTATTGGTATAGGTAGTAGGAGGTGTATCCCCCTTATATTTCAATACATTTCATGTTGTGGTTAAAGACGGAGGTAACATGATCATATCAGTCACCACGGAGCCATTTCAATACATCACATGTTGTGGTTAAAGGCTCCGTGCTGATCAACAGGGAATGATTGCACATGAATTTCAATACATCACATGTTGTGGTTAAAGCCCGAAAGGAAATATAAAGGTGCCAGACGGTGGGTTATTTCAATACATCACATGTTGTGGTTAAAGTCGCGCTACTCGGCGGGGAGGTCGAAGCTTGATGCGATTTCAATACATCACATGTTGTGGTTAAAGTTACGTACAAGACCATGCTTGCAACGATCACCGCAAATTTCAATACATCACATGTTGTGGTTAAAGGTCACATTTTCATAGCAAAAATTATGGTGGTGTTCGATTTCAATACATCACATGTTGTGGTTAAAGGGAATAAGAAAAAGCCCACCAAAAATGATGGACTCTATTTCAATACATCACATGTTGTGGTTAAAGCCAATACAGGATGTGCCAATACAGGGTGTATCGGCATTTCAATACATCACATGTTGTGGTTAAAGAGAAGTGGAGAACGCTGGGCTTGATCCTGACTATGTATTTCAATACATCACATGTTGTGGTTAAAGTTTGCATAAGGTTGGTGTTGAGGCGGTAGCATATGCATTTCAATACATCACATGTTGTGGTTAAAGTTCGCATAAAGGGTGAAAAAGAGTGATCGTTACAATATTTCAATACATCACATGTTGTGGTTAAAGAAAAGGCTCTTGAGTTTATCCGGGCGGTTGAATCGGATTTCAATACATCACATGTTGTGGTTAAAGAAATATCTTCAACGATTCGCAGATATTCATCTTCCAATTTCAATACATCACATGTTGTGGTTAAAGACGATGGGTTCAATCACCTGGAACTATCAATCTTATCATTTCAATACATCACATGTTGTGGTTAAAGGTGTATCCCCTACTAGCCCTTCTGTAATGGCAACCTATTTCAATACATCACATGTTGTGGTTAAAGCGTATACATCTTTCGTTACCGCTGGTGCTTCCGGCAATTTCAATACATCACATGTTGTGGTTAAAGCCTAGTAAAATCAAGCTTTTGAGATTTAACAATGTGCTTATTCTACTACAGCACCCAGGGTTTCGCAATTTTCTCCCAGCCGTTAGTCCCTTCTTTCCAAATATATAGAAAAACGGTTATATCCCTTGTGGTTCTAAGGAATTCACTCTTTCACACTAGCTATGAGGTTGGGAAAAAATAGACCTTCGGTCTATGTTGAGTTCCCTTGCCCAAGAGTATAATGTAAAATGTGTATCGAAGAAAAAATATGATTTCAACTAAACACTCGGTGTATTGAAATTTTTAATTCTAGTTTAAAACTACTGCAAACTAGACTAAAACCTTAACATTGGATGTTTCTCTCATCTTGTTCGTGAGTCTTACCAAAAAAGATGCAGCCACTAAAGTTGACCACATCTAATGAAACATCATTGATCAGTAAGTTAAAATTACATGAAGATAACTATCACCGTATCTATCAAAAGCATAAGTGATAAGTGATAACTGATGCCTTTATTTTAACGCCTCCTTTCGACATACGGGTCCAGTCAGTTGGAACAACTACCCGTTACTTGAAGGAACTAATGCTTTCCCTGAAACATTCAAGACAAACGCCTTGCCTTGATTTTCTACGAGTACAACCTTCTTTTTAGCATACTATACAAAAAAGCTCACTCCCATTTTATTGTTAAAGGAGCAAGCTCAAAATATACTTTTTCAAATTTCTATGTTATCCCACAATTCTAAAATAGTCTTATCGTCAATCTTCCCATTAGCAAACAGCTCTCGTGCTGATTCAAACGACTGCGAAAAACTGTCTCTTACCCGAGTAAGAAAGTATTCTTCTTCATTCTTGCTAATCCAGTAGCTATCGTTTTTATAGCAGAACTGAAACTCTTCTCCCATTTCAAAACGTTCTACCAGTTCAGTGTACTCCAAAACTATCCCCCTACTTTTTATTGACTCTTTTAAATGTCCCATCTTCTTTCCATTCAAAAACATGTTCATGAGGCCACTCTGGATGCTGTTTTGAATTCCCATGATTGGATTAGTAACACACTCACGCATTTTAATACATTTCATGTTTTGGTTAAAGTTATTTAGAGAGATCGAAGCGCGGAGAACGTATGTTATTTCAATACATATCATGTTGTGGTTAAAGTGATGAAAAAAGCGTGGTGTATGACAAGTTATCCATATTTCAATACATCACATGTTGTGGTTAAAGGCGTCCAATCTCGCATTCTCTCGGATTTTGAGCACCATTTCAATACATCACATGTTGTGGTTAAAGCTGAAATTTTTCAGCTTCAAGAAACTTCAGAAATCAAATTTCAATACATCACATGTTATGGTTAAAGTCCAATTGCTCACTTCTTAACATCACATTGTATTGATTTCAATACATCACATGTTGTGGTTAAAGAATACGAAATCCAATGAGGTGAACTCTCTTTACACAATTACAATACATCACATGTTGTGGTTAAAGGGTGCTGTCGCTTTCCATAGAGACCCGAAACAGCATATTTCAATACATCACATGTTGTGGTTAAAGGCCTCAAAGAGATGCAGCGCGAGATGAATGACTGGTATTTCAATACATCACATGTTGTGGTTAAAGACCGTAACATGATGGGTACGGTTTCGCCGTTTGTAAATTTCAATACATCACATGTTGTGGTTAAAGTTCCTGAAATGCTTAAAACGTCTATTAGCTTTCTGAATTTCAATACATCACATGTTGTGGTTAAAGAATGCGGACAGCGGTCAAGGCGCAGGGCGGTACGGAATTTCAATACATCACATGTTGTGGTTAAAGTATGTACGGTACTACGATACGCGAGGACGCAGATATATTTCAATACATCACATGTTGTGGTTAAAGTGGAGGATATTATTTCAGTAAATGCGTAAAATACCTATTTCAATACATCACATGTTGTGGTTAAAGGTGAGAAAGTGAATTCTTCTCTTCGCCTTCTAAAACATTTCAATACATCACATGTTGTGGTTAAAGCCATCGTGTTTAAACTCATACTTTTGACCAACACCCATTTCAATACATCACATGTTGTGGTTAAAGCAAGAAGCCATGATTGCTGAATTGCTAGAAACTAAATTTCAATACATCACATGTTGTGGTTAAAGTTTGTGGATGCACGAATGTATACCCGATTTACATACATTTCAATACATCACATGTTGTGGTTAAAGTTTTTAATATATAAGGAGATTGTTTTTTTACGCTGATTTCAATACATCACATGTTGTGGTTAAAGAGCAAATACTTGTTCGTATAAAAGGTGGGAAAAGAGATTTCAATACATCACATGTTGTGGTTAAAGTACCTCCTAACTACTAAACTTTTATGTGATTAAAGTATTTCAATACATCACATGTTGTGGTTAAAGAGATATATTAGATGCTGATCCGATATTGGGGTCTAATATTTCAATACATCACATGTTGTGGTTAAAGAGACTTAGATATGGCAGTCTCTGAAAAAATAAACTTATTTCAATACATCACATGTTGTGGTTAAAGAGGGAACGATTGGTGAGGTCATAGAGTCAGAAGTCAATTTCAATACATCACATGTTGTGGTTAAAGATACAAATGGCTATTTTTTACGTATATAACTTCTTATTTCAATACATCACATGTTGTGGTTAAAGGCTAGTAGAATCAAGCTTTTAGTTTTAATAATGTGCTTATTTTACTACAGCCACAAGGGTTTCGCAATTTTTTCCCAACCGTAGACCCCTCCCCTCAAATTGTAGAGGAAAACGTCTAAATCCTTGCACCTCTAAGAAATTCCGCGTTTCACCCTTTTAAGAGGTTGGGAAAAAATCACCTACATCGCTTAATGAAATACCCTAATTTATTAGGAACATCACTGGATGTACACCGTTGAGAATCATTCTTGAAATAAAGCCAATGCATCGGGAAAAACGCCCCTTTAAATCTCCTACGAACATTCCCCACTCAACTTCAATGAATATTTTTTATGGAAATCCCCTCCACTGCTCTATATAATTCAGGTACAGTTCGTCACACGAGCTAATCTAAAAATTAGGGGTGTTTCACACCTATGTCACAGCATATTTTACTTATTGAAGACGATCTATCCATTGCTGAAATGCTGCTCAAAGCACTCACCAAGGAGGGCTACAATTTAACCACCGCCTATGACGGAGAAGAAGGACTTATTGCCTTTGAACGTCACACTTACGACCTGGTACTCGTGGATCTGATGATGCCGAAGGTCGATGGTATGGAGGTAATCCGGCAAATTCGTACCCGCAGCGCCGTGCCGATTTTGATTATGTCGGCTAAGGACAGCGATGTGGATAAAGCGCTTGGACTGGGCTTCGGGGCAGACGATTATGTTGCCAAACCTTTTTCTATGCTTGAGATGACAGCTCGTATTCAGTCCGCGATCCGCAGATCGACTACATATGCCCGTCTGCAACAGCAGGAGGAACAGCCGCAAGCACAAGTTTTGACCTATGGAAATCTACGCATTGATTTTGATCATTTTACAGTCATCCGCAATGAAAATGAAATTCAGCTAACAGCCAAAGAATCTGATATTCTGAAGCTGTTTGCATCCAATCCGAATCGGGTATTTACGAAAGCTCAATTATACGGATTTATTTGGAAAGACGATTATATGGGTGACGAGAACGTGATTAACGTCCATATTCGTCGCCTGCGCGAGAAAATTGAAGAAGATCCCTCCCACCCTGTCCACATTAAGACGCTGTGGGGCATCGGCTACAAATGGGAGAATGGTTGATATGAACATCGAAATCATTTCCGAATGGATTGTCGTCCTCATGATGTCAGTCGTTATCATATGGCTTTGGCGGGAACGTGTAGCCTACAAGCGCAAACTAAAGGATATCCGAACCGCACTAGAGCGGATCGTCACCGTGAATCATGCCGAAAAGCTGCTATATGTCACAGGTGACGTTGAACTGCAACGACTCATGACGGAAATTAACCGACTACTAGACTTAAATCTGAGAGTATCAGCCGATTACAACCGGGGCCAAATCGCTATGCGCAAAATGATTTCGAACATCTCCCACGATCTCAAGACTCCGCTGACCGTTGTGCTTGGATATGCCGAGATGCTGGATGGCGATCCGGATATTTTGCCAGAAGAACGTATAAAGCTGCTATCCAAAATTCATCAAAAGACCAGCGAAGCGATTGAGCTGATCGGAAGCTTTTTTAGCTTGGCGAAGCTGGAAGCCAACGATACGGACATTCCACTGACCCGACTGGAGATAGGAGAACTGTGCAGACGCAGCATTTTGGAGTTTTATGATCTGCTGACGGCTCAGGGGTTTACGGTACATATTGACATCCCGGAGCATCCCATTCATGCCTTGGGGAACGAAGGAGCCATTGGGCGGGTGCTGAGCAATCTGATTTCGAATGCCATTCGCTACGGGACAGAGGGCCAAACGCTTGGCCTGGCGCTGTCAGAACAGCAAGATACGGTACGCGTAGAGGTGTGGGATCGTGGAAAAGGCATACAGGAGCCGGAGCAGGATAAGGTTTTTGAACGCATGTACACACTTGAGGATTCCCGCAATAAGGCGGTACAGGGCAGTGGGCTGGGCCTTACGATTGCCAAGCGCCTGGTTGAATGCATGAACGGAGAGATACAATTGACCAGCAAACCTTATGAGCGGACCGTCTTCTCTTTTACCTTGAAGAAGATCAATTATTAAGCGAACTGCTCAACTTAATAAATTTGTAATAATTACGAAAGAAAAATGAACATTTCGCCCTGTATTCTTGAATTATCAACAGTATACGAAGGGAGAACACCCATGACTTACATAGTACGTACACATCATCTGACCAAAGCCATGAAGGGCAATGAAATTATAGCAGGGGTCAGTATGAATGTGCGCAAGGGGGAAACCTATGGCTTTCTCGGTCCCAATGGGGCGGGCAAGACAACGATCATGAAAATGATTACCAACCTGCTCAAGCCGACATCGGGTGAGATTGAACTGTTCGGTGAAAAGCTAACGCCAAAGTCTTATCATCTGCTCGGACGGATGGGTTCAATTATTGAATACCCGATTTTTTATGATAGACTGACGGCTCATCAAAATCTCGAACTTCATTGTGAATACATGGGCTATTATAATAAACAGGCTGTCCGGGATGCGCTAGAATTAGTGAACTTGCGGAATGCGGGTGACAAGCCGGTAAAAGACTTTTCACTAGGAATGAAACAGCGTCTCGGGATTGCCCGGGCCATTGCGACCAAGCCAGAGCTACTCATTTTGGATGAACCAATTAATGGTCTGGACCCAGTGGGAATTAAGGAAATTCGGCAGTTATTCCACATGCTATGCAAGGAATATGGGATGACGCTGCTCGTATCCAGTCATATTTTAGCGGAAATAGAGCAGATTGCGGATACAATAGGCGTGATTAATCACGGACAGCTGATTGAGGAAGTTTCGATGGAACAGGTACGGGATACCAATACAGAATACATCGAATTTACGACCAACGATTGTAAAAAAGCGGCCTACGTCCTCTCCCATCATCTGAGTCTGAATAATATAAAGGTACTCAATGAACAGAGTATACGTATTTACGATCTGAGTGTACCGCAGAAGCAAATTACGAAAACGCTCATTTTAAATGATGTAGAAGTCGATTCCATTCATCAGAAAAGCAGTACGCTGGAAGACTACTTTTTACGTCTGTTACATGGAGGTGAGCCCCATGCTTAGATTAATACAGTTGGAGATGAAAAAGCTTCATCTGGCGGGTTATATCCGTTCAGCACTGATCGCCAACGCCTGTATTTTAGGGTTGCTCTGTATTATTGCGCTGGACAGCCAAAATGAAGGAGTACCCGAATTTACACAGTACGCTCAGCTTCTTGATCTCATGGACAATATGGTGAGAGCCACATTTATTGTATTTGCCTCCGTTCTGCTATGCCGTTTTATCGTAGGAGAATTTAAGTCCAAATCGATTACAATCTTGTTCATGTATCCGATTCATCGTCAAAAGCTGATGATCGCCAAACTCTTGATTGTGCTGCTGTTTACGTTCTTGTCTGTTGTTATATCGGAAATCATCATTACGGCTGCGATTCATTTGCTCAACCAGTTTGTCATGATTGTACCGGATAAGCTTACTCTTTCCATACTGGCCGAACAATCCGCGCGGACGCTAATCAATGCCGTGGCCGCCAGCTTTATGGGATTGGTTCCGCTGTATATGGGAATGCGAAGATACTCAGTACCCACGACTATTGTGACCTCGATTCTGGTTGTAGCCTTGCTTTTCTCCAATAATAACGGCGCTACACTTAGCTCCATTGCCCCTGTGCAAATCAGCTTCTCTGTGCTGGGAATGATTGTGGCTTATGCGGCAATTCGGCGCATTGAGTATAAGGATATTGCTTAGTAATATAGATTTTAGTGAAACGCTTTCAAAAAAAGATGAAAATCCTTGTTAGATATACACACATTTTTCACTGGACTTCATTCTAAAACAGGTATATCCTATAGGAGAAATTAAAAAACGGAATAAGGATCTTCGGGGTAGGGTGAGATTCCCAACCGGCGGTATGGCTCATGGAGCTAAGCCCGCGACTCTGTATCTGGCAACAGGATACGGACTGATTTGGTGAGATGCCAAAGCCGACGGTAAAGTCCGGATGGAAGAAGATCGAAGTATGAACATGCCGCAAAGTGAATGAATGCTGCGCTATAGTTTTTGCAGTAACTTCATTTAACTTGTATCAAACGGCAAGTTTATTTGATCAACCCCCGTCTTGCATGGCTTTCGCCATGGACGGGGGTTTTTGTGCCACCGGTCCTGTATTCGCAAGGAGCTAAATAAGTATGAGTCAATCATCAACTGTACTATCATCCAAAGGTTTTGATCGTAGCTCCCACATGAAAAGCGGTTTTTGGCTAGTCGCGATCGGAGCGGCCTTGTGGGGTGCAGACCCGCTGTTTCGTATTATTTTGTTAAAGTCATTTACCTCAGCACAAATCGTACTGATGGAGCATGTGCTGCTCTTTATCGCTCTGACGCCGATGCTGTGGAAGCATCGCGAGGAGCTCAAAACGATACGATTTCGTCAGGTTTTCGCTATTTTGTTCGTCTCGTGGGGCGGCTCGGCACTGGCCAGTGTGATTTTCACCATGGCACTCAGCAACGGTGATCTGAATGCAGTTCTTTTGCTCCAGAAGCTTCAGCCTTTGGTTGCTATTATTTTGGCCCGCGTTATATTGAAGGAAATGCTACCGCGTCATTTTGGAATATTAATTGTCATCGCTCTGTTCGGAACGTATCTTCTAACCTTCGGTTGGTCGCTTCCCTTTGGGCATGTTCATGATTTTGTTCACATTGGTAGTCTGCTCGCACTAGGTGCAGCGGTTCTGTGGGGCGGTTCGACCGTTATGGGTAGCTACTTGCTTCGTTCGATGAAATATGAGACAGTAACCTCCCTCCGCTTCATGGTGGCGCTCCCTCTGCTCATTGTTCTCACCTCGGTGGAGCATGCTCCGTGGAATATGCCTACAGGTACATGGGCGGGCGCAGCTGTAATTATCAACTTGCTGCTGCAAGCATTGCTTCCGGGTCTTCTCAGTTTATTACTGTATTACAAAGGCTTAAGTACAACCAAAGCTTCTTATGCTACGATGGCAGAATTGAGCTTCCCCATGGTTGGTGTCGTAATTAACTGGATCGCTTTCCAGCAAATCGTTACCGTAGCGCAATTGACTGGTTTTATGCTGATCTGGATTACACTCTTTATGATTTCTCGTCAGCAGAAAAATTAATAGCTTAATCTTCTTTCATGCTCATCCAAGCCAAATCGTGAAGATGCTTTTGTATCTCTGATTTGGCTTTTTATGTATTCATATTCATATTAACATTAGTTCCTAAGACCTATTTTCTCAAAAAAAGTGTACTATTCCTCGTTTTTAAAGATTACATCTATAAAATTAGTCGATTTATGTCGAATAAAACTATGTAGTGATCATCTGACACAGAGGAGAAAAAACGATGACTAAAGCAAAACAAACAGTTCCGTGGTGGAACAGGTTTCTCAGGCAGTTTTATTTAATGAGGACAAAATTAATAATATCTTTTTTGGCTGTGTTATTGATTCCAAGCGTACTTATTGGATACTTTTCTTACCAGGGGGCCACGACACAGCTCAGTCAGCAGATGGCTGCTTCCGTAAACACGAATCTGTATCTGATCCGAAGCAATGTTAATCAGTATGTGGCACCGATTATAAAAGACGTAGACGTGCTTACCAGTGAGATCGAATCTGATTCCATTGGTTCCAACCAAGAAGCCCTTCAGAAAAAGTTGGACGTCATCGTCAAAGCTCATCCTGAGTTAGATGCCGCGCTCCTTGGCAATACGGAAGGACAATATATCCGTTCGCCGATAAAAAAGGAGGCTGATTATGATCCTAGGGAGAGAAAATGGTACAAAAACGCAATGCTACATAAGGGCAAGGTATTCGTCGGTGTTCCAGTTGCCAGCGTTACGACAGGGAACTTAGTAGTTAATGTATCGGCAACGCTCAAGGACGGTGAAGGAGCTGTTGCATTGGCTTTGAATCTGGACAAGATGGGTGAAAGTCTACAGTCTGTGAAGATAGGTGAACGCGGAGGACTCATCATTGTTGATTCTGATCATAAAGTTGTATCCGGGACAGGGACAGCCTTTACTAAGACAGGCAAAAAACCAGCTGACACCATGGAGGGCCTTCCCGAAGTGGCGGCAACCGGTGAAAATGATACTCCTTCTGTGTCGCAAATTCAATTTATGAATCGGGACGTACTGGCCTTTACACTTAAGGACCCTCTCACCGGCTGGAACATTGTTGCACTATCGGATCTGGAGGATTACAGTGATGCAGCCCAACCGATTCTGAAGCAAAGCCTGATTGTAATTGTTATTTCCATACTGGCCGCTGCGATCATCATAGTGCTTATGGTCCGCTCATTCCTGATCCCACTCAAAAAGCTGCAAGCAGGCACACGGATCGTCCGTGATGGAAATCTGACCGAACGTGTTAATCTGTCTAGAAAAGACGAGTTCGGCGAGCTGGCACAGAATTTTGACCAGATGACGCATTCCTTGCATTCAATGGTCTCCGAAGTCAACCAAACCTCCTCCCGTCTTGCTTCCTCTTCCCTGATAATCAAGGAGAGCACAGAGCAAACGACGGAGTCCGTGCAACATGTAGCGGAAACAGTTATGGAATCCGCGGAAAATGCAGCGACCAGCGCCGAGGCATCCGAGCAAACCGCCAATGCTGTTGAAGAAATGGCGAAGGGTGTCAGCACGATTGCCGAATCGGCAAGCTCCATCGTGGATTCAGCAGGACAAACCGAGCAGGACGTAGCTCAAGGTAGTCAAATGATCAGTCATGTGCGGACACAAATGGACCGCATTTTGGAAGCTGTAAGCCAAACGGCTAGCCTGATGGATGAGCTATCACAGCTCTCGGACGATGCGAAGCAAATGAATGCGGCTATAGCTGCCATTGCCAAGCAAACTAACTTATTGTCCCTGAACGCATCTATTGAAGCCTCCAGAGCAGGCGAAGCTGGGCGCGGATTTGCTGTAGTCGCTATAGAGGTACGCAAGCTGTCGGAACAGTCCAAGGAAAGCGCCGATTCCATCAGTCAGATCATTACGCAAATGCTCGATTTGATTCAGCGCTCTACCGCCACGATGAACGGTAATGTTCGTAATCAGGTAGGTGAAGGATTACGAATCAGCCAAGATGCAGAAGGTGCTTTTACGAATATTGAACGCTCTACTTCTCATATCGTGGAACAAATTCAAAGTGTGTCCGCTGCTGCTGAACAAATCTCTGCCAGTACAGAGGAAGTTTCCGCCACTGTCACCCATTTGGCAAGCCTATCCCGCAATTCGGCGGACAGTTCGCAGACAACCTCTGCTGCCGCTCAAGAGCAAATGGCAGCCATGGAGGAAATCGCCTCTTCCTCACAGGAGTTGTCCAACATGGCACAGGACCTGCAAGAGCTTGTTAAGCGATTTAAGATTTAGCTTCCACAGCTATTATTGAAATTTCACCAACGAAAGCTCAACAGCACTGCATCTGTTTAGTAACAAAAGCCTTCGCCCGCATACAAAATACGGGCGAAGGCTTTTTCGTTGATTCCTTTAGACGATGCCTCGTACTTACCTATATGCTCATCTGCCCCGTTAGCTGGCGGCGTCTATCCCCTTCTGGATCATGTTCCACCATAATATCCTGATGAAAAATGGCTGTAGCTCGCTGTTGCCTGTCGTACATCGGCCATGCTCGCTCAGGTAGCATAGGCTCCCCATCCCGTGCAAAAGCAACCCATGCCTGCTGCATATCATGAGCAAGCTTCTCCATCGAAGGTTGAATCTCTAATCCCAGCTTATCCAGCAGCTTCAGATTATCGAAAACAAAAGCAATTTCTGCACCGTGAACCGCTTGTCCAAAGGTAGGATGGCCCGGCAGTGTCCAATCAAAACGGTACATCCATACCGATGCATACACCGACTGTTCAGCGGCAAGAGCCAACGCGGGACGCCAAAAAATGAGATCGGTCAACATTTGTGCCTGTCCCTCAATGGTAACTGGAAAAGGTTCTATCAGGTCGCCAATGTCGGACATACCTGTCATCATTTCCAATGCCTGACGTGCTGTTAGCTTGTTCATCAGATGGGATTCTTTGCGGATAAAATAGTTCCCTTCATGCAAGTTCGTTCCAATCATAACAGATACCTGTTTTGCTGAACCTTGGGCGATTGCCGACAGGGGTAGATCCGGCAAGGTCACCCCGTCTACAACGGGTTGATAAATCATCGCCATCCCAGGTCCGATGACTTCATGTGTTTTGGCCATAGCGAGCATCAACGCATCTGTCGGCAGCGTAAACAATCGCTCAGGATGCTGAGCATCCACACCCAGTTGCTGCAAATACACAGCCGCCACTTGCTCAGCCTGTGCAGCTGGCAACACCTGCGATGCTCCACTTTGCAAAATTGCACGCTGGAACAGCCCCTCAGCGGCTGGCATCGCCAATAGAGCGGCAATACTCATCGCGCCTGCCGATTCACCGAACACCGTTACTTCGTCCGGGTTGCCGCCAAAGGCAGAAATATGATCCCGAACCCATTCCAGCGCAGCGATTTGATCCAACAGTCCGGCATTTGAGGTCAGCCCATTCCCCTTTGGAGTCAAATGCAAAAATCCTAACGGTCCTAACCGATAGTTGATCGTAACTACAACAACATTGCCATTCTTCGCCATGCGTTCCCCGTCATATAAAGGTATAATCCCAGACCCGGTGACAAAGGCACCGCCATGAATCCACACCAGCACCGGACGTCCCTTCTCAGGAGCCTTCGAAGCCGGTGTCCAAATGTTCAGATACAAGCAATCCTCGGACTGCTGCGGCGGTTCCACCAGATTTCCGGTCATACTTTCAGCGGAGGGCATGGGTTGCGGACAGATGGGTCCGAAACTCGTCGCAGCCCGTACACCCTCCCAAGGCTCCAAAGGCTGTGGTCCGTGAAAACGAAGTTTTCCAACAGGAGGCTGCGCATATGGAATACCTTTCCACACATGATATCCATTCCCCGTTTCTCCACGTAATTGACCTAGACGAGTATGTACTGTATTACTCTCCATCATGAACCCTCCTTTATTTTGTATGTTCAACATAACGGTATACTATCAATCTTTACATATCTCTATTATACCCTTTGCGCAGGACCAAACCAAAAAATACCGGAAGCGCTTTTGCGCTCCGGCATTTTGTAGACAGAATGAGTGGATCTTGCTTAATCCCGAACCTCTTCTTTCGGAATCAGCTTGTAAATTTCTTCGCTTTCCATCGAATCAATCAATCGGTCTAGCCACTTGTAATAAGCCACGGCCTGCTTCATTTTCATACGGTCTTGCTGAAGAATGGTCTTAAATTCCTCGTATTCTTCACCCTGTGCCATCAATTTGTCCAGTTCCTCAATGGCTTTGCGCAGTACGAGTAAATTTGTTTCTACTGCTTTTCTCCATTTAATAGCGAAGAAGTCAGTAAAGGTTTGATACCAGTCATACTCGACTTCATACAAGTCCTTGCGTGAGCCTTTGCTCCATACCTTGTTCACCATTTTCAGATCCAACAACGTTCGAACTCCTGTACTCATGCTCGTTTTGCTCATTTCCATTTCACGGCCCATCTCATCCAGCGTCATCGGTTTATCCGCAAAAAAAAGCAAACCGTACAAATGCCCCGCAGACAGAGTGATCCCATATAGGTCCATGTTTTTACCTATAGCTTCTATGACACGTTTGCGAATTTTTTGCAGCGACGCCTGCTGCTCATCACCTAACTGGTACAAGCTCATGCTTGCAACCTCCTAATTTTAGAGCATTTTGCACAACCTAGTATGAACGACTTACCCGTAAAGGATTAGCTTTGACGCAATATATGAAATCTTTCAATACTGAATGAAATGTTTCAAAAGCAAAGCTTCTGTCTATATTACAACAGCATGATCGTTCAAAATCATAATTCGCAAAATTGCTAATGATAGTAAACTTTTAAAATTATGGATATACATAAATCTTTTTGTTATGGTCATATTTCATTGTCTATTTTAAAAAAAGCACTATCGGTTGTAAAGTTCCGAATGTTTGAGCATTCTAAAGAACGAAGGAGCATATCGAAGGAAAGTTTGTACAGTTTTTTCTGTACGTACTTTACGAACAGTTTTTTTGTTTGAAATGTAAGCAATGCTTCTGTTACAATTAATTTTGTCATTAACCGTTCAGGATGTACAGAATTATGATTTTTATACTCAATCCATCATGCAACATGGGGTTAATACCAAGCAAAGTATAGAAAGAAGAGGTGTATGTATGACGATTTTGGAAGTCAAAAATGTCAGCAAACTCTTTGGTCCTCACGCAGAGCAAGGTGTTCCGCTCCTGGAGCAAGGCTGGGGCAAAGAAAAGCTGGCCAAAGAAAAACAGATTACTGTTGGTGTTAACAAGGCCAACATGCAAATTAAGCAAGGTGAAATTTTCGTAATTATGGGGTTATCAGGTAGCGGCAAGTCCACTTTGGTGCGAATGCTAAATCGCTTGATTGAGCCTACCTCCGGTGAAATTCTGGTCCACGGCAAAGATCTCCGTAAGATGAACAAAGAACAACTCCGCGAGGTTCGTCGTAAAACCATCAGCATGGTTTTTCAAAAGTTCGCCCTGTTCCCACATCGGACTGTATTGGAAAATGTAGAATACGGTCTTGAAATTCAAAAGGTAGATAAAGCACAACGCCAGGAAAAGGCACAAACAGCGCTGGAACTGGTTGGTCTTAAAAACTGGGGCGATAAAATGCCCGATGAGTTGAGTGGCGGTATGCAGCAGCGTGTCGGGTTGGCACGAGCGTTGGCAAATGACCCTGAAGTTCTCCTGATGGATGAAGCATTCAGCGCATTGGACCCTCTCATTCGCCGTGACATGCAAGATGAGCTGCTGGAGCTTCAAGATAAAATGAAGAAAACGATTGTCTTTATCACCCATGATCTGGATGAAGCGCTGCGGATTGGTGACCGGATTGCATTGATGCGGGACGGAGTGGTCGTACAAATTGGTACACCGGAAGAAATTATGATCCAACCAGCTAACTCTTATGTAGCCCGCTTCGTCGAGGATGTGGATCTGTCCAAAGTGTTGACGGCTGCTCATGTCATGCTTCGTCCAGAAACCATCACTATGGACCGCGGTCCACGTGTAGCTCTGGAATTGATGCGGGAGCGTGGGATTTCCAATCTATTCGTCATTGACCGCACTAAAAAGCTACTGGGTGTTATTAATGCCGAGGATGCTGTCCATGCACTGCGCAACAATTTGAAGATTGAAGATATTTTGATCACGGACGGACCGCAGGTTCCTGCTGAAACTGTCATTAATGATTTGTTTGAAATTACAAGCTCGTCCAAGGTGCCACTGGCTGTCGTCGATGACAAGCAGAAATTGCTGGGCGTTATCGTCCGTGGAGCTTTACTGGGTGCACTAAGTGGAGATGTACCTACTACAAAGGAGGTGAATGCCCATGATACCGAAACTGCCAATCGCTGAGTGGATTCAATCCATTGTAGACTGGATGGGTATTCATCTGGCTGGATTGTTTAATGTTATTTCTTCGGTAATTGAAGCGGTAGTAGGCTTTTTCTCTGGCTTGTTCATGCTTCCGCACCCTCTGGTGTTCATCGTGATCATCGGGATTATCGCCTTTATGATCGGGCGGGTGCAGCTTACACTGTTCACTGTCATCGGCTTCCTGCTGATTGATAATCTCGGCTATTGGAGTGAAACGATGAACACGCTCGGACTGGTCATCACATCTGCGCTTGTATCCATTGTTATCGGGATTCCGATCGGAATCTGGTGTGCATACAGTAAATCAGCATCACGCATTATCACGCCTTTACTTGATTTTATGCAGACGATGCCTGCGTTCGTGTACTTGCTCCCGGCGGTTACCTTTTTCAGCTTGGGTGTTGTACCAGGTGTTATCGCCTCTGTAATCTTTGCGATTCCCCCAACCATTCGCATGACCAACCTGGGGATTATGCAAGTATCGGATGAACTGATTGAAGCTTCTGATGCTTTTGGTTCAACATCGGCGCAAAAGCTGTTTAAAGTACAGCTGCCACTGGCATTGCCTACCTTAATGGCTGGTATTAATCAGACGATTATGCTGTCACTGTCCATGGTTGTTATTGCTTCCATGATCGGTGCGGAAGGTATCGGTGCGGTTGTGTATCGTGCTGTGACCCAGCTGCAAATTGGTAAAGGCTTTGAAGCCGGCTTGGCTGTGGTCGTTCTGGCTATTGTACTTGACCGCTTTACACAAAACCTGTTCAAACCGACAAAAAAAAGCAAAAGTCGTGTATCCAGCAAGCAAAAAGTATGGATCACCTCTGCAGTTACAGCGGTTATTCTGATCGCTGGCGCATCTCAATATTTTGTTGGAACAGATCATTCTGCTGCTGGTAAAGGTAGTGCTGCTGCCAATCCGATTGGCGCAGAGGTTGATTATAAAATTATTGGTATTGATGCCGGGGCAGGCATTATGAAGTCGACGGCTAAAGCAATTCAAGACTACAATTTGTCTGATTGGAAGCTAGTCGAGGGTTCCGGTGCAGCCATGACGGCCACATTGGACAAAGCCATCAAAGCGAAAAAACCGATCATTATTACCGGTTGGACTCCTCACTGGATGTTCAACAAGTATGATCTCAAATATTTGGAAGACCCTGAAAAGTCTTATGGTGAAGCTGAGGGTATTCATACGATTGCCCGTAAAGGTTTGCAGCAGGACGCTCCTACTGCTTATGAGTTTCTAAAACGTTTCAAATGGACAGCAGAAGATATGGGTGAAATGATGGTTGCTATCCAAGAAGGGACCAGCCCTGAGCAAGCTGCCAAGGATTGGGCGGAGAAACATGCCGACAAGGTTCAGGAATGGACTCAAGGACTGCAACCTGTCAATGGCGATACCTTTAAGCTAAGCTATGTAGCTTGGGATTCGGAAATTGCGAGTACAAATTTGCTGAAATATATTATGGAAAATAATCTGGGTTACAAAGTAACCGCACTGCAAGTTGAAGCAGGTCCTATGTGGACGGGTGTCGCTAGTGGCGATGTAGATGCCTCACCGGCTGCATGGCTGCCGTTAACGCATGCGGATTACTGGGCTAAATACAAAGATAAACTCGACGACCTAGGTGCAAATATGACTGGTGTTAAAACTGGGTTGGTCGTTCCAGCTTACATGAATGTTAAATCAATTACTGAGTTGCAGGGGAACGGAGCCGAAGCGGCTCCAGCCTCCGCCGCTACTGGGGACTTTGGCAAGGAGGTCGGCTACCGCATTGTCGGTACCGACCCTGGTGCCGGACTGATGAAGCTGACTTCTAAAGCTATCAGTGACTATGGATTGTCCGACTGGAAACTGCTTGAAAGCTCTGGAGCTGCAATGACCGCTACACTGGATAAAGCTATCAAAGCCAAGCAGCCTATCGTTGTAACCGGTTGGACTCCTCACTGGATGTTTAACAAGTATGATTTGAAATACTTAAAAGATCCTAAAAAGGCTTATGGTGATAAAGAAGAAATTCATACCATTGCCCGCAAAGGGTTGAAACAGGATGCTCCTGTGGCTTATGAATTTCTAAGCCGTTTCAAGTGGACTGCTGAAGATATGGGTGAAGTGATGATCGCAATTCAAGATGGTACTCCCCCACAGCAGGCTGCCAAGAACTGGGCTGATAAGCATCCTGATAAAGTACAGGAATGGATCAAGGGTTTGCAGCCCGTCAACGGCGATCCTCTGAAGCTGAGCTACGCTGCTTGGGATTCGGAAATTGCCAGTACGAACGTATTGAAATATGTCTTAGAACAAAAATTGGGCTATAAAGTAACCGCGCTGCAAGTGGAAATCGGCCCAATGTGGACAGGCGTGGCTGGCGGAAGTGTAGATGCTACCGCAGCCGCCTGGCTTCCATTGACGCATGCTGATTATTGGGCTCAATACAAGGATAAAGTAGATGACATCGGAACCAGCATGACTGGCGTTATGTCCGGACTTGTCGTTCCATCCTATGTACCCATTGATTCTATTGAGGATCTCAAAACGCAATAATACTTCACTTTTAAACCATACTAATAAATAAAAGGCAGATCAGGGTTACATCTGATCTGCCTTTTGAATATCCATATTTAAAATTGCTCTCAGCCTTTAAGTGTGAACCCTTCTTGAGCGGGCACATCGGCATGCTGTGCTGTCGTCTGATGTTGTCTAAAGAATAACGGATAGATCACGAAGGCTACCAGCAGACTCACACAACCAATGACGCCCAGAGCAATCAAATCCTTAAAGATGTATGTGATATCCAGACCCTTGAGCGTAATGTTCCGTACTGCGTCCAGATAATACGTCAGCGGCAATATTTCAGCAAGCCCTCGCAAGAAGCCGGGCATTGCTTCTAATGGCCACGTATAACCTGACAGCATAAAGGAAGGAACAGCAATGAGCATCAGAGTTTGTGTTGCATCCACTCTGGTCTTGGAAAAGAGACTGAACAGGAACCCTAATCCACACAAAGCAAAGTTAAAGACCAGCGAAACCAAAATCAATGGCAGTACCTGTCCCCTAAACGGAATATCGAAGCATAAAGCGCTAATACTGAATACAGTCAGCACATTAAAAGCTCCCGCCGCATAATAGGGTGCTAGCTTGGCAATAGCCAAGCGCCAAGGGGTGTTTTTCCATGCGCCAAATCTTCCCCAAGTCCCAGCTTCCTTATCACGCGTGCAAGACAACGCAATACCTAGCAGCAAACACTGCTGGAGAGCCGCAGAAATAACCCCCAACGGCATGAAAAGCTTATAATCATATACCGGGTTAAATAGCACTCTGGATCGGAACGGGATGGTAGTCAGCGTCGAGGCGGCCTGATCGGCGTTCATTCCCTTTTGCTTCATGGAATTGAGCGATACTCCGGCACTCACGCTACTAATGACCTGATTGGCAATCCGACTGGCACTATTGGAATACATCATATTACTGCCGTCAATCAGCGTAAGCACAGGTGGATTTTCCCCATGCTTAAGCCGAGTGGTAAAGTTATCTGGAATGACAATTCCGACCTTGGCTTCCCCAGTCTCCACCTGGCGGACTACATCATCCTGATTGGTCACCTGCCGTGTAACGGCAAATGAATCAGTCGCGTCGAACGCCTGAATGATTTGGCGACTAAGCTGCGAATTATCTCCGTCATACACCGTAACAGGCATCTCGGTAATCCGCTGATGCGAATACAGGAAGCCGAACAGTATCGTATACACAATTGGCGTAATCAGCAGAATAGCCATAAAGCGGCGGTCCCGGAAGATACTCAGCCATTCCTCGCGAAACACATCGCGGATACGAAGTCTTTCCTGTGAACCCTGCATATTACTGCGCCCCTTTGCCTGTAAACAGAACCGTGGAGCCTGTTGGAACGGAAGCCGCAAGATCCGGTAATGCTACCTTCACACCAAAGGAACGGACATCCTTATCACCTGAGCTTTGGCTCGGTTTTTGAATGGCAAAGTCCGCAGCCGATTCTAACAGAATGACTTTGCCCTTCAGCTCCTTACCGCCTGACAGTAATTTAACTTGAACTGTATCCCCTGCTTGAAGACCGTTCAGAGACGTTTCCGGTACATAGAATTTAGCCCAACGCTGTGTGGATGTTTCAATAGTATAGACAGGAAATCCTGCGCTAGCCATCTCACCCAAGCTAAGCGACTTGGATTTTACGATCCCATCCTCAGGCGCACGCAGCGTAGTATAGCCCAAATAGGTCTGAGCCTCCTGAAGTGCAGCTTCCGCTTGGGCTACCTGAGCATTGGCACCTTCAACCGCAGATTGTGCCTGCTCTACCGTCGATTGCGCAGCCTTCACAGCGGATTGCGCTTGCTCTACCGAAGCCTGAGCAGCTTTGACATCTTCCTGTTGCACAGCCACTTTGCCCGCTCCTGCCTGTGCTTCCTTCACTGCAGCCAAGGCTTGACGGTATTGAGCTTCAGCCGCCGTAATTTCCTCCTTACGGCTTCCCTCCCGCGCCATATCCAATTTTTGCGACTCAGCATTATACTTGGCCACTGCCTGTTGATGTTCCAATGTCGCTTGATCCAGTGAGGCCTGAGTTGCTGCACCGGCTTCTTGAAGTTTTTTGGCACGCTCCAGATTTTTAACAGTCAGGTCCAGCGTTTCCTTCGCTACCTTCACAGATGCTTGCAATTGCTCAAGCTCCTGCGGTCTTGCCCCGCTCTTGAGGGCATCCAGTTTCGCTTTGGCGGCGTTCGCAGCCGCTTGGGCCTGTTCTATCTGGCTGGAGGAAGCCTCAGCAGTCACACTGACCGCTGTCGTACCTTGGCTCTTCTTAGCCTGAGCGGCGCTCACGGTAGCCTGTGCCTGGCCTACGCCTGCTTGAGCCTGCAATACGCTGGCTTTCGCTTTGGACACATTGCTCTTGGCTGCCAGCAAAGCAGCCTGTGCTTGCTTCACCTTATCTTCCAGCTCACGGCTTTCCAGATGGGCTATCACCTGCCCTTTTTTTACCTTGTCGCCCTCATTCACCAGCATCTGATCAATACGTCCCGCCATCTTAAAGCTGGCATTGAGCGTATCGGATTCTACATAAGCCGTAGGGATAGAAGAAGATTCATCTGCGGATAAGCTGCTGCTCCCTCGTGGGAAAGCAGTCAAAGCATAGATTCCTACAGCGATTAAAATAATAAGTACGATGTAAATCGCATATTTTTTGGCTTTCATGTTCTCATCACTCCACTTGTCTATTTAATGTTGCATCCCCAGCGCGTTACATACAAATACTTCGGTACTTTCACGAACTTCCTGCAGATTCATCGTTTCGCCCCATACCATCGACCGCATTGGAGTAAAAATGTAAATGCCGAATAAACAATTTGCAGTCGTTTTTGCATCCAGCTTACTCGAAATTTTTCCATAGAACTTGCCGGAATCAATCTCTGCCTCCATAAAATCAAAATAGTCTGCCAGCACCTGCCTAATATTAAAATGCTGTTCCTGCGAGACCCATCCCTTACTGACCAGTAGACGGCAAAAATCCGGCTCTCTCCCAATGAACTCAATATGTACTTGGATCAGCTTGCGAACCCTCACTTCTACCTGATCCATAGGAATTTGAGCCATCGCTTCATGGATATCCTGGACAAAACGTTCCATTCCCATCTTCAAAATGTAAATGTACAATTCTTGCTTGTTTTTAAAATTGTAGTACAGGGTTCCTTTGGCTATGCCACATACCTTGGCAATTTCCTCCATATTTGTATCATTAAATCCTCGTTCGGAAAAAGCCTTGAGTGCGCCGTTAAAAATAATTTCCTTCGTTTGCTGTTTCATGCTTCCTCCTTTTTTGAACTGACCGTCCAGTACAAAAATTATGTATTTATTATAAGCCCATTTTCAGTTATCCAGCAATAGGAAATGTGCAAAAATGACCATTTTAGACACTTCGTCTAAACGATTATTCTAAAATGAAAATGCAAAAACGGATCGAATAAGTGAGGGGGTCACTCATTCGATCCGTTATTTCATAAAATCGGCTAATAAGGGGGCACATCTACGGATTATCAGTCGATTTTAAGGGAGGGCCGATTATTTCTTCACCGTTTGATTGTATTGCGCAATTTTGCCTGTAATTTCTTGTGCAGCTTGATCCAGAGCCTGTTTTGGCTGTTGCTGGCCACTCAGAACAGCCTCAATCGCACCTTCAACAATCTGACGCGCTTCTGGGAATACACCCATTACTGCGCCTTGTGTAGCAGTGGATTGTGCCGATGCATGCAATTGGTCAACCGCTGTCTGGAATTGCGGATATTTTACCATATTATCTTTGAGTACCTTCTCGTCATAAGCTGCTTTCGTGATCGGGAAGTACCCGGTGTTCACACTCCATTGTGCCTGCACTGCTGGGGAAGCGACGAATTTAATGAACTCCCATGCCGCCTTTTGCTGGGCTTCAGGTTTGTTGTTCATGATGTATAAGCTCGCGCCGCCTACAACTACGCCGCCTTCTTTTGCTTCATTGGCTCTTGGCAGAAACCCTGTGCCTACTTCGAATTTATCGCCAACCTGCTCCACAATATTACGCAGCGAAGCGGTAGAATCCAGCGTCATCGCAATTTGTCCTGCGGAAAAGGCTTTCGCTGTATCGTCCGAGTTACGTCCCAAATTGGATACGACCTTTTCATCGATCATTTTCTTCCACCATGTCAGCGTTTTTACACCGGCATCCGAATTCAGCAACGATTCCGTAGCTGCTTGCTCACGTCCATTGCCATTATTCACATAGTCCGCGTTCTGATTGGCAAACAGTTGCTCCATAAACCAGCCGTAAATGGCAATGGATGCACCAGATTTACCATCCTTACTTAAGGCTTTGGCAGCTTTTTCGAATTCATCATACGTTTTCGGAGGATTAGCTGGGTCAAGTCCTGCGGCTTTGAAAGCATCCTTGTTGTAATACAAAATCGGGTTTGACGTATTGAACGGCATGGCGTTCAATTTGCCATCAATCGTGTAGTATCGTGTAATATTCGGTTCAAGCTGCGACAAATTGAACTTATCCGCATCAATAAACTGTTGTACAGGCGTGATCATTTTGGAGTCGATCATGAATTTACTGCCGATTTCGTATACTTGAATGATGTCTGGTCCGCTATTAGAACCAAGCGACGCTTTCAGCTTGTTCAAGCTGTCATCATATTTACCTTGATATACTGGCTCTACCTGAATGTCCTTATGACTAGCGTTAAAGTCAGCAGCAATCTGCTTGATCGCTTTTTCACCGTTGCCGGACATTGAATGCCACCAAGTCAGCTTTACAGGTGAAGTTGCTGCTGCCCCTGTATCATTACCATTACTCGGCTTCTCCGCCGCTGTATTGTTGCTACAGCCTGCTGCAACCACCATAGCAGTCAGAATAAGCAGGGTCAAAGCACTTTTCAAACGAAAAAATCTCATAATCTCTCTTCTCTCCCTTTGATTAAATGATTCTTGAATGAAATGTTTGTACTCTTGTGTGTTAAAGCTTTGTATATAGGCTGCTTGCGCAGGTGTTGCTGTCTTTTGCTTCTATAATTAGCCTTTAAGCGCACCCGCTGCCATTCCACGCACCAGCTGTTTTAATCCAAAGATCAGCAGGAGCAGAGACGGTAAAATGACAAGTGCCGTACCCGCAAACACCAGATTCCATGAAGTCGATTCCTGAAACTCCAACATAGATATGCCGATCTGTACGGTACGCATATTCTCGCTATTTGTGACCAGTAAAGGCCAGAGATATGAATTGTACATGTTCAGGAACGAATACACAGCCAGTGTTCCGAGCGCAGGGCGCGATAACGGAAGCACATGAAACAGGAAATATCGGATATGTCCGCACCCATCCATACGAGCAGCCTCGAACAGTTCCTTGGGAAGCTGGAGAAAAAATTGTCTTAACAGGAACGTTCCGAACGCCGTCGCCAGAAATGGAACCGTCAACCCTTGATATGTATCAAGCCAGTTCCAGCTTCGTACCGTCAGATAGTTGGGAATAATAGTAACTTCCCAAGGGATCATCATCGTCGCGACAAACATGCTAAAAATGAAGTTTTTTCCCTTGAATTCCATTTTGGCAAAGGCATAGGCCGCCAAGCTGGCTGTAATCAGTTGTCCGATCATTGTCAGACCCGAAATGAGAAAGGTGTTGCCGATAAAGGCTGCAATCGGAACGATTTCAAACACTTCAGAAAAATTGGCCATATGAAAGGAATGCGGGAAAAAGCTTGGTGGGTAAGCGCTCGCTTCCTCCGGTGACATGACCGCCATAAAAAATGTATAAATAACTGGGTACAAAATCAGAGCGGCTGCAATCGTAAGCAGCACATACAATAATGTTGAATTCAGGTGTTGTTTCATTGGTAATGCACCTTTCTTTCCACCCACTTAAACTGAATCATCGTAAGCAGCAAAATGACAGCAAACAAGACAATGGCCTGCGCACTCCCTGTTCCGAACCGGAAATTAACGAAAGCTTCCTGATAAATGGAATATACAAATACATTCGTACTGTTCACCGGACCACCTTTGGTCAAGATATTAATTTGAGCGAAAGACTGGAAGGCACCAATGATGGAAACTACGGTCACAAAAAAGATCGTCGGTGATAGCAGCGGCATAGAGATACGCCAGAACGTGACCAACGGTCCGGCTCCGTCCATTTTGGCACTTTCGTACATGTCATCTGGAATCCCTTGAAGTCCGCTTGATAAGATAATGTAATTGAAGCCAAGATTCATCCAGATGGTCATTATGGCTACGGAGAACAACGCCCAATCTGGGCTGGTCAACCATGGAACTGGATTGATATGTAATAGGGAAAGCACATAGTTGAACATCCCCAGTGTAGGATGGAAAAGGAATTTCCAAATGACCGCAGATGAACCCACCGATAACACCATCGGTAGCGAGAAGGCAAACTGGAAGATACGCATTCCACGTAATTTACTGTGTGTAAGGGCAGCGAGTACCAGCGCCAGTAAAATACCCACAGGTACCGTCAATAGTGCAAAAAGCAGCGTGACCTTAATCCCCTGTAGAAACTGACCTGAGCTGAACAGCATAGCAAAGTTATCTAACCCCACATAATCTGCAACGTTTCCTGCGGGATCTGTAGAATGCAAGCTGAGATAAACGGACTTTATCATCGGATAAAACATAAATACAGCAAACAAAATAAGCGATGGAGCCAAAAAGGTATACGCCAGCGCGTTTTCGCGCAGTCTTTGAATTTTTAGCGAACCCGTGCGTATGCGAGCTTTAGACGATGTCCGTTGCTGGCTCCTCGTCCCCAGTCCCAAAGATTTGTTAAGTTCACCCAAAACGGAACGCCCCTTTCTTTTCAAACCAACCTCAGTAAGTGTATCGTTTTGATGTAAAGGGAACATCAAGTGAACTGGAGTAAAATGTTAATGTTTTGACTCTTTGTAAAACCTGTCTTACTTGGGTATTTGCACAAGGGCACAGGCTCCTGCATACGATATATCATTATATGAGTATGGAGGTCAGAGGCGAATGTCGTACAACACCGTCAGTCCGCAAACCTTATATCAAGCTAGACCGGAATTCCAACAAGAACTCAAAAAAGTCCACGATCATTTGCATTATCAATTGAGTCCCTACATGAACCACACGGTTAGGGTACAAACGATGGATCATCAGGTATATGAAGGAACGATTGCGCATATGGATGCGGATCATTTGTATTTGAGAGTGCCTCAGCAGTATCACTCATCCTCCTTAGGAGCCCCGATCCCTGATCGTTCCTATGCCTACAACAATGTCATTCTGCCGCTGGTGCTATTTAATTTGTTGGTTATAGTCCTGTTGAGCTAGCGCTCGATCCATGCAATCTGTCTAACTAAAAGACAAAAAAACCTCCAAATCCGTAAGGAGCCTACCCTTGGCACATTACGAAGTTGGAGGTTTTATTTATTTGTGTTTTTATAATCATTAGTTCTCACAGGAGATGCCTGCTTCCTGCTCTAGTACAGCTATAAAACGCTCTATACGTTCTTCATTCGGCAGGTGGCAGAACACCTCATTTACCCCCTGATTGATCAGCAGGATGCTCCCCTTAGTATCCGACAATTCCTTTTCCAGCTTAGCCAGCGAAATATGGTGATAATTAATGAATTTGATCCAAGGAATACCCATAGTGCAGGAATAAAAGATGATTCGTTGGGACGTTACTGCCAGCATTCCACAAAGCGGTATCTTCTCGGAGCTTTGCTGCAAATCATACATACACCTAATAAAGGATCGGATGTGTTCGCCGGCTTCTAACGTCAGATTAATGGCTCGTAGCTCTTTTTCATCTGTTTTCATCCCGTCTCATCTCCTGTTCGAAGTTCAGGAACGAGTCGCAGCTCCATGACCTCAAATCAGCTTTTGCGGCTTGCCCCGTCGACCTCTTCCATTTTTCGTCAGAATAAGAACTGGACAATGACTGATCTCCACTGCACATTAAAACCAAGGATGGATATGTACAACTTAACATGGGCACAGGATGTTATCAACAAGCAAGCGAGCACTGTTATTGAGCAAAAATCAGCAATCTGTACCTTATACACTAGATAGTATTTTGGTGATTTATTTAGGTGATTGGTAATGTGAATTTCAGAAATGAGGAATGGTATACGCTTCTTCTTGGCAAGCTAATGTGAGAATACGTCAGAACGGAGAAGAAGCCTGATGAAATATAACCGTTTGCTATGCGCTGGAATCGCTGTTTCTTTGCTGAGTATTAGTCCTTGTCCCATTCCATATACGAATGCACAAGACACATCATACGCCTCTCCCGCTCCTACAAAGGGAAGAGCCTATTACGAAGAACGGGGCGACATTGTATGGGAAGTTCCTACCCATCGTAAGCTTATCGCTCTCACATTCGATGATGGACCGGACGAAAGCAATACTCCTGCCATTCTTGATTTACTTCAGAAATATGATGCGAAAGCGACCTTTTTTGTCGTCGGCAGCCGCGTAGAAAAGCTGCCACACCTTGTAAAACGGGAACGAGAGGAAGGACATGAAGTTGGCAACCATACCTTCCTTCATTCATCCTTTCAATATATTTCCCGCAATAAAGCTCTGTCCGAATTGAATCAAGGTCAGGCCAGTATCGTTCAGGCAACTGGAGCAGGGACCCATCTATTTAGACCACCAGGCGGCTCCTATAACGATACACTGGTCAAGCTATCCAAAGAGAAGGGACTGAAAATTATTTTATGGTCCTGGCATCAGGACACCCTAGATTGGCGAAAGCCCGGTGTACACCGTATCGCTGATAAGGTGCTTCGCAATGCCCGTAACGGCGATATTGTCCTCATGCACGATTATGTACATCAAAGCACACAAACCGTTGAAGCTTTGAAGATTATTCTCCCTGAGCTCAAGAAAAGAGGTTATTCCTTCGTCACTGTATCTGAATTACTCTCTAATCGAGAAAAGCCGGATGGGCTGATTGAGGTAAATAAGTGAAAGAGCAAAATAACATGAACTAAACACAAATATTTCAAGAAGAATTAAAGTGGGCTCGCCGTTGACTATGCAAAAAATATGCAGGATCGACATGGGAATTAGATAATACAAGAGACCTCTCACAAGTTTATTTAACTTGTGAGAGGAGAAATCGCAACCTGAATAGTGAGTACCGCATCTTATTTTACATAGCTATACTTCTCAGTCCAATGTTTTGGAGGCCAGCCATTGCATCATTGTTGTTTTCTTTCCGTTAATCAGCTTTGATACTTCATTGTTATATACGTAAATCCAAGACCAGTGGCCATTATATTCATACGGTGTTTTGTCGCTCTTTTTGTACAAACCAGAAGTATCCACTACATTATCAAACAACGACATATGGACATCCTTTGCTCCCGCATTCACCAAACGGTTATAGGTCGGAATCATGTAATCGTTGGGTGGAACTACGGTGTCGGTTTTGGCGGCGACAAACCAGATCGGCAGGTCCTTCATGTCATTAATTTGTTCATCGGTGATAAGGCTATCCTTCAAGGCTTCACACGCCACCACAGCTGCTGCAAAATAGTCTTTATAATCACGGATCAGCAGCATAGTCATGTATCCGCCGTTGGAGTCTCCACCAATGTAGATTCGATCTGTATCAATGTCTTTGTTCTTGGCCACGTACTCCTTAATTAAGGACATCAATGCTTGCTCGTACTTCGAAGTTCCGTCTCCAAAGCCTGTAAAACCATCCATCCAGTAGGTTGGGGTCTGAGGTGCCAGCACATAAGCCCCGCCAAAATAAGATTGAATATCTTTAGAAGCAAAATTCGCTGCCTTATTCCCTGAAATCGGAATCGTCGGATCTGTACCTCCCTCTCCCATACCGTGCAGCCAGATCACCAAAGGGTTCTTCACTTTGTCTTTTGCTGGTGCATAGTCGGCGTAAGTTAAAGTAACCTCATCAAATGTAGCTTTGCCAGTTGTAAACTGATCAACAAGCTTCCGGATTTCACCTGAGGAAGTATCAATCTTCCATCCGGAAATTGTTCCTGATTGGGTTTTAATAGCCTTTTGCTGCGTGATCGTATATTTGTTATCATTCCATCCGTTAAACCCGGAAGCTGCATCATAATGAATAGCGGAACCCAATGTTAAGGACGGACCGATTTCCATTTCCAGAACAACGTAGCTTCCGGTTTTTTTTACAGGGTTGCCGCTTTTGTCCGATACATAGGCCTTGGTGACCTTCCTGTTACCTTTTTCAATAAAGGAATTTACCAACCTGTTGTCGCTTCTTTCCACATGTACCTTAAATGTATCGTTTGTTATCGCATCTTTGGGTACCGGCTTACCCAGGTTAACAATGATCTTCGTAATGGCTGCTCCCCAATCCTTCACCTCCGCAACCGTCCGGTATGAGGTGGGCTGTACCTTGGCATCCTTGGCCCATGCACCGGAGCTGAAAGCAAAGGTCGTACTGACAGCTAAAGTGAATAACATAGATGTTTTAGCAACCTTTTTAAACTGTTTAAACATGATGTCTTACCTCCTAGATCCATTAATAAAACGCTTACATTATTAATTTTAACGATTTTTTTATTTGCATCCTGCCTTTTATTAGCCTAATTCAGGTCAATTACTGACTCCTTGCTTCAGAAAGCCTCTTGTGCTTTTTACGATATTGATGAGGCGTCACGTGATAAACCTTTTTAAATACCCTGGCAAAAGACTTCTCGTTCGGAAACCCGTGTTCCAGCGCAATTTGTATAATAGAATGGTCTGTATTCATAAGAACACGGAAAGATTTCTCCAGACGGATGGCGTTGATATATTGAAAGAGCGTCAACCCTACATGCTTTACAAAAAAACGGGACAAATATTCGGGAGACAATCCAAAAACCTGAGCGATGGAATCCAGGGATAGGCTCTGATCGTAATTTTCTTTGATATAATCAGTTATCAATGTCAGCCTCTCCAAATATTTATTCGTGTTAAAGCCAGGGAGCGATTCGTTGTCAATTTTAAAATGCATTAATAAAAGGTACACCAATCTATAAGATAGGGACGTTAAGTGAATATGTACTAAAGGGTCATTGTGCTGGTTGAGGTAAGCCACAAATAATGTGTTTAACAGATCACGCAGCTCCTCAAAATGCTGTAATCTCTGCTCGTTGGTTTCGAAAATGGATATACAATCAAATAAAATGGGATTACTATCCTTTATATTTTCTCGAATAAATCCTGAAGGAATCAGAACGGTTATAGCCTGTCTACCTTGGCCCTTAGCCACAGAAAAGGAATGAATAGCATTCGAATTAATGAGCACAATATCTCCTTCTCTGGAGCTATAATTCATGCCATCTATATAGATATTGTCGATTTTTCCTGAGAGTACATAGGATATTTCGATGCTGTCGTGCCAATGCCTAGGTATGTATGCTGGTTCATTGGAGGAATGAGCTATAATTTTTAATGGAAAATGATTGTCTGCCTGAACTAGCTCATATTTGTATTCCAAGTTTGTCGCTCCTCTCAGATGTGAACATCATAATAGAAGAAACGGCTTCAATAGGTTGCCAAAACCGCCATATTTAATCTTCCTGTCTCTATAAACAAAAAAACCTAAGATAACCAAATACATAAGATTCTTGGATCTTAGCATTTGGTTCCTTAGGTTTTGCCTGCGTAACAGTAACAATCCCAGTGCTATTCATTTTCAATTAACTAAGCTAAGTATATAGAGGGTTGAAATTTATGTCAACGCTTTCACTTAAGGCGTCTAACCCTCAACTAGCGGCGATGTCCTTTAGCTTCATATGCCCGTAGCTCTCCAGCCACATCTGTTTTGCCTTATGCCGCTCGGTATCTCTTTCTGGTCGTCTCCCCTAACAAAAAAGAACGAGCTTCCATAGCCCGTTCCTTTATTTATGATCCTGTTTTTTGAACTTTGAAGATCATATTTAAACCAAAACCAATCAGCACGAGTCCCGTGACCTTATCGATCATATTTTGAACTTTGGGTGACATTAACCATCTTCTTATGTAACTTAACAATAATACGATTGTAGTAAACCATATAATCGAAAGTAGAGCATAAAGAGAGCCCATCAGTAAAAACTGCAAACTGGGATTATAGCCCGGTAGAACAAATTGCGGTAAGAACGTGAGAAAAAAAATAGCAACCTTCGGATTGAATGCATTGGAAACCAATCCTTGTGTAAACGCTGATTTTCTAGAATTCTCTTGCTTCTCTTGAACCAAATTACTCTTTCCTTTTTTTATAAAGGAAGACAGCCCCATATATATCAAGTAAACTGCCCCTGCATATTTGACTACCTCAAATGCTACAGCCGACTTCATTAATATGATAGAAAGCCCCAATGCGGCTGCCAATGTATGAACGAGAGCTCCGCTAGTTAAACCTAGTGCAATTTTGAAACCATCCTTCTTGCCATCAGTGAGAGTTCTTTTCGTTATTAATGCAAAATCAATCCCTGGTGACATGACAATAAAGATGAGCAGTATCGTAAATGCCAATATATCATTCATAAAGTGCCTCCAGATGAAATTTCAGATACACAATACTAACGCGTTATCAGCTATATTTCAATACCTAACATTCATCCTTTTGAAGCTAATGCGCCACTCGTACGATTTTAAGAATCTTCTGAAAATAAGATTTTTTTGTGAATAATGTTTTTTTGATAACAGAAAATAATCAAAGTATCCTACCAGCGGTTCATGAACTTCCATTTGCGAACCAGACTTTTCAGGAACAGAAAGAGCAGCGGCGATGTCCTTCAGTCGCATCGCCCCGCTGCTCTCCAGCCACATCTGTCTGGCTTTGTCCCGTTCAGGGATTCTCTCTCTAGGCATTTCCATATCTCAGGTCTCTGAATAATTAGACAAACTGACCGGATAAAAGACATAAACCTTAAACCTTTTACTGAATAAGCTACTACTAAGCAACAATATTAAGGCGTCAACTTTAATATTGTCATAGTTGTATTAATATTATTGTGCAACTGAGCAGGAGTTGCATTGGCATTTACCAGTTGTATTGTAGTTGGAACTGTTGTAACGGTTATAATAACTTCAGCTGCGGTAGGTCCCCCACCATTGCCTGAAAAAGGTAAGGGTGTTATAGGAGTTCCGTTAACAGTGAGATTGAAGTCCGCATCACCTTGGTTGTGGATAGAAAATGAGATGAAGTAGCTCCCCGTCTCGTTAATCGTTATCGTTGGAGATGGAGGAGTAAAAGTAAATGCACCACCAACATTCGCTAAAACCCCAGTAAAGGTAATGGGTGAGTTACCCGGAACTGTGTCAGTCCCCGTACCAGGATCTGCTCTGAAAACACTTAAGAAGTCTGATATCCCGACGCCTGCAGGCCCTGCTGGCCCCGTTGCTCCTGCTGGTCCTGCTGGCCCTATTGCTCCTGCCGGTCCTGCTGGTCCTACTGCTCCTGCCGGTCCCGTTGCTCCTACTGGCCCTGCAGGGCCAGGAATTCCTTGGAAACCTTGTAGCCCTTGCTGACCTTGAGCACCTGGAACTCCCTGTGGACCTGGCAGTCCCTGGGGTCCCTGCGGTCCTTGAGGTCCTTGAGGTCCTTGAGGCCCTTGAATTCCTTTAACAATGACCTTCGGCAAAACTTTGAATTTTTTAACTGAACATCTTCTAAATTTTCTCCGATGCATTTTCTTTTGCCAACAATAATGTCTAAACATAATTAATGGTCACCTCCAAAGTCTAGTCAAATTAGCTTATTGTGCAATTAACCAAAAAGATTGGGCTGTTGACTTCATCTAGGAAAAGATAGGCATAGGCCTGTCCGTATGCTCCAACTCGTTGGTCATGATCTTAAACCTCTGTGACCGCCCACCTGTTCTCGGCGTGTGTTGTATGCTTTTCCAACAAAAAAGGACTAGCTCAACAGCTAGTCCTTAATGATTGGGTTGAAAAGTACTACCTTCTATTATTTTTGGGTAAATGCGATTTTTAAGCCGATTAGTGTAAATAACGAGCCTTGAATATAATTGATTTTTTTAGAAAAGGATGGATTTCTCCGTAGAAAGGAGCCTGCTTTTCCAGCAAAAATACTTATCAAAATAAAAAGCACTAAAGTTTGCATTAAAAATACCACTCCAAGAACTAGCATTTGAACAGAAACATTACCGCTTTCCTGGTTTACGAACTGAGGAAGAAAAGCCAAGAAAAAGAGTGATATTTTTGGATTCAACACATTCATGATGACACCTTTTTTATACAATGATTTGTAATTCAAGGTATCACCACTCTTGAGTTCAAAACTCATATCTTTTGCTCTAAATGACTTATACGCCAAAAATAATAGATAAGCTGCTCCAGCGTATTTGATTACTGCAAATGCCAAGGAAGATTGATAAATTATTGCTGCGAGGCCGAAGGTTGCTGCAAAAATATGAACCAACAATCCCGTGCAAAGGCCTAAAGTAGTAAATATCCCTGCATTCCTACCTTTTGCTATGCTCTGTGTCAGAGTGAACACGTTGTCGGGACCCGGCATAATGGTGAGAACAATTGCTGCTCCCAGAAAAGCTAATATAGTTTGAAGCTCCACACAACTTCCCCCTTTGGATAATTTGCATATATACTACACCACAATATGTATAGAAGCTATTAGAGCAAATGATTGATGTAAACTGCCGAATTACAGAAACTCCGCTGCAAGCTACATGAGCACTCATGGTGTAGCAATGGTATAGAAAAGGGCTCCCTCTCGGGAGCCCTTTAAATAGCGGGATTACAGGGTTTTGAGGCCCTTATTACATCATGCCGCCCATCTTTGATTGATTCTCGCCGATAAACATGTCTGAACTTAACTCTTATTTTATAACATGTTTTTTTCCCTTCTCAGAAAATTTCATTCGCCTATATTCATCCATATTCGCCGAGATTGTGATTTTTTTTGTGATTTTTTTGTGATTCAAATAACGAAATATTCACCACATATCGGTCTCATCAACAATTTCCTTCTATTGTATATTGAGGCATGCGAAGTAGCAATGATATTTCTGAGAATTTATTATTCTCTAAAGTCCCCATTCTCGTCTCCTGCGAGCATGACGATCTTTTGATTATGATCCCAGCCCTCCAGATGATGATATCCTCAATTAGTTCTTATCTTACCACAAGATACAGCTATCCTTTTGGATAACCGCCAGTCTTGCTTTATGTCCATTCCCCCTGTCTGTTTTGATCCTCAATCCCTATTTCGACTTGAATTAAAAAAGTTTTTGGTTTGTCAGTTGGCTAACCTTCTTTTTATTCTGTTTTGCAAGTCTCCTCTCAATTTTGTAATCACAATATAAAAATCCTCAAACTATAAAGAGCCTACAAAAAAAACCGTCTATAAAAGACGGTTTTACTTAAAGGATGAAACAACGGCTTAACTTAGTGCAGTATTTTAAAGCTAAATACAACATAATCTTTTTTTTGTTCATAATCTGTAATGTACGTTATCTGACCTTTAACTTTTCTCCCAGTATATTCTTCTTTTAATGAATCCCATTCGTTTAGCAATATTAAATCTCCAACATTGAATTTCCGATCATTATATCTAATTTCAAATGTTTTTATTTCTTTATATACTGGATCAAAGAACTCCTTATTGATTTTTAAATGATGCTCCATAGTATAATTAATTCCTTTCAAAAATCAATAATCAAAAAAATTAACAAGTTCTGAGATCGGAACACTTTCATCATATTTAAAGAGAGGAATTTGATAGTTTTGAGAGAACGCGATTGCAGCTTTAATTTCACTCATTTGAAATTCGGTTAGTAATTCTAAAGGGTAGTGTACACCATCTCTATTGAATAACCTTTCTTTTATTATTGAAGGTTTTTGGGTAATTAAAACAATTCTTTTTAAGTTTGTTCCAAGAAATGTCTCCTCCGGTAAAGTTATAATGGATTGTTTACTGTCCAACAAGCAAAAATGTCCGTCTAACACTAAGTATCGCTTCTCGCTAATTATTTCATTTAATTCTTTTTTCCACAGTGATTGATTAGTATAGGCTTGGTTAGTATTTTTATTTGTACTATCTATTCTAGTTCCTGCTCTTCTAATTAAATCACTAATTGAAAATGCATCAAAGTCTAAATACTCCGTTAGTACTTTTGAGAGATAAGTTTTTCCTACCCCATGAATACCTGCCAACAAAATGTATTCTTTCATAGCTGAGGATTCCGTATATAACAAAAAGATTGGGGTGCTACTTTTATTCCGGCATCAAGATCTCGCAACTCCAAAGGTGTTTCGTAAGTTCTAAATTCTTTAATTTGTATAGCATAGCCCTTTTCCTTGTTTCTAAAATAACTGTTAAAAAAACTTTTCTTTATTCCAGAATAGTTCTTTGTTCTTTGCCAAATCTTATAAGGACTATCTTCCAATATCCCTTCTATTTCAAATTCACCAACTACTTTTCCAAATGGTTTAGTAGCATAGACAACGACAGTAGAAATGTCATCTCTCTTGAATATACTTTTTCTATACTCAAACTTCTTCTTCCCTGAAATTATATCTTCAACAAACTCAGGTTTAATCGATAATAAAACTTTCATCAGTTTCACCTAATTCCATAATTTTATTAAATTGGTTATCAGTTAATTGCATAAACCCAGCATATGCGTCTCTTTCTAATCCTACTTCTTCAATTAATTTTTTTCTAATTATTCTTTTGTTTAGCGAGAAATTATACAACATTTTTATAATATGAGGGTATTGCTTTGTTCTCCAGAAACTAACTAATTCTTTTCTATCGAACACTACACCTTTGCCACAATACTTAATAAAATCTTCAATTGTGCTAAAGCTCTCAATTCTCCTAGTCTCAGCAACAGTACAAATAGATGTAGCAACGGAACTGTACTCTGCTGATTTTCCATAATCCGCCACTCTGTAAATTACAATGTTGTCTTTTGGCTTAAGGTTTTCTATCCCTCTCATTTTAGTAAGATATATTTTATCCACAGTGTTGGTAAAAGATAAATCTTCAACTTTATGTTCCCTTTCAGTATTTAGTTTAGAATAGGGAAACAATTTGGTATGGTATTGAGGACGAATGGACAATAAATATTTATTGTTGCCCTGTCTTTGTATTCTAGGGAAGTCCTTATATATATCATTTCTTACTTCCAATACTTTATTATAGACTAACTCTCCGTTCTCCTTCTTTCCCCAAAGAAGAAAACCAAATTTCTCAAAAAGCTTAATTAATCCTGTCTGCTTATCAAACAAAGTAACATAGGTTTCCTGGAATGATTCTTCAATCATCTTTTTAAGAATAATTCCTAAAAACCTTTCTCCTAAAACTGTCCCGTGGGCATCAATTTTAAATGTACCTATTTTCAAACGTCTTTTTTGTTTCATCGGGGGGTTTATGGTGTTATCTTCCTCATCTTCATCTTTTAAATACAAAAAGCCTAACAATATGTCTTGATCTTTAAGAACATAAACAGTTTCATCACCTAGTGACTTCTTCTCAAACCAAATACTAAAACCATCATAATCTTCCTTTAGAGAGTCAAAAAAAGCATTAGATACATCTAATTCGGAAAATTTAACCAATTGAATCACATCATTACTCATTCTAAATCTCCTCCATATTATCATTACCTTCTAATAAAAACAAACATAGGTTCGCCTTCGAATACTATTCGGCATGTAGTAATACTTACTTTTAGCTTCATAGTAGTTTTGTCTCGAAATATTCATTCAAAAAAGGCTAATTACCTAAGTAAATAGTACCAGAAGACGTGTTAACAATTTGTCGAAATTTGGAGTTTAACAAAATAACAAAATGAAAGAAGGCCTTACCAAATTTAATTTTTGGTAAAGCCTTATCTATGTTGTTATCTTATTTCACTATAAATCTTACCATTGTTCCATCAGCATACTTATCTAACTGATGACTTACCCATGATCCTGCTCCCCTGTTATCACTAGGGGTTATGTATCTGATATCAGCACCTGCTCCACCTTCAGCGCACATTCCCATTGGCCATTCGTCACGATCATACCCTTTTTTAGTCGGATACCCCTTCAAGGACTCCCTTCGATTTTCTTCGGCTCCGTCCCGATCAATCGTACATACAGCAGAATGTCCCGCTGCTATCGCATCCCTAATGTGTGCTCCGGTTTCAGGGTAACGTGAACTCGGGAACTCCAACGTATACCCAACTGCTTGTTGGCTGATTACCGCCGGTTCAGCATAAACGCCTTGTACCGAGAAAATAGCAGCTAGTAAAAATACAATTAATCCTTTTGCGATTCCTCTTAACATATGACACCTCCAAAGTATTTAAATCTTCTCTATACTAATTGGAGAGTCATGTCGAAGTATCGCCTATGTTGTCACATAATAAAAATTAAAATCTGCCATTAAACTTTATTTTGAATATATAGACATAAATGTTTAGACATCCCTTTTTATTATTTGTATGCTTACTAAGCAAATAAAACAAAAAGGGGATTTATTCATGAAAAGAAAGCTCAATCTAATTTTGTGCTTTGCCTTACTTATTACCATTTTTATTCCATTATCATCTGTGAGTGCCTACACTGGAGGATATGCTAATGGGAAAAATGCAGCTATTACAGCAGCAGCAATGTATATATACGGAGCAACAAGTCCTGAAAACACAGCTCTTGTTACAGATAATAATGAAGAAACAAGTTACTCAATGCCTGCTGGTAAAATGATTGTAATTGACCTAGGAGAAATCAAAAATATCGATTCTTTTAAACTTAAAAGCGATGCCAAAGTATCTAGAATAGTTTTCTATGGACGTGATACTGGTTATCTAGGTTCTTATGGTATAAATGAAAGTAATGATAGTGCTTTTACTGGGCAACTCAATAAAATTCCGTTACAACAAAATGTTAGATTCGTCTCTTTTATGGGGTTATCAAAAGAAACAATTAACATCAGGGAAATTGACTTTTTCAACAGTAAAGACATAGTACCAGCACCCGAGCCTTCTCCGACACCAGATCCTAAACCGACACCTGAACCAACACCAACACCAACGCCGACACCAAATCCAACACCAAGTCCTGAGCCTAATCCTTCTGAACCTACGGAGCCAACTGAACCATCCGAACCATCACAACCTACTGGTGACCGTGCTATTCTGACTGTAACAATGGACAATGGCTTTGATAAAGAATTCGATCTAAGTAAAAAAGAACTCAGTGCATTCATAGCTTGGTATGACGCTAAAGATGCTGGCAGAGGCCCTTCATTCTTTGCCATCGATAAGCACAATAACAACAAAGGACCATTCAGTAACCGTAAGGACTATGTGATTTTCAATAAAATCCTTACATTTGAAGTAAGTGAGTATTCATCTAAATAAACAACAAAGGACTCCATACTGGTTACATACCAGCGGAGTCCTTTTTCACATCTACTCTAAATTCAAATTGATTCCGTATGTAATAAGCTCCTGCAATTTTTACCGAATCAGGCGAAAACTTTTCTATAGTGCCACCATAGTCTACAACCGACACCATATCCTCTCTCAACGACTGAACAACGTACACCCTTGCTTGATTTAATGCAGCTGCAAATAGCTCTATATCCGACTTTAACACTTTATATGTATGGTTCATGCTGATCACCTCAGGATAGGTATTTGATGGATTGTGTAGAAACCCCTTCAATGTATAAACCCGCCGACCAGTTAAGGTTAGCGGGTATTTGCTTTACTTACGTTTAAGCACCGCCAACTTGGTCAAACAATTGTACGATTTGGCTATGGTTATTCGACTGAACAGGTATAGTACCAATAAACAAAAAGCTAGCCGCAATGATTAGCAGTACCATTTTCTTTAACATTATCTAACCACACCTTTTCAATGAATTTTGAGAATTTTTGCATTGTTTCAGGAACCGCATGAGTACGGAAATGCTCAAACAGCCCTATACAGTTTATATAATAACTCTCATTATTTAGTGTATGATAACTTACCATTGAATACATCAAGTATTTGAAGCCATCGTCGTATGTACCTCGATGTAAATAATAATACGCTAACTCATAACTCAAACGTGCATACTGTTCTGGTATAACTTGTTTCGTATACATATCAGATGACGACTGCTGCACAAAAGAATCAATAATCATTTCAAACCGTTTAAGTATATCATTCACGTCTAACTGGTACCGATTAGCAGCAAGTATTAAGTTCAACAGTTTAGTAACCATTTCACTATCGACCTTTGAGGCAGCAATGTATTCTACATAGTCCGAAAGTACACCTATATCCCCAGACAGGAGTGTATTAACATAAATATTGCATTCTGCCCAGTTTTGGAACAAGCCAATCCAGTGTTGGGTGGTCTCGTCCGTCTCTTTGACCCAACCTAAATCAGCGTAGGCATATGTATATTGTAGAGCTTGTTGATAATCGCCTTGGGCTTCACATACACTTGCACACAACAAGTCAGCATAGGAAATATATACAAACAACGGGCGACTTAGCTTATTGACAGACTCATCCCGCTCTCGACTCCGTTGTTCATGTTTCATTGAATATTGGATTTCTGCCTTGGCTCTCATTTTCCTCGCCATTTCGTCAACCTTGTCCCATTTACGCAAAGACCTGTATACATTAGCCAAATCCTTCAACGCATCAAGCTGGTCACTTTCATCTAGCCGTTCGACAAAAGCTTCAAACACCGCTGCCGCCCTAATGTTACGACTTTGATCGTCTCCAATTTGAATCGTGAATATGCGATATTGACAGACTGCCAAACGTTCAGAATGTTGATATTTCTCCGCTTCAGCTACCCCCTCATAGAGCAGTAATGCAGCCGCGTGTCTTCCCTGCGACAACAATTCCTCTGCAATTTCAAATAGCTTAGGCGAATAAAGTAGATTGTCCATGATGGCTCCCACCACTCGACGGATCGAATCCAGCTTGTCCAACTCCGCACAGCGAAACAAAAACGGCTCGATTCGCCTCATATTGGGTGGGTGATCGATGATGTAGTTTTCTATAAATAGGTCATAAAAGTGACCTTCTGGTAAGCCCATAGCCTCAGTGATTAAGTCAAGCTGGTTCACAGACATGGACTTATTCCCCGCCACAATAGCACTTACGATTCCCCTATTCATGCCCGCTATATGTCCAAACTGCGTTAGACTCATGCCCTCTTGTTGTATGTATCTGTCTAATTCTGCTCGAATCGTAGGTGTATGCTTCATGTCATAGCCACCCTTCGCATAGAAATTCCAGTATTTTATAATCATTTACTATTTTTGTCCAGAAATTAACCAATTGTCAATATCTTTTTGCGAATCATGTGGAAAAGCTACGTTTGTCATAAGGGTACTCCTGTAAACAAAAAAAGCACCCCACCGGCTTTAAGCCAGTAGGGTGCTTCGTATTTCCAAGCGTTTGTGATTATTCGGCAGTAACAGGCGGTTATGTAGCCGGAACAGCAGTTGATTCTTTAGTAGAAACTGTAGGTACTTTATTATCTCCAACAGCTTGGTTTACCAATTCGCTAACTTTAGCTGCAAAAGCCGAAACAGCCGCTTTAGCCACATCTTCAGGTGGCTGTAATTCAGAATCAACGCGCTTGGTTTTACCAGGGTTAAACCGCTCCCAGGCCAATTGCACAGCCGATTCAATTTCATCTGAACCTGCTTTTATTCCCGCCGCTCCCAACTTATCTGAAAGGTATTTAGTTGCCCCGTGAAATTTAGCAGCTCCTTGGCCTGCAAATTTGGTTTCGGCATAAGCGTAGGCATCATGTGCCAGTTGTTCGATGCGTTTGCGCTGCTCTGCTGTAAAACGAGCCTCGTACAATGGCTTTAGCTTTCGGTATACCGCCGTGCCAAGAGTCAGCGCTCCGATTGTAACCAAGCCGATAGCAGATAGTGCAATGGTTGTGACGTATTGTTCTATCATAATAATTACTTATCCCCCTTGAAGATGTTTTTACGTAGACGATTAAGAGCGACAGCAACTTCTTCTCGGGTAATTAATGCACCTGGCCGGGTTCCATCAAAATACCCGTTTTGGGTCATTTCTGTCCACGCATCGGCTGCCCATGGGCTAACTTTGTTAATGTCTCTTTGTTGTTCTGACACTGTATTTCCCTCCTTTTTCATTGCCTTGATCCAATTGCGTAACTCGTCCGCTGTGCCGTTGTACTCGTTAAGATCTACTGGTCCGCCAATGCCATTAACTCGCATTTTTCCGTTTGGTAGCGTTCCGCCTGCGGAACCATCGGAATACTGCCAGAAGTCCCAACGTTTCCAACCGGACGCATCCGGTGGTACTTGTGTGGCACTGTACCTTGCAATCCATAATGGGTAACCGGACAGCCCCGAAAAATTCCCGATAAAAGATGGATACGTATAAACAATTGGGCGTACTCCAGTGAGCCGCTCCACTTCCTCCAAAAAGGCCCTGGCTACGGCTGTAATCGCCGTTTTGCTTAGGTTGGACTTATTGGACTCGTAGTCCATCACGGGCGGCAGGTCGAACGTGGACACGCCTCCAGCGTCCTTTATTGCCTTTGCAAAGTTTCCCGCCTCTCGTCGGGCCAGCTCTGGCGTAGTGGCAGAGTCGTCAATGTAGTGATACGCCCCTATCAGCAGACCAGCCGCTTTTGCGTTCTTCGCAAACTGCAAAAATGTTTTAGAACGGAATGAGCGTCCCTGTGTAGCTTTAATGAAAACAAAACTGATCCCGTCTGCAGCAACCTCTTTAAAATCAATGTTGCCTTGATGATGAGATACGTCAATACCTTGTGCATTACGGCTGTTTCGTCGTTGCATCTGTTTCATCTCCCTTGTCTTTCAACTGCTGCAAGAAACTTTTAAGCTTGAACGGTAATGGAATTCCCAATGCCCCAAGGTTCTCGGCCAAGGAAAGTCCTTCACGGCCAGCGTAAAAATAAATCGCTGCGATTCTAAAAATAGGCGCATCTGGTTGTAGCCAATCATCAATTTGTGCAGATAAGCCCACCACCATTAAAACAGTAGCCTTACGGATTCCTCCCCAAAACATCACATTACTGTCCGCTTTCTTATTTTTAAAAGCTGCGATAACTCCGAAAATATAATCTGCTACCATCATATAAAACAGCACCTTCAGCGGCTTGTCCCACCCACCCAAAAATGTAACAATCAGACCAGTCAGCGCCGTCACTCCCCCTACCGCCGCCTCCTTTTCCGATGTCCCAACGATTGCGGTCCATACGGTGCTGCCAAACATTTTTATTTGGCTCACTACCTTTTCCCCCTTAAAAAATAAAGCCCCCGATCACTCCGAGGGCATAAAAATAGCGCATCCGACTGGATACGCTGGCTAAACATTCTGTGGTGTTGCTAATATTGTCTTTTGTTCTTCTTCGCTAATAAATTTTGGAGTGTACAAAATTAACCGTTGCTCATCAACTTTTTTCATGGTCCACATGTTAAGTAAAAATGAATACATCTATTTCACCTCCCCCCGTTAAGATTTGGTTGTAACATCCATAAGAGCAAGCATAGCGGCTTCCGTGCTATCTTGGCGCGTCTTGAGCTCTGCCACCTGATCCGCAAGAGGTTTCTGAGGCACAGGGACTGAATCGTCGGGTTTATCTGTAGGAAAAGTAAAAAGCATACTCTGTGCCGCTGGATCTACTCGGTAAGCAATTGCCAGAGCGAAGTCCTCTGTGTGTTGCCCATATTCTAACTGCAAAACGCCTACTTGATCCCTGTCCAAAGCTTTTATTTCAGGGTAAAAACCGTAATCATCATCGATCGTTGATTCGATTACATCCCCCTGTGCTTCTCCACGAACCAAGAGGACTTCCCCTGTAGTTTTCCGATAAAAAATACGTCTTCCAAATTTAGTCATCCTTTTCTCCTCCTTATTCGATTGCCCACCATAAAGATATTCCCGCTTCATATCTGCGAGGTGCTCCGCTATAGATTCCAGACTTGATAAATACAGTCACAGTGGTACCCGACAAACTGACCGCTATACTTCCGTTTGTATTGCTGATATCTCCTTGTGTATCCGGCGCTACCGTTATAAGTCCTGACGGCAACGAAAACTGATTCCATCCACTGCTCATCGAAATTATAGCGTAGACGGATGCTGATACCCGAATGAACAACCTACCTATATTAAATCCTGTGGGTAGCTGGAATGTCCTTGTCATGACGGCTGGTAGAGCTGCAGTTTGTCCCCCATCAGGCTCACCGCTAATCGACAGATTTAAATTGCCGTTAGCATATTTTTTAACTGGCATATTGTTTAATGAGGCGACTATTTGATCGGCAGTCATATCAGTATTGGCGCTTCCTCCCTTGCCGTTGATCGCGCCTACGATTTTATTTTTCAGATCAACGGCTTGCGTAAAAGCTTGGTCTGCCCGGCTGTATGCTTCATTGGCTCGATCATATGCCGTCTTGACCGCGATTGGCGCGGCTGCCTGATCTGTAGAAGTGCTGCTTACCGATGTATTAATCTGCACAATTCCGCGCGCCTGTGTTGATGCGGAAGGCAGATCCGATGCAGGATGCGTATGCGCCTTGGGTGCTGCATACTGCTCTGTATACTTCTTGGCATTTCCCTCTGCCGCATTCCACGTCGCTTGCTTGGCGGCAGTTACATGCAAGTTGGTATCAGAAATGTGACTGTCCAGTGCTGCCTTGGATGCAATGTCATTTCCGGCCGGATCGTTTTTAATGTTTTCAATCTGTTCGGCCAATGCTTGGTCATTTTCATAGAGCGTATCAATCGGTACATTCAGAACGTCCGCATGTCCCTGGTCTGTGGTAACAAAACGTCTTGGTTGCTTTATTGGCATGATCTATTCCTCCTTATCAGTAGATATCATCGATTTCAAAAATAAACTCCATATCCGCATCCTTGATCTTATTGGTCATTGTACGGATAGCCGTCAGCTTCCCCGCTGAATCTACCAGGGCCAACTCATTGATTGTTTTCCCGGCCAACTCCGCTTCGGCCAATGAGCATACATACCTAATAGTTGCAGGGGCAATAAATTCAAAACTGGAAATGTCCTTTTGCAGCAGCTCCGCTTTTAAAGCCTGCTCGGTACCATCCAACGGCAGTGATTTTCCCTCTGCATCCACACCACCGCTGCCAAATGCCATCTTAACCACCTTCGTCAGTGTACCGCCTTCAGCCCGTGCTCGGGCCATCTGCTCTCTCGCATAGGCAGTTGTTACCGTCAATACTTGTTCAGCCATAACTGACATCCTTTCTAAACTTCCATGATCGTTTCCGTCGAACTTAATGTCCGGCTACCATCCAGCATAACGCTACCATTCAGCAACCAATAATTCTGCCGGACCTTTACATTGCCTTCCTGTCGATTTTCTATTGGATGCCGTACCTTCAACTCCAACCTTTCCCGGTATCGCTGGCGCTCCCCGGTCCATCCGGACAAAGAAGCAATTCCATCTAATAGCTTCACACCATCCAGATACCAAGGCTGCCCACCGAAAAATCGCACTCTGGAACGTAAACGGACACGGGAACGGATTTGGAACGTATGATGAAATGCAATGTTAAATGAAGGCAAAGCCTTATTGATGTGGACAGGTCGAATGTACTCAAAGTCTTCCATCAGGCTTTTTACATCAAGTGGGGTATCAACAGCATAGACAAATAGAATATTCTTTTTTAGAAAATTCTCTTGTACCTCCAACAGATTACCGTACTTCCTGCCTATTAGCCGCAGCGTAGACAGCGTAAATGGCCGTTTGGCCCAACGTTTACGACGTATTGCGTCACGGCGCTGCTCCAGTGTTCCAATCTGCTCTTGTCGGAAGTATATCCACTCCCATTTCGGTAGCGCCCAGGTAGCCCGTTGTAAGATAAACTGATTGCCCAGATCGTCAATTGACTTTTCTCGGTCGTCTACAACCAGCTCCATAACGTCAAAATGCCGCTCAGCCATGTCTATCTCATACATGTGCGGCGGCAGCATTTCCCGATAGCGCAGAGGTATCATGTCAGGATCACCTCAATATTCAAAACAGACGTGGCAGGGACTTCAATATCCTCTACCGCTCCATTAAGCGTAAGATTGTCGTAATCCTCCACGCCCTTGACCAACAATGCAGCACCTACGTAATTAAAGACAAGCTTTGTTCTGCCAATGGCGTAGTCGGCAATCCGTTTCCTAATGGGTTCCACCAATTCTGGAAGCGGAAGAACTGTATTTAGTTTCGCAGCTACTTGCAACGTGAATACTGGGGCAGGATGTACAGCCAGATCATGCCCGGCAATCCGCTTGGTTTCCCACATATCCGCCTTCACCTTAGCAGCAAATTCTTCTGTTACAGGCTCACCCTGCAGGTCAGTCAAATACAGGTCTATGGACACATCACTACGCGCCTTCTCCACGGCCACAGCACCACCAACACCCTCCAGCTCCTTCGCCCATGTCTCATAATCCTTTCGACGCCCGCTGCCTTCCTCAGTAAACGCACGCTCAAGCATTCGCAATCGGTACGTATCATCGTCCTCGCCCGCTTTACGGGGCATTCCATCCGACCACCCGTGACCATCCAGAAATTCGCCATCTGCCCAAATGGGGAAGCCCTGAAGGAAAGCATACGTTAACAGTTCCTGCTGTTCGGAATATTCCATAGCTATCGGGTACCACAGATCATAGAAATATTCTCCCGGATCAGTAGGAGGCGGGGGCAAGCCTTTTTCCTGTGCCAATGTAATCGCACGGTTAACCCATCGGCGGTATACTTCCTCGGGGGTTTCCTCCAAAATTGCCATTGGAGGAAGCGCCGGCAGATCCGTTAACTTAACACTCACAGTTCAATCGCCTCCTCCAGTTCTGTTTCTCCGATCAACCCAGTTAATTTAATTCGTAGGTGCATGTTTTGACCGTCTCGCTCCATAGACAGCACCTCGGCTTGAGTGATTTCCGTATGAGCTGCCAAAGCTTCCTCGATGTCGCGTTTAATTTCAACGTCCTCCCAATTGGCCCATTCCGAGCGCTCCACACCTATTTCCTCATCGTATACAACATACTGAAAGCGTTCTGTATTCAGGATTTTGAGCGCAGTCTGCACCAAGTATTCAGCATACGTGGCTGTCTTTTTTGGACGGCCATCGTCGGTGGTTGCCATCTGCCGCGTGCGATAGTCGATCACGTACGTCCATTTGGTTTCAGAAGCTACGGTTTCGGTCAGCTCCACCTCGTCCAATGTGGAAAAATCTATATCCGGAAATAACGTTTCATCGTCAGCCACCAGCGCCCACATCCTTCCCGTGGACGTAGTACCGCTGTCCACTCAGCCTGGAGACAATCAGCCGATCTCCGACCTGCAAAGGGCTAGGAATAACCAGCTTGCCACGTAACGAGTTGCGTGGGGCCTGCTTATAAGGCTCTCCTGTCTCGTATACCACACCGTTAGCCAATACGCCTGTAACGCTGCCTTTGGCTTCATCGCCCTCCAGATATTCAGCAGCTATGAAATCAGCTTTGACTTCCCGGTCTAACAGATAGTCAGCAAAGACTAACTTGTCCGCTGGATAGGGAGCAGGGTCACCATCTACCTCTATTGACGGGCTAACCGGCCAACTTAAAAGCGTAGCCCTTTCGGTGTCCCGTGCGTCGATGTTGTCTTTGGTTTGTTCTTTTAGAAGCTTGAGCGCATCATTCAGCACCGCTATTCCCTCCTTTCCAATTCCAACGTTACGGTATATGTTCCATTCTTGTAGCTGCTATCTGCCGTGACGACAATCCATTTAGAGGTATGATCCGTTTTAGTCAACACCAGCCAGCCAGAACGTAAACCAGTCAGCGTATGGTCTTCATGTCGGACAGTGATCTTCTTGATCTGCTTGGCGGTAGACAGAACTTTCAGCCGTTGTGTTGCGATGGTCTCTGGCTTTTCTTCTTCCCCGACTTCAATAATTTCTTCCATCCGGCCCATAGCCTTCACCGCACCCGATGCCGTTTTAGTAACAGTAGAAGCAATTTTGTCATCCTTCCACTTTTGGGCGGTCACAACTGTATAGGTGTCCTCGATGCTGTATCCTGCGGTGCTTGAGGTCATCTGCTCGGGAACAAAAATAGGGACCTTCGTGTTGGTCCCCTCTCGCATCACTTGCAGATAAAAGCTCTTTTCCGTCCTAACAAGGTCTATATAATATCTGTAGCCGCTACGCTCATATGCCTTTTGCAGCACATCAAGAATGATCTCTGAATGTGCCATCGTCCCATATCGTTCGTCCAAGCTGAAGCCCAAAGCTGGGCAGCGGAAGTCAATGCCCGTGCTCTTGATGTATCGTTGCAGCTCCGCTCCGGCTTCACCTTTAAGATATGGCCGAGTTCCCTTGTTTTTGGACAAGTACCAGCCGATCTCCCGTGCTTCAATTTCCCAGGCGTTTGTGAATTCGTCTTGTTCATATTTGATTATCGGCCCGTGAAAAAATTGGTTCTTGTGATGATATAAAGCACCACCGACCTTTTGCGAAAAGCACATCAGCATACCGGCTACCTTGATGTTGGTCGCGTTACGAAGTCGCACCGTAGCACTGCGGGCAATCTCATCCCGCCCGGAAGACCAGGACACTTCCTCGATGCCATCCGTTAGCATCTCCCGGGCGTTTTCCTTCCCATATACAACCGCAAAGCCGTCCATAATGCATCACTTCCCTTTCGCCTTGGAAACCTTGTCCGATATTCGCTTTTTGGAACTTGTATAGTCAAAAGCTCCCCTGGCGTTCGGGTCCTCCTTGGCCTTTTTACTTTTATCCTTTGCCTTCTTTTTTTTATCATCTTTTTTCTTATCATTTTTCTTGTCCTTTTTGCCCGTAGTATTGGGGCGGCTTTTGGACGATTTGGTAATAACCGTACCTGGCTTGAGAACCTGCTTAGAGTTGGAGTAAGAGACGATTTTAACAGGCTTATACTCTACAAATGAATAATTACCGTGAAGGTTTCCCTGTCCGTCCTTGTACGTCTGATCCATCCCCTCCAGGAGCATCGTTTGGCTAAACAGATTCTCAAAGTTAAGTACAACCGGCTTACCTTTCCATTGCTCCAACAGCTTCCACGTTACTTCCGGTGTTTTATACGTGACCGTCTGTTTGCTATCTGTCTCCCAAATTTCTTCCCAATAGCGTGGAAGGATAGCAGAAAAAGAAACCCGTTTCACTTTCGAGACGGGTTTTCCTGTGCGCTCCTGTCCAGTTATGACGGTAAAGGTTTCAACCTCATTACCAGACGTGATTTGAATTTCTGCCGGGGTGATCGGAAAGGTAAGACGGATCTTGCCTTGCGATAGTGCCAACATGGCTTACCCTCCACTCTCCAATACTTTCATCATTTCTTCACCAAACACTTTACGGATCAACGCACGACCTTGAGGACTGGTGAGCATCTGTGCGAACTCGGCAAAATTACTAATGCCCTTTGCCATTTCTCCGAAATCAATATTGATATTCTCAATGCTTATTGACTTCGGGGCAGCCGAAACGGATGGATTAAGCATCTGTGCCATCGGCATCATACTGGACGCACCGATCAGGCTTGGCCGTCCGACTTGACCGCCGTTTGCATATGGACGTACACCCATAATAATCCCGGCCCGCTCCCACAGCTCCCGACCACGGTTGCGTCGGCTGGCCGACAACGGAATAATCATTTCCGGACCAGCTTCCCCAACCAAACCAACATGTGGACGATTGATATATCCACCTTGAGCATATGGTTTTGGCTTAGGTTTCGGTGTAATTCCACCGCCGCCAGAATTAGCATCTTTTGCTTCCTTCATCTTTTTAAGGACTACTGCAACGGAACTGACGACAGAAGACAACGTGGGGAACTGGCCGCGCATACCAGCAATAAAATGGGACATAAGATCACTTCCCCAGCTATTGCCTTGGCTCGATACGTTTTTAAGTGACAACAGATATTGTGTGGTCTTATCCACGGCCGTTTTTGCAGCAGCGCTGACACTATTAAAACTCTGTTTATTTTTTGCTGCCCCTTTGGCCACATCATCAGCGCTGCTCTTTGTAGCGGTTCCTACAGCCTTGACATCTTTCTGAGCCTTACTACTATCGCCCATCTTCCACACAACACCCCATGCATTTTTAAGTGCATTAAGGCGTTGCTTGACTTCTGGCTGTTCAGCAACAGTTTTCAGTCCCTCTTTAAGACCCTTATCGATTATACTTTTGCGTACCTCGTCTCCAATTTGCTTGAGATGCTGCTGCTTTTGCACAGTGAGCCCGTTAATTGTAATCTTGGCTTCTGGCGGTGGACCAGGCTTCTCTTCCTTCTTGTCCCCCGTGAACCAGTTTTTCACGCCAGTCCAGGTATCCTTAGCAGAGTTAAAGATTCCAACCGCACCATCCACGACTTTCCGGGTCAATCCACTTTCATCGGCAAATTTCCCGATCTTTTCACCGACGATGTTTCCGATGTATGCACCGGCCATTGTACCGAGTGGTCCAAGGGCAGACCCTAGAGCCCCACCAATAGCACCGCCAGCTACACCACCAACCATAGCACCGCCCTGAGTAGATACAGCCTCACGCAAGCCCTTGTCCTTTGATGCTTGATAGAGGTCATATGCACCGGCTGCTACGCTTGCAACCGTACCAACGATACCGCCAACTTTAGCCGCTTTGCTTGCTCCTTTCAGGAAACCTCGCAGACGGCCACCGCCAGATGGCGGACTCGGTGGTGGGGGTGGATTTGGTGGAGCTGGACGACGAATACGATAAGGATTGTCACGCGATCCCCTTGGGCTTGGGTTCGGGTTAGGCGGATTTGGTGGAGTGGGACGGGGACCATTAATACGTATACGTCGTCTACCGCCACCGCCTCCCGCTCCCCTACGCCCTCCACGACGGTTTCGTCTACGGCGGCGATCTCTGTCTCGGTCGCCCCCATCGGCACCACCATCACCTGCCCCGCCTTCTCCGCCACCAGACACAGAGCCATTTATATAGACTTTCGTAGCGTTAACAGTCATGGAAGCGATAGAGCGTAAACCACCAATACGATCATCGACAGGGTTACGGTTTCCACTCAATTGGCGTCTAATACCGCGTCCGCCCATCCGCTCCCGTATTCGGGCAGCTCGTTGGGCTGGGGTTTCTTCAGGTGGTGGAGCTGGAGGTTCAGGAGGTTTCCGTCGAATCCAATTCCAACCGGTTTTGACTCCTCTTCCTGTGGCATTTGCCCCCGCTTTTCCCTTCTCTCCTACCCATTTAGCTGCGGTGGTTAAGTCATCATTGAATTTCTTAACACCCTGAGCGAAAGACCATAATTTCTTAGCCACCAGTACAGCAGCCAGTCCCATCAGAGCAGTGTTTATGGCTCTAAAATGATCTTTATAGAAGCTGGTCGCTCCGGTTATCGCATTGGTTATCCCTGTACCAAGTGCCTGAATATTGTCCTTATTCTGTACCAGCAAGGCGTTAAATTCCTTCATAGCTGGAAGGGCTGCTTGAGCAATATTGGTTCCAATCTCTTGCATTTGCAAGCTCATTTCAGCACGAGTTTGCTTCATTTCCGTCATTGGGTCAGCAGTTTGCTGCTTACGAAGCAAATTATCAGTGGTGCCCTTCATGTTAGGTGCTTTTTGAAACGCTGTGCCGAACGTCTTCAGGATGGAATCAGCATTGTCTTCACCAGCGCCAGAACCTAGAGTGACAAGAGACTGTTTTAGCTGACTTCTGGTTTGAGTGGCCAAATCCCCGACTAATGCTGCAATGGCTCCTTGCGCACGCTGTTTGTCACCTGAATTAATGTCGTCTGTAAAAGCCGACGCCTGGCGTTGGGCCTCATCCTTCCCTGCCCCACGACTGATAAAGTAATTCGCCATATCCCCTGTATTCAGAGCTTTGACACCAAACGTCTCTTTGAAAAAGTCGGCAGGCTTGTCGAAGTTAAATGCGCCATTCTGGACAGTTTTCGTTAAAAAGTTTGCCATTTGCGCTGAATCGGTGCCGCTGCTTGCAAAGTATGGACTGTACTCCCAAAACGTATCGAACAGATCCTGCTGCTTGTCACCTACCTCCTTATAGGCATACATCATGCTATCAGCGACTTGACTGTAGGATTCTTTAAAACTGTTCGACGTTTGAGACAGCGCCCGCTGTACTTCCTCAGCTCCGGCATCCGGGCGAATGTACTGGATTTTAGCAGACGCACTTACGAAGTCACTCATCTTGGATTTGTCCTGAACTAAAGGGGCCGCATCGGCAAGTTGTCGTGTTCCTTCAATACGATCTGGGATAATGGCCTTTTTAACTAAATCATCTACCGTACTAAGGCTCTGCTGACGAATGTTTTCCGGCATGTATGCCGCACTTCGCGCCGCCTCACGGCTGTAGTCGGACACGCCTCCAAACATAGAGTCACTCACACCGCTACCGAGCACAATCCCGCCCGCCAAAGCTGCCAAGGCTGAAATCTTGTCAGATAACTGGTCAACGACTGGACTTATGGAATCCTCAGCACGTAATTTCACATTAGCATCACGAATACTACGGATATCCGCGTCCGCACGATCCGCTGAACGCCGAAGATCGTCCGCCCCCGCACGTGCACGACGAAAGATATCGTCCAGATGGATCTGATTCATGCGGCGTACTTCGTCGGACGCGCCATTAATCCGTCTGCCTAGATCGTCCGCAGATTCCCTCGCCCGGCGGCTACCTGATACAAAATCATCGAACATGCTACCGGATGCCCGGCGAAAATTCACCAAGTCGTCATGGGCGCCCTGAAGCATACGACGCATATTCCGGACTGCGCCGGTGATCATATCCCTTGCCTCAAACGGTACCGTAACTGATGTAGTTGCTATAGTTCCCACCCCCTTCCTGTTTCGACATGGTTATTTCCGATTCATACGCGCCATTTCTTCCTCAGCGATCATTGATGCTGCCAGGCAAAAATAATATTGGCGCTCTTCATCCACTTCATACGGCAAGACCTCAGAAGGCAGCTTTTTTTGGTTAACCCAAAAATGGGCTATCCAGCTTGCCTCGCCATCTCGCCGGATGAGTTTTTTGCTTCTTTCATCAATTCTTCCTTAGTTTCTTGGAAGTTACGTACCGCCTTGCTGAGGATTGCATAATGGTCTGGATTGCTGAGCATTCGTGGTGGTAACTCATTCTTGTTTATGCAACTATAAACTTTTAGAAGCTCTTTGTTGTTCCAATCGAAGTCATGCTCCGTCGCCCGCACAATCATAACGTCGATATCGTTGAATGTTTCCTTTGGTGAACCATCATCATTAAATGCCACATCATAGCAACGGCGGATGTCCATTGTGGTCAAGCGCCGAACGGACCATTTCTCGCCGTCCACCTCTACCTCAAGTTGTTCCGGCTTTGCCGCCGCCGTGCCAGCCGCAAGATATTTTTGTAATTTGTCGCTCATTGTGATTCCTCCAATTTATTAGTCTTCTTTCATCAAAACACAGGTATTTTAAATAATCACTGCATGTAAAAAGCCTGCAAACTACTCCTATTGGAGTCAGTCTACAGGCTTAAATGATCTAGGAATTTATTATCTCACAGTAATGTAATACTCAATTTGCCCCGATCCATCTGGTAGATCAGCCACAACCAAAGCGACTCCAGGCTTCAGACCAACTACTAGACCATCAACATTGAGATAGATTGGGTTATTGTCCCCCTGATCCCCACTAATCCAAAAACTTGAACCAGTCAGATACCTCGATTCGCCTACTTTAAGAGTTAATCGACTGATAACTGCGTTCTTAGTAACCCCTTGCGTAATTGCGGCTTGAGAATCTGGAGCGGCGGCGGCAGCCGGAGAAGCAAATGATGTCGATCCTAAAGAGAAGCATGCAGCAACAGTTAAAAGTCCAATCAATAGTTTCTTTTTCACTTTACATCATCCTTTCATATTTGGAATACAAATCTATTATATAGAATATATATCCAAATATAAACACCTATTGGTAAAATATTTGATAAAATTTCGAGTGTTTTATGAAATACTTCACTAGTAAAGTGAAAAATTGTAAAACTAATATGAGTATTCAAAAACTTTTAAGACTATTTTGCTAGAGCCTAGCTTTCTGAAAATGAACTCTTGGTTCCGCTTAAGCCATATAATCCGGAAACTTGTCCACGAAATCAAAATCCGTAGCTGTACCGGACAAGGTAATGTCAATGCCATTATTGTCATCAATTTTTGCAACGAGAATATCTATCTCCTCGTGAATGTGAATTCCCGTGATAAGGACACGTTCCGTGTTGCCCGTGATACGGTCTTCCAAGGAACCTGTAATACGAGGAAGGAACATTGTACGACCTGCTTTAAAATCGTCCAGCAGTCGGTATCGCAATCGCGATTCCAATTTTGACATGACAATTTTAACTGAGATTTCGTATCCTGTGAGTTGCTTTGTTTTAGCCATGCGCCGTGCTCGAACAATGTCCAAGTTTTCTGGTTTCAGTAGCACTTCTACTTCCTTCACCGTCTGTACGTCCTCACCGTTGTCATCCTGTAGCGAGAGATTTCGTCCAATAAGCTCGCGATCCATCTATTATTCCACCTCCCAGTCAGTATAGAAAATTTCGATAGCATCAAGCGGTTTGGCGCCGAGCTTGAAATAGGCATAATCGTTCTCGCTTGTCTTATCCGGATTTTCTGAGAAACTGAATTTGTCTGCAATGGCCTTCTGCTGAGCACGGATTTTGAGATATTCCAACACAGCAGCAATAAACATGCCGCGGCCTTCTTTGTCGTTATCCAGCTTGGCCTTCCAACGCTTGCCCGCTTCGTAGATATCGTTCATCACTTGGTCAATCGTAGCGGATACGCGAATCTTCCCAAAGTCCTCACGCTCATTTGGTCCGATCGTGGTCAGAGTGTTAATAGCAGATTCGATAATGTATTTGTAACCATCTCGTGTAGCCATCAGTGTTCCCTCTGCCAGTCCTTTTAGTGCCTCAGTGTGGCTCCAGTCCACTTTTGCCAATGTCATAGGCACTTCAACACCCGTAAATGACTTATTGGCAGGTGTACCCGCAACCAGTCCAGCCACCCATGCAGCCCATTCGACGGATGTGTAGGTCTTGCCGCTGGTGTGTTCACCAGCCAACGAACAGTTAATTACATAACGGGCATTCATAGCCCGTGAACGTGCGTTGTGCGCCTCAATGTCGCCGTCCGTAGCTGCCGGGCCAGCGACAACCACCGTCGCCAGCTTATGACCCTTATCACGGCGATCCAGCAACCATTGTTTGGCGGAAGCTTGTACAGCCGGATCAGTAGCGGAAAGATAAATAGTATCAAACGTCAGGCCGTACACCCGGTTGAAGATGCGATTCCAGTCGGTCGCTGCCAATGTGGCCGTGCCAGTTGTACCGCCATCCAATTTGGTGTAAGCCACGTCTGCAAGGACAGCAGCTCCAGTATCTTTAAAACGGACCATAGCGGACTTTTTAAGAGCTTCCACAGCAGCGGCTTTGTCAGCCACTAAATACGTTTCAGTATCATAGATACCTTTAGTGTCTCGGACCACGATCTCCTTTTTGGTGTCGTCTATTAATGCAGGACGCACCATATATTCAAAGTCGTTGCCTCGTGTTCCTGGATAACGCGCCTCAATAGTGTAGCTGTCAGTAACAGCGACAGATGCAGCCTTTTCTTCCCCGTTTGTAACCCGGTAGCCGATAACAGTCGCCCCGCTTTCGGCAGCAAGCTCCAGTACATCAACAAGCTTGCCGGACTCCTTTAGGCGCTCTGAATCATCAGCCATATCTACGGCTTGGTTCGGCGCGCCCCATTCGGCCTGATAGGGAATGAGTACGCGGCCAGTTGTGGGAACAACACGTGACCGCGCCTTAACCAACAGCGCAATATAAGCGCTGGGTCTAACCCGCTGAATTGTCATTTGGCGTTTCCTCCTTTGGTTTTTTCACTTGTGGTTTATCAGGCACGGCAGCAGGGGCTTCCTTGACCGGATGCAAATACGCATCCAGTCTTTGCTCCACTTCTGCCCGCGAAAGCAAGGCGTCAGTAGCGCAATCAAAAAGAGCGCCCGCAATCTCGTAAGGCTCTGCCTTCAAGACCGCTGCGCTCTCAATCCATTCCTGCTTATTCCGTTTGTTTAAATCCTCAGTCATGCGTCAAATTCCTCCCCGTTGTGACTGATATAAAAATTGTTAATCTTCTGAATTGGGCGGCCATCGTCATTGACCAGTGACTTCGGTACACTGAGCAAATACGAGTACCTAAAGGTAACCTCTACTTGATCGGCCTTTTTTCGGGTTCGTGGCGGCTCAATGACCAGCACGACTCCAAAACGTTTGGATGCTACGTTAAAGCGCTGCTGTCGAAGGTAGAGGAACAACGGGTCAAGATCAAGCGGTATAGGCTCCCCCTCGTCCTGTTCGTCCGCTCGTTCCTTATCATAGTGGAACACCAGCCCCACATCTTCAATGATCCGATCAGCTCGCGGCGTATGAACCTTGTCCGATACAAGATCCGTCTCGATAAACACGGCAGGCAGTTTAAAATCACCAGCCAACCATTTAGACCGATCTCGCAAGATAGAGAGCTCTGGATACACTCGTCGCACAATTTCGGCCCAGGCTTTTAAACCAACATCCATCATCAGCGCAACATCCTTTCAAGCTCAACCTCTAACCGCCGCATGAGGAGTTGGTTCATTCCTCCCTCAAGGTGCTCCACAGCAATATCAAAATAATGCCTGCCGATGAAGCTACGCGGCTTTGCCATAAACCCAGTCTTGGCAGACGGATCATAGACAAATGAGCCGCCACCATTCCAGTAACCCGGCACAAAATGTTTCTTCTCAATGGTGTAACCATCATTGACCAATTGTGCATAAGGCAGGTTGGAACCAAGCTCCAGCGTGATCGCATTGCGGTCTACATCCCATTCCCACACGTTATTATTGTCGCCACGGGAAAAGGACTGCCACATGGCCCCGGTGTCGATCAAGCCCTGGCGGTCAATTTCATCAATGATTAGATTGAGCAGTGTTTCCCCGGCTGCCTCCGCGATGTTACGCAAAATACGTTCCATCCCTTCATCAGCTATACGACGGAACCGCCGGGCCAGTCCATCGAAATCATGAACGGTCATTTCCCTTCACCTCACATGTTACAAGCAGCTCGCGCCAGTAACGACGCGGAATGGAGTCAATAACCAGGTATCTACGGCCTAGCAACACCACTTCATCACTGAGCTTAATGTCGGCTGTCTTCGGGACCCCTACAGTCTTTTTGACAATGTACATTACTGGTTTAGCATCCGCTTTGGCTTCCGTCGTAGTTGTCACGACAAAGCATTTTACGTCAGTCACCTTGCCCGACTTACGGTCATCAAACAGATCGTCCTCGTCTCGTCTCTGACCAACACGATACACGGCCAGTGGCGTTTTAAAACGGTGGTTCATAGCACGTATGCGGTGATGTTACCATCATCCGGTCCAGTCTGCTTTTTCACCCACAGAAACAGGATAGCGTCCACATCAGCATTACCCGTTGTTTTGCCTTCCACAGCCTGACGGGTGTACGTCCAAGCACCATCGCTCTCGGACGCATAATTACGCGCCACGGATGCAAGATATTCCTCGCTGTCCTGCAATGCCAATCCCTCCGCCAGCTTGGTCCAAGCCAGCATAATCTGCTTATCAGGTTCGGCCGGGAAGGGAATTGGCAGATACAGTTCAATACGTACTTGCGCGTCATCAATGTATTGCTGTAGCAGCTCAGCCGGTGCCTCTTGGATCGGGGTTACCCGGCTACGCTGTTGGAGGATTGTTGGCGTCAGCACTTTTACCGTCAGCCCCTTCCGGTTTTGACGGATCATCTGCAGGTGACGTATTATCGGAAGGCTTACCACCGCCACGTAAAGCAGCAATTAGATCAGACTTGTTCATGCTGCCGAATCCTTCAATGTTGGCAGCCTTAGCCTTGTCTTTAAGTTGGACGAGGGTCAGGTCTTCCAGCGGAATAACCTTTTCTTCCTTGATATCAAAATCCGAGCGTTCACGAAAATTTTTAAGGACAGATTCATTATCAACCAGTACCGGCACCTTTGGTACAAAGCGGATACCATAAAGCATCAAAGAAGTGTTTTCTCCTCGATATGTGATATAGGCCATTAAAATTCCACCCCTTCGACGTATGCCACCGCTCCGGGCTCTTCGAAGATAGAGTCAAAATCCGAATGGATAGCGTAGAATCGCTTGTCTGCATAGATGGCTTCTCTGCCCTCAGTAGTTTTACGAATCTGCATGTCATAGGTGTTAACCAACGCAAAGTTATCGTGATAAGTGAACAACACAGCACCCTCTGGCATATGTGCGACTTCAACCACATCGTAACTATTGATTTTCTTCACACCACCAGTAATTTGCAACTGAATAGATGCGCTGGTGTCTTTCTCAGCCAGCGCCTGAATACGCTCACTAAATGTGTTTGGGTGCATGAAATATTTGAACACACCACCTGTGCGCAAGCGAGTAGGAATTGCACGCTCGATCTCGAAGAAGACGCCTTTTTTCTTTACATCAGGAAGCGTCGTCCAGTCAATAAAGTTGCCCTTGGTCTTCGCCAACTTGAGCCATCCGTCATTGATGCTGAGGAAAGCATAATCAGGGTCCGTATTCGGCGTAGCAATATCCCCGTTGAACCCAATGTCCTGCATGTTATCACCATAGTTTTTGGTCATGGCCGCCATGATGATTTCCTCGGCATTCTGCCCGCGTACACGTTCAGTCTGACGGATGAACTCCTCCGTAATTTCAAAAGGCAGAACTACTGGAGCCACAGCATAAGGGACCTGTGGAAAAGTAGGTGCAGCAGTATTGGTGGCCTCCTTATTTTCCACTTTACTGCGCAGGTTACGGCCAGTCACACCGATTTTGTCAATTGTACCTTTAGAGCTGATCTTGTTAACCGTGCGAATCCCCTTTAAAAACTCCGTAGATTCATAGGCCATTTCGGTAAACTTGTCCACCTGTTCATAGTTTAGGGCTGTTTGATCCAGCGTGCTCGTAATGGTGGATTTGATAATTTGTCCGTTTGTTCTCATATTTATCTCCCCTTTCGATTACAGAAGGCCGCCGAAGCTTACGCCCGCCGACTTCTGAATGTCATTTTCTCCGCCGCCACCTTGAGCGGAACCACCACGACTGTTCTTCACAACCTGTACGTCAGTAGCCAGCGCTTGAACCTGCTCAGTCAACGGTGCTAGTGCCTTAGTAATCGCATCAGTCAGCGCGTTTGCTTGAGGTTCAGCAGGTGGTTCTGTTCCCGCTGACTGTTCAGGCTCTGCCCTTTCTTGTTTCTTCAATTCAGTAACTTGCGTCGACAGGGTTTCTACCTGCTTGGCGATTGGAGCCACCGCAGCCTGTACAGCCTTAGCAATATCTTCAGCGTTCAAATCGTCTTCCTCCTCGGACCCCTCATCTTTTTCAGGGTCGGTTTTTGTTTTTAATTCGGTTAATGCAGCAATGGCATCGTCAATGTGTTTCATGTTGCCGTCCGAAATCTTTTTCCCTGCTTTAGCAATCTGTTCAGGTGGGCTTCCGATTGCCTTTACAATATCCTCCTGAACGAGCACCTCCTGAGCGATGTCCACAAAGTCCTGAAGGGCTTCACGGATTAATTCGGGGTCGCTCTCCATGCCGCTCTCCCAACTATCCCAACGAAAAAGAACCGCATTCAAGGCATCTTGAGCAGCCCAAAATTCGCGGTTCTTACGGTTCTTATTGTATTTGTCAGCGACTGCGCCTTTTTCAATCAATCCCATTGCACCGAGCGCTTTAACGATTTTACTCAAGAGCCCTTTGGATACCTCCCCGTCTTCCTTGATCTCTTCCCGCTTACCGACACCCCACATCGAGAAGCCAGTAATCTCGCCTTTTTGAATATCATCCCAAGTGTCGTCATCCGTTACCTTTACCCCGGCCACCCATGAGCCTTTAACAATAGTCTGTTCACCGATCTCCATGTCACAAGGAGCAATATAGGATTCGACTACATAGCCTTTGTCCGTATCCAGGTCATGCTGCTTGTCGATGTTGTAGGTATGTTGTTTCTCCATGAAGAGATGGGCAGCCTTCTCAATTTCCTCTGCATCCATCTGATCCCCATGAGCGTCAGCCACGTCCGGCTGATATACCACACCGATTACAACCTTCTTGGCATCGTCAACCTTCGCAATCTGTACTTGCTTCTGGATGGCATTTTTCCCGGCAGATTTAATGATTGCGAATGGTACACCGTTGGCTCCTTTATCAACCAGCGAAATATGTGTAATCTTTGCATCTTTCAATTTAAAGGTCATATTCTCTTTCACCTCCCCTCATACGTAATCGATCATAAGCATCCGTAGTTAGTAATCATCTATAACTATTAAATTCTCATGAATGATTACATTTTTTTCTGATATGATGGGACAAAACTACAAAGGAGTTGCTTTATCATGGCAAGGATCAGAAACTTGATGCGTGTAAATAAAACTATTAAACGAAGACATACCGAAACTGATGCGGAATATGATGTGAAAGAATTAAAAGACGAGAAACTTATCATATTTACCACAAATGGATCTGATGATCGACAAGAAAAAAGCAATACACAGACCCTACTATTTGATAAGAAAATAGCACATCAGCTCTATAGCATCTTTAAATCGGAATACAGCTTTCAGGACTAATCCAATACCAACTGCATCGTGCAGCGGCAGTTTACAATCTCCTTTGCTTCGCCGGACGGATCGCCGGGGTACATCAGCTTGCTATCACCGACTTTAAATGGTTCATCCAGCGGTACCACCTGACCATTTGCCTTGCGATGGCTCTTGCGGGTACGTGTGCCAGAAGCAGACCGCCATTTTTTTCCCTTGGCGATCTCCGACTGCTTCCAGCCCTCCAGCTTGCCACCGTTGGCCGCTGCGGTACTCATCGTTCTGGACACGCGCTGCGCACGTTGCATGCTAAATGGGCCATCGTCACCGCTGGCCGCCTGAGCGCTGACCTCCTGCACCAACAAAGCCCGATCCGAGGGCGTAGCCCCTTCCTCAATGGCCTTACCAAAACTACGCAACAACACATCCGTAGAAGCTTTGTTCATGTCGGGTACCAGCTTCTTGAGCTTCTTCGTGAAACGACCAGCAGCCTTGTTGCTAGTGCTCCATACCTTTTCCTTATCCAGCGCGGTTAGCTCAGTCTCGCCCGCCAGATGAAATAATGGCTCAAATGCTTCCTGGACAGCCTGCTCGAACAGCTCCGCAAATACATCCGTGGTATGCAAGGCAATAAGCACCTTACCCAACTCACCGATATCGCCCAGGGCATCCTCGCTCAATTCGGCAATGGCATCATGCAACGCCTGTCCCTGAAGCTCCAGAATCTCAGTTATGCGATCCTCGCCTTGCTTGTACAGTTCTTCCAGCACCTTGCGTTCAACATACGACAGTTCTAAGCTGTCTAAAAATTCATCGTCGTCTGCCTTGGCGATCAGCGCCCAACAGGACTCACACATGAACGCTTGCCTCCTTGTCAGCCTGTTTTAACAAGCGTTTGGCAATTGTAGCAATACGATTTTGCATGTCGTCTGTGTCCGTGTCTGGCTCTGGTTCAAGCAATGTGGGCTGACTGGCTGCGAGCTGCGCAATCGGCGTATCCAGATATTCCTCGCTAAACTTGGTCTCATCAATCGTTGTGCCAAGTACATCCTCGGCAATCGGAATCAGATCCCGCACCAGCATAATGCCCCGGTCAGCGATAAAGTCCAGCATAGCTTTGCGATCCGCAGGGTCAATGATCTTCGGCCCTCTCAACACGGCACGCACTCGAAAAATGTCCATAGCCGGGAACAGGCGTTTATTAAATATCTCTGCCATAATCCACTTGCGGTATGGCTCAAAAACCTGTTCCTCTGCAAACCGTAGAGCTGCATCGGCGGTCGCCCTGTTGTAATCTGAGCTTTGACCGACCAAGATTGGAGGCAGCCGGAAGGCAGACAAGATATCAGCCTTCTTTTCCTTGCCATACTCCAGAAAGAGCGCGTCTTGTTGCAGCAGGTCATTGAGTTTTTCCAATTTAATCTGCACTTTTTCAACCTTTTCGTCCATCGGGCCGCCTGTTTCTTCCCCTTTTGCCTCCAAATAAAGAATGCCGCCCTGTGAGTTGGAACCTTTCACATTTTTAAGGAGTTCCATTGATTGCTTGGTAAGGCGACCATTGGTGACGGTCAAAATCATGGACAACATGCGTCCGTTGCTAAAGTAATTCACATTCAATTCCTCAGCTTCCCGGCTGCCGACCACACCAGGCGCATTGCCAAACCAGCGCGGCTCCCCATAGGGCCCATCATGACCGATGCGCAGCGGGATGATCTGATTTTCATCATTACCTTCATCTGCCTCCGTCCCAAACAGCCGGAACCACACAACAGATGTATTGCGCTTCATAGCATAACGTCGGGCGTAAATCTCCTGTGAAAACTCCTCTACTTGCTTTGTGGAGCTGATACGCCGCTTGCGTTTGATAGTCGCCTTGTTACTTTCCTTCGTACAGCGGACATATTTTGGATTCATCCGGAAGATAGTCGGGAACTCCGAACCTACAGGCCAAGCTACCTCGACATGAGCCATTCCCGTACTTTCCAAATCGTCAATCAACTGGCTTATGATTTCGTCTGGTGTATCCTCCAGATTGCAGGTCTCCAGAAACTTCTCAGCCTTATCCCACTCGACCTTGGCCGTCTGATCACTCTCGCCCGGCAAATATTCCAGGGCAATTCCATAACCAGCGATATTGCGTTTGTATGCCTCTATGCATTGCGGTATTATGTTGGAATTTTTGACCAACAGCTTGCAGGAAGCAGGGTCATTGCCGAGTGCGAAGGGTAACAGACCGTGAAGATCGTATAGATCGTCGAATAAATCCGGCAATTGAGCGCTGGACGGTATATGCCGTTCGTCGTCCGCCTTGCTGATCTGAAACCACTGTGCATTTCCTTCACTCATTGCTTATATCCACCCCACTTCCTCGTTGTAATCATCACGGGACTCTGCCCGCTGCTGCTGTTTCTTCTTGAACCATTCAAACCATTTACCAGCCACTTGTCGCACCTGCAATGCAATAGAATAAGCAAAGATTCTATCATCATGACACCCGCTATCTGCCTCAGCTCTGCCATTCTTGTCGATTAGCGTCATGCACTCGCTGTACAGTTCGGGGCAGTAGATATCATAGAGCTGGTCCCGAATCGCTTCCTTGAAGTCACTTATCATGACTGGCCGGGTCGCTTGGTTGGTATTCCAGCCAAAACTCTTCTTATGCATGAATAACAGCGGATAATGACAAGTATTGAAGAGTGTATTCAGCACCGATTCCCCAGTGTTGTTGTTCTCCACGGCCAATAGTGCAGTATTGTAATACAAACCAAGCGTGTTCAGCTTTTTACCATACAAGTCGGTGTCCCATTTGCCATGCAAAGCCGCGCACATTTCCCCTGTGCGCTCCTCAATGACATAAGCAGCATCATAGTCCCCGTCTTCCTTACCCTTGGCTGTATCGGCAGCCAGCACGTACCGTTTACCTTGTTCTGGCTGTCGATACATAACCAGCTCGCCAGAAGGCGCCGGGATGATCTTGTTTTTAACAAAATCAATTTCGTGTCGGCTACCAATAGCACTGATTGCATCTCGCAAACTCTTAATAAATTTGTTGTCGAAGATACCTTCACCAGATAACAGAAAGGCATCGTCGGGCTCAGAAGGGTACTCCTGATCAAATTGCCGTGGATCGCCGCCGCAGTCGTTCCGAATGGTATACCGCCGCCACTGCAATTGTTCATCGTCCAAACCATATTTCGCTTTCAGCTCCCGTTCTTCTTCGGTTAACTCAAAGCCTCGTGGTACCGGCTTGCGATAGTCGGGCATTTCGAACCACGCAAAAAAGAGCGGAGTAAAATCACTCTCGCCCTTAACGGCTGTATCCCACATTTTTTTGAACTCTTCCATGCCATTGGCGGTAGATTCGATCACACCCAGACTGCCGGGCTCTTTGGACAGAGCTGCCAGGAGGGACAGTAGATGCTTCTTTTTCTTCTTGGCTGGCCAAAATGCCACCTCTGAAGCATGAAGATAATGGATCGTATCCGAACGGGCAAGCACCCGGCTTTCTGCAGTCTGTACAGTGATCTTCGATTTGAGCCCCGGATTCTTACGGCGATCCGCTGTCCGAATCGTTGGATTCTCGAAGGTGAGTTTCTTAGCATTGTTCTTTCGGCTCATCGGCTTGATGATTGCCGGCACCTTTTCATAATAGAACTGGAACATGTCATAAAGGTTGCTGGAGGCATCAGAAGACTGCGCGACGATAAAGGCGTTCTTCGCTTCTTGCAGTGACGTGAAATAATAGATCAGTGCTTCCGTGACGGTGGAGAAACCCATCTGCCGGGCTTTAAGAATGATAATCCTAACAGGCTTGCCAGCTTCGATTTGCCTAAATACTTCACGGACAAATGTCCGTTGAGCATCATTGAGCGTTAGAGGCATAATACGACCGCTCTTCGTCTTGATCTTTAACATACGCCAGCAGAATTGTTCAAAGTCGGCTAAGATTCCTTTTAGCTCATCCAGTTTTTCAGGCCGATCCCTTAGCCGCCGCTTGGCTCGTTTTCGATGCTCCTTAGCAAGAGTAATTACCATTCGTCGTCATCTTCCTCATCGTCTTCATCGCCTTCATCCCCTTCCGCGCCGCCATAGCCTAATAACTTACGTTTCTCAAGCTCCAGCCGTTCGCGGGCTATCTCCAGCTTTTCTTCCTCCTGCTGCAAGCTGGCTATAAGGTTAATAACCCGAAGCTTTTTATCACGGGTTTTGACGAGCGCTTCCTCTTGCTTGAGAATCTTGTCCAGCTTGGAAGTAGTGACAGTCGTGATCTCCGTGACCTTCATACCTTCGGTTTCAACAGACAGACTGATTTGCTTGCCTGTCTTTGGGCTAGTATAAGGAACCTTGTCCTTGCGCTGGTGCAGCTCCTGTTTGATCTTCTTTTCCTCGTCGGTTAGACCAGCTTCAAGCTGTTTAATCCGGCGCATGTGCCGTCGCTCTTGGAGAGACAACATGATAAGTTGTTCGTTGAGCTGGGCCAAAGGGGAAGTATCAATCTGATCAAACAGCTCTTGCTCGTCTTCCTCCAAGGCATCCAGAAAGATAGTTTCATACATCCCCGTCTTGAGAGCCTTCTTGTTGCGATAGGGACCGCCCGGTCCACCACTATTCCCCTTGGCGTTTTGATTACCTGGGGGAGCACCGCCGCGATTGCCAACAGCATTTTTGTTCCCCTTTGGCGCTCCCCTTGGATTAGGAGCGTTCCCTTTCGTTCCATTTGGAACGTTCCCATTGGAGGAATCAAAAACGTTCCCATTCAATTCATCCTGCCAGCGATCCATAGACTTCCATTTGCGGACCCTTCCCTCAGGAATAGAAAGAGCGGCGGCGATGTCTTTTAGCTTCATCGTCCCGCCGCTCTCCAACCACATCTGTTTTGCTTTGTCCCGCTCAGGACTTCGCTCTCTTGCCATGCTACACAATCACCACCCCCAACAAAAAAAGCGAGCCTCATTGGCTCGCTTTCCCAGCAATTATATTTAAAAATTCGTATTAGTACTAGTCCGAACTCCGAGCTTTCCAGACATGGAGCCAGAACCACTACTTAAACTAACATAAAATTTCCCTGCGGACCACGCCTTGCTTGAATTTAATATTTCATCGAATGTTTTACCCGGTTTTACTGTTCCACTGTACTTTTCCGCACCAGATACACTTCCCTGATTTACGGTAAAGGAGATAGTAGTGTTTCCTGTATTTCTCAAGTACAGTCTTACATATCCATATCCTCCTTTAATGTCAAAATCAGCAGAATCATTAAATCCAGCTACTGGACGATCGACAATTTGTCCATCAGTAGCTTGTGGAGTAATTACATGGTCACCAGTAGGTGTAGTAGCTGGAGCTTGAGTCGCCGCAGACGATGTTGCGGAATCAGTTACAGCAGCATCTGAATCTGCAAAAATCGCACTGGGTACAGCAATAGCTCCCCCAATTAGACCTAGTGCCAAGGCTGGTGCAATAAAATGTTTTTTCTTCAAAGCTTATTCCTCCTATATTTGTATATTAAACTACCTCCTCATACTACTAAAAGATTCCATGTTTTTAATTTTTCTTACAATATAATCATAATCTTGTTTAATAAATCCATAATTATGAATCAACTAGCAAGATTATTATATGCTTTTACAGCTCGTCCTTCTGAAGCTTTATATCCAACTCAATCAGACGATCCAAGTCCTGGACCGTCTGCATTTTTATATTTCCAGCTTGCAGGTCTTTGACCCACTGAGCTATACCAGCTTTAACAATCTTCCGGTACTGCGCCTTGGATTCGAGGATTCCCTCGACGATCTCTATCTCACGTTGTAATAGTGCATCTTGGTGTTCGTTGTCTGTTCCCATTGTCGTATCCCTCGGCTTTCCTATATACTGGAATGCGAGATAGCGGATGTCTGCAAAATGCCACGCGTGGCGGGCCGCTATCTCAGCCGGGGGATACCCTGGGTGAATGGGAGGACGTTAGCGCGTCCTCCTTTTTCCTATGCTACGGGTTCATCCCGATGCAACAGGACTGGTTCAATACCAGTGCTCACCAAGAATCGCTTTTTGATTACATCGCAGAAGATCGGGTCCAGTTCCAATGTCCGGCATGTCCGGTCCATCTGCTCACAGGTCATGAGTGTGGAACCGCTGCCGCCAAAGAAATCGGCAACCTCGTCACCGCGCTGGCTGCTGTTTTTGATTGGGATGGCCAACAGATCAAGAGGCTTTTGAGTAGGGTGGACGTACTTATTCACATCGCCCCTCGAAACCTCCCATACTGTCTCGGGGAGCGGGTCCTCAACAGGCAGGCCAGCCTTCCATACCGTTGTCTGTGTCCGATCACCGTACCAAGCAGGAGATTTGCCTTTCATATGAGCATAAAAGACTGGTTCATGTTTGAAACGGTACTGTGCCCAGCCGAATGTGGCCGCATTCTTAACCCAGACACATTGTGTCCGGACGACGATGCTAGCTGCGTTCATCGCATCCTCGAACTCCCGCTGATAGGATGAAGGATGGAATACATATATAGCTGCAGTCGGCTGCATTACCACTGCATAGTTGGAAAAAACGGCAAACAAAAAGCCCGCGAAGTCCTCAGCGGGCATGTTGTCGTTCATTATGCTGCTACGGCCATCAGCGGCCAGACGCTCTGAAACACTCTCAACTGCCACATTATAAGGTGGATCAGTAACGACCAGCGCTGCTTTGGCCCCGTCCATTAGAAGTGCTACATCATCAGGATTGGTCGCATCTCCACAGACCAAGCGGTGTCGACCAAGCTGCCACACCTCCCCGCGCCTGGTCTCCGGCTCCTTGATTTCATCTAGAGCACGCTGGACGTCAAAATCATCATCGGTAACCGGAAGGTCCAAAGCTTCATCATGTGGCACAGCAAACTCTGCGGCCAAATCCTCAAACTCTTCCAAATCAAAGCCGGACAGGGCTAGATTAGCTCCACTCACCTGCAGATCATCAAGCAATCGATAAAGGGCTTGATCATCCCAGCTCCCGCCGACCTTATTAAGCGCCAGATTGAGAAGCCTTTCCTGCTGGTCGTCCAAGTTGACAATCGACACAGCCAACTCGGTATGCCCCAGCTCATTAACCATGATCTTATAGCGTTGATGGCCACCGACCATGTTCCCGGTGCGTTCGTTCCAGACAATGGGCTCAACATAACCAAAGGATTGGATGCTGGCTTTTAGCTTCTCGTATTCTGGATCACCTGGTTGCAGATCAACCCGTGGGTTATATGCTGCTGCGTTGATTTGTTCGATTGGTAGGACTCTGATTTCCACTAACTTCACTCCCTTAACAGTCTTTACCTCGCATTCAGGTAATCGAGTTTGCCCATAATACTTTTGAATTCAATTTAGAAAGGATGAAGAACAATGCCAAGTGAATTGCTCAGAACAGTAATCGAAGGATACCATGAGGCCCATTGTGATTTTCACGACTGCGAAATTGGACCGCACGTTCCATCACACGAAGCTTATATTGATCCAAGCGACCCGGGAATAATTCCGCCGCAACCATTCGCTAGTGCTCCAAATGGATTTCATTGGGCATTAAATCCAAGGCATGCAGATGAGCCAGGTGGTCATTTCCATAATGCTGAATGGGTACTTCATCACGAGCATCACTAATTTCTAATTCAAAAAGGGGAGATCCGTCGAATTGGACTCCCCCTTTGTGTTGAGTTGGTTTCCACTATTCGGGTGGGCGGCTGATAGGATGCCAGAGCGTGTGTATGCCCGCTCTCTGCTCTCTGCTGTACTCATTCCGGCATTCGTCCGTATAACAGGAAGAAGGCCCAAAACAGCTTGGATATTGTCATATGAGAGCAAAAGAAAAAGCGCCCTTCAAAGGCGCTCAGACTTTAGTTCTTCAAGCTGTTCAATAAGCATTTTAACATTGTGTTCCATCCCATTAGTTAGATGATCGTAATTTTCTTCGGTTAGAGTCTCCCACAAATGCCCAGTCTTACCAATGAAATTACCCACACTACCATATAACAGCTTGCACGCTGCTTCGTAAACTGGACTTGCAAGCAGGTTTATTTCGGTAGAACTAATGGTAGGTACCAATGTAGCATGTTGTAAATAAACTAAATGACCGTAAATTCTGCGTAACAAAAAAGTTTTGTCCCCTCCAATCCGATCCGCTAACAGATCAACGTGACTGGAGTAATCGGTAGAATAATCAAAGTAAAATCCAACAATTTTGTTGCCATTTCTTTGATAAAAAATCATAGCTTTAATGAGAGTAATTACATCGCCATATACAATTTCAGCACTGACCTTGATTCTTTGCTTTTGTTTCTCACCCTCCGCTTTTTTTTGTTGCTTCATTTGGTAGCTCGACGCAAAAAAACCGCCCGAAATCGATGCTGCGGCTCCGATAATTGCTCCGATGAATCCTTCACTTAAAAAATTCCATGCCAAAAGTAGTATCTCCCCTCTTACAAACATCGACTTAGTTGAATTTTACCTCCTTTTGGCATTGGGGTCTACTGCAAAACTGCTTGACCCCATCCCAGTTTCCCCATACACAACCCTTGCATTTTTTCGGCTGTTTTGGTGGGCCTTTCATGTATAGCAAAATTCCTTTCTTCTGCTTCTTCTTCAAGCCATTCAAACCTTTCAAGGCAATAAAAAAAAGCCACCAAATGAGTGACTTGTGTCCGCCTATGTATTTACAGCACCAATGCAACATAGGCGCTTATTTAAAACCCGAAAAAAGAAACAGCGATATGGTCTATTCCCACAAGTGGGATGCAAAACGCTGCGCTGTTGCATAAAAGCATTGTACTTAGTTACTAGAGAGGAAGAACAAGACCATTTTACTGAGCTGCCGAAATTCAAGTCAAAACACGAAACTTCGATGCAGCACAGAAATAGCGAAATAACAGAACAAAAGCTGCTCTTTCCTCACTTTTTCGTAATAATAATGACGCGTCGGGGAATTGAACCCCGCAAAATCTTTCGGACTGGGTCTGGTACGATGTTTCCGCCGGTTAGCAGTTTTCCCTCGGCCTGTACGAGCCGCAACAAAAAAGCCGGCACATTGACCGACCTCATCGCCGAAGTATTAGCACCTCGGTTCGTTCCTTATTTGATTTTCCATGATACAAATTTACCACATAAAAAGTCCAGTGGCGCTCCATAAAACGTTCATTTTTCATTCAAAAAACAATCACCTTTTAAATCCCCGATTCATGACCTTCCTCTTTGATCTTCTTTCTTCAACTTCTTCAAAAGCGCCATTTACATAAGCACTTATATACTTGTTCCATTTTTTTATATACAAGCAAACAAATATGATTGCGAAGGCCACTCCTAATACTACCCCTAGTGTAATATTTAGGTTTTGAAGGCCACCTCTCAAATCATCTAAAAGCGATGCTTGATCTTTCAAAATGTCTTTCGATAAAAAAGTCACTAACTTTTCTAAATCCTTTTCCTCCCCTATATTCTCTTTGTATAGCATCATCTTGGTTTCATGCCACCAATCAATAGGCTTAACCGATTGCTGCAAATAAAATGTTAATGGCATTAGGGCAGTTGAAAAAAATAATGAAATAATAGCCATTATTACACCAAGACTCTGACCCGAACTAGTCTGGACATTGATACTTGTCTTTATTGCCTTTAATTCATCATACGTATGATCGGCAATAAGTTTTCTTTTAAAAATCTCTCCTTTTTCCATCGAGATATCCCCAAATATAGATGGTTTGAGATCGTACTTGCCCTTTAAGTACCTGCTAGCTGGTCCTTTACCCGAAAAATTCACTCAAAAAAACTCCCTCTTTTATTGCTAGATTTTAAAAACTTGTTAACAAACTTCTACGATAGTTTTTTTAAAGTTTTGATGTCTTGTCGATAGCTGATTTAGTCAATTCAGCTAGTCTTAGATTATTTTGGCTCATCAAAGCTTTAACTTGTTTAAAATCCAATCACCATCTGTGTGACCAATTTTATTTCTTAACCAAGTAAAAATACATTCTCGTCTACTCAGTACCTTGTTGTGATGCTCTTTTTTATACCCGTTTCTAACTGCAAAATTGCAGACCTTATACTGTCCTCTCCCTGGCAAAATAAATTCTAAAATACTATATAAAATCATAAATTTAGCTATAGGATCAGTATTATTCAAAGCCGTTCTATATAGCTTCATATAATTTAAGTTTAAATTATTGTTTTCAAGGCTCCCCAATACATTTTCAATATCGCTCGATTCGATAGGCGACATAATTGAATAATTTACTTCCATCCTCGATATTATTTCTGACTCTACAAAACTGCTGCGGATGTATTCACTCCTGCCAAGCCCTATATCTTTTATATAAGAAAAATGGTTAAAAAATTGATCAGCTAGTTTATCTCCCAACTTCTCTGCCGACTCGAAAGAAATGCCTTTGGAAAAGTAAACCGAAATAATAACCTTCCCATTTTTAGGAGCATTCTTAGGATCACTAATAGGTTCATTAAGTGTTTTCACTTTTATGACTGAAATTTCAGTGGCTGAAGGAACAATCGAAAATTCTCCCTCTTGTAATAAAGAAACTGATTTAGCTGAATACATAATATAATTATCCATCTGGTCTCTCCTTTCATTCCATAAGTAATATCGGAAACTTTCCCATTGTAATATCTAGCGAAAAATGTCGAAAAAACAGACCAAAAAAATGGTCTGTTTAAGATACTGCCACTCCCTCGTTCTCTTCTCTAATCACAATAAGTCTTAACGAAGCTGCCAATATGCCAATTGCATCAGCCTTAATCCGTCTAAATGAGCTCTCACTAATTCCCATCTCTCCACAACTGATGTAATCAAACTCTCCTTCATTGTCCAGATAACTCCGTTGAATAACCTCACGCTGCATGCTAGAAAGCTTGCTCATTGCCATATCAAGTAACCGATCTTTAGCCTGAAGATCTGCTTCCTTGTCCACGTTGTATGTGGCAATTTCCTCCGTCTGCTTGCTGATCGCATTGGTGGATTGATGCTCTCTATAAGTATAGGACTGCGTTATAGCAGCCTCGCGCCTAACAAAACCAATCTGCCGATACTGCCGGACCGTCTCCAGATATTCTTCCACCGCAAGGCGGGTAGCTCTCTCATCAATCGGCAGAATGTTAAAAGTCAGTTGTAAGTTGTTTTTTCTTCTTTTCCCCATCATGTTCCCCTCACCCGTGGTATAATTTGGTGAGGTTTAAGAGTGATGACCCCCGCGAGCCCGGCCAAGGAATGCGGGGGTGTTTGTATTACTCTGGGATGCATGTCCCACAAAACTCCTGCCATTCGGCTCGGCAGTCTTCCAGACTCCATCCGTCTACTAAATCCTCAGGGTAACCATATTCCGACAATAATTGACGATAATCCTTAGTCATAGAGTGCTGCTCCTTTCGTAGCTCTTTGGTGCGTACTTCTGGATTGCGTGTCCTTTATGTCCAAGCTCATCAGCTCATGAACCACTCGCGTTTTCGGAATGCCAACCTGTCGGGCAATCTGCGACCGGGAAACACCTTGATTGTCCAGATCAATAATTGTCTGACTCACCTCGTCCGGCAACGGTTGGTAGAATCCTTCGATTAATGTATCAGGCCCTTTCTTTACTTCATTCTTAGGGCTAGGCTGCTTCGCATCCTTTATAGAACCTCCGGTACGATATTGGTGTTTAATCATGCCGTTGCCTCCCAATTTCATAGGCGCTGCACCCATTGCCGGGACTGGCTCTGCAAGGGCCTGCACGTTCGCCAACTCCCAAGCGTACTTACCATCGCTATAATCGCCAAAATAATACTCATTTTTACGAGCACCAGCCCACAACCTAAATTTCCCATTTTCAGCTTTAAGGCTGATAATACCGCTGTTGTGCATATATTCTACTTTGTAGCATTTAGACAAATGGGACGAAGCCACAATCGCACCCATCGACAGGTCAGTCAACGAAATAATTCCGTGTTTTAGCAGCACATTCTTAATGGTACGAGACAAGCACGCCTCACGTTCAAACATCTGCCCGACGTGAATAGCCAGTGATTCGCTATATTTAGTAGTCCATACATTAGTTGCTTTTTCTCCAAGACAATCAGTGTCGCCTAGGGTTGCATTATAGTTTTAGTAGCAAAACGACAAGTATAGAATATGTTGACTAATGAACCTATTCCAATCCTTTAGGAGGCCTATTTATGAACAAGGACCAACTTCTAACCAACTGGGCAAAAGTAAACTGGAGCAAAAATGAAACTCGTCAAACTGGTGGTAGATTCACACCCTACGTTGGCCAAATTGTTACAGCGACAGTAGATGGTATTGTATGGAATGAAAGAATCTTCATTCATAGTTCAGTCACTCTTTTGAACGGTCAAGAGTATGTTACATTTGCTCATGTCGGTTTTGATAACAATGGCGATCCTGGAATAAGAGTTCAACGAGACGTGAACGCAGAGAAAATTGTAATAGTTAGTAGCCTTGTTTAGTAGTTTTAAAATCTACCCTTATCCCTCTCACCGTACCATCTGTTGTGAGGGGTAAGGGTTTCCATCGTATAACTCAACAATGTATCACGGTACCTTTATTTACGCATATCCAAGAGCCTCTGAACCGCCGCATTAACATTTGCCAAGGTGCACACCTCCAAAGGGGGAAAGCCCCTATAATCTGGCTCATACAAGCTCACCTTGGTCTCAACTCCAAAAACTGCAAGTTAGACAGTTCTCCAATTCGATATTCAGCTTGAACCAAATCTAACAAGCCGAGTATTTGGAAGCTATGAGCTATCTTTTTTATCGCTGCCCTTCTGCGTTCAGCAAACGTACTCCCACTAATTGGGTACATGTCATTCCGGTAACCTTTCCCCATATATGACTGCGCTCCAAGGTACCTCGCACCTTTGATATACAAAAGTTCCATAATGGTTCGCTCGTACGGATTAACTAAGTTGTTAATGGAACTCTGTATAATTTGAGAGAGCGTGTTATACAGGAAGTAAAGCTCTGGGCGCTTATATTTGAGGATCATAGCCTTTGTTTGCCTAACATGACCTTTCTCTCCCTCGTAACTTTTCAGAGAAATGCTGGACTTTACAGCAAATTCATAGTCTCTGACTATTCTTACTAGTTGAGGATTTATTGAAAGCAGGTATTCTGTCTTTTTAAATTCTTCAGGTGACACACCAACTCGCTTACCTGCTACGTCCCTGAGGGCTCTATCTAATTCTGCAATTCTTATTTGAGCCAAGATCAACCTCCCCCTTTCTCAGCGTGCAATGTGTTTGTACCGAACGCGTAGCCCTTCAAGCGGTATGCTACGGTCATCGGCTAAGTAGTAATCATGTCCGTTGTGTTCGATACGCGAGAGCTTCCAGCGAACGCCGTCGTCATTTTGGTCCAGATACTCAAGTGTTTGTCCAGAAGTGAACTCCCGCCCATGCAAAGCATATCGACCGCCCATATTTTTAGTTAGGACGCCCTCGTCTACTACTTCTGCAAAGGCCTGGTCAAGCAATCGTTTAGCATCATCCAAAAGGTCGCCTACCCGGCAAAACATCCCACGGAGGTACTGATCATCCGGATTTCCTCTGTTGTAATGTGCTGTCCAATTTTCCTCAGCAGTGACAATCATCTGACTAACGCGCTGCATTCGTGGAAGCAATGCCTCCAATTCTACGGTTATCTTATTTTTCATAGATCCATTCATAGATATCGTCCTTTCGAGTTGAAATAAGATCATACGTTCCGTTTTATAGGTGCAAGTGGCCACCGTAGCCCGTGAGGGTAGGGGCCACACTGCTTTATGAAAGGAACGGCTTACGCCGCTCCCCCGTTTCTCATTTGCTTGGCAACCATCTTCTTGTAAGCCGTCCATTTAGTAGTGATCTGGCCACTGGTCAAGCCGATGCTTTTAGCAATCTGCATCCATGTCTTGCCTTCTTCACGACGCTGTTGAAGCAAAGTAGGGAAGTCAACAGGGATATCGTCAAAGTTAGGACGGACTTTCAGAATGTATTCCTCCAATTCTTCCTTATCGACTGTCGTCTGGGAATCTGTGTCAGTAGCAGGATTTGAGTCGTTCTCCGGCTTGTTGTTGTCCTTAGATTCATTTTCTTCAGTCTGCTCGGATGAATCAGTATTAGCATCTCCTTGCCCTTCCAACTGATCGTCATTTTGTTGTTCTTCTTGCTGATTGTTTACTGACTCCCCATCTTTCGGCGGTTCCGTATTGACTTGGCCTTGGCGCCATTCATCCCACTTGGCGGCCATTGGCGCGACCCGCTTTCGGTATTCATCCACCATAACCACAAACACGCCCACACCCATACCGATATCAGCAGCTATTTTCAGATAGGTGTCCCCACCGGCCAAGCGCTCTGTAATTTCCACAAAGTCATACTGCATGTCGTCAAAGCTTGGCGCCAGGCCGCTAAGTATAAAGTCCTGAATAACTTCAAGGTCAATCTGCTCTGGATCGGCTTTAACCTCCACTTTCTCAGGAGGAAGCCCAAGATCCATGGAGAGCTGCTCTCCTTCCGGCTTCGCTATAGATACCACACCACCATCATCCACGGTGTATTTCGTGATCGGGTTGCCCGTTCTGGCATTCTTCAAAACTTTGTACGTGACAATCTGTGAATCCAAACCTCCGATAATTTTAAGCTCCAGCATGCTTTGAAGCGTATTGTATTGGCCGTCCAGCTCAGAAGCTGGGATACTGATTGTAATTTCCGTTTCTTCCGATGACTTGAGATTGATCTTTTTAACCGTACCTTTGAAATTTATATAGCTCATCTTTAAGCCACTCCCTTAATGAAATTTTGATGATAGGCCCAGCAAAGTGCGATAGCGTCCGAAGGATCAAAAAGACGTTCCCTTATGTCCCCGATTTTGTATTTGCCCCGTGGGTCGTTTTTCTTGTATAGGACAGGAACCGCAATTTCGTCATAATCGAGGTCGAACAGCATCTGCATTTCCATGGCGACTGTCTCTTTATCCGCATTCCCTTTACCAGTCTGAATTTTAAGCTCCGAAGGCCGGATGCCTACAATCGGCTTGTCCAAATGCAGGGCAGCCAAGGAAACAGAAGTATACGCCCCGACAAGTGCTAGTACACTGTTGGCATTTTTAAAGTGAACTGGACGCTCCAGTACAATCAATTCCGGTTCTTCCTGCTCGATCAGTCGGAATGTGTCCTGGTAGATGGCGTCCAAAACACCAGGCATTGCAATTGACGAATAGTCCCTTAATCCAAAGTCTAGCGGCTTACCATTTCGCATTGTGGCCCAACCAGCAAAATTCGTGCCGTGGTCAATCCCCATAATCTTCAAAGCTGCTTCCCCCTCTTTTTACGCTTACGCGACTGCTTGACCAGCAACATACTGTGTTCAAGGACAAATACCTCGCCTATCACCCTGCCGCTTCGGTCTCGTACAGTTTGCTTTAACTGAGTTTGATACATCGGGTCCTTTATCTGGCGCTGCATGACCCGTCACCTCCAGCGATAGGCCAGTCACCAAGAATCAGGCGAAATTCGGCCATCCCCTCAGACAGCTCGCTCCGATCGATGTCCGGCAGCTCCTCGAGTAATTCCGATTCATTCGGAACTTGTCCAGTACGGACAAACCGATGTTTCAGGTACTCATAGACGCTCCAGCGCGTCCAGCATGACGGCTGCATCAGGCCCGTACCTTGTAAGGCTGCAATGCTCCATAGTGCTTATTTAGCAGCCACCGCTTTCCTGAGAATTTGTTTAGCAGCACGACCCCATCTGCTGTTTCCCGTTCTGAGACCCAGTTGTCCAGTGTCACACCTGGTCTGGCCTTTAACAATCCAATCTTTTGCTTTTTGGTGAGTCGTTTCCCCTGTTTCATGTCCGTTCCTCCCCTAAGCGATTTGTTGTGTGTCTTTCTCAAATTTGAGCTTCACCACTCCAGTAGGACCATTACGTTGTTTTGCGAGGTTGATTTCCAAGATACCCGGGTCTGGTGTGTCAGGGTTGTAGTATTCGTCCCTGTACAGCAGAAGGATATCGTCAGCAACCGCGCTGATTGCCGCGCTGCCTGATAAGTCTGAAACGAATGGTCTTTTATTCTGCCGACTCTCCACATCCTGCTTGACCTGAGATAAGCCGATCAGTGCGCAGTCACAGTCTTTTGCCGCCTTCCGTAGCTTTTGACAAACCCTGTGCAACCCAGAACCGCTGTTGTCGTTTCGTTCGGCAGGCTCAACCACTTCCTGCAGGTAGTCCACAATGACCAAATCAAGTCCTTCTTGCCGCTTCAATCGGCGCATTTCGGAACAAATGTACTCCGCAGTCACGCCACGGCTATCGTCGATATGAATTTTTCGCAGAAACTCCATCTGCATAGAAATACGCTCGATTTGTTCCGGCTTCAGATGCCCTGAACGTATAGCCTGCAGAGGAATACTGCACAGATTAGCGATCATCCGGTTATAAATCTGCGCCTTAGACATCTCCAGGCTAAAGTCCGCCACCTTATGCCCCCGCTGGGTAGCCCGCATCTTAATTTCATTGGCAACGGCTGACTTACCCATGCTAGTTCGAGCTCCAATGACAACCAGGTTAGTACGCTGGAACCCTAGCGTCAGTCTGTCCAATGCTGACCAGCCTGTCATAATGCCAAGCGCTCGAGAAGGATCTTGCGTTTTAAGTACCAAGTCCTCATACCACTGGATGATGTCGTCAACCGCCGTATCCTTTTGCAATGCTTTAGGACGAATATCCAGTGAACGCTGTTCAAATTCATCCAGTAATTCCTCAAACCCGCCTGATGACAAATCCAAAAATTTATCACGGTATTCACCGACCAAATCCAGCGCTTTACGACGAGCATCGGTTTCAATGAGCTGCCTGATATTCTGCTCCAGCATTGAAACTGCGACGGCAGAGCTGGCCAGTTTGGACAGATAGGAAACTCCACCCACCTTTTCAAGATGCTTTTCGAATACCGTTACCAACATGGTCATGGATAGTTCCTGTTCGGTCCGATGTAGTTCTAGTATCATTTTCAGCAGATTGCGATGCCAAGGTTGTGTAAATAAGCTTGGCTCTAGTGTTACGGCGACTTCCCCAACAAGGGAAGGGTCTCGAAAAAAGGAACCTAATATTTCAGCCTCAAGTAACTCCGTATTCAGCAAGTCGCTGCTCATCTGCCTTTCTCATCAAGATCGTAATGGGGTCGTCTTCCCGAATTTCTGCTTCCGCCGGTGAAGCCCGATCCATTCGGCGTTCCGTTTCCGGTCCCCCGCGTTTACGGTATCCTTCCAGCGTGCCACGTACATAAGCCAAACTCTTTTTATTCTGCCGAACGGCCTCACGCATGGCTTTTAGCAGCCATTCTCCCCCGTAATCGTCAAACAAGGTTCCAAGGTCCTCGCTTTCAAATTGGGTAACCTTTCCTGAGCCCGTAAAATTATTTTCGTAAGCACGGTAGATATAGCCAAAGGAATGATCCGAAGGAATCTCTCCTCCCCCACCCCTTTGTTCTGTATCTAATTCCTGTACAGTATCTAAAGATGTAGTAGTGTTTTTTTTAATAATTGCTTTAAATATTGTTTTAGAGAGCCGAAACCCCTTGGTATGACAGGAAAAATCACGCTTCACAGTTACCTTTTTAGTAACTGGCGAGTTACCTTTTTGGTAACTGAACAGTTGCCTTTTGTGTAACTGAGTTACCTTTTTAGTAACTCGGATCGGTTGCTTTTTGGGTAACTCAGTTACTTTTTTAGTAACTGGTTTGCCGAGATTTGGGGTATGAGTTTCTATGTTAATTTTGATTAATTCGTTCATCATTTTGGGGTCATATCGTTCCACCACATCTACGGACCACATATCATAATGCTTGTTGATCTGGAACACATTCATATGCTCGTCCCAAAACAGCACATGATTTTCAACCAGCTTTTTTAGTTCCTTTTTGATATGTTCTTTACGGACACCACATAGCTCAAAATGTTTAAGCATAGGGATTTTAGCCGATGGCTTCCCGCATCCCCAGCTCAGCGTGAGGACAAAATCAATAATGTCCCGCTGCCGCTGAGTAAACTTCCGCCGGATCAGCTCTCGATGTATTTCATGTGATATGCGTATATGTGCGTCCGTAGGCTGAGGATTTACATTGGAGTCCACCGGCTTCACCACCTAATCTCTTGCGTTTTATATATAAATACCGTTCGCTTCTTCACACCGCTTGAATCATTTACACACTCTGCTCCCTACCATCCCGCAGAAATATATAAGGGTACTTAGCTCGAACCACTGTCCAACCTGGATAACCCCGCGCGCAGTATTCTCGTACCTCGCGCTTAAAGGCTACAGGGTCGGACTCTTTAATCCGCCAAATGTGTTCACCGATCATACTGCGTAACAGCGGCTTGCCAGTAATCTCATCTATAGTCTCATTCAAATTCCAGTTCGTCCTGACCTGATCTATCAGCAGGCTGCTGCGAATCAGTATTATTTGGCTGAGCTGCATCACCTGTCTGATGTGTTTCACCGTCTTTAGGTTCGGCTGGCATATCAAAGACAAAAGGTTCATCGTTTGGAGTGATATCCTCACGTACCGTCTCATCCTGAGTAACCGCAGAAGCAATCTCTACACTGATAGGAAGCCACTTCCAGCCTGCGCGAACAACGGTCTTTTTGCACATCTCCACATAATCCGTCACCCAAGGCCCGTTATTTGCAGACTTTGAACGCTTTTTATGAGCTTCAATTTCGCTTATCGGCATGTAATGAATGAAATGACCGCCATCGTTGAATATTGCCACCATGTAAGCACCGATAACCTTGCCGGATTCAGCGGGTTTCACATCTCGACGAAAGAACCAAGGAACATGCTTCAGGTTTTCTTCCAGACCGTAGGTTAACTCTATGAAGTCATTTTCATATACTTCATGGGCAACAATGGATCTAATGTTGCCTGAGCGACGGGCCAAATCAATCATGCCTTTATAGCCAATGATGAATTGAACTTCCGTTGTGTTCGTTTTGTTGTTTTTGAATGGAATTAGGTAGCAGTGTCCCAATAATCCTGGCTCCAACCCCAACTGAGCAGACTGCATAACCGCTCCCATCAAAGATGCTATTGAGCATTCCAGCAGCTTGGGATTCGTGCGAATCGTCGTTAAGGCTATCCGGCTAAGGCGTTCAATGCTCATATGCTTTGGCATAGCCTCCGCAATCTGATATTTCATTTTGTCCATATAAGCTGCGATAGTCTGAGAAGGTGTAGGCGCATCGTTTTTTGCTCCAGCAGCCTTATTTTGAAGCTTTTTTTCAAGGGTTGCTCCGTTACTGCGTTGCCCTGCCATAATAGCCTCCTTACTTCACCAGAAAACGTCTTGAAGACGTGGTGTTTGCGTATTTTTCAAAGATGTGCGGCTGCTCCTGCTTCAAACGCTTAGTGTCCAGGCGTGTTGTTTGACTGGATTTCCATGTCAACAAAGGTTCACCGTCATAAACCGCCATTTCATGGTCACCCATCACGGCTTTCAGCTCGTTCTCTAATCGCTTGACCTGTTCCGCAGCCGCTTGTGCGTTCTCTTTAGCGACAATGAGCTTGTCCACAAGCAATGCCTGATCTTTCTCCAGCGTAATTTCTGTCGCTGGCCGAGAAGCAGGATACAAGCGATTCAGTAGCTCAGTCGAAGCAGCGCTACCGTCTACCATTGGTGGAACCCGCGGAATTACATGCTTGTTCCAAAACTCGTCCTCGATCTGTATGAGAGAATCAATAATGCCCTCGTTTCGCTCAACCAGCCTGTATTGGAATTTCTGACCACCGATTAAAACGGCGAAGTAACCATAATCCACACCAAGCACAGCCATGTAATGTTGGAGCTGAACTGCGTACTCATCAGGAACCTGATCGTCGGCCCATTCGCTCAGCTTATAGGCACTGGCTGTTTTACATTCCAGGATCCCAAGTCCTCGACCACCTTTGTCTAAAATCAGGCGGTCCACGTTACCCAACATAAATTTATGTGTAGGATGCTGATACATCTTATTGCTGCGTTGCACACGTAATCCGGTTTGGTTCATAAACTCACGAGCGACTAAATCCTCTAACTGGTTGCCCCAGTAAGCTGCTTCGCCTGGTTCGTCTGGTGCAATCTGATCCGTTTTTTCTAAAAAGACACTAACGGGTGATTTATACCGATTCAACCCGGCCACTGCAGATGCATCAGCACCACCGATACCACGCTTACGCAGTCTCAACCATTCGTCACGTTCAATACCTTTTGTAATAGCAGCTACATTCATAGCCATATACATATCGCTCCCTCTTGTTAGGAACGGTCACCCATGATAAGATGACCGTATTCACATATTTAGTTTTCAAAAGAACAAGTGATAGCCCGTTGCCGCGGGCTATTTTCTTATAATGAAAAAGCTGACTCGTTTCGGTACAACTTCGCTATTCGCTATCTTGAGGCCAGTATCAATGATGCTTTTGAACTGCTCTGTGACTTCTCGTTGTCCCACTTTCTTGATTTTCAGCGCAGTATAAAGCCCCACATTTAACGCGATAGCTTCTAAAAACTCATTAACATCCACAGATTCGTCGGTGCTAATTTTCGCAAAAAACTCCACCACTTTTTTATGAGTTGCGTTCATGCCGATTCTCCTTCCATGATTTCATCATGTTCCACGATCTGCCGATACTCGACGATAACAGGTGCATTCTCGATGCTGACAATGAGCTCATCATTTTCATCTAAAACATGGAATTCAGAATGGACATTATTTTCATACTCCGTACCGACTTGTTTAATCTCAATGACTTCGCAGCCATTTAGCTCCGTTCCAACTTCAAAAATCCTTGTTGGATTAGAGACAACGGTCAAACGTTGAATAACTTGCACAAAGTTTCCTCCTTCCGTATGTAATTTCAAGCAGGCTGGATTCGAACCAGCAGTCAGGCGCGCTCCGTCGTTTTCCGCCTGATATTTTCACCATCGCGTGTACACGTACCATCGTGCCGCTGCTTTATGATGCGTCAGCCGCATCTTCCGACGCCGAACGGGAGTTGGTTATGTTACCGTCCGACGCCGGAAGACAAGGCCGACATGGCCTGTCCGTTGCCAGCTTTTCCTATATCACTGGCGACATATTTCCGAAAAACTCCAGCCGCTCTTCTGCTGGCAGAAGATTTAGGCTCAGCAAGGCGTTATTCCATTGAAAGTAGGCTTCGTCCCGCTTCTGTAGTAGCTCCTGAAATTCAGATGAAAGAACTGAACCGCCCGCTTGCAGAAAAGCATATATTGCATCCGTATTGGCTTGCGTCCCTGCCTTCTTATCCAGAAAGTTTTGAATGAGGCGTTCCTTTAACTGTTGCATCACGCACCCTCACCCTTGCTTTCTCTCGCAGAAGGAGATAGAATGAGCAACACAAGAGACTTTAATCGAGTTCTCAAACCAAGCGTCCGGCCTGCCCGCCGGGCGTTTTTATTTTGTTCTTGAAAAGACAAGTGAAGATTCATCATGAATGCTGCTTGAGCAATACTTTTTTGACGATGACTCTCAGAAACGATTTCCGGATTTTGCAGCATCATGTTTAAATTGTGCTCTGCGTTTGCTGCAACAAATTTGGCTTCATCCTCTAATCTCTCGATTTCCATTTCTGCTCCCTCATTTCATATATTTTTTTGCCTTCAGGTCAGCTCGGTGTTCTTTCCAAGCACCCAACCAGGAAAACGAATACTCTTTACATAACACTGCCGCGAAATGCGTAAGAGCAGTAATAGCTTCAACCGCCTCCATCAGTAGACGTTTCATGTTCTGGCGCTCAGAATCAGTAAGCTGGTCAGCAGTTTTGCTAATTGGTACCTCAGCAGATAGAACAAGAACTTCCCTCATTTCTTCAACCGTCTTGAACAGTACACTTGCCCTATGTAGATCTACATTGTCCAGCCAAGGAGCAAAGGCACCGCCTGTTACTTCCCCGGCTGCTGCAATGTAAAGCTGGCCGTCATCATAATGCTCCGCCGCTTGTTGCATGAGCTCTTTCGATGGTTTGCGGGAGCCTTTGATGATCTTTCCAATTAATGAAGCATCCACGTGGGCAACTTGCCCGGCTGCGGTACGCGTTTCACCCCGTCGTTTTAAAACTTCATTAAGATTGGGACCAAACTGTCCAATTGACATGTTTTTTTCCTCTCCTTTGTCCGATTGATATGTTTATTACGGACAGAGGGCTGATGTAGTATTAGGTTGTAAGTTCTTCCCCCCGTATCCCCTCAACCCGCTAGAGCCGGTACAGCCTGGCGGGTTTCTTCATTTGTTTAAGCAACACTTCCTGTACGCTCCCAATAATCTTTGGCGTTATCCCGAATCCATTCAGTATGTTCGTTAATCCAAACCATCAGTGCATGAAGCGGAACTCTTGGGTGACCAAACTCTCTAATGACCGGAAAGTCTTCTCTATTAAGAAGTTCACTCGCCTTCGTACTACCAATTCCGAGAAATTCCATCAACTGCTTCTTAGTCATCAGCGACGGTAACTGATTTGGTGTATACTGCTTCATTGCCTTTGAAACAGCAGCGTCGATAATTGATTTAAGCTGGTCAGTGTCAAACTCCACTTTTAGCATCAGATGACCTCCTTCCTATCAGGTCTGTTCAAGCGCTTCAGCACCTCAGGTGGAATTTTTTCAAGATAAGCTGCTGCCTTTAATTCGATAGGATCAATATTTAGAACGTTAGCTAGTGCGTCATTAAGCTTGTTTGAAGCAGGTGAAGTTTTTCCATTTTGCAGCTTGCTTAGGTAATGCTTCGTGAGTTCGTTGCCAGTGATATCTCCAATGAGAGTGCATATTTTATCCAACTTTAAGCCACTACTTTTAATAGAATTTGCCAACAAATCAGAATATTTCTTCACTTCTATCACCCCTTGATAATTTGTGATTTTATAAATCAATATTATGTGATTTATATTATCACATTGATTATAAATGTCAACAACAAATGATATAAAATTATCAATAATGTATGTGTTGATAATTTTTTGTCAACTATGAGATAATCGAAATGAAACACGAAGGAGTTGTTAAGAAAAAATGAAGTATTCTAATCTGTTGAAGGGGTATATTAAAAATTCGAGGCTTACTCTCGAAGAAATATGCAAGCAATTAGAACAAGAAGGGCTTTCGATGAGTCGAGAACACCTCAGCCGGTTGCAAAATGGAAAAACCCCCCCTACTTCAGATGAACTCAATAGAGCACTTGCGAAGATAACGGGGGGGAATGCTGAAGAACTAATTATGGCCTCTTTTATTGAAAAGGCTCCTCCTGAAGTAAAAAAACTACTTGAAGAAGGAAGTAAACAGCGAGAAGCGTCTCAATTAATAAGAAAACTAAATGACTATATAGACTATTACCTTAATTTCGGTACGATCAGTGATGATATCTTAGGTTCTATCCATGAAATTGTAGGCGATATGAAAGAATTTGATATTGACTTCTATATGTTAAAGAAAGACCCTGTCAGCTCATATAAGTCCATTATTGTTAAACTAACAATTTATTTGTTAACACAAGATGAGCAGCCAGAAAAAAACAATAAAGATCCTAAAACCATGGATGAAGTAATGAAGAGTTTCATGGATGATATATACGAAAGGTCGGAGATTTATAGAGCGGCTCACAATGGTATGCTGCTACTGTCTCAAAATGAAACTGATGGAACCATAAAATCTATAGGCAATGATATAGATAAACAGACAAAAGACAAATTGTCTTTCTTTACCGAATTAGAGTCAGATCTCGGACTTGATTTGACTGATCCTAATGTTCAAAAAAAGCTCAAGAGAGCAGCTAAAATCATCTTCTCCGACGAAGATTGATTCTATTTTTGGCAACAGAACAGCCAATTCTTCTTCTTTAAAATTTAGTTTTTTCTTCAATTTCATTAGTTTGATTTCGTTCATAGATGCCACTTCCGTATCTAATTTTTTTGTCCTCTAATTAACTAATCGATTAGATAATGACAACCCTATAAAATAACTCTGCGAGGCATGATCATGTCCATAAAACCTGGTCGTTGCCTGCTGAAACAAAGGTTGCGCGAAATACGAAAAGATCAGCAATGGTTGAGTGACACTACAGGGATTACAAAGTCTCAGATCTCCGAATACGCCAACAATAGGCGGCTGATGTCCCTGACAACTGCTATGAATATTGCTTCAGCAATCGGCTGTCACATTGATGATCTTTATGAGCGAATCGAACTCAGCAGCACTGAGTGACACTATGTCACTCCGACCAGGTAAAAGTTCGCTCTTTAGTGAACTCTCCTTGCCGATCTTCCTCTCAGGTTCATTTAAAGCCACTGATTGTCGAATTTTAAGGTATTATGTTGTACAAACGTTTGTAGAATTAACTTTAACATGGCTGGATGGTCGGAGTCTGTCGAAATGTAGCACCAATCAGGCTGATTTAAGGGGGGTTAAACCATGTTTAAGGGGGATTGACAAGCCTACAGTTTTGTTCTTATTCGTACAAAACTCCCATCATCAAAGAATACTTTACTGCCACGATCGTCCGTTTCAGTTTGTTTAATCATGTTCTCGTTTATAACCGTTGAGCGATCATATGACTTGAAGCCATACTTAGCATATGCCTTTGAAATGTCCTTTAAAGTTCTTAGACCTATGTATGAGCCCGTTGAGGTATGATAGGCAGGACAGCATTCCCTACTCTTAGTTGGCTGCCACAAATCAATGTAATTCACATCATATAAGGAAATTTCGACAAAATCCGAGTCACTCCCGTCACGATCATGAATTTTTACGCACGTTAATATCACTCTGACTACTCCTGTTGTTTTTTTACTTTATGATAGAACAGCACGTAACAACCTACAAAGTATTACATATTCATTGTCAGTTTTCGATAATAAAATTAACAAGATAAAATTAGCAATTTCCCAGCCGATGGGGTCATAGAAGGATGTAAAGAAAAATGTTTTATACGCTTTTGATTGTAATCAGTTCCGCTTGCTTTGTGCTTTTTCTCGTTTGGGGAATAATATCTTCATTTAGGCGAACTAAAAAGGCTAGATGGAGTTTTCTAATCTCACTTTTGGGTCTATTAATACTTTGTATAGTTGCACCTAGCGACGAGTCTAAACCTGTATCTAAGGGGGACTCAGCTCAAGAACAAGCCAATGTATCTCCTAATGTAAGTGAAGAAGATGTTGAGAGCACACCTTTATTTAGTGATTCCGATAGGAAAAAGGCCCTTCAAGTCGAAGGTGTCCTTTATAAGTATCAAAGTGAAATGGCTCCCTATGAGCAGAATGGCGCTGGGGTGCTTGATAAGAGCAAAAAAATCGATGATGCTGCCCTTTGTAAGGAACTTCAACAAGTCAATGAGAAATATAAAGAGACAATAAAAAAAATTAATTCTATAACAATTCCTGACGAGTTACATAGCGACTTGAAGGATAACTTGGAAAACGTATTAAGAAGTGCAAAAGGATACTATACTTCTCGCTCCTTAGCATATGAATCTTTCTTAAAGTATATTAAAGAGCCAGACGAAACACACATTGATACAATGCGCCAGCAATTGATGGATGCCGGAGATTTTTCTAGAGAGTACAAAATGTATGTGACTATGCTATTTGGAAAAACAGGGATGCCTAATGACATGAAAGACAAAGAATAAAAAAATTTTCAAACGCTAAGATCTTTTGTACAATAACATTAATTAAACATTTTATAAATCAGGCCCTTCCGGGCTTTTATTTTCACCATTAAAGCGAACATTTGTACCTATATAAGGAGATAGAATGTATGGCATCTTTCACTAAAATTAAAGCAAACAATAAACAGGGCTATAAATGGATTTGTACAGTAGACGGCCTACCTAATCCTGTAACTGGTAAGAGAAATCAGATTGCACGTCGAGGTGATACTAAAAAGCAAGCTGAGGAGCGGGTACAGAAAGTCGTAGATGCCCAAAAAAATCATGGAATAGACACAAAGAAAATCAAGAAGCTAACGTTCGAACAGGTAGCCTGGGATTGGTTAAAAACTTATTCCAAGAGCAAAGTAAAGAAAAACACCGTGAGAGTTAGAGAAAAAGAGATTAAGATCCTACTAAGATATATTGCTAAGGTCATAATAGACAAGGTTACACATAAACAGTATCAGAATATCTTAAACGATTTAGATGATAAAGAGTATGCTAGGACAACCATTGAGGGCGTACATGTAACTGCAAATATGATTATGAAATATGCAATAAAAAACAAAATGAGATTGGATAATCCATGTTCGGGGGCAGTTATCCCGGCGAAATTGTTGACGGTAGAGGAAATTGAAAATAGCCCAATCGAGGATGGTTACTTAGAAAAACATGAGCTGGCTGAATTTTTAAATGCAGTTAATGAACATGGTTTACCTGATGACATTGAAATCTTTCACTTGCTTGCCTTTTCAGGGATGCGATCTGGGGAACTCTGTGCTTTAAAAGATACGGACTTTAACTTTGAGTTAAATGAGTTACGAATAACCAAGACACTTTATAATCCTGATAATAATATGCGTAAATACACTCTAACTCCGCCCAAATCTACAGGGTCTATCCGTAAATTTAATATAATTGATAATGTTATGAGTTTACTCCAAAGACACATTGTTAAACAACAAGCTCTCAGACTTGAATACAAGAAACTATTTGATGATTATCATGAAAACAACTTTGTTTTTGCCCACAAGAACGGCTACCCACTCATTCAAAAAAATATATTAATCCGTATGGAACGTATTCTCAAGAAAACCTCAATTAAAAAGAAAGCTACTCCTCACATTTTTCGGCACACTCACATATCGATGCTGACTGAAGCTGAAGTTGATCTCAAAACGATCATGAAGCGAGTTGGTCACGATGACGCAAAAACTACATTGAAAGTCTATACGCACGTTACGGAGAAAATGAAGAAAAATGCCAATGAGAAGATTAAAAATCACTTCGCAGACATCCTTCAAATCTGACTGGTTGCAGAGAATGTGATTTTTATGTGATTTTATAGAAAAGGGCTCCCTCTCGGGAGCCCTTTAAATAGCGGGATTACAGGGTTTTGAGACCCTTATTACATCATGCCGCCCATGCCGCTTTTACCTGTGTTATTGATGAATACATATGAATATAAAGGGTTTTTACTGTGCTATTTATGAACTGATAAGAACCAAAATCACTACGTTGCGTTAACTTTC
>NZ_JAKWFI010000029.1:0-748 GCF_029522175.1 Paenibacillus sp. P2(2022) | reverse complement strand
CCGTCACCGGAATGGACGCATACGCCACCTGATCCAGACCTTCCAGAACGGCTGCCAGCTGCTCAATCGTTGGCGCTTCAAAAATGCTGCGCAGTGGAAGTGGCTTGTTCAGCTCTTGGTGAATCTTCGAGGCCAGTGTCGTCGCCCGCAGCGAGTGTCCACCCATCTCAAAGAAGTTTTCCTTCACGCCGACCTGTGCCAGACCCAGCACATCCTGCCAAATTTGTGTCAGCTTCACTTCCACCCACGTCCGCGGTGCAACATAGTCGGCTCCGCTTTGCAGGCTGCCTTCCGGTGCCGGCAATGCCTTGCGGTCGATTTTGCCATTGGGACTCAGCGGCATTTGCTCCAGCTGTACAAAGTACGATGGCACCATGTAGCTTGGCAGCTCTCCGCCCAGCTCACTTCTCAGCTCTCTGGCACTGATTTCTTGCCCCGCGACATAGTAGGCCACCATTTGTTTTTGGCCCGTTTCATCCGCACGAGCCATGACCACCGCTTCTCGTACCGATTCCACTTGAAGTAGCTGCGTTTCGACCTCGCCCAGCTCAATCCGGTACCCCCGGATTTTCACCTGATGGTCAATCCGGCCTAAGTATTCAATGTTGCCGTCTGGCATCCATCTCGCCAAATCACCAGTGCGGTACATCCGTTCATACCCAGCTTCCCTGCTGGCAAACGGATCGGCAACGAATTTCTCGGCCGTTAGCTCCGGACGGTTCAGGTAACCGCGGGCTACGCCGACACC
>NZ_JAKWFI010000028.1:0-837 GCF_029522175.1 Paenibacillus sp. P2(2022) | reverse complement strand
TCATGCCTAGTGCAGTCAGCAGCAAATCGTTCACTTCCGTGTTGTACGCGCGGTGTGCTTGCTTCAATAGTGTTCCTGTCTCTTCTTCCGTAAGCTGGAAGACCACGGTATCCGTGTCAGCCAAGGTAAACGGTTCGGCCTCCGCTTGATCCTCAGGCAAACGTACTTGGTCAGCCAAAGCAGCAGCGTTCCATTGCTCCCAGTAGGCGTATTCGCTGTCCATGGCTACGCTATTCGCATAGACGGAAAGTTTTTGTGACCAGGAACGGAATGAATCTGTTTTGTCTGGTAACTGGAGCGTCTCTTCACGGATGGCCTGTTCATAGGCTACAGCCAGATCCTCGAATAAAATACGCCATGATACCCCGTCCACGACCAAATGGTGAATCGCCATCAGGAGATGATCCCCATCTGCACAGTGGAACAAACCAGCCTTCAACAGCGGCCCTTCATGCAGTTGGATACTGCTTTGAATTTCACTGGCTTTCGCCTCCATAGCTGCGCTGAGCATGGCTTCATCCGTCAAGTTCGTAAAGTCCACCACATCCAGGTGATACAGCTCACCTTCCTGTACTCCGCGGTTCCAGGCTTCATAGCCTTGCTCGGTCTTGCTGAACACCATCCGCAGAGCATCATGGTGCGCTGTGAGTTTGTCAAGTGCCTGACGCAGAGCGGACTCATCAAATCCTTGCTTCCGGTGCAGCATCACCGCCTGATTAAAGTGATGCGCATCTACTTGCTCCTGGGCAAAGAACCAATGCTGGATGGGAGACAAAGTTGTTTCCCCGCTCACTTCTCCCTGATCTACCCTACGACTTACCTCGTGCATATGCGGTG
>NZ_JAKWFI010000027.1:0-1092 GCF_029522175.1 Paenibacillus sp. P2(2022) | reverse complement strand
ATGAAGTCGGAATTGCTAGTAATCGCGGATCAGCATGCCGCGGTGAATACGTTCCCGGGTCTTGTACACACCGCCCGTCACACCACGAGAGTTTACAACACCCGAAGTCGGTGAGGTAACCGCAAGGGGCCAGCCGCCGAAGGTGGGGTAGATGATTGGGGTGAAGTCGTAACAAGGTAGCCGTATCGGAAGGTGCGGCTGGATCACCTCCTTTCTATGGAGAATCGTTTCCTGCAATGGAAACATTCAAATATGAAGCATAGCTTCAAAACTCAGGTTTAGGCCTGTTACTCACTCGTTGCTCAGTTTTGAGAGTTCAAACTCTCAAGCGTTTGGTGGCGATAGCGGAGGGGTTCCACACGTACCCATCCCGAACACGACCGTTAAGCCCTCCAGCGCCGATGGTACTTGGACCGCAGGGTCCTGGGAGAGTAGGACGCCGCCAAGCGCAACCACTAAAGAATAATTTTTTTGGTGGTTTATTATGGGCCCTTAGCTCAGCTGGTTAGAGCGCACCCCTGATAAGGGTGAGGTCGGTGGTTCGAGTCCACTAGGGCCCACCATATAACTTTATATTTCCTTTTGGGGCCATAGCTCAGCTGGGAGAGCGCCTGCCTTGCAAGCAGGAGGTCAGCGGTTCGATCCCGCTTGGCTCCACCAAAAGATTTATCATTGCACCTTGAAAACTGGATACCGAAACGAAATTGCGTTTTAGAATATTCCTTTAAGCTGATCTTGTGTAAACAAGTGAAATAAAGGTAGCATATATCGACATTTTCTTTCTGTGAAAGAAAAGTCTAGGTTAAGCTACAAAGAGCACACGGAGGATGCCTAGGCGCCAGGAGCCGACGAAGGACGTGGCGAACAACGATAAAGCCTCGGGGAGCTGTAAGCAAGCTTTGATCCGGGGATGTCCGAATGGGGAAACCCGGCTGTCTTCATCGACAGTCACTACTCACTGAATTCATAGGTGAGTGAGAGGCAGACCAGGGGAACTGAAACATCTAAGTACCCTGAGGAAGAGAAAACAATAGTGATTCCGTCAGTAGCGGCGAGCGAACGCGGATTAGCCCAAACCAAGGAGCTTGCTCC
>NZ_JAKWFI010000026.1:0-2188 GCF_029522175.1 Paenibacillus sp. P2(2022) | reverse complement strand
ACAACGTCCAGACTGTACAGCTGACCTTCATTCACACCGCGATTCCACGCTTCATAGCCCTGTTCGGTCTGACGGAAGACCATACGCAGCGCATCATGATGCTCCGTCAGCTTGGTCATCGTTTGACACAATGCGTCTAGATTGAAGCCTTCTGCTCGATGCAGCATCACCGACTGGTTGAAATAATGCGGCTCTGCCGAGGCTTGTCCAAAGAACCACTGCTGGATCGGGGTCAGCTTGACGCTGCCTGATATCTCGCCCTGATCGGCCGTACGACTCACTTTTTGTAGATGACCGCTCAGCAGCGAAATGGACGGATATTGGAACAAATCCTTCATGTCCAGCTTGTAGCCTGCTTGCAGCAAGCGGGACGATACCTGGATCGCCTTGATCGAATCGCCGCCGAGGTCAAAGAAATTATCCAGAATCCCGACGCTCTTCGCTCCTAAGACAGACTGCCAAATCGAAACCAACGTCTGCTCCAGTGCTGTGCGCGGCTCTACATAATCCGCTCCGCTTTGCAGGCTACCCTCCGGTGCTGGCAGGGCCTTGCGGTCGATTTTGCCGTTCGGTGTCAGCGGCATCTGCTTCAGCTGGATGAAGTATGAAGGCACCATGTAGTTGGGCAGCTCCTCACCCAGCAAGCTGCGCAGCTCACCCGCGCTGACGTCTCTTTCAGCGACATAGTACGCCACCAGTTGGTTTTGTCCCTGCTCATCCGCTTGGGCCAGGACGATGACCTCTTGCACGTCCTCCACTTTCAATATTTGTGCTTCGACCTCGCCCAGTTCGATCCGGTAGCCCCGGATTTTCACCTGATGGTCGATCCGGCCCAAATATTCAATGTTGCCGTCTGGCATCCATCTTGCCAAGTCCCCCGTACGGTACATTCGTTCATAGCCGGCTTCACCGGCTGCAAACGGGTTCGGTACAAATTTCTCCGCCGTCAGTTCTGAACGATCCAGGTAACCACGCGCCAGACCCGGACCAGACACGCACAGCTCACCTGCTACGCCGACCGGAGCCAAATGTCCATGCACATCCAGCATGTACACCCGGTGATTCGGCATAGGACGACCGATGGAAATGAGTTGGCCTGCCCTTTCATCCTCGGATACCGGCCAGATGGACGTTGCCACCGAGTTTTCGGTTGGACCGTAGCCATTGTAGTACGCCACTTGATCCTTCCACTTGTATACCAATTCTGTGGAAGAGGCTGAGCCCGCGGTGAACAAAATACGCAGGTTTGGCATCCGCTCCGGCTCCAGGTACACCGCATAGGTCGGCGGCAAAGCGGCCACCGTGATGTGGTGATCGGCCATATATTGCTCAAACCGCTCGTAGTTCAAAATCGTCTCTGTTGTTGGCACGTATAACGTAGCGCCACAGAACAGCGCCTGGAAGATTTCCCAGCAAGCTGCATCAAACGAGTAGCTGGCGAACAGTAGCGCATGATCCGACGTACGGATCTTGAGCGTCTGATCAAAATACGTTTTCAGATTGCACAGCCCATGGTGCTCCAGCATCACGCCCTTCGGCTGCCCCGTCGTACCTGACGTATAAATCACATACGCCAAATCGTTCGAACCGGACCCCGGCTCCAGGTTGGAGCCATCCTCGTGATACACACTTTGTGCTCCATCCAGCACCAGCACTTGACCATCGATAACTGCTTTGTCCACCAGATGGCTTTGTGTCAACAGCAGCTTCGCACCCGAGTCGTCCAGCATATAGCGGATACGCTCTTCCGGGTAGGTTGGATCGATAGGTACATAGGCGCCTCCGGCTTTTAAAATCCCGAAGATCCCCACAAGCATGTCCACCGACCGTTCGGTCATCAGACCCACCAAACGATCCTTCGTCACGCCTTGACTGCGCAAGGTACGGGCCAATTGATTGGCGCGTTCATTCAGCTCGCGATAAGTCAACTGCTCTCCTTCAAAGAACAAGGCTGTCTGCTCCGGTGTCTGCGCCGTTTGCGCCTCGAACAAGCCGTGAATCGTTTGCTCGCTTGGATAGGTTGCCGCTGTATTGCCCCAAACCTCAACGATTTGCTCACGCTCCTGCACCGTAACCATATCCAGCTCATGTACACGGATGTCTGGATTCGCTGTCACCTGCTCCAGCAGCTGTACCAGATGACCTCGAATTTGCTCTACACTTTCCCGTTCAAAGGCCAGGGCATTAT
>NZ_JAKWFI010000025.1:0-2416 GCF_029522175.1 Paenibacillus sp. P2(2022) | reverse complement strand
ACAACGTCCAGACTGTACAGCTGACCTTCATTCACACCGCGATTCCACGCTTCATAGCCCTGTTCGGTCTGACGGAAGACCATACGCAGCGCATCATGATGCTCCGTCAGCTTGGTCATCGTTTGACGCAATGCGGCTTCGTCAAAGCCTTCTGCTCGATACAGCATCACCGATTGGTTGAAATAATGCGGCTCTGCCGAGGCTTGTCCAAAGAACCATTGCTGAATCGGCGTCAGCTTGACGCTGCCTGATACCTCGCCCTGATCGGCCGTACGACTCACTTTTTGTACATGACCGCTCAGCAGCGAAATGGACGGATATTGGAACAAATCCTTCATGTCCAGCTTGTAGCCCGCTTGCAGCAAGCGGGACGATACCTGAATCGCTTTGATCGAATCGCCGCCGAGGTCAAAGAAATTATCCAAAATCCCGATTCTCTTCGCTCCTAAGACAGACTGCCAAATCGAAACCAACGTCTGCTCCAGTGCTGTGCGCGGCTCTACATAATCCGCTCCGCTTTGCAGGCTGCCCTCCGGTGTCGGCAGGGCCTTGCGGTCGATTTTTCCGTTCGGTGTCAGCGGCATCTGCTCCAGCTGGATGAAGTATGAAGGCACCATGTAGTTGGGCAGATCCTCACCCAGTAAGCCGCGCAGTTCACTCGCGCTGACGTCTCTTTCAGCGACATAGTACGCCACCAGTTGGTTTTGTCCCTGCTCGTCCGCTTGGGCCAGGACGATGACCTCTTGCACGTCCTCCACTTTCAATATTTGTGCTTCGACCTCGCCCAGTTCGATCCGGTAGCCCCGGATTTTCACTTGATGATCGATCCGGCCCAAGTACTCGATGTTGCCGTCGGGCATCCATCTCGCCAAGTCCCCCGTACGGTACATTCGTTCATAGCCTGCTTCGCCAGCCGCAAACGGGTTCGGTACAAATTTCTCCGCCGTCAGTTCTGGACGATCCAAATATCCACGCGCCAGACCCGGACCAGATACGCACAGTTCACCTGCTACGCCGACCGGAGCCAAATGTCCATGCACATCCAGCATGTACACCCGGTGATTCGGCATAGGACGACCGATGGAAATGAGTTGGCCTGCCCTTTCATCCTCGGATACCGGCCAGATCGACGTTGCCACTGAGTTTTCGGTTGGACCGTAGCCATTGTAGTACGCCACTTGATCCTTCCATTTGTATACCAGCTCGGTGGAAGAGGCTGAACCCGCGGTGAACAAAATACGCAGGTGTGGCATCCGTCCGGGATTCAGATACACCGCATAGGTCGGCGGCAAAGCGGCCACCGTGATGTGGTGATCGGCCATATATTGCTCAAACCGCTCGTAGTTCAAAATCGTCTCTGTCGTTGGCACATATAACGTGGCGCCGCAGAACAGCGCCTGGAAGATTTCCCAGCAAGCTGCATCAAACGAGTAGCTGGCGAACAGCAGCGCATGATCCGACGTACGGATCTTGAGCGTCTGATCAAAATACGTTTTCAGATTGCACAGCCCATGGTGCTCCAGCATCACGCCCTTCGGCTGCCCCGTCGTCCCTGACGTATAGATCACATACGCCAAATCGTTTGAACCGGACCCCGGCTCCAGGTTGGAGCCATCCTCGTGATACACACTTTGTGCTCCATCCAGCACCAGCACTTGACCATCGATAACTGCTTTGTCCACCAGATGACTTTGTGTCAACAGCAGTTTCGCTCCCGAGTCATCCAGCATATAGCGGATGCGCTCTTCTGGATACGTCGGATCGATAGGGACATACGCACCTCCGGCTTTTAAAATCCCGAAGATCCCCACAAGCATGTCCACCGACCGCTCGGTCATCAGACCCACCAAACGATCTTTCGTCACGCCTTGACTGCGCAAGGTACGAGCCAGACGATTGGCGCGTTCATTCAGCTCGCGATAAGTCAGCGTTTCTCCTTCGAAGAACAAGGCTGTGTGCTCCGGTGTCTGCGCCGTTTGCGCCTCGAACAAGCCGTGAATCGTTTGCTCGTTTGGATAGGTTGCCGCTGTATTGCCCCAGACCTCAACGATTTGCTCGCGTTCCTGCACCGTAACCATATCCAGCTCATGTACACGGATGTCTGGATTCGCTGTCACCTGCTCCAGCAGCTGTACCAGATGACCTCGAATTTGCTCTACACTTTCCCGTTCAAAGGCCAGGGCATTATACCCGAAGCTCATGTGAATGGTGTTCCCCGGCAGCACTACCAGGTTAAAGTCATAGTTGGTCTGCTCGACGGACTCGGCTCCTGTAATGGTGAAGCTGGCTGCCTCACCGCTACCTAATTGCTCGATTTGTTCCTCGACCGGATAGTTCTCAAAAATAAGAATATGATTAATCAAATCCTGCTTAAGCTCTGACAATCCCTGAATTTCATACAACGGATACGTATCGT
>NZ_JAKWFI010000024.1:0-3823 GCF_029522175.1 Paenibacillus sp. P2(2022) | reverse complement strand
CCGATGCACAGTTCCCCTGCCACCCCAATCGGCTGCAATTGCTCCGTGCCTTCCTTCACGATGTAGAGACGGATATTTTGAATCGGTTTTCCGATCGGAATCGCTGCATATTCCTCATCCGGCTCGCAATCGAAGTACGACACGTCCACCGTCGCTTCGGTTGGTCCATACAGGTTGACCAGCTTCGCTCCGGCCAGACTCGATACGAGCCGCTGGAACCGGGCCACATGCTGTGGCGGCAACGCTTCACCACTGGCAAAGACATGGCGCAGCGTGCCCAGCTTCGCTTGCATCACTTCCCGTGGCTGCTGTTCCACATACTCCAGGAACGCATGCAGCATGGCCGGTACAAAGTGCATCGTGCTCACACTGTCGCGGGCAATCGTGTCCACGATGTCTTCCGGGTTCTTTTCCCCGCCAACCGGCAACAGGCTTACCTTCGAGCCGACCATCGACCACCAGAACAGCTCCCACACCGACACGTCGAAGGTGAAGGCGGTCTTTTGCAGAATCGTATCTTCTGCACTCAAGCCATAACGATCATGCATCCACAAAATCCGGTTCAGCACGGAATGATGCTCCACCATTACGCCCTTTGGTTTTCCGGTCGAACCGGAGGTATAGATGACATAGGCAACATGATGCGGTCCAGCTAGGGGCTCCAGATTCGAGCCGTCTTCGTGATAAATGTTCTTGCCATCCTGCTCCTGACGATCCAGCACCAGCACCTGGCCGTCGAAACTCAGCGACACTTGCTCCGTCAGATGTGATTGTGTCAGCACCAGCTTCGCTCCCGAATCCTCCAGCATAAAGCGGATACGATCGGCCGGATATTCCGGATCAATCGGCACATAGGCTCCGCCGGCTTTCAGGATCGCGTAGATGCCTACGATCATGTCCAGCGAACGGTAAACCAGAATGCCCACAGGCTGATCCGGCTGAACCCCTTGCGCACGCAAGGTCCGGGCCAAACGGTTAGCCCGTTCGTTCAGCTCCACGTAGGTCAACGACTCTGCACCACACAGTACTGCCACTTGCTCCGGTGTATTCGCTACCTGCTGCTCAAACAGACTGCTTAGCGTCTGATCCTGCGGATAGGCTGCCGCCGTATCGCCCCACACCTGAACGATCTGTGCCTGCTCTTCCGCTGTCACTAGTTCCAGCTCATTCACTCGGATATGCGGATTGTCAATAATTTGCTCGATGACATGCAGTACATGTCCCTGCATCCGCTCGATCGTAGACCGATCGTACACATTCGCGTTGTATCTGAACATGATCCGGAAGGTTTCATCTGGCATCACAATCAAGTCCAGATCATAGTTCGTTTGCTCGACAACCTCTACATTCGTAATGTCAAACGCGGATGGACGAACTTCACCCAGCTGCTCGACTTGCTCCTCGACCGGATAGTTCTCAAACACCATAATGTGGTTAATTAGATGCTGCTTCTGCTCGGTCAGCGCCTGTATTTCATACAGCGGGAAGCTGTCATATACGCCTGAAGCCAGCGCCTGCTCCTGCGTTTTGCGCATGATGTCCACAAACGTGGCATTTCGCTCACTTTGGATCCGCACTGGGATGGTATTAATGAACAGGCCGATCATATGCTCTACACCCGGAATAGCCGTCGGACGTCCAGATACGACACTACCGAATACAACATCCTCGTTGTTATTATATTGCTGCAAAATAAGGCCCCACACGCTCTGCATCAGCGTATTAATTGTGACCTGCTGCTGCTTTGCAATCCGGTACATGGCTTCGCTCCACGTTGGATCCAGCTCTACCGTTATTTTTTCAGAAACATATTTGCTGGTATCGCTTGTTGTCGTAGACAGAACACTTTCGCTGCTATCCGCCACTTGGTCTTTCAATGAAGTATCCGCTCCAGGTAACAACGTCTGCTGTTCAAAGCCCGCCAAATAACTGCTCCAATACTCTTTTGCCGCACGTTCATCTTGACGCTCTAGCCATTCGATATATTGGCCATACGGTGTAATCGGAGCAAGCTCCGGCTGTTTCTGCTCCAGCAGCGCAAAGTACGTACCAAACACCTCGCCCGTAACAAGCGATAAGCACCAGCCGTCCATGACAATGTGATGGAAGCTCCAGACCAAGTGATACGTTTCTTCATCGGTCTGCAACACTTGTACGCGCATCAGTGCATCCGTACCGAGATTGAAGCCTCTCGCCTGATCCTCCTGCTTAAACGTCTGGATATATGCCTGTTGCTCCGCTTTCGGCATGTTGCGTATATCCTCGAAGGAAAGATCGCTATTTTTATGACGGAACACGATTTGCAATGGCTCCAGACCGTGTCCTGTCTCAAATTGATGGAAATTCGTCCGCAGCGCTTCATGACGCTGTGTCAGCAGATCCAGACTCTTACGGAAAATAGCAACATCAAAGCTACCTTTTTGATCAAACGACGCTTGCTGGAAGTATGCGCCTGAGTCCGGCTCCATCAGACTATGGAACAGCATCCCCTTCTGCATGGGAGAAAGAGCATACACATTTTCCAGTTCGCCCACAGAAGCCGTTTGCTCCGTCAATTGCTCCAGCTGCTCCAGTGTCAAGCCTTTGAACAAGACATCGCTTGGCGTTAGCTCACTCCGCTCTTGGGAGGCACAATGCTTGATGACTTCCTGCAAGCTTTCCTGCAATAGCCGGGCAAACTTCTCTACGTTTTGCTGTTGGTATACATGGCTGTCATAACGAATTTCCAGGGTCAGCACGCCTGCTGTAATCATGCCGTTCACATTCAGCGGCTGCTCCAGTACGGTGCGGTCACTCAACGGCTCTCCACCTGGATGTGAAGACAGCGTGATCTCCCCATTTTCCAAGTCCTGATCAAATTGTCCCAAATAGTTAAAGCTGATCTCAGGCTGCAGGCTCCAGGAAGAGGTAGCATCATCCTGTGACATATACTTCAACATACCGTAGCCAATGCCCTTATGCGGTACATGCCGCAGGTCCTCTTTTACCCGTTTGATGCGCTGCCCTACTTCTGATGTTCCATCCACATCCAGCAGCACCGGATACTGACTCGTAAACCAGCCCACGGTACGTGTGATGTCGATATCGGGAACAATAGCTTCCCGGCCATGGCCCTCCAGATTGACCAGCACTCGCTCCTGCCCGCTCCAGTTGTACAATGCGGTACCGAGTGCGGTTAACAGCAGATCATTGACCTCGGTGTGGTATGCACGATGTGCTTCCTGCAGTAGCAGTCGGGTGTCCTGTTCGCTCCACGCCACGCTCACCGTCTCACTGTCTCTGACCACAAAATGCTGTCCTGCCGCTCTTTCTTGATCCTTAGGTAGCGATGCGACTTCCGCGTGGGCAAGACGCTCCCAATATTCGCGTTCATTGTCGATGGCCGGACTGTTGGCATATTGAGACAAACGTTCTGCCCAAGTGGAGAACGAATCCGTTTTATATGGCAAGCGAATCGCTTCTCCCCGAACGGCCTGCTCATATCCAGTCGCAAAATCCTCAAACACAATCCGCCATGAAATGCCGTCTACAACCAAATGGTGAATGGCAATCAGTAAATGATCTCCATCTATGCAGCGGAAAAGTCCCAGTTTCACCAGCGGTCCTTCGTCTAGACGAATGGAGCTTTGGATGGCATTGGCTTTCGTTTCCATCGCCATCGCAACATCTGCCGCATCTTCGACGCCTGTCAAATCCACAACGTCCAGACTGTACAGCTGACCTTCATTCACACCGCGATTCCACGCTTCATAGCCCTGTTCGGTCTGACGGAAGACCATACGCAGCGCATCATGATGCTCCGTCAGCTTGGTCATCGTTTGAC
>NZ_JAKWFI010000023.1:0-5996 GCF_029522175.1 Paenibacillus sp. P2(2022) | reverse complement strand
TGCATGTATTAGGCACGCCGCCAGCGTTCGTCCTGAGCCAGGATCAAACTCTCCATTAAAGACCAACCGAAGCTGGTTATAGAAAGAGCGATTAGCTCATTTTGAAACTGACGAGATAAAATATCTCTTTTGGATTTTGTGAACAAAACCCATACTCACTCGTTGTTCAGTTTTCAAAGATCAAATTCTTTTTCGCTGCGTTTTTCAACAGCTATAAGATCATATCATGTTCATTCCAAAAATGCAAGGGTTATTTTTTCGAAGATTATTTCACCCTGCTTATTCTCTTTAAAACGGCTGTTTTGTTGTCATCTCAAATAATATATCATTTTTAACTACAGAATACAACTTGTAATATTTAACAATAAACCAATATCTAAATTTTTTTACTACTAGTCAACTATTTCAACATGATGGCTACTTCAAAACACTATATCGTTGATTTGCCGCTAAACGCGTCGTCGATTCTTTTTAAGATATCTACGATACTCGTTCCTTTTAAACGCTTGTTGTCAGAAGACTTTACAATTAGACGGAGTCTTTTAGCCCCGCCTAACAAGCTCATAATTTATAGTCTGCAAATCTCATGGGCACATTGACCATACGAAGGGCAACAGCACATAGCACGCAACACCTTGAGATCGTGAATGACGATTTTTCCGTCTCTCGTATCCAAGGTACCCTGCTCTTTCAGCGAGCTCAGCATCCGGTTCACACTCTCGCGCGTTGCTCCAATCATCTCACCCAGTTCGGAGTGACTTAACTTCATATTCAGTAAAATGCCATCCTTCACAGCTACGCCACATGTATTACTTGCACGGATTAAGGTAGACGCTAGTGCCCCCGTTTTACCATACAACAATAAGTCCCGAAACCGTGATTGCATAATTCGTTGCTTCATTGCCATCCACTGTATAAACTGAAGCGCCATTTCCCCATGCTTAGACAGGAGCGACTCCAGATCCTTAACAAGCACGACACCTAATTCACACACATCGGCTGTTTCTGCAGTGCAACTATACTCTTCCCCATCTATCCCACTAAACTCCCCGATTAAATCGCCTTGGTGCTGAATAGTCAGAATCAATTCTTTACCGTCTTCTGTCGACTTACGGAGTTTAACATGACCCAAATGTATATAATAAAGCTGCTCCGCATCATCACCCTCTCGGAAAAGCATAACGCCTGCCTTTACCTTCTTCCAGGACATGATATCTTTTAACAGTTCAAAATGCTCTTCCGTCAGAAAAAGCTGAATCCCCGTGCGCTGCGCTTCGTCCCCAAACCGTTCCATACAAGTGGCTTGCATATTAGCGTCCTCCTCGTGTTTACCTGATATCTTAATCATAATGTTTTGATGCCTGGGTTGTTATCGGGAGAACACCTGATTTTACACCTCCCTACTCCCTGATTTGCAGTGATAAATATCACTTCCAAGATCAGCTAACGCTCCATTTATTGACTCTCCTCTTATTGATTACCCAGTCTAATAAAAAGTCAGTGTTCCTGCGCCTATAGATCAGGGGGTTCCCTGAATTACTTTTGTACCTGTCGGAACTACAATAAATTAGAGCTACAGTCTGGTTAAGAAAAAGGATGTGTCTTCTATGTTACAAATAACGGATGAAATGCGAAAAGAACTAGACCAGTTGCGAAGTCATGTTTATGGAGATCTCACCGCCCTTGCATTTATGTCTAAGTCAGGTGGTAAGTTGCATTGGTATTATGCCTCCGGCAACCGAAGCAATCGCTATCGCCTTATTTCTTTTAAAGTTGGGCATGGGATCGCCGGGATGGCTGTTCGTCTTGGACGTACTGTGACCGTTAGTGCTTTAATATCAGGTAGTATACGTTTACGTCAAGAATGTGCACTTATGCTGGCCGAACAGCTACATTCTGCAGTAGCCATTCCTTTTTCCAGTACAGGGGAATTGCCAAACGGTGTACTACTTCTTGGTAACCGTGATGTGAGGACATTCACCGATTCTGATATAGCTGAGGCCACTCAAGTCGCTCAACGCCTTGGCCAGCTATGTGCTCACCCTCTCACTCCATAGATTGTTAATTGAAGAAAAATAAAATTAAAAATATAAGTGAATATGAACGGCTCATCTAACTATCTCTGTTGATTGAAATCCCTAAAATTTGCTATGATTATGACAAAAGGCACGGTTTTGTACCGTTCGAGGGGATGACTAATTGATTCGTATACTAGTAGTGGATGATCATGTTGTCGTACGTTCTGGCCTCATGGCCCTATTGGACGGCAAAAACGGTATTAAAGTAGTAGGTGATGCAGCAGACGGGGATGAAGCAATCCGCAAAGCGGTTGAGCTACAACCCAATGTCGTGCTCATGGATTTTAGTATGCCACCTGGCAAAGATGGCCTCACGGCAACCACCGAATTAAAAAAACAGTTGCCGGATACAGAAGTGCTTATTTTAACGATGCATGATGATGAGGAATATCTGTTCCGAGCCATTCAAGCCGGAGCATCTGGATATATTTTAAAAAGTGCACCTCATGAGGAATTACTCGCTGCCATCCAGTCTGTGGCCGAAGGCAGTGCCTATCTGTATCCCAATGCAACCAAACGCCTGATGAGTGAATATCTGGATAAAATCAAACAAGAGGGCATAGCTGGACCGTATGAATCCCTGTCTGAGCGGGAAAAGGAGATCCTATCATGGGTAGCCAAAGGATATGCCAACAAGGAAATTGCCGAACACTTGGTGATTAGCGTCAAAACCGTAGAGTCCCACAAAAGCAACCTTATGGAGAAGCTTAACTTGAAAACACGACCTGAGTTGGTCAAATTTGCACTGAAAAAGGGGTTGCTCCATTATGAATGAACCTTCTAACCCTTTACTGCAGCCCGCCTTTGGGGAGTCAACCGATAAACTACTGAATGATTTGGAAATTCATATACCAGATTCTCCTTTTCTCCATGTACTGCGTAGTTCTCTCCACCAGCTATCCAATCTAAAATTTGCTCTAGATACATCTTCCATCGTTGCTCTGACCGATCATCGAGGAATTATTCAGTACGTAAACGATAAGTTCTGTGAGATTTCACAATATAGTCGTGAAGAATTGATCGGGCAGGATCATCGTCTCATTAATTCGGGCTATCATACTCGAGCCTTCATGAAGAACCTGTGGACTACGATCCGTTCTGGTGAGGTATGGCAGGGAGAAATACGAAATCGTGCTAAAGATAACAGCTACTACTGGGTGAATACTACGATTGTTCCATTTATGGACGAGGAAGGTAAACCCTATCAGTACTTAGCGATCCGTAATGAAGTAACTAAATTAAAAAAAGTAGAGGCAGAGCTTCAGACCATGATGACGCAAGTCATGCAAATACAGGAGGAAGAGCGTAAACGTTTTTCAAGAGAGCTTCATGATGGGATTGGTCAAAGCCTGTTTTCACTTATTATTCAACTAGATAGCCAACTAGCTGAACAACCCAACGCTACTTTGGAAAATTTGCGTGCACAGGTAACCGATATCATTAAAGATGTTCGTGGCCTAGCGTGGGAACTTCGTCCCTCAGTTCTGGATGATTTGGGTGTCGTACCGGCCCTAAGAACTTATATTGAAAATTTCTGTTCGCATTACGGAATCGAAGTGCATTTTCAATGTACTTTACGTAAACGCCTTGATATCCGAAAAGAAATAGCAATCTATAGAATTGTACAGGAAGCACTGACGAATGTGGCTAAATACGCAGATGTAGCAGAAGCATACGTTGATGTAGAGGATCAAGACGAAATAATAAAAGTAACTATTCGGGATGAGGGTATGGGCTTCTCTGGAGAATCCAAAGGAGAGGGAGTTGGATTGTTCAGCATGGAAGAACGAGCTAGAGGAGTAGGCGGCTTCTTGAGCATGACCTCTGCTCCAAATCAGGGAACCTCCATACAGCTGACCATACCAGTGTAAAACCTGTGTACTAGATCAGTTATCGGTGTATACTCACTGCAGGAGCAGAAGGAATACACCGATAGCAAGGATTATCGATAGTCAACACTTTTATAGAATCTATGGAAGATAAACATACAAAAAAAAGAGAGAGCTCTGTCCCCAGACAGGCTCTCTTTATTTATAAGGTGTCACCACTGAGGCAACAAGAATCCGCTATAGCAAAAAGCGGGTGATGGGAATCGAACCCACGCTACCAGCTTGGAAGGCTGGAGTTCTACCATTGAACTACACCCGCAAATCAGTATCGGGATGACACGATTTGAACATGCGACCCCCTGGTCCCAAACCAGGTGCTCTACCAAGCTGAGCTACATCCCGACATTATACATTTTTTAATAAATGGCGCGCCCTGAGAGATTCGAACTCCCGGCCTTTTGATTCGTAGTCAAACGCTCTATCCAGCTGAGCTAAGGGCGCATATTTAGTTCCATAATGAGCAGTCAAGGCGCCACCCAGATTTGAACTGGGGATGAAGCTTTTGCAGAGCTTTGCCTTACCACTTGGCTATGGCGCCGTATGGATAATGGAGCGGACGACGGGAATCGAACCCGCGACCCTCGCCTTGGCAAGGCGATGCTCTACCGCTGAGCCACGTCCGCAAAATATGGTGCGGTCGAGAGGACTCGAACCTCCACGGGGGGTTAGCCCACACGGACCTGAACCGTGCGCGTCTGCCAATTCCGCCACGACCGCAAAATAACTTATAAATGGTGAGCCATGAAGGACTCGAACCTTCGACACCCTGATTAAAAGTCAGGTGCTCTACCAACTGAGCTAATGGCTCTTAATGGCTGGGGATATAGGATTTGAACCTATGCATGACGGAGTCAAAGTCCGTTGCCTTACCGCTTGGCTAATCCCCATTAAATTAAGAATCAAAGGGCGGCCGATGGGGCTTGAACCCACGAATGCCGGAGTCACAGTCCGGTGCGTTAACCACTTCGCCACGACCGCCATATGATTATAAAAAGACTGGTGGAGGATGATGGATTCGAACCACCGAACCCGTAAGGGAGCAGATTTACAGTCTGATGCGTTTGGCCACTTCGCTAATCCTCCAAAATGGTGCCGGCGAGAGGACTTGAACCCCCAACCTACTGATTACAAGTCAGTTGCTCTACCAATTGAGCTACACCGGCACATTGCCAATTCCCACTTGAAAGGTGGCTCGGGACGGAATCGAACCGCCGACACGAGGATTTTCAGTCCTCTGCTCTACCGACTGAGCTACCGAGCCATGTTTTATTTTACAACTATATCATATAGTTTACACTATATGTAGTTAAAATGGCGGAACTGACGGGATTCGAACCCGCGATCTCCTGCGTGACAGGCAGGCATGTTAGGCCTCTACACCACAGTTCCAGAGGCATTTCCAACAGGAAATTAATTGCGGGGGCAGGATTTGAACCTACGACCTTCGGGTTATGAGCCCGACGAGCTACCGAACTGCTCCACCCCGCGACATCAAAGGTATTTCTTAATACTATTAATGGTGGAGGCTGAGGGGATCGAACCCCCGACCCTCTGCTTGTAAGGCAGATGCTCTCCCAGCTGAGCTAAGCCTCCATAATTATGACCCGTAGGGGATTCGAACCCCTGTTACCTCCGTGAAAGGGAGGTGTCTTAACCCCTTGACCAACGGGCCTTGCAAAATGAATTCTGATTTAATAATTTTGTGGCGGAGAGAGAGGGATTCGAACCCTCGCACCACTTACGCAGTCTAACCCCTTAGCAGAGGGTCCCCTTATAGCCACTTGGGTATCTCTCCGAGTAGCGGCAGAGGGGATCGAACCCCCGACCTCACGGGTATGAACCGTACGCTCTAGCCAGCTGAGCTACGCCGCCACCTTATATATAAAATTCAGAAGTATTGAAATATGGCTCCCCGAACAGGACTCGAACCTGTGACAACTCGATTAACAGTCGAGTGCTCTACCAACTGAGCTATCAGGGAATATTGGTGGAGCCAAGGGGGATCGAACCCCTGACCTCCTGCGTGCAA
>NZ_JAKWFI010000022.1:0-6016 GCF_029522175.1 Paenibacillus sp. P2(2022) | reverse complement strand
ACCTTGGCTGACACGGATACCGTGGTCTTCCAGCTTACGGAAGAAGAGACAGGAACACTATTGAAGCAAGCACACCGCGCGTACAACACGGAAGTGAACGATTTGCTGCTGACTGCACTAGGCATGACGCTGTACACGTGGACCGGTCATGAACGTAGCCTGATCAACCTAGTGGGACACGGACGTGAGAACATTTTGCCGGATACGGACATTTCTCGTACGGTAGGCTGGTTTACGAGTCCATATCCGGTGTGGCTGGATATCGGCCGTGGTCATGCTTTGTCGGATCGAATCAAACAGGTCAAAGAGTGCCTGCGCCGTATCCCGAATAAAGGAATGGGCTACGGAATCTGGAGATATTGGAGTGAATCCGGCCAAACCGTTGGTCAGCCAGCAGATGCGCTGAACCTTGGTCAACATCAAGCTTTTGCCGAGCCACAAGTAAGCTTTAACTATCTCGGACAGTTGGATCAGGACTTGCAAAACAGCGATATCCATATGTCTCCTTACTCGATGGGATCGGTCGTGAGTGACCGGACGAAGATGAAATATGCGCTCGATGTGAACGGAATCGTCACAAAAGGCATTCTGGAACTCGACATTCGGTATAACGGCAAAGCCTTCCGTAAGGATACAGTCCACATGCTAGCCAATCTGCTGAAATCCAATCTGCTTGAAGTGATCGAGCATTGTGTCACACGGGAGCAGGCCGAATTGACTCCAAGTGATGTACTGTTTAAAGGTCTGACTCTGGAGCAATTCGATACGATTAAGGAACAGACCAAGACGGTTGGGGAATTGGAAAATGTGTACCCATTGACCCCCATGCAAAAGGGGATGCTGTTCCACAGTCTGATGAATGCAGAAACAGGCGTGTATTTTGAGCAGGCAACCTTTGATCTTGAGGGCCACTTTGCACCGTCCATATTCGAGGATAGCTTGAAGCTGCTGGTTAGCCGGCATGCTATATTACGGACGAATTTCTACAGTGGCTGGCATGGTCAACCCTTACAAATCGTCTATCGTCATAAAGATTCGAGCTTCCGTTATGAAGATGTCAGAGGGTGTGAACAGACTGTAGCTGAATTTGTGTCTCAGGATAAAGCCAGAGGCTTTGATTTAAACAAAGATGCGCTCATGCGCGTAGCTGTCTTCCGCACGGGTGATCGCTCATACCGTTTTGTATGGAGCTTCCATCATATCGTAATGGACGGCTGGTGCCTGTCCCTGATGACGGACGAAGTATTTAGTGCATATTTTGCCTTGCTGGAGAACAAGCAGCCAGAGCTTGCACCTGTCAAGCCGTATAGTGACTATATCGAATGGTTGGAACACCAAGATGCACAGGAAGCATCTCGTTATTGGAGTGACTATTTGGCAGGTTTTGAGCAGCAAACCTTGTTGCCTAGTGAGAATGCGCAAGTTTCTGTAGCAGAACAGGATGACGACACAAACAGAAGCGGTAACAGTTCGAATCCCGGCTATGTTTTGGAAAAGCTGCCATTGATGTTGGGTAAAGAACGGAGTGCCGCCTTAAATCAAATGGCCAAGCAACAACATGTCACGATTAACACATTGCTGCAAAGCGTTTGGGGCGTTATTTTACAGAAATACAATAATCATCAGGATGTTGTGTTTGGTAGTGTGGTATCCGGTCGTCCGGCAGAAATTGCAGGTGTGGAGAGCATGATCGGTTTGTTTATCAACACGATTCCAGTACGCATATGCAGTGCACCGGATGCCACATTTGCTGACGTATTGCAGCGTACACAGGAACAGGCTTTGGCCTCCAGTGTCTATGACACGTTCCCGCTCTACGACATTCAGGCACGGACTGAACAAAAACAAGACCTGATCAATCACATCATGGTCTTTGAAAACTATCCCATCGGGCAGCAGATGAAGCAGATGGGCGGTTCCGGCGAAGCGGACGCACACACAGGCTTCTCCATTGCTAATGTGGAACTTACAGAGCAAACCAACTACGATTTTAACCTGATTGTCGTACCTGATGAGGATATCTCTATCCTGCTCGAATACAATGCGCTGGTGTATAACCGGTCTGCAATGGAGCGTACCTATGGTCATATCAACCACGTCATCGGACAAATCGTAGACAACCCGGATATCCGTGTGAATGAGCTGGCATTGGTGACAGCGGAAGAGCAGGCACAGATCGTTCAGGTGTGGGGCGATACGGCGGCAGCCTATCCGCAGGATCAAACGCTAAGCAGTCTGTTCGAGCAGCAGGTAGCGAATACACCTGATCAGGCAGCGGTGATATTCGGGTCGGAGATGTTGACCTACCATGAGCTGAACGAACGAGCCAACCGTTTAGCGCGGACGCTGCGTGCGGAAGGGGTTGAACCGGATCAGCCCGTGGGCATACTGGTTCACCGTTCTCTAGACATGATCGTAGGCATCTACGCGATCCTGAAGGCCGGCGGAGCTTATGTGCCGATTGATCCGGAATATCCGGCCGATCGTATCCGCTTTATGCTGGAGGACTCGGGAGCGAAGCTGGTGCTGACGCAAGCGCATCTGGCGGAGCAAGCCTCGCTGAGTTTTGACGGCCAAGTGCTGGTACTGGATCGCGAGGACATCTATCACGAAGACAGTTCAAATCTAGAGCCCCTGGCTGGACCGCACCATGTCGCCTATGTCATTTATACCTCTGGCTCCACGGGAAAACCGAAGGGCGTGATGGTGGAGCATCATTCCGTGCTGAACCGGATTTTGTGGATGCATAATCGCTACGGCTTGAGTGCGGAAGATACGATTCTGCAAAAGACCGCCTTCACCTTCGACGTGTCGGTGTGGGAGCTGTTCTGGTGGTCAATGGTCGGCTCGAAGGTAAGCCTGTTGTCCGTGGGCGGGGAAAAGAACCCGGAAGACATCGTGGACACGATTGCCCGCGACGGCGTGACTACAATGCACTTTGTACCCGCTATGCTGCGTGCATTCCTGGAGTATGTGGAGCAGCAGCCACGAGAAGTAATGCAAGCGAAGCTGGGCACGCTGCGCCATGTCTTTGCCAGTGGTGAAGCGTTGCCGCCACAGCATGTGGCCCGGTTCCAGCGGCTCGTGTCGAGCCTGGCCGGAGCGAAGCTGGTCAACCTGTATGGACCAACCGAAGCGACGGTGGACGTATCGTACTTTGATTGCGAGCCGGATGAGGAATATGCAGTGATTCCGATCGGGAAACCGATTCAGAATATCCGTCTGTACATTGTGAAGGAAGGCACGGAGCAATTGCAGCCGATTGGGGTTGCAGGGGAACTGTGTATTGGTGGTGTCGGCGTAGCCCGCGGTTACCTGAACCGTCCGGAGCTGACGGCCGAGAAATTTGTGAAAGATCCGTTTGCTGGCGGGGAAGCAGGCTATGAACGGATGTACCGCACCGGCGATTTGGCGAGATGGATGCCGGACGGGAACATTGAGTATCTGGGCCGGATCGACCATCAGGTGAAAATCCGGGGGTACCGGATTGAACTAGGCGAGGTCGAAACGCAGCTGCTCCAAGTGGAATCGGTACGAGAAGCGGTGGTCATGGCTCGTACGGATGAAACGGGCCAAAAACAAATGGTGGCCTACTATGTTGCGGAGCAAGAGCTAGGAGCGAGCGAGCTGAGAAGTGAGCTGGGCCGGGAGCTGCCAAGCTACATGGTACCGTCCTACTTTGTACAGCTGGAGCAAATGACGCTGAGCCCTAATGGCAAAATCGACCGCAAGGCATTGCCGGCACCGGAAGGCAGCCTGCAAACCGGAGCCGACTATGCAGAGCCGCGTACGGCGCAAGAACGCGCGCTGGTCGCGGTCTGGCAGTCCGTGCTGGGACTACAGACGGTCGGTATATTGGACAATTTCTTTGATCTGGGCGGCGATTCGATCAAAGCCATCCAAATCGCATCCCGTGCGTTCCAGGCCGGCTATAAGCTGGACATGAAGGATTTGTTCCAATATCCGACAGTTGCAGCCCTGGCACCGCATATGCATGAGGTCCGTCGTATGGCAGATCAAGAAGAAGTGAGCGGGGAAACGACGCTACTTCCGATCCAGCATTGGTTCTTTGCGCAGGAGCGCGAGCGTCCACAGCACTTTAATCAAGCGGTCATGCTCTATCGCGCCGAGGGCTTTGACGAGACGGCGATTCGTAAGGTTATGGATCACCTCGTGAAGCATCATGATGCGCTGCGTATGGTCTTCCGTCAGACTTCCGCTGGTTATACGGCTTGGACACGCGGTGTAGAGGAAGGCACACTGTATACGCTGGAAACGGTGGACTTCCGTGAACGGTCCGCTTATGCGGAAGCGCTGGAAGCGAAGGCAACGGAAATTCAAAGCAGCCTGGACCTGTCCGCAGGACCTTTGGTGAAGCTGGGATGGTTCCGTACAGCCGAAGGCGACCATCTGCTGATCGCCATTCACCATTTGGTGGTGGACGGGGTGTCGTGGCGGATTCTGTTCGAAGATTTCTCGACAGGCTACGAGCAGGCGAGCAAGGGTGAACCCGTACGATTGCCGTATAAAACGGATTCCTTCCAAACTTGGGCACGGGAGCTATCCTCTTACGCCAACCGTCCAGAGGCGGCAGCGGAGGACATGTACTGGAAGCAGCTGGAACAGGCCAAAGCGGAAGCTACGCCGCTGCCTAAGGATTTTGCCTACGAGGGCTCCTTGAACGCAGACAGCGAAGTGCTGACCGTAGCGTGGACCGAAGCTGAAACCGAGCAACTGCTGAAGCAGGCCCATCGCGCCTACAACACCGAGGTCAATGATTTGCTGCTGACCGCGCTGGGACTCGCGCTGCACAACTGGACAGGCGCAGGCCATGTGCTGGTGAATCTAGAGGGACACGGTCGGGAAACGATCCTGCCAGAGGTGGATATTACGCGTACCGTAGGCTGGTTTACGAGCTTGTATCCGGTATTACTAGATACAGGTGCAAACCTAACACTGGCTCAGCGAATTAAAGAAACGAAGGAAGGACTGCGCCGGATTCCGCATAAAGGGCTGACCTATGGCATTTGGCGTTACCTGTCCTCTGGGTCCAGATCGAATGACCGTGCGATTGCAGCCGAACCGGAAATCAGCTTTAACTACTTGGGGCAGGTGGATCAGGATCTGCAAAACAGTGGAATCACGTTGTCGTCCTACCATGCAGGGGAGACAGAGGATGCCCATTCCCGCTTGCCGTACACGCTGGATTTAAACGCGATGATCTCGGAAGGCACGCTGCGTTTGACGATCACATACAGCCGTAAGCAGTATCGTAAAGAAACGCTGGAGCGTGTGGCGGGACTGCTGCAATCCGCTTTGCAAGAGGTCATTGCGCATTGCACCGCTCAGGAACAACCGGAACTGACGCCAAGTGATGTATCCTTCAAAGGCTTAACGACTGGAGAGCTGGAGCAGATTGCGGAACAAGCGGCATGTATCGGTGAGCTGGAAAATGTGTACGCACTGACGCCGATGCAGAAGGGAATGCTCTTTTACAATCTGATGGATTCGCAATCGGGAGCGTATTTTGAACAGGCCTCCTTTGATCTGCGAGGGCATTTTAATATCGCTGCGTTTGCGGCCAGTTTGGATGTCTTGGTGCAGCGGCATACGGTACTGCGCACGAACTTCTACAGCGGCTGGAAGGATGAACCGCTTCAGGTCGTGTACCGGAATAAGCGCAGCGAACTGTATGTTGAAGATCTGCGGGATATGGGGGAAGAGCAGCAAAACGAATACATGCTCGAATTTACGCGTAAAGACAAACAAAGAGGTTTTGATCTGGCAAAAGACGCCTTGATGCGTGTCGCTGTGTTGCGCACAGGTGAGGATACGTACCGTTTTGTATGGAGCTTCCATCATATCGTGATGGACGGCTGGTGCTTGTCACTGGTGACAAACGAAGTGTTTGCGAGTTATTTTGCGATTCTGGCTCATAAACAACCGGAACTGGCCCCTGTCACGCCGTACAGTCAATATATCGAATGGCTGGAACAGCAGGATCGTCAGGCCGCAA
>NZ_JAKWFI010000021.1:0-6028 GCF_029522175.1 Paenibacillus sp. P2(2022) | reverse complement strand
TTGCGGCCTGACGATCCTGCTGTTCCAGCCATTCGATATATTGACTGTACGGCGTGACAGGGGCCAGTTCCGGTTGTTTATGAGCCAGAATCGCAAAATAACTCGCAAACACTTCGTTTGTCACCAGCGACAAGCACCAGCCGTCCATCACGATATGATGGAAGCTCCATACAAAACGGTACGATTCCTCACCTGTGCGCAACACAGCGACACGCATCAAGGCGTCTTTTGCCAGATCAAAGCCTCTTTGCTTGTCTTTATGTGTAAATTCGAGGATGTACTCGTTTTGCTGCTCTTCCTCCATATCCCGCAGATCCTCAACATACAGTTCACTGCGCTTATTCCGGTACACGACCTGAAGCGGTTCATCCTTCCAGCCACTGTAGAAGTTCGTACGCAGTACCGTATGCCGCTGCACCAAGACATCCAGACTGGCCGCAAATGCAGCGATATTAAAATGCCCTCGCAGATTAAAGGATGCCTGTTCAAAATACGCTCCCGATTGCGAATCCATCAGATTGTAAAAGAGCATCCCCTTTTGCATTGGCGTCAGTACGTATACATTTTCCAGCTCACCAATATGTGCCGCCTGTTCCGCAATCTGTTCCAGCTCTCCAGTCGTTAAGCCTTTGAAGGATACATCACTTGGCGTCAGTTCCGGTTGTTCCTGAGCGGTGCAATGCGCAATGATCTCTTGCAAAGCGGATTGCAGCAGTCCCGCCACACGCTCCAGCGTTTCTTTACGATACTGCTTACGGCTGTAAGCAATTGTCAAACGCAGCGTGCCTTCCGAGATCATCGCGTTTAAATCCAGCGTGTACGGCAAGCGGGAATGGGCATCCTCTGTCTCCCCTGCATGGTAGGACGACAACGTGATTCCACTGTTTTGCAGATCCTGATCCACCTGCCCCAAGTAGTTAAAGCTGATTTCCGGTTCGGCTGCAATCGCACGGTCATTCGATCTGGACCCAGAGGACAGGTAACGCCAAATGCCATAGGTCAGCCCTTTATGCGGAATCCGGCGCAAGCCTTCCTTGGTTTCTTTAATCCGCTGAGCCAGTGTCATTTCCTTGCTGGTCTCCAGCAACACCGGATACAAGCTCGTAAACCAGCCGATCGTACGCGTAATATCCACCTCTGGCAGGATCGTTTCCCGGCCGTGTCCCTCCAGATTCACCAGCACATGGCCTGCGCCTGTCCAGTTGTGCAGCGCGAGTCCCAGCGCGGTCAGCAGCAAATCATTGACCTCGGTGTTGTAGGCGCGATGAGCCTGCTTCAGCAGTTGCTCGGTTTCAGCTTCGCTCCACGCTACGGTCAGCACTTCGCTGTCTGCGTTTAAGGAGCCCTCGTAGGCAAAATCCTTAGGCAGCGGCGCAGCTTCCGCTTTGGCCTGTTCCAGCTGCTTCCAATACGACGCATCCGAGGCAGCCTCAGGACGATTGGCGTAAGAAGATAACTCCTGTGCCCAAGTTTGGAAGGAATCTGTTTTATACGGCAATCGTACGGGCTCGCCCTGGATCGCCTGCTCGTAGCCTGTCGAGAAATCTTCGAACAGAATCCGCCACGACACTGCGTCCACCACCAAATGGTGAATGGCGATCAGTAGATGGTCGCCCTCAGTGGTACGGAACCATCCCAGCTTCACCAACGGTCCTGCGGACAGGTCCATGCTGCTTTGGATTTCCGTTGCCTTCACTTCCAGCGCTTCCGCATAGTTTTCCTGTTTACGGTAGTCCACCGTTTCCAGCGTATACAGCGTGCCTTCCTCTACACCGCGTGTCCAAGCCGTATAACCAGCGGAAGTCTGACGGAAGACCATACGTAGCGCATCATGATGCTTCACGAGGTGATCCATCACTTGACGAATCGCCGTCTCCTCAAAGCCCTCAGCGCGATAGAGCATGACCGCCTGATTAAAGTGCTGCGGACGCTCGCGCTCCTGCGCAAAGAACCAATGCTGGATCGGAAGTAGCGCCGTTTCCCCGCTCACTTCTTCTTGATCTGCCATACGACAGACCTCATGCATATGCGGTGCCAGGGCTGCAACTGTCGGATATTGGAACAAATCCTTCATGTCCAGCTTATAGCCGGCCTGGAACGCACGGGATGCGATTTGGATCGCTTTGATCGAATCGCCGCCCAGATCAAAGAAATTGTCCAAAATACCGACCGTCTGTAGTCCCAGTACGGACTGCCAGACCGCGACCAACGCGCGTTCTTGCGCCGTACGCGGCTCGGCATAATCGGCTCCGGTTTGCAGGCTGCCTTCCGGTGCTGGCAATGCCTTGCGGTCGATTTTGCCATTAGGGCTCAGCGGCATTTGCTCCAGCTGTACAAAGTACGATGGGATCATGTAGCTTGGCAATTCTCGGCCCAGCTCACTTCTTAGCTCGCTGGCTCCGATTTCTTTTCCGGCGACATAGTAGGCGACCATTTGTTTTTGACCCGTTTCATCCGTACGAGCCATAACGACCGCTTCTCGTACCGATTCCACTTGGAGCAGCTGCGTTTCGACCTCGCCCAGCTCAATCCGGTACCCCCGGATTTTCACCTGATGGTCGATCCGGCCCAGATACTCAATGTTGCCGTCTGGCATCCATCTCGCCAAATCGCCGGTGCGGTACATCCGTTCATACCCGGTTTCCCCACTGGCAAACGGATCTTTCACAAATTTCTCGGCCGTCAGCTCCGGACGGTTCAGGTAACCGCGGGCTACGCCGACACCGCCGATGCACAGCTCCCCTGCAACCCCAATCGGCTGCAATTGCTCCGTGCCTTCCTTGACGATGTAGAGACGAATGTTTTGAATCGGTTTCCCGATCGGGATCACTGCATATTCCTCTGACGGCTCGCAATCGAAGTACGACACGTCCACCGTCGCTTCGGTTGGTCCATACAGGTTGACCAGCTTCGCTCCAGCCAGGCTCGACACAAGCCGCTGGAACCGCGCCACATGCTGTGGCGGCAACGCTTCGCCGCTGGCAAAGACATGGCGCAGCGTGCCCAGCTTCGCTTGCATCACATCTCGTGGCTGCTGCTCCACATACTCCAGGAATGCATGCAGCATGGCGGGCACAAAGTGCATCGTGGTTACACCATCGTGTGCAATCGTGTCGACGATGTCTTCCGGGTTCTTTTCCCCGCCCACGGACAACAGGCTTACCTTCGAGCCGACCATTGACCACCAGAACAACTCCCACACCGACACATCGAAGGTGAAGGCGGTCTTTTGCAGAATCGTATCTTCTGCACTCAAGCCGTAGCGATTATGCATCCACAAAATCCGGTTCAGCACGGAATGGTGCTCTACCATTACGCCCTTCGGTTTTCCCGTCGAACCGGACGTATAGATGACGTACGCAACATGACGCGGCCCGGCCAGTGGCTCCAGATTCGAGCCATCTTCGTGATAAATGTCCTTGTCATCCTGCTCCTGACGATCCAGCACCAGCACCTGACCATCGAAGCTCAGCGATGCTTGCTCCGCCAGATGCAATTGCGTCAGCACCAGCTTCGCGCCTGAGTCCTCCAGCATAAAGCGGATGCGGTCTGCTGGGTATTCCGGATCAATTGGCACATAGGCTCCGCCGGCCTTGAGGATCGCATAGATGCCCACGATCATGTCCAGTGAACGGTGAACCAGAATACCCACAGGCTGATCTGGTTTAACCCCTTCCGAACGCAAGGTGCGTGCGAGACGGTTCGCTCGCTCGTTTAGCTCAAGGTAGGTCAACGATGCCGCTCCGCACAACACCGCCACTTGCTCCGGCGTGTTCGCGGCCTGCTGCTCAAACAGACTGCTTAGCGTTTGATCCTGCGGATAGGTTGCTGCCGTATCTCCCCATACCTGTACGATTTGCGCCTGTTCTTCCGGCGTTACCAATGCCAGCTCATCCACACGGATATGCGGATTCTCCACGATTTGTCCGATGACGTGGTCGATATGACCATAGATACGCTCCATTGCAGACCGGTTATACACCAGCGCATTGTACTCAAGTAGGATAGAGATATCCTCATCAGGCACGACAATCAGGTTAAAATCGTAGTTGGTTTGCTCTGTAAGTTCCACATTAGCAATGGAGAAGCCTGTGTGTGCGTCCGCTTCGCCGGAACCGCCCATCTGCTTCATCTGCTGCCCGATGGGATAGTTTTCAAAGACCATGATGTGATTGATCAGGTCTTGTTTTTGTTCAGTCCGTGCCTGAATGTCGTAGAGCGGGAACGTGTCATAGACACTGGAGGCCAAAGCCTGTTCCTGCGTACGCTGCAATACGTCAGCAAATGTAGCATCCGGTGCACTGCATATGCGTACCGGAATCGTGTTGATAAACAAACCGATCATGCTCTCCACACCTGCAATTTCTGCCGGACGACCGGATACCACACTACCAAACACAACATCCTGATGATTATTGTATTTCTGTAAAATAACGCCCCAAACGCTTTGCAGCAATGTGTTAATCGTGACATGTTGTTGCTTGGCCATTTGATTTAAGGCGGCACTTCGTTCTTTGCCCAACATCAATGGCAGCTTTTCCAAAACATAGCCGGGATTCGAACTTTGACCGCTTCGGTTGGTATCTTCATCCCGTTCTACTACAGAAACTTGCGCATTCTCACCAGGCAACAAGGTTTGCTGCTCAAAACCTGCCAAATAGTCACTCCAATAACGAGATGCTTCCTGTGCATCTTGGTGTTCCAACCATTCGATATAGTCACTATACGGCTTGACAGGTGCAAGCGCTGGCTGCTTGTTCTCCAGCAAGGCAGCATATGCACCAAACACTTCGTCCGTCATCAGGGACAGGCACCAGCCATCCATTACGATATGATGGAAGCTCCATACAAAACGATATGAGCGATCACCCGTGCGGAAGACAGCTACGCGCATGAGCGCATCTTTGTTTAAATCAAAGCCTCTGGCTTTATCCTGAGACACAAATTCAGCTACAGTCTGTTCACACCCTCTGACATCTTCATAACGGAAGCTCGAATCTTTATGACGATAGACGATTTGTAAGGGTTGACCATGCCAGCCACTGTAGAAATTCGTCCGTAATATCGCATGGCGACTAACCAGCAGCTTTAGGCTTTCCTCGAATATGGACGGTGCAAAGTGGCCCTCAAGATCAAAGGTTGCCTGCTCAAAATACACGCCTGTTTCTGCATTCATCAGACTGTGGAACAGCATCCCCTTTTGCATGGGGGTCAATGGGTACACATTTTCCAATTCCCCAACCGTCTTGGTCTGTTCCTTAATCGTATCGAATTGCTCCAGAGTCAGACCTTTAAACAGTACATCACTTGGAGTCAATTCGGTCCGCTCCCGTGTCACACAATGCTCGATCACTTCAAGCAGATTGGATTTCAACAGATCAGCCAGCATTTGGACCGTATCTTTACGGAAGGCTTTGCCGTTATACTGAATGTCGAGTTCCAGGATGCCGTTCGTGACGATTCCGCTCACATCGAGCGCATATTTCATCTTCGTCCGGTCACTCACGACCGATCCCATCGAGTAAGGAGACATGCGGATATCGCTGTTTGGCAAGTCTTGATCAAACTGTCCGAGATAGTTAAAGCTTACTTGTGGCTCGGCAAAAGCTTGATGTTGACCAAGGTTCAGTACATCTGCTTGCTGAATCGCTTGACCAGATTCACTCCAATATCTCCAGATTCCGTAGCCCATTCCCTTATTCGGAATCTGACGCAGGCTCTCTTTGACCTGTTTGATTCGATCCGACAAAGCATGACCACGACCGATATCCAGCAGCACCGGATATGGACTCGTAAACCAGCCTACCGTACGAGAAATGTCCGTATCCGGCAAAATGTTCTCACGTCCGTGTCCCTCTAGGTTGATCAGGCTACGTTCATGACCGGTCCACGTGTACAGCATCATGCCTAGTGCAGTCAGCAGCAAATCGTTCACTTCCGTGTTGTACGCGCGGTGTGCTTGCTTCAATAGTGTTCCTGTCTCTTCTTCCGTAAGCTGGAAGACCACGGTATCCGTGTCAGCCAAGGT
>NZ_JAKWFI010000020.1:0-6779 GCF_029522175.1 Paenibacillus sp. P2(2022) | reverse complement strand
CGTGTGCGATCTGGCTGCATGTGCGCTCAGCTCGGCACCGCTAGCGTAAGGAGACACGCCAATGGATTGATTTTGCATATCCTGATCAAATTGTCCCAAATAGTTAAAGCTGATTTCAGGTTCGGTTACAAAACGCTCTTGCTCACATGCCGCGGACAGGTATCTCAGCATACCGTAGCCAATACCCTTTTGCGGAATCCGGCGTAGCCCTTCTTTCACCTGTTTGATGCGCTGTGAAAGGTCTTGGCTCACACTCATATCCAGCACAACCGGGAATTGGGTCGTAAACCAGCCTACCGTGCGCGTAATATCCAGCTCGGGCAGAATGGATTCCCGTCCATGGCCTTCCAGGTTGACGAGCACTCGTTCAATACCCGCCCAGCGATGAATAGCCAGGCCGAGTGCGGTCAGCAGCAAATCATTCATATCCGTGTTGTAGGCACGATGTGCTTGTTTTAACAGCTGCTCCGTTTCCTGAGCTGTCCACGTGACTGTCATGAGCTCGCTGTCTTTATTCAAGGAATGAAAAGGGGATTCGTCTTTTGGAAGCGGCTCATACACACCTTGTTCTACTTCTTGCCAGAAGGCGAGCTCTGCTGCCATTTCTGGGCCGTTCGCATAGTGAGACTGTCCCTCAGCCCAGGTACGGAACGAATCCGTTTTGTGCGGAAGACGAGTCGGTTGTCCGTTCAATGCTTGTTCGTAGGCTGTCGTAAGATCCTCGAACAAAATGCGCCAAGAAACGGTATCTACTACTAAGTGATGAATAGCTATCAGCAAATGATCTCCATCTGGGCAATGGAACAGCCCCAGCTTCATCAGCGGTCCTTCGCTTAAATGAATCCCCGCCTGAATTTCATTCGCTTTGGCCTCAATCGCCGCAGACACTTCCGACTCCTTCCTGAAGTCTGCCTGATCCAGCGTATACAGCTCACCCTCACCCACCGCGCGATTCCAAGCTTCATACCCGTGTTCGGTAGGACGGAAAACGATCCGCAGTGCATCGTGATGACTAACCATTTGATCCATCGCTGTGCGCAGTGCCGCTTCATCAAAACCATCCTTGCTATGCAGCATGATGGACTGGTTGTGATGATGAGCATCCGCCAGGTTTTGCTCCAAGAACCAGTGTTGAACGGGTGTCAGCTTCACCGCGCCCACCACTTCGCTTTGATCCGCCAATCGGGTAACGGATTGGACTTTCGGCGCCAATGCAGACACCGTTGGATGGCTGAACAGGTCTTTCATCTCCAGTCGATAACCTGCTTGTAGCAAGCGGGACGATACTTGCAGCGCTTTGATCGAATCGCCGCCCAGCTCGAAGAAGTTATCCTGCGTGCCTACGGCCTCCACGCCGAGCACTCCGGCCCATACCGTAGCCAATACTTGCTCCACCTTCGTACGTGGGGCCACATAGGCGACTCCGGTATGAATGCTGCCTTCCGGTTCCGGCAAGGCCTTACGGTCAATTTTGCCGTTGCTGGTCAGCGGGATCGTCTCCAGTCGCATCAGCCGTGCTGGCACCATGTGCGCTGGCAGTCCGGCTTCCAGCGCGGCCTGTACTTCCTCGATCCGCAGCTCGGTTTCTCCCGTGATGTATCCGCACAAATACTTGTGTCCACGCTCGTCCGTCCGGTCGATGACTACGGCTTGACGCACACCCGGCACCCGCTGAATCGCCGTTTCAATCTCGCCCAGCTCGATCCGATAGCCCCGGATTTTGACTTGATAGTCCATCCGGCCGATAAAGTCTACATTGCCGTCCGGCATCCACCGCGCCAAGTCGCCGGTGCGATACAAACGTTCACCCGGTACGTACGGGTTCGCTACGAATTTCTCGGCTGTCAGGTCCGCACGGTTCAGGTACCCCCGTGCGACCCCGATGCCGCCGATGCACAACTCGCCCAGTACACCGATCGGTACCGGATTCAGCTGGCTGTCTACGATGTAGAAGCGTGCGTTCAGCCACGCCTGTCCAATCGGCACATTCCCGCTGCTTGGCAGTTTCGACAGCTCTTCATCGTAGAAGCTGGAGTCAATCGCCGCTTCCGTGACGCCATAGCTGTTGATGATACGGATATCTGCGCCAAACCGTTCTTGCAGCACTCGGTAGTCCGTCACGCTGCAGCTATCCGAGCTCGTAATCAGCAGCTCCAGACTGCTCATGTCCAGCCCGTGTTCATGCACATGCTGCATAAACGGTACGATCAAGGCTGGAGTCGATTCGAACACGGTAATCTGATAATCGCGAATCCAGCCGTACAGACGGCTTGGATCAATCCGATCCTCTTTCGGACAGATGACCATCGTGCCGCCGTTATAAAGCGTCCGTGCAATATCGCCGACGAACACGTCGAAGGAGAAGCTGGCCAGTTGCAGCAGTCGGACCGGGAACTGGTTCAGACGGTAATCCCGGCGATACGCCGCAGCCGTATTGACCAAGCTGCGATGCTCGATCATGACGCCCTTCGGACGTCCCGTTGTACCGGACGTATAGATCACATACGCCAGATCCTGCGGCTCGTTGATGTGATCGACGTCTGTGACATCTCCGGTATACAGCGACTCATCGTCTAATGCTAGTACGGTGTGCAGACGCAGCCCTGTTGCTGGCTCGGATGCTGCTTCGCGGTCAGACTTCGAATCTGATTTCAAGCTTACGCCTTCACTCAGGTGGTCTCTTTCCATCAATTCAGCACCAGCCGCTGTTTCCAATTCACCCTCAGTCTGCCCTCCGCCCAAGGCCTGTTGGCTTTCCTCCAGCCACACCTGGGCACGGTCCTGCAAACTGGTTTGGGTCAACAGCACCGTCGCACCACTGTCCTCCAGCATGAAACGAATGCGCTCGGACGGATAGTCTGCATCCAGCGGCACATAGGCGCCTCCAGCCTTCCATACCGCTAGTACGCCGACCAGCATGTCTACCGAGCGTTCACTCAAAATGCCGACAATCGATTCGCGTCCAATGCCTTCCTTTCGCAATTTACGCGCCAATTGGTTCGCACGCTCGTTCAGCTGGCGGTACGTAAGCTGCTGCTCCTCGTACACCACCGCCACATGATCTGGCACAAGCTGTGCCTGTTCTTCCACATAGGCATGGAATAAGACTTCTGCTTCAGCCGCAACCTCCGATACGCCTACATCTCCAAAACCATAGAGGATTTGTGCCTTCTCCTCGACGGTTACCATATCCAAAGCTGCCAGTGGCTGCTGTGGATGAAGTGTAATGGCACGTACGAGTTCGGTAAAATGCTGTGCAAAGCGTGCAATGGTCTCCGGCTTGTACAGCGCCGTGCTGTATTCCAGACTGCACAGAATGCCTTCTGGCTGCTCTACGGCATCCAAGGTCAGATCAAATTTGGACGTAGGATTGTCCGTCGGATACGGCTTAAAGGTTAGGCCTTCCAGCTCGAACTCCTGCTGCTCAAATGTTTTCAGCTCAAACATCGTGTCAAACAGCGCATTCCGGCTCGTATCCCGCGTTAAATCCAGCTTTTCAACCAGCTCTTCAAACGGATATTCCTGATGCTCATACGCACGGAGCGCATGCTCTTTGACCTCTTGCAGATAATCCAGGAACGTTTTGTCGCCACACGGATAATTGCGAATCGCCAGCGTGTTGAGGAATACGCCTACCAGGCTCCCCAGTTCCGCATGTGGTCTTCCGGCAATCGGCGTGCCGACGATGATGTCCTCTTGACCCGTGTATTTATGCAAAAGCGTGCTATACGCTGCCAGCAACACCATGTACAAGGTAGAGCCAGTTTGCGCGGCCAGCTGCTTCAGCTGCTCGCTGTCCTCCATGCGGATCGCAAACTCAAATCGAGTTCCTTCCAGACGCTGTACAGCAGGTCTTGTAAAATCCGTTGGCATATCCAGCGCCGGGATTTCACCTGACATGGTTTTCAGCCAATAGCTTTCTTGCTCACGAAGGCGTTCACTTTGCATATCTGCATGCTGCCAAACCGCATAGTCCTTGTACTGAATCCGCAGTGGCGGCAGTTCCTGGCCTTCATACAATTGAGAGAACTCCTGCACGATAATGCCTTCCGTCACGCCATCCGAAATAATATGGTGCATGTCATAGAGCATGACGTGACGCCCCGGTCCATTTTCGATCAACTGAACCCGCAGCAATGGGGCTTGTGCGAGATCAAATGCACGTACAAAGTCCTGTGCGTACTGCGGTGTCTCTTCTTCACTTGCCTGTACATACTCCACGCTGAATGGGGCGCTGGATTCAATCCGCTGAATCACCTCACCATCCACCATCTCGAATCGGGTTCGGAGGGCCTCATGACGTTCAATCAGCTGGCGGAAGGCTTGTTCCAGTCTTTTTTTATCCAAGGAACCTTCGATAATCAAAGCTCCTGGCATGTTGTAGCTAACCTCTCCACCTTCCAGGTGACTCAGAACGTACATCCGTTTTTGTGCCGAAGAAACGGGGTAATATTCGCGCTCCTCTGCCACAGGTATGGATACATACGTTTGCTGGGTCTGATCTTCACCCATCACCTGTACCAATTGCTCAATCGTCGGATATTGGAAAATATCTCGCAAGGCCAGCTTGTGATTCAGCTCCTGATGAATTTTCGCCATCAGGGTAGTAGCACGCAGCGAATGTCCTCCCACTTCAAAGAAGTTATCCTGGATGCCTATTTGGTGATGATTCAGAACGCTTTTCCAAATACGGACCAGCTGCTCTTCCAGCTCTGTGCGCGGCGCAACGTACTCCGTGCCTCCTTCGAGGCGCGCTTCCGGTGCGGGCAACGCTTTGCGGTCGATTTTCCCATTCGGTGTCAGCGGGAAACGATCCAGGGGTACGACGTAGGTCGGGATCATATAGCCCGGCAGTTTGGGCTGCAGTGTGCTGCGCAGCTCCGGCAAATTCAGCGCCTCCGAGGCTACGACATACGCACACAGATCCTTGTCTCCGTCTTCGTTTTCCCAGGCGGTGACGATCGCTTTCTCAATGCCAGCCACAGTCAGCAGCTGCGCTTCCACCTCGCCCAGTTCAATCCGGAAGCCCCGGATTTTGACCTGATCATCCATCCGGCCGATAAAGTCTACATGGCCGTCCGGCATCCACCGCGCCAAGTCGCCGGTACGATACAGTCGTTCACCCGGCACGTACGGGTTCGCTACGAATTTCTCCGCCGTCAAGTCCGCACGGTTCAGGTACCCCCGTGCCACACCAGCACCGCCAATGCACAGCTCGCCCAGTACGCCGATCGGCACTGGATTCAGCTGGCTGTCCACAATGTAGAAGCGTGCGTTCAGCCACGCCTGACCAATCGGCACATGGCCGCTGCCTGGCAACTTCGACAGTTCTTCGTCGTAGAAGCTGGAGTCAATCGCCGCTTCCGTAACACCGTAGCTGTTGATGATGCGGATGTCCGCACCAAACCGCTCCTGCAGCACTCGGTAGTCTGTCACACTGCAGCTATCCGAGCTCGTGATGAGCAGCTCTAGACTACTCATGTCTAGTGCGTGTTCATGCACATGCTGCATAAACGGTACGATCAAAGCCGGTGTGGATTCGAACACCGTAATTTGATAATCACGAATCCATCCGTGGAGACGGCTAAAATCAATCCGGTCGTCTTTCGGACAGATGACCATCGTTCCCCCGTTATAGAGTGTCCGCGCAATATCGCCGACGAACACGTCGAAGGAGAAGCTAGCCAGTTGTAGCAGTCGTACCGGGAATTCGCTCAGGCGGTAACCCCGACGATAGGCCGCAGCGGTATTCACCAAGCTGCGATGCTCAATCATGACGCCCTTCGGACGTCCCGTTGTCCCCGACGTGTAGATCACATACGCCAGATCGTGCGGTTCATTGATCGGCTCGATATTCGTGGCATCCCCGGTGTACAGCGACTCATCGTCCAGCGTCAGTACGGTATGCAGACGCAAGTTCGCTACGGATTCAGATGCTGCTTCGCTGTCAGACTTCGAATCTGATTTCAAGCCTAAGCCTTCATTCAGGCTGTCTCTTTCCATCGTTTCAGCGCTAACCGCTGTCTCCAGCTCAACCTTAGCATTTTCATCGCCCAAAGCCCATTGGCTTTCATTCAGCCATGCTTGTGCGCGCTCCAGCAGGTCGGTTTGAGTTAACAGTACCGTCGCACCGCTGTCCTCCAGCATGAAACGAATCCGTTCGGATGGATAGTCTGCATCCAGCGGCACATAAGCGCCTCCGGCTTTCCACACCGCCAATACGCCGACCAGCATGTCTACCGAGCGTTCACTCAAAATGCCGACAATCGATTCGCGTCCAATGCCTTCCTTTCGCAATTTACGCGCCAATTGGTTCGCACGCTCGTTCAGTTTGCGGTACGTCAGCTGTTGCTCCTCATACACCACCGCCACGTGATCCGGCACAAGCTGGGCTTGTTCTTCCACATAGGCATGGAACAGGGCTCCCGCTTCAACAGCATCAGCACCTAATACCCCCACATTTCCAAATCCATCGATGAGTTGCTCTTTTTCCTCGGCGGTTACCATATTCAAAACTGCCAGGGGCTGCTGTGGATGATAGGCAATAGCTCGAACGATTTCCGCAAAATGCTGTGCCAATCGCGTCATGGTCTCCGGCTTATACAGCGCCGTGCTGTATTCCAGACGGCACAGAATACCTTCGGGCTGCTCCATGGCCTCCAAGCTCAGATCAAACTTGGCCGTATGATTGTCCAGTGGATAGGAGCTCAAGGTCAGACCTTCCAGCTCGAACTCCTGCTGCTCCATTGTTTTCAGCTCAAACATCGTGTCAAACAGCG